>NZ_BAIX01000004.1 GCF_000613405.1 Hoylesella enoeca JCM 12259 | reverse complement strand
GAACCAACCTTGCTTGGCGCTAAGATCGTCTCCGTCATCGCCAGCCTTGTTATGCCCGCCGCTGTTGGGGAACGAGGTGTCCATTAACTCACTGTGAGGCTCCAAACGGATTGCCTCAACTGCGGGCTTCGCATAAGCCCTACTCTCTAATTGTTTTCTGTTCATATTCGCTATGTTTTAGAATGAATAATTCGTGAAATTTTCCCCCTTGCCGTTGGCAAAAGGACATGAAAAAGAACAAAGGGAACTCCGAGAAGCCCTTTGTTTATTGGTGTTTAGCGCATGCCTTACGCGCGCGCGTAAGATAAAGCCGTGAAGGTATCTACGCCAGGTGAGATGTGTGTGTGTGTGTGTGTGTTAAGACTTTTTCCGAGATATGCAAATATAAAGCGTTAAAAGATGCAAGAGAAACGGAGTTCTTTTGCATCGTGCTACTGCTGTTTATATTTGCTTGCTTTATCATCTCTTTAATTGTTCAGACCCCCATCCCCCTAACTTAGGGGGCGAAGGCGGAAACCGGGGGCAAAGGTAAGTAATAAATCTTAACCGTGCAAACAAATTTTGAGAAAAATGGATGACAGGCAACAATATCAGGGATTTGAATTGCGATTAACAGTCCTATCCGGCGTCCAGCGATGAGGCATGAGCGACTACTCTTTTTTATTTCGATAACTCAATGGTGAGACGCCGGCTTTGCCTTTGAAGAAATTGGTGAAAGCCGAGGTGTCGTTGAAATGGAGCAGGTCGGCTATTTCGCCGACAGTGAGATCGGAGGTGCGCAAGAGCATGCAGGCTTCATGATAAGTGAGAAGGGCCAGGTGATCATAGACCGTCGTACCCGAGATTTCGCGCACGGTGCGTGACAAATAAGTGGTGGTCATATTGAGTTTGTCGGCATAAAAACGGATCTGTCGCTCTTTCCGGAAATTGGAATGAGCCAGGTGAATGAAGATCTTGAAGATGTTTTCTTTGTGTTTGAAGTCGTGGGTGAGCACACTGTTGTCGTAAGGCAATTCAGTGATAAACAGTAAACAGATGTGGACAAACGATTTGAGAATCTCTAATTTATAGAGGTGGGGCTGGCGAATGGCTTTCTGAATCTGGCGTAACAGACTGATCAAATTGGCAGTTTGGGTGTGTCCGAGGTGGAAAACGAGATTGGAATTGGTGATCACCGTGGGCATCATCACATCTGTTTCACGATCGAGTGATCGCAAACCGGCATAGAAATTGGTCTCGATGAGTAGTCCTTCCACTTCGGTTTGGGTGCCTAAGCTGCGCGTGATAACAGGCTGGAAGGGCGTGAGAATCAGTAGATCGCCTGCCCGAAGCGTGATGTCGTTGTCGCCGACACGCACTCCCAACTGGCCTTTTCGCACCACCAACATTTCATAAAAGCTGATTCTCCCGGCGAAATCGAGCATTGATGCATGGTCGTCTGAGGCTGAATGGAAGTAGACTACACTGGCTTCGAAAATGTCTTGGATGGCGTAACGCGCTGCCATCTGTTGTAAACTTAGGATTCCGTTGTTGCTCATGAACATGCTTTTGACGCAAAAATACGAAGAAGTTTCGTTATTTACAAAAATAGAATCGTTATTTATAACTTTGCTATCGGCGATTATTCCTACTTTTGCCAATGACTACCGAACTGATAACAATTACCGATTGACAATAAATAGGAATCATATGTTGACCGCTCTTATACTGCTACAATGGGCCATTGTCTTGGCTTTGATCTTTACCCGAGCACGTGTCGGCGGCATCGGATGGGGAGTTTATGGCATGGTGGGAATGGCTCATACGTCTTCAACAAATATGAATCCTATTCCTATAATACGCATACCGATGAAGAAAATACGACTGATCCTGATAGTCGCACTACTCTCGGCGACCGCGCAGAGTCATGCACAAGGGAACAACACCGATATGGGCGGCCCGGACGGCAACTACAAATCGCTGGCTGACCGTGTCTTGAAATTGGAGAAGAACACCGATGCCTTCAATCTCTACCTCAACTGTGCAGCCGCGGCACAAGCAAGAGACGAGAGCGGCCCATGGACCACCGGCTTTGTCAACAAGGAGTTGCGATTGGAGATCATGGGCGATCTCACCGATCGATTGTTTTATCGGCTACGGCATAGACTCAACAAATCCAACTCCTCCAAAGGTGAAGACAATTTTGCCAAGGCCACGGATATTATGTTGATCGGTTACCACGTAAACGACAAATGGACCGTATCCGCGGGGAAGATATGCCAGCATTGGGGAGGATTTGAATTCGACATAAACCCGATGTACGTCTACGAGTTCTCCGACATGGTGGGATCGATGGAGAATTATATGGCCGGCCTATCGGTCGCTTATCGTCCCGTGCCCACGCAGGAGTTGGTTGTTGATGTCACCAACACCAACAACGGCACGCTCGATGAAGACAACGCAATGCTGGCCATGCATCATATTCGTGCTGCCAAGCATCCATTGACTTACATCGTGAACTGGAACGGCAGCTTCTTCAGCGACAAGTTGCAGACACGGTGGTCATGGGGCTTACAGACGCAAGCACAACACAAGTATTCGCGCATGCTCATTCTGGGTCAGAAACTCAATCTACCCACTTTCCAATGGTATTTCGATTATATGGGAGAATTCGACAGCTTCGATCGTCTCGGCATTGTTTCCGCCGAGGTGAAAGACATGGCCGGTGTGCCAGGCGCAGCCGCCACGCATAGCTATACGGCCGTGCATTACAACTCGTTGATCACCGAAGCCCACTGGCAATGCCGCCCCCAATGGAATGTTTTCGTCAAGGGTAGTTACGAGACAGCCAGTATGCCCCACTCCGATCACTTTAAAAACTATCGCAAGTCGATCGGTTACTCGGGCGGCGTGGAATATTATCCCGACCCGACGCAAGACCTCCGTGTGTCGCTCAGCTATATCGGACATAACCGCAAGTATTCCGATCAATCGGGGCTGGCCGACGATCATACCAACAGAATCGAACTCGGATTCATGTACCGGATCAAATGTTTCTAAGGTGAAAAACAGAAAACAGAGAATTGTAATAAACTCATTAACTTAAACAACTAAAACACTATGTCAGAACAAAAGTTCAGAGTAGAGTCCGACCTTTTAGGCGAACTCAACGTGCCCGCAGAGGCTTACTATGGCGTGCAAACGCAGCGCGGTATCAACAACTATCACATCTCACGGAAGAAGATACGCGATTACCCAGATTACATCATCGCCATTGCTTATGTCAAGTTGGCTGCCGTACAGACCAACCACACCTTGGGCGTTATCAACGACGAGATTGCCGGGGCTATCTCGCAAGCTTGCCGTGAAATCATCGACGGCAAATTCCACGAAGATTTCCCCATTGATATGATGCAGGGAGGTGCCGGCACATCGGTCAACATGAATGCCAATGAGGTGATTGCTAACCGTGCCCTCGAAATCATGGGACATAAGAAAGGGGAATACCAATACTGTTACCCCAATGACCATTGCAACTGCGGTCAGTCCACCAATGACGTCTACCCGACGACCATACGCCTCGCCATCATCCGTATGAACAAGGCGCTTGTGGCCAGTCTGGCGGGCTTGATCTCGGCCCTTCGTTACAAGGGAGACGAGTATAAGGATGCCCTTAAAATGGGTCGAACCCAATTGCAGGACGCCGTTCCTATGACCATCGGACAGGAGTTCAACGCTTATGCCACCAATTTGGAAGAAGAGATTCTCAACCTCGAGCGCAACGTGAAGCTGCTCCACGAGATCAACATGGGAGGCACTGCCATCGGTACAGGATTGAATGCCGTACCCGGATTTGCCAAGCTCTGTGCTGACAACCTCAGCAAGCTCACCGGTGAGACCTTCGTGCCCGCTTCCGACCTGGTCGAGGCAACGCCCGACACGGGAGCCTATGTCAGCTATTCGTCGGCGCTGAAACGCTTGGCAGTGAAACTCTCCAAGATTTGTAACGATCTGAGACTGATGGCATCGGGACCGCGTTGTGGCCTACACGAAATCAACCTGCCGCCCAAGGCTCCCGGTTCTTCGATCATGCCGGGAAAGGTGAATCCCGTGATACCCGAAGTCACCAATCAAGTTTGTTTCAAGGTGATCGGCAACGACACCACGATTTCTTTCGCTGCTGAGGCCGGTCAGTTAGAACTAAACGTCATGGAACCCGTCATCACCGAGTCGCTCTTCGAGAGCCTGTGGTGGCTGCACAACGCCATTGATACGCTCACAGAGGAGTGCATCCTGGGCATCACCGTCAATAAGGAGCACTGCTACGAGATGGTGAAAAACAGCATCGGCATCGTGACGGCGTTGAATCCTTACCTCGGCTATAAGGCATGCAGCAAGGTGGCCAAAGAGGCTTTAGACACCAACCGCTCTGTCTATGACATCATCCTAGAACAAGGGTTGATGACGAAGGAAAAGCTGGATGAAGCACTCGACCCGAAACAGATGCTCGCTTCTCATCAGTTCATGAAATAGCGACGTCACCGACTTTCCTTATGCAAAGCTGCATCTGCGGGGGCAGATGCAGCTTTTTCTGTCTATATCTCACTGTGATTGGCCGGATGACTCATGGATGATGGGTCATGGAGATCTCGCTTGCTGTCTTATCAGGGCGATTGAGAAGTATGCGAGTGGTCAAGAACAAGTCGTATACCTGTGGGGCACAAGTATACGACTTCTCAACATGTGTTATAAGATGTCAGCCCATGGCTCTATGAGTCAGGGGCCATGCTCCATTCATTTAGAACAAGAACGTGCGGATGAGCCAATAAGAGAATATGCCGGCCAGATAACCTACCAGCGTAAGCCAAGAGATGCGCTTCATGTACCAGCCAAACGTGATCTTCTCTAAGCCCATGACAACGACACCGGCCGCACTGCCGATGATCAGGATCGAACCGCCCACGCCGGCACAGTAAGCCAGGAGTTGCCAAAAGATGCCGTCGACGGCCATGTCGCCCGTGGGGGCCACGGGATACATACCCATGCAGCCGGCCACCAGAGGCACGTTATCTACGATGCTCGAAATGACACCGATGACGCCTGTCACGATATAGTGATTGCCGCCCGACACCTCGTTGAGCCATTGGCCTAAGGCTGTGAGCACGCCCACTTCTTCTAAGCAGGCCACAGCCATCAAGATGCCGAGGAAGAAAAGGATGGTAGACATGTCGATGCGCGAGAGCAGGTTGCTCACCCGCCGCGACATGCCGTCGTTGGTGCGATGCACATGGCGGTAGAATATTTCGGTGACAGTCCACAGCAGACCGAGCACCAGTAGTATGCCGACAAACGGGGGCAGGTGGGTTATGGATTTAAAGATAGGCACAAACATCAGACCACCCACGCCGAGGAAGAAGATCACCTTGCGTTGCCTGCTGTTGAAGTCGAGCATCTGATAGTCGGATTTCATCTTAATGTCGGTGGTGGCAAGCTCGCCTTTGAGCGAAGTCTGTAAGATCAGGGCCGGAATGACCATTGAGACGACAGATGGTAGGAAGATCTCCTTGATGACGCCCGCAGCAGTGATAAGGCCCTTGTTCCACAGCATGATGGTTGTCACGTCGCCGATCGGAGAGAATGCACCGCCGGAATTGGCCGAGATGATGATCAGTGAGGCATAGATGAGCCGGTCATTGCGGTCGGGCACGAGTTTGCGCAGGATCATAATCATCACGATGCTCGTGGTGAGATTGTCGAGGATGGCAGATAGAAAGAATGTCATCACGGCAATGCGCCATAGCAGTGTCCGTTTGCTCTTGGTCTTCATCGTGTCGCGTACGAAATTGAATCCGCCGTTTTGGTCGACGATTTCCACGATGGTCATAGCTCCCATTAGGAAGAATAGCGTGGTCGACGTGCTTCCGAGATGATGCTCGATGGCGTTGCTCACCGCGTTGGCCAGTCCTTCGCTGCCGACACCGGTAAGGTAAGCTCCGGGATCAATCATGAACAATGTCCAGCAGAAAACGAACATCAACAATGCGATGGCTGCCTTGTTGACTTTTGTCACACTCTCTAAGGCTATGCACAAATAGCCCGCAATGAATACGATAATGATCGCTAACGTTAGAGATGTCATTCTTTGTATGTTTTTAGTAATTTCGGATGGCAAAGATACGCCATAAAATCTAAACGTCCTAATAAAAAGAGGTCAATATGCGTTTTATGCTGATTTTCATCAGAAATCAGGTGCGAGGAGAATCGCACGGGGCAAAATAAACGAGGATTTGTTTTGTCCTTTTACTGATTTACGCTATCTTTGCAACAATGAAAAATGAGACGACACAAACCCCATGGAGTGAGAATTTGATCATTGCCGATGCCGATTACATAGACCAAGTGGCATTCAATCTCATTGTCAACTTCGAGCGTATGATCGGACGACATATCCCGCAGGCAGACTTGGCAAGATGGGTCGATTGCATCGCGCTCGACGGTGGGCTGCGCGAAGGTGAAAACCGGACACAGGTGGTGTTGCTTCATGACCGAGACAGCAAGGCGCTGGACAACTTTGTGCCGGCCGATTATGAACAGGAACTCAGGGGGAAGGCTTTCCGAGACCATTTGGGAGAGTTTGTGATCGATGCGCTTCCGGTGGAAGCCATGGTGAGCAAAGACGACATGTTGATCGATATTTTGCAGACCGCCTGTGCGCAGCAGGAAGTGCGTCGGGTGATGCTCATTCCCAATGTGGAGAGCGCCGGCGTGTATGACGATGTCCGTCAAGCACTCCGATATGTCGACGATTCTAAGCGTGTCACCGTCTTTGCCATGCAGCCGATGGAAGGCGGCAATTTCCGCCAAGAGATTCTCGGTTACTCGCTGATGAACGCATTGGGGATCAGAGGAGAGGAAATCGAGGGCAATTCATAGTTCACAATTCATCTCTATAATCAGGAAGTGGACAACTTCGATGTCGAGTGATGATGCGTGAGTGGTGAATCAAGGAAAGAACAGCGAATGATGAACAACGAATCAAATATTAATTATCAATTGTGAACTATGAATCATGAATTAAATAAGGTTTTGATGATCGGCGCCGGTGGCGTCGCTACCGTTGCAGCATTCAAGATTGCACAGAATGCTGACGTATTTACTGATTTCATGATTGCTTCGCGTCGCAAGGAGAAATGCGATGCGATAGTCAGGGCTATCGGAAATCCAGCTATCAAAACGGCACAAGTGGATGCCGACGATGTGGAGCAGCTCAAGGCACTCTTCAACGATTATAAGCCGACACTGGTGATCAATCTCGCACTGCCTTATCAAGATCTCACCATCATGGAGGCTTGTCTGGCCTGCGGTGTCAATTATCTTGACACGGCCAATTATGAGCCGCGCGATGAAGCTCACTTCGAATACAGCTGGCAGTGGGCTTATGCCGACCGTTTCAAACAGGCCGGTCTCACGGCCATCCTCGGATGCGGTTTTGATCCGGGTGTGAGCGGTATCTTTACAGCTTATGCGCCAAGCATTACTTTGACGAAATACATTACTTAGACATCGTCGATTGTAACGCAGGCAATCACCACAAGGCATTCGCCACCAACTTCAATCCCGAGATCAACATCCGGGAGATCACCCAGAAAGGCTTATATTATAAGGATGGAGAATGGATCGAGACCGAGCCGCTCGCCGTTCATCGTCCGATCACATATCCCAATATCGGTCCGCGCGAAAGCTATCTGATGCACCACGAAGAATTGGAAAGCCTGGTTAAGAACTATCCCACCATCAAGCAGGCACGCTTCTGGATGACTTTTGGTCAGCAATACCTCACTTATTTGGATGTAATACAGAATCTGGGTATGTCGCGGATCGACGAGATCGAATATGAGGCGCCGTTGGCAGACAATTCGGGCAAGACAGCCCGCGTGAAGATCGTTCCCTTGCAGTTTCTCAAAGCCGTGTTGCCTAATCCCCAAGATCTCGGTGAAAACTATGACGGTGAAACCTCTATCGGCTGCCATATCCGTGGCATCAAAGATGGGAAGGAGCTGTCTTACTATGTCTATAACAACTGCAAGCACCAGGAAGCCTATCGGGAAACCGGTATGCAGGGCGTGAGTTACACCACGGGCGTACCCGCCATGATCGGTGCGATGATGTTCCTCAAAGGCATTTGGCGGAAGCCCGGCGTGTGGAATGTGGAAGACTTCGATCCCGATCCCTTCATGGAACAACTCAACAAGCAGGGACTGCCATGGCACGAAGTGTTCACCCCCGCAGAGCCTTCCGCAGACGGAGCCTATCAGGCGGGAGCACTCTAAGGAATAATCATAGCAAACATATTCAAATATCTCACATTAAACCTGCCAACAGCTATTTCCATCTCCCAACAGGGTAAGGTGAGGAAGCGTTCGGCAGACAATACATTTAATTTATGAAAGAATCAACAGAACCCAATGTGCAGGAAGCGAAGCTGAAAGCTTTGCAGGCTGCCATGTCTAAGATAGAAAAAGATTTCGGAAAAGGGTCGATTATGAAACTCGGAGAGAGAAGATCGAACAAGTAGACGTCATTCCCACGGGCAGCATCGGACTGGATGCGGCGCTCGGCGTGGGCGGCTATCCCCGCGGGCGCATCATCGAGATCTACGGTCCTGAGTCGTCAGGTAAGACAACTTTGGCCATCCATGCCATCGCCGAGGCACAGAAAGCCGGAGGTATTGCGGCTTTCATCGATGCCGAACACGCTTTCGACCGCTTCTATGCCGCTAAACTCGGCGTGGATATCGACAACTTGTGGATTTCGCAACCCGACACGGCGAACAAGCCTTGGAGATAGCCGACCAACTCATCCGTTCCAGTGCTGTGGACATCTTGGTGATCGACTCTGTGGCAGCGCTCACACCGAAGAAAGAGATCGAAGGCGATATGGGCGAATCAGCCGTGGGCTTGCAAGCACGACTGATGAGCCAGGCCCTGCGCAAACTCACGTCGACGATTGCCAAGACCAACACCACATGTATCTTCATCAACCAACTGCGCGAAAAGATCGGTGTGATGTTCGGTAATCCCGAGACGACCACCGGTGGAAATGCCTTGAAATTCTATGCCTCCGTGCGTCTCGATATCCGTAAGGTAACCAGCCTGAAAGATGGCGATCAGATCGTCGGCAATCAAGTCCGCGTCAAGGTCGTCAAGAACAAGGTTGCTCCACCCTTCCGCAAAGCAGAGTTTGAGATCACTTTCGGCGAAGGAATTTCCAAGGTCGGCGAGATCTTGGATCTTGGCGTGGAATACAACATCATTCAGAAGAGCGGCAGTTGGTTCAGCTATAATGGTTCGAAACTGGCGCAGGGACGTGATGGCAGCAAAGCCATTCTCAAAGATAATCCCGAGCTGTGTGAGGAGCTTGAAGGTCTCATCAAGCAGGCCATCGCCGACAAAGCCCGATAACTTGGCTGATTGACACATAGACGTCGGGTGTTCAGTCCATGAACCCCCGCCGTCTCAGTTTTGAATGTGGAGTGTTGAATTAGGAATGTTGAATGATTGCGCTACGCGCAATGATAAATCCACCTACTGCACCTACCGTACCTACCCTATACAGAAAAAGGGCGAAAAGACTAACCACCATCTTTTCACCCTTTCACTTTTCCACCTTTTCACCTTTCAATCATCCTTTCTTCACCATCTCAAACGCCACGTCTTTGAGTCTTTTCTTAAACGCGACGCCGGGCGTAAAGATCACGCGAATCTTAGGAGCGCTCGGTCTTTGCGATGGCGAAGTTTACCATGCCCGACGACAAATGCCTTGTAGTGGAACTGACCGAGAAGAACGGCAGACGCGCTGCTCCGTGCCTACCTTATCAAGCGGTACAGGGTGTTTAGAAAGTATGGGAAAGACGCGCTGCTGCTGACCGTCTTGTTTTACAATGTCGGCACAGGCAGGTTGCTCGGTTACGGCAGGCACTCCAAAAGCCGACTACTGCGAAAGATTGAAGCCGGCGACAGGAATATCTTCCGTGAGTATGTCTCTTTCTGCCGATACAAAGGCAAAGTGCTCAGGGGATTGGTCAGGCGGCGAAGAGTGGAGCTTATGCTGTTCTATGTGCCATAGCTTGCCTGCACAGAAACACAAAAACGCCCCTCTCGCAACGCCGATAAATAAAGGGCTGCAAGAGGAGCAAAATTAGTCCGCAGTGTAGTTTGAATTACACTGCGGATTTTTTACTACATACCGGACTAAATACAGATTAGTCCAACAAAACCGCCGCCAAGCAGTAAAATATCGCTTGGCGACGGTTCTATTAAGTTCGCGTTATGCGCGGAGTTACACTCGGTTTGTGCTTCCGGTATAACCTCTTACGGCTTCTTCTTCTCCTTGGCCGGCACACGCTCGTAGTTTACGCCTTGAAGCGTGAAGTAGGCGCGAGAGGGAACGAGGCCGACCCGCGGGCGAACGATGTGTTTGTGGGCATCGAACTCCTCTTTGCCCTTTTCCACCAACTTGCTTTGGAACGAGGGGCGCAGCGTGCCCAAGTCGCCGAAGTCTACGATGTCGCCGTTCTCTACGTATGTTTTCGCCACTTGGGCAGATAAGCGCAGAACGGCCTCGACTTCGGCGCCGGTAAAGGTGGTGGCGCGGGCTACGGCCTCGCAGAAATCGCGGTGGCTGATGCGGTGCCGACCCGTGGCGCGCGCCTGAATAACGGTTTTGCCTTTCAGCGAGCCTGTGCCCGCTATGTGCTCGTAGAGCACGTAGGCCAATGGTTTCTTTGCCATAATTTGCTAAGTTTTTGGTTTCTCCGCCCATTTTTGCTTGGTTTTCAGCGCTCCGGCAGGGCGGACTGCAATCGTTCCGTAATGCGCTGTTTATCACTCTGTTACAAATTTGTTTCCATTCGCCGAAAAATATGATATCATATTCTCGAAAATATGTGTACATATTCTGCCAAATATGATATCATATTCCGCGCAATATGTATACATATTCTTCGGCAAGTCATATCATTCCTACGGTTGAGGGTAATCCACTCCGTCAAGTTTCCATATCCTGCATCCATAATAGCGCGGTCCCGCTCCGTACATACTTAACTGATAATTTGTTAATTCGAGTTCGTATACAAATTTTGGATCTGGATAAGTAGTTCCCCAATATGGGGTACTTATCCAATAAGATCCGCACACACCTAAATTAACGAGTTACCATCGTCGTTCCAATAACGACCAAGTGATGGCAAAAAGAAATAATCGCTAGGATTGGCGAGTGGGGAGGTTGAGAGACGAGGGGGCACGATATTGTAATGACAGAGATCTCTTGTCCGCCTATAATCTCTTCCGTCAGGAGCCTTCTCGGAACTGAAACTGCTACCTATAGCTGCTTTCTTTTTAAACCACATTCCGTGCTTATAAAGGTGTCCTTTCATTGCCCAAATGTTTATATCATCCCAATGCGGATCGCCGTAATCCCGATGAATATACCATAACACTTCATTGATATTGGGGCAGTCTTTGCAAGAACGTGTGGCTTTGACAGCAGGATCGATATTATCGTTATAATTATGATATCCTGATAAATCTTCATTATACCAACGGGGATCACTGTTATTCTTAGGATAATTACCATTGTTGCTGTCCCAAACAGTACTGGGCTGTTCGTTTTCATATCCTTTCCAAAAATATTCTCCCTCGGCAGCATCCCACATATAATATTGAGTAAACGAACTTGAATAATCGAGTACTGTTAAGTTGGCCGTGAGGGGATAGACGGTGTTTTCTTTGTAATCTTTCTGTACGATGGCCTTTTTGATTGTTCCCTTAACGTTGGTCTTTGAATCTTCTATCGTATATTCAAGTGTCAGTTTATGTGTGCCGGGAGCAATAACGACGTAGATGGCGTTCTTCGATTGGTCGGTGGTGGCGGTGGAGAGTTCGGCGCCGGTGGCATTCACGGTTATTTCTTTCGAGGAACCGCTGCCGGTAAGGGCGCCGGTCTCGGTATTGGGCAGGGTGTAAGTACCGGCAATGTTGTTGTCGGATGTTACTTTGACAGATATAACTTTTACGTCGCTCGTGAAATTGTTGGCACTGCGGGGCAACAGGCAGAGGTAGGAGGCCTTGTGCTTCAATGTGAATTTATATTTCCGGTAAGCAACCTTGGTGGCCTTGGCTACGCCGCAGTCGCCGTTCTCGCCGAGTTTCTCTGTGTTGTTGGCGGCGGTTTGGGTTTGTACGGTGGGGATGGTTACCTGATTATAGGTCGTGGCGTTCTTGCGGGATAGTAAACCATGCGCTCATTGCCACCGATGCCGCCCTTAGTTGTGAAATCGAATTTGGCATTGGGGTTCTTGGCTGTGATGTCGGCCGGGGCATGTTGATTGTTGTCGAGCCAGATTTCATCGCCTACCTCCCAGTAGAATGTTACATTGTTCAGACCGGGAGTGCCGGGGAAGATTCCGTCTAAGGAGGTGCGGGTAGCGCTTTCGGCTTTTACCGGCTCGGAAATCATGCTGCCGATGAAGGTAAGTTTGTCGGTGGTGTCGTCGGTCTTCTTGCCGTTGTCTGCTTCTTCGTTGGCGCAGCCTGCTATCAAAAGGGCGAGGGCTGCGAGGGAGAGGTATTTCTTTGTTTTCATTTCTTCGTTGTTTTAATTGTTTCTTACTTGTTTGTTGTTAGTCCCATAGGTTTTGGCGGGTGGGAATGGAGGAGGTTTCTTCTTCCTCTTCATCGTCGATCCATCCGCGCTTGGCATCGCCATCGGCAGTACCTGTGCCTCCTGTGCCTGCGTTGCCACTGGCTTCTGAGCCTGCTAAGAACTGACTTTCGGTCTGCATCGCGTAAACCGAAAGTGTGGGGGCTAAGTAGGCCCGTCTCTCTAATTCTTTTCTTTTCATAAAAACCTGTTTGATTGGATTGAAATATTTAGTTAATTCTCTCTATTCTCATTCATTTTTCGGGATTTTCCGTTGATGGAAATACACGAAAAAACTGCAAAGGCAATCCCTCGGGAAAGCCTTTGCAGCCTATGGTTACGGCACGCTACGCGCGCGCGTATGCGAAGACTTAAATTTGTGGTGTTACCACGTCTGCATTGTGTGTGTGTGTGTGTGTGTTAAGACTTTTTCCGAGATATGCAAATATAAAGCGTTAAAAGATGCAAGAGAATCGAAGTTCTTTTGCATCGCGCTGTTGCTGTTTATATTTGTCCTTTTAATCATATCAGAATTATCAATTCTCAATTGTCAATTATCAATTCGCTCTTGTTCAGACCCCCCCTAACTTAGGGGCTAAGAATTAACGCCCGCAAAGGTAAGTAAACATTCTTAAATAACCAAAGAAATAGATAAAGAATATTCATTTGTCGTCTCCTTTTTATTCTGTATTAAGAATATACCCTTGCGATTCTTGTGGTTTCGCAAAGGGGATTTTCAGCCGATTTGCAGCTTTACGACGCGTTGATTGAAATGCCGATAGAACCAAGTAATATGGTAGAGCATCCTGAATATGAAAGGAAAGCGGCCCTTATCATGAGTCGCTCATATAATATTCTTTCGCCAGTCGTATCTTGTTGTTCCACGTTTCCATCTCTTTCGTATCAAGCACAGACCATTTGAACTCTACATCTTTTCCTACTTCGTCTCGGAGCAAAGCGTCCGGACGTTTAGACTCCTCAGCTTTCGCCCATAGCGTGATTAACATCGTCTCGGGCATATTGGTCAGTTTGTTTTCAATTTTATTGTTCATCGTGTTATCATTAATGCTTCAATACTCGCGAGCAAAAGTACGATGATTTTTATAAATGCGCAATCGCCAAAAGTAGTGACTTATTTCTTTGGAATCGCAGATGCTAATTCCTGGGCACAGGATAATTGTATTGGTCGAAATAGAGGGTGTTTGGGCGAGGAAGCCAACCTTGTTCTACGGAGACTTGGATACTGAAATTGGGATTGACATTGTATTTGACAGCAGCGCCGATGCGGTCGCCAATCATTTGCATATCATATAAAGGATAAGGGATGCGACGGTTGTCGGTCAATGATTTCTGACCGTATAAATAAGCTTCCCAGTGTTCGTTGAAGCGATAACCAAGCATACCCGATAAGCCGGCATCGCGAAAACTGTCGTGTGCCCAATAGATGTGGTTGAAATATCCGCCTAAGGCAAATGAGAGTCTTGATGTGATCGGCATGGCATACTGGGCCGAAACACTTTGTGTGAAGCCTGCTCCGCGGTGTGCGTTTTTACCGAATTGGGCAAAGACAGAGGTTCCGAGATTGATATTCAGACCGCGATGCAGATTCCAAGAATACCATCCGCCCCAATAAAGTGGGGATAAACGAAACGGCTGCACTTGTCCGCTGGCGTTGAGCGTAGGCAGATGTAATGAGTCGACGGATGATCTATCTGTCGCAGAGACGATGCCATCGCGCGTCTGAGAAACGGCCGATGAGATCGGTTGCTGCGCAGAGATCACCGGCGAAAGGTCTCTTTTCACCTCTTGTGCATGGGTTGATAGGCAGCAAAACAGGGCTGATATGATGAGTGTATGTCGTTTCATTGCAGGACAAAGATAGACGAACCGACTTGAAATCCCAAATCGTCCCGACGTTTTTTAAGTAAATTATTGTTTGCAATCAGCGTGTTATAAATTATTCAGGAATCGTTTTGGGCTTACTTGGAATTATCGTATTTTTGCGTTATAATTCTTATAACACAAACAAAATGAAGATTTTTAGAGCCTTGTTTGGAAGCAAGGAAGAGACTCCGGAAGAGAAAATCAGAGAAGAGAAAGCGCGCAGTTTCGACACGTTGAAGTATGATGGCGTGCGGGCTTTGCGTGCAGGCGAAGTGCGTTTTGCCGCAGATTGTTTCAATCATGCACTCGAATTGCAGGATGATTTAGAAGTGCGCGACTATCTGTCGCAGGCTCTTATCAGTGCGGGTGAGCTGCTTCCGGCCTACGAACAATTGCAGAAACTGGCCGATGCACAGCCTGATAATGCGCAGATTTGGATTCGGATGGCCCATGTGGCATATATGATGGAAGATTATGGAGCCATGGCCAACACGTGCGAAAAGGCTTTGTTGCTCGACGGAGAGAATCCTCAGATACCTTATCTATATGCTCGCGCCTGTCTCGGGCAGGGTGACACGGTCAACGCCATAGCCATGCTCACCAAATCGATTACGCTCAAACCGGATTATTTCGATGCCTATCTGTTGCGCGGCGAAACGCTCTTGCAAATGGATGAGGTGGTTGAAGCCGAGGAGGATGTGCATGTGTTGCTCGATCATATCACCGATAATGAAGACGTGTTGTTGCTCAAAGCACGGATCGAACACCGCAAAGGCGATATCGAGAAAGCCATTGCGACCTACGGAAAAGTGCTGGATGTGAATCCGTTTTGCATCGATGCTTTCAAAGAACGCGGTGCATTGCATCTGGAAAACGGTGATGAAAGTCTCGCCCATGTTGATTTGCAGCAGGCCGAAGCATTGTCGCAGCAGATGCCCGAAGCGGCTGATCGTGGACAAACAGATGACGGCATAGAGCGCCAAGTCAAGCAAAAGTATAAAAACAATGATCCTTATGGCGTGTTTAGTAGGGATTGAAAGAATATTAATTGCACACAAGGCGTCAGTTGATTTCGGCTTGGACATTTGTCAAAATATTTGATCAAATAACGACATCAATACTCCGTTATTTTCCAGCAAGATTTCGATCGGGAGGAAATACGCGAGAAATGAGCATTTTGTAAAGTGTTGGTTATCAGTAAACTGTGTTTTTGCTGTTCGCCGAATGGTGTGTAAATACACATAAAATAGACAATTTTGAACCTGCAAAAGATTGTTTTTCGTTGTCTAAAAAGCCATTTCCGAGCTTCTGATAAACGGTTAATCGCATGGCAAAATGGCATGAATCAATTGCTCGATCGCTGTTTTTCGCATCAAAAGCGATGTATTCCTGCTCTAATTTGCATAATTAAGAAGAAGGTGTTTTGTCTTGTTTCTTCATGCAATGGTTTGTTGATCGGGAAAAGAAAAAGAATCATTTTTCTGTCGAAATACTTGCATGATTGAATGGAAAACAATAACTTTGCAACAAGTTAAACAATAGAGAGACGTGTAATGAGTGGATTGAACGCAGCTTTTTGTTACTATTACTTTTACTTTGCAAGCTATTGCGAAGCGGGAAGTTGCGTGTAAATTTCAACTTATAACAAGTTAAATCAAATTGGATTGCATCGGAGTCCCGCTTCATTTCAGATGAGGCGGGATTTTTGTTAACATAGTATTACAAAGCCAATGAAGAGAGTTGCCATACAGGGACGTGTCGGATCGTTTCACGATATTGCGGCACATCGATATTTCGAAGATGAACAAATCCAACTGATTTGTTGCGACACATTCGAGCAAATATTTGAGAATATCGCGCAAGATCCCACTGTGATCGGGATGCTGGCTATCGAAAACACGATTGCCGGATCGCTTTTACACAATTATGAACTGTTACGCGAATCAGGAACAGCGATCGTGGGCGAATTCAAACTGCATATTCAGCATGCCATCTGTTGTCTTCCCGACGATGATTGGGACAGTCTTTGCGAGGTGCATTCGCACCCGGTTGCGCTGATGCAATGCCGTAATTTCTTGGCTGGTCACCCTGGATTGAAAGCCGTGGAAGCCGATGATACGGCGGGAGCTGCAGCCTATATCAAGGAGAATACATGTCGGGGATGGGCTGCAATATGTCATGTAGCAGCGGCAGCAAGATATGGTATGAAGGTGTTGGAAGATCATATCGAAGACAACAAACATAATTTCACCCGCTTCCTGGTGGTTTCTGATCCTGCGAGAACAGATTCTCTACGGGATTTGGAGCAGTCGAATAAATCGAGTTTGGTCTTTTCTTTGCCGCACGAAGAAGGCAGCTTGTCGAAGGTTTTGACGATACTCTCGTTTTATCATATCAACTTAACGAAGATCCAATCACTACCAGTGATCGGTCACGAATGGGAGTATCTGTTTTATGTAGATGTCACTTACAACAGTCTGACACGTTATCGGCAGGGCGTCGATGCTATTCGACCCTTGACCCAGGAGCTGAAAATTTTAGGAGAATATGCAGATGGAAAACAAACGAATAGCTGAGGTGCAGCCTGCCAACCGACTCTCGGAGGTGCAGGAATATTATTTCAGTCGCAAACTCAAAGAGGTTGCGCTGCTCAATGCTGCTGGTTGCGATATCATTAGTCTTGCCATCGGGTCGCCGGATATGCCTCCATCGCCGCAAACGATTGACAAACTCTGTGAGATCGCAGCTCGGTCGGATGCTCATGGTTATCAACCTACGCGGGGAACGATAGAACTTCGGCAGGCGATGGCGGGCTTTTACAAACGTTGGTATGATGTGATGCTTGATCCAGAAACCGAGATTCAACCACTCATCGGATCCAAAGAAGGCATCCTCCACATCACGTTGGCATTTGTAAATACGGGCGATGAGGTGCTCGTTCCTAACCCTGGATACCCCACTTATACGTCGCTCAGCAAGATTCTCGGGGCTGGTGTGGTGAACTATAACCTGCGAGAAGACTGCGGTTGGCAACCTAACTTTGATGAATTAGAGCAGATGGATCTTTCGAGAGTAAGACTAATGTGGACCAACTATCCCAATATGCCCACGGGAGGCGATGCCCGACGCGAAACATTCGAGCGTCTCGTAGATTTTGCCCGACGCCACGCCATCGTGGTGGTAAATGACAATCCTTATTCATTGATCCTCAATTCGCATCCCATCTCATTGTTGCAGATACCGGGGGCAAAGGACTATTGTATCGAACTTAACTCGATGTCGAAGAGTCATAACATGCCGGGCTGGCGTGTGGGGATGTGTGCTTCGAATGCCCAATACATCTCATGGATTCTTAAAATCAAGAGTAACATTGACAGCGGAATGTTTCGTGGTTTGCAATTGGCAGCTGCCGAAGCTTATAACACGAACTCGCCCGCTTGGCATCGAGAGGCCAATATCAACACCTATCGACGTCGACGCGACATCGCCGAACGAATCATGAGGGCACTTGGTTGCACGTTTGATCCTGCACAGGTAGGTATGTTCTTGTGGGGAAAGATCCCCGATAGATATCAAGATACCGAACAACTCACGGAGCGTGTGCTTCAGGAAGCACATGTTTTCATAACGCCTGGTTTCATCTTCGGCAGCAATGGCTGTCGTTACATCCGCATTTCGCTTTGTGCCAAGGATGAGAGAATGAATGAGGCATTAAAAAGAATAGAAACGATAATCAAATAAATGCTTATGGAATTGGATTTATTACCACTCGACTTACCGAGTGATCACGAACGCCCCATTGTGATGGCTGGCCCTTGTTCGGCAGAAACAGAAAAGCAGGTGATGACCACTGCACAAGAACTGGCAGGTAAAGGATGCCATATTTTTCGTGCGGGCATCTGGAAGCCACGTACCAAACCCGGTGGGTTCGAGGGTAACGGTGAAAAGGCCTTACCATGGATGAAGCGAGTGAAAGACGAGACGGGTATGCTTATCACCACCGAAGTTGCAACGCCTGAACATGTGGAGTTATGCCTAAAATACGATTTCGATATTCTTTGGATCGGTGCCCGAACTTGCGCCAACCCGTTTGCCATGCAGGCGCTGGCCGACACGCTGCATGGGGTTGACATTCCTGTTTTTATCAAAAACCCTGTCAACCCCGATCTCGAACTGTGGATCGGCGGCATGGAGCGTATCAACCAAGCCGGCATCAAGCGCATTGCCGCTATTCATCGAGGGTTTTCGAGTTATGAAAAGAAGATTTATCGCAACATGCCGATGTGGCAAATCCCCATTGAGTTACGCCGACGCATCCCTAACTTGCCTATCATCTGCGACCCGAGTCACATCGGCGGGCGTCGTGAATTGATAGCGCCGCTTTGCCAACAGGCAATGGACCTCGGCTTTGATGGCCTGATCGTGGAATGTCATTGTTCGCCCGACGAAGCGTGGAGCGATGCCAAGCAGCAGGTGACTCCCGAAGTCCTGGATTATATCCTATCGTTGCTCGTCGTGCGAAGCGAACATGTCACCACCGAGGGAATCACTCAGTTGCGGCGTCAGATTGACGATCTCGATAACCAGATCATGGATTTGCTATCGCGACGGATGCGCATCTGTCGTGAGATCGGACAGTATAAGAAAGAACACAACATGACGGTTTTGCAGCCATCGCGTTATAACGAGATCCTGGATAAGCGCGGCGCACAAGGTGCTCTCTGTGGCATGTCTGCCGAATTTATCGCCAGCGTCTTCGAGCATATTCATGAAGAGAGTGTAAGACAGCAGATGGAAATCATCAATCGATAAAATGAGAATCTTAGTCATGGGTGCAGGCAAGATGGGGAGTTTTTTTCTTGACCTGCTGAGCTTCGATCACGAAACTGCCGTTTATGAGCACGACCCCAAACGGATGCGCTTCACTTACAACTGCCTGCGCTTCACCTCGCTCGACGAAGTGCAGGCGTTCCAGCCCGATCTGGTGATCAATGCCGTGACGGTGAAATACACGATCCCCGCCTTCCGGGAAGTATTGCCTTATCTGCCCGAGACCTGTATCATCAGCGACATCAGTTCGGTGAAAACCAATCTCCAAGCCTTCTACGAGCAATGCAGACACCCTTATGTCAGCACGCACCCGATGTTCGGCCCCACTTTCGCCAATCTCAACCAATTAAGCGAAGAGAATGCCATCATCATCAGCGAGGGCGACGCCAAGGGGCGCAACTTCTTTCGGAATCTATACAGCCGACTGGGCTTGAACATCTATGAATACACCTTCGATGAACACGATCAGACGGTGGCCTATTCGTTGAGCATCCCTTTCGTGAGTACCTTTGTCTTTGCTGCCGTAATGAAGCATCAGGATGCTCCCGGCACGACCTTCAAGCGCCATCTGCGGATTGCCCGAGGCGTACTTGGCGAAGACGATTTCCTCTTACAGGAGATCCTTTTCAATCCCTATACGCACGACCAGGTGTCGCAGATCCGCACCGAACTCAAAGAGCTTCTCTCCATCATCGACCGCGGGATGCCGCCGACATGAAGGCATATCTCGCCAAAATCCGTCGTAATATGAAGCAGGATTTGCTCGAATGAGCATGAATTGCTATCTTTGCATGGTCAACACAATATAATAACATTAATCATTCAAGAAAGGAAACAAGTTATGGCAAATGTAGTTTTAATCGGTGCAACGGGCTTTGTGGGCTCGGCTATCCTAAACGAGTTGATTGCGCGCGGTCATCAGGTGACAGCCGTAGTGCGCAGTGCCGACAAACTCCCAAAGAACGATGCCGTTACAGCCGTCGAAGAGGATGTAGCCCATGTAGATGCCATCGTCAAGCTCGCTGCGGGCAAAGATGCCATCATCTCGGCTTATAATCCGGGATGGGCGAATCCCGACATCAAGTCACTCATCCAGGTCAATTACCCCAAGATTCTCGAAGCGGCTAAAAAGAGCGGCGTAGGACGTTTGCTCATCGTTGGCGGTGCAGGCACGCTTTTTGTGAAACCCGGTCTCCGTGTAGTCGATTCGGGCGCTATTCCTGCCGAGATCATGGATGGTGTCCGTCCGCTGGGTGATTTCTATCTCAACACGTTGGTGAATGAAGACCAAATCGATTGGGTGTTCTTCTCGCCTGCGGGCGCTTTTGATGAGAAAGGTGAGAAGACCGGCAAATTCCGGTTGGGAAAAGACGACCTGATTGTTGATGCCGACGGTAACAGCCATATCTCCGTCCAGGATTATGCCGTGGCGATGGTCGATGAACTTGAAAAGCCTGCCCATCACAAGACACGCTTCACCATCGGATATTAGAAGTGAGTAACGATCTGCGAAGAGGGGGGCCTCGATTTACCGGGCGACTGCCATCCCTCTTCCCAGATCGTTTTATTTATCATCATAGTGCCCGTAAGCCGAGAGAACAAGGACAACTTTATTTCACCCTCGTTCTTGCTCATCGAGAAAGATAATTGATAATTGAGAATTGACAATTGAGAATTCGCTTGTGGTCTTATCAGGCGTTCTGAGAAGTATACGAGTAGTGGCCGACTACTCGTATACCTGTGGGGTACAAGTATACGACTTCTCAAAGGGTGGCATAGATGAAGCACGGTTAAACTAAGTGATAGGTAATTGCATAGGACAGTGCTTCTGCAATATTTGTCACTTTGAGTTTGTTAAAAAGTTTATGTTTACAAGATTTGATTGTGTCGGGTGACTTATGTAATTCAACGGCAATCTGGTCTATTGTTAACCCTTCTGCCGATAGGCGTAAAACGGCTTTTTCTCCTTCTTTTAGGCTGAACTTATATTTCTCTTCCCATCTGTGCTGCGTGAAAGAGTATAGCCAATACCATGGAGAATAATCTGTGTGAAAGATCAAATGCCCGGGTGTCTTCTGAGAGGATAATGATATTGTACACATAGCTACCCAAACCTTTTCTTCTTTATTTAATAAGACAGGTGTCAACTTGTGATTGACCAAAATAGTCTTCTTATCATTTTTTAGATGAAAGTCACAAGACATCGTTCCTCTCAATTTATCTATACTGTCATTTCTATTGAAAAATTGAAAGACACGTCTATAAGTTTCTATAAGCATGCCGAGTTCTTGGTGTGGTACTTTTTCTATGTAAAAAGTGTATCCAAGTTTTTTTACTTCCTCTGTTGTATATCCACATAAAAAAGTAGGATGGTCAGATACATATAGAAACCTCTTTCGGAAGAAGTCGAAAAGATAGACGCATTGGTAAGATATACGGGCAAATGCTTCAGCAGCTTTTATCAGCAGCGGGATTTGCTCGTATTGCTTGTCGGAAATTGTTTGGATGTCATTGAGTATTCCAAAGAAATATTCTACATTCATCATAGGACTTTGGTTAGGTAGTTAATAATACTGCAAAGTTATAACTTTTCTGCAAAATAACCAACAAATTATCACACAAAAGTTTGATTTCTTTAATTTCTTCCTAAAAAAGTTACTTATAGAGATTGCAAGGACAGAAATAAGTCACTTACTTTGCAATATCTAAACTTAATGGAATACGTCGACGAGCCATTAATAGTGAGTATAAATCTATTATTAACAACTAAAAATTTAAAGCAATAACAGGAAATCTAGAATTGGGTAGTTTGGCTGCCCCAGCAATGAACATTAATGACGATGATTCTGCTGTGGAGAGTATATGGTGTGCAGCATGTACTTTCTGTATCGCATGTGGCTTATCTCCTTCTTTGGCAGGTGTTGCTGCGTATGCGTCGTTCTAATCAAGAGGCAGCTAACGCTATGGGCGTTAGCTGCCATTTAAAAGAAAAGTAAAATGTATTATCCAAGAGTCAATCCAAATATTATTCTTTCGGAGCAATCTGCTATTGCCATAGATATAATTTCAGGCAAGCATATAAGCCTACCTAAGGGAGCTTTCCCTATCTTGAAATTAACAGATGGGAAAACAGATATTGATACTATCATTAGAGAATTATCATGCTCCTATAATATAGAAGCCAAGGAGATTTATAACTTTTATTACAATTTAAAGGAATTAGGTTTTATCTTTTTAGAGACGCGACCAAATGTTACTCTGCAATGTGAAGATAAATTTCCCATTCGTATTGCAAGTATAGAATTGACAGAAAAGTGTAATCTAAAATGTCGGTACTGCTATGGTGCATTCTCCCCAACTAAGGCAGCGAGTCTTAGTTTGGAAGAAGCGGAAAACTTGTTCGATGCTTTGCAAAAACGCCATGTAAGGATTATAGAACTAACAGGAGGGGAACCAACAGTGAATCCATATTTTAATGAAATATTAAGATCTGCCTGTGAACGGTTTATGACAGTTACGGTTATGACAAACGCCTCTGCCATTCCTAGTACGTCTTATGAGATATTTAAAACTTATAAAGATAAGATAGGTTTTAGTATTAGTATAGATGGTTTTAGTGAGAGTTCCAATGCGTTTCAGAGAGGTGTTCGTAATACATTCTCGAAAACGTTATACAATATCATAAAAATCAAAAAGGAAATTGATCCCAAGTTCTTTCGTGTAGTATATATGCTCACGAATGAAAATGAAAAAGAAGCTGATGCTTTCTTCGACTACATGCTAGATAATAATGTTCTTGATATTATGGTAAGCATACCTGAAAATATTGAAAAAGGCAGGACATATAAACTCTCAGATGGATGTACAATGAGTGACCGTTGTAGTGCTATACGTATGGAACTTGATAAAAGGGTTCTTCAAATTGGTGAAAAGTATATGGGAAGGGTTCGCACAGTCTCAGATCGTCTAGGTCAGTCTGGTATGAAGTTGGCAAATGTTATACCTTCCTGTGGAGCTGGTTGGACAATGTTGTCATTCCAATCTAATGGAGATGTAATGCCTTGTAATATGATAGAGAGCAAATGGAAGCTAGGTAATTTTAGAGAAGATCCTAATCTAAATTTCTTATCACTTAAAAATCCACTGTATTCTCTATTTGCTAATATAAATCTTAGTGCAGAGAATGATAATCGAAAAGAATGTGAGAATTGTTTTTATAATAAATTTTGTGGCAAGTGCATAACTAGGATACTCATAGCAAATAAAGATCGTATACAAAAGAATGAGGAAATCTGTCCCGTTTTAAAAAGGACAGGTATTTTATCCTGTAATGTTTCACTAATTGAAAAATAGCAATGATATCTATATCTAACCTTATAAAAAAATATGGTAACAATGTTGCTTTAGACGATATTTCTTTACAGATCCCGGAGCAATCTATTTATGCTATTGTTGGTCCTAATGGTGCTGGGAAAAGTACGCTTTTAAAGATTCTTACAAAAGTGTTAGATTATGATTCTGGGACAATAAAGTATGGAGATATTTCAGCTGTAAATGAGTTGCGCAAAAAGATATCATATTTACCTGAGCAGAAAGGACTTTATGATGGTATTGATATTGAAACACAGCTTATGTTTTTTGCTAATATAAGAGAACTTGATGATAAGAAAGCGAAGTCTAGTCTTGATAAATGGCTGACGCGTTTTGATATTAGGAGTTGGAGGCATAGAAGGGTTTCAGAACTTTCAAAGGGAATGCAGCAGAAAGTTCAGTTAATTAGCTCTCTCATTAGTTATCCTTCTCTGTTGTTTATGGATGAGCCTTTCTCTGGAATTGACCCAATCAATTTCCATACTTTTATTGATATAATTAAAGAATACCAAAAAGAAAATGGAGCAACAATTGTTCTTTCCACCCATAACATGAAGTCTGTGGAAGATTTATGTACAGACGTTGCTCTATTTAATAAAGGGAAGTTGAAAGTTAGTGGTAATGTTACATACGTTAAGAAAGCATACACTAAGCAAACTTCTTTTATAGTTGAGATCGATACCTCTAATCAGGTAGTAAATAGTGATGATATTTATTCTAAACTAAAAGATCATTTCAATATATCAATATCGCAGGTAGATCAAAATAGGTTTCGTGTGGAACTTGATGATATCAGAACAAATCTTAGTACGGGGGAATGTATGGAGCTTATTCTTCATAGACTAAGCGGATATGAAGTTTTTCAATGCTCGAAAAAGATTCCTTCGATGGAAGATATATTTATTGAAATTGGTAATAAATAGAAAGGAAATAGGATGAATAAAAAATCTCTCTTAAATATTCTAAACTTTGAACTTAAAGTACAGTTACGGACAAGGTCATTTTGGCTTATATCCCTCATACCTCCATTAGCTATGATATTAGTATTTATAGTTAATCATAGTAACAGACCTTTTAGTCGGATGATTGTTGAAAACAAGACAGAGTTACAGAAACCAATTGCTGATTCACCTTTGTTAAAGGTTAACTATGGTAGTTGTTATGATTGGGAAAACCGAGGATATGATGCCCGTATCATCCTTACAAGAAAGTCTGATCAAAAAATACAATGTGATGTGTTGACAAAAGGTGTGTTACTTCCAGAGAATCAAAAGGCTATTCTTGATGGAATTTCAATGCGGTTAGCAGAGACGCGGTTGAATATAAATCTTTCTAAGATAAGAACAGAAGAACAAAGTAAGATAGTGCTAATATATCATTCAGAAAATACTAATATATCTATTCTTGGAGTATCCCTAGTTGCAACTTTTCTTCTGTACTTAATCATATTACAGTTTTCTAGTTCTATAATGAGAATGACAGGGCGAGAGAAGAAGAATAGAATATGTGAGATATTATTATCTGCGATGTCAAGCCGTGATATAATGGCAGGGAAGTTGATAGCTGGTCTGTTGGCTGCATTGATACAGATAATGCTGTGGTGTATCATTGGTGTTGTGGTTATATCGGTTCTGGATAAGATTCCATCATTGATGATTAAGAAAGAAGTTTTTGAGACTTTTATGGGATCTCTTTCTTCTTTACCACAAGATCAACTGATCACATTCCTGATTATGTTTATATTATATTTAGTTGGAGGTTTCCTATTATACTCAATACTGTTTTCTATTTTAGGGGCTATTTCCAATGAAAATACGAATACACAGCAATTCTCATTAGTTATTACAATGCCACTCTTATTGACATTTATGTACGTGGTGAAGAATATTGGTTCTTATTCTTCAATAGTAGAGATATTGTCATATATACCTTTGTCCAGCCCAATAGCATCATTTGTGTTATTTGCAAATGGGGGGACTACGCTTTCGATCGTAATATCATTAGTGCTATTATACGCCACAATAGTTTTAGCTTTTAATTATTCTTGCATTTTGTATGAAAAAGGTTCATTGGCTGTAAATAATAAAGTAACACTCAATATGATGATAAATTGGATAAGGGTATATATGATTAACAAGAAGAGGAGTCGCAATCTTGGATGAGTAGGTAGAGTGTAGTGGCATTAGTCTCCCTGAACGATTCAATTAATTCTCGCATGAAAAGATGGATCATAGGTGTCATGTTGACCTTGTGCTTGACCGGGGCGAAAGGACAAGGCACGATCAGAGGTGTGGTGTGCGGCGCAGACAGCAGTCTGCTGGTTGGCGCACGGATGGAATTATGCCGGCCCGCAGACGACAAGATTATCATGTCGACACTGTCCGACAAAGATGGCAAATATCGTTTCGAGAACATTGACAAAGGCAGCTATGCGGTTCGGGCCACGGCTCTGGGTTGTCCGCCTGTCCGAAAGAGCGTCATCGTGTGGGGGACGTCGGAGATAATCGTCGATTTCAAGATCAATGACCGTGTCGTTCTCGATGAGGTGAAAGTCGTGTCGAACGGCATCAACGTGCGGGGAGATACCACTTCTTATATTGTCCGACATTTCACGACAGGCACAGAGCGGTCGTTAGGGGATATCCTCGGGAGATTGCCAAATGTCAGAATAGATGAGGATTCCAAGACCATAACGGCTAATGGGAAGCGTGTCAGTAGGATTCTAATGGAGGGACAAGATCTGTTTCAGGGCAACACCGTGATTCCGACCGATAACCTTTCTGCCGGTGGGGTCAGCCGGATAGATGTGATCGAGAACTACTCCGAATACAGCATCTATGACGGATTCAAGACCACCAATGAAACTGTGATCAATGTCGGCGTGAATGACAAGATGAGGAGCCGACTGAAAGGAGATCTCGATATGGCCGGCGGCGTGCTCAATAAATACCAGGCCCGGAATGCGGCTCTATACATCGGTAAGAAGCAGATGTTTTCTGGGATCATGGCCGCGAACAACATCGGGATGCGACACCTGACATTCCGAGACATCATACAGTTTTCCGGCGGGATGCAAAACCTGCTTAGCGGAGACGATCCCATGGAAAAAGCCAAGGCCCTGATGGAAACTTATGCCCCGTTTATGAACGACCGTAAGGATACCGAGCGACGGGAAAGCAATTTCGCCTCTTTGAACTATATGGCCAATCCCAGCTCCAAACTTAGGCTTAGCGTCAGCGGCATATACGGCTACGATCATCATATATCGAGAAACGAGCGCGACTATGCGTATCTATCCGGGCTGCAATACAGCGACGCTTCTGCGGAAAAGGGACGGCAACACGAGCTGTTGTCTCAGGCCAAGGTTGTCTATGCACCGTCGCGGGATATGAATATGGTTTGGGACGGGAAGTTCTTGTTTTCCTCACGAAACACTCGAAGCGACCACACACTGTATGAAAACATTCTGAACTATAACCGCAAGCCGGGAATGACTAATGCGGAAACGAGTCTGCTCTTGGTCAAGCGTATGGGGAAGAACACCCTCAATCTGCTGGCCGACTATCGGAAAAGTGACACGCACGACGACGCGCTGTTCGTAGCGGCACAGCCTTATTATGCGGCACGCTTTCACCTATCCGATGCTTATGACTATGCTTCCGAGAGGATGAGGGAGACCGGTGCGGCACAACTGTTTTACCTACACAGGTTGAATGATGCCTATTACTTGCGGCTGGCCTTCAAAGGCATGCTCGAACGGCAGACACTTTGCTCGCAGCTGCACCAGACTATGGTGAGCGAGCAGTTTGACAATGATGCGACCATCGATTATTCCGGCTGTTATGCCGATGCCATGCTCGGAAAGGATCGGTCACGGCTACGTTTTGCTGTGCGTCTGCGTTACTTGTTGCAGCATGCCAGAACCAATCTCGCCAGAGACTTCGCCGATCGCACTTGCCGACTGGTATCGCCGCGGTTGCAGGCAGACTACGACCTGTCTGCATTCCACCATCTTTCCCTGAACTATGAATACGGCATCAAGCTCCATCCCATCACGGCTCTTTTGGGCGACAGCTATTATTTGGAGTCGTATAACAACGTGATGAGCAGCTCCGTCAGCAGGTTTTTCGCCAAGGTGCACAAAGCCTCGGTATTGCAGCTCCTCATACTCCAGTATATCGGACTGAGCATGATGAACATGGTCTCATTCGAGACGTCTCGGCATGACGTAGCCGAGAACAACCGGCAGGAGACTTATACATCATTGGTGGAGAAAAGGTTGAGCCCGGCCAGAAGTCAGTTGTCTTGGCTGTCGCAGGTGGAGTATCGATTCATATCTCTGCCATTGAACGTGAAAGCTACGATCAATTATGTGCATGCCCGCGTGCCGGTCTTTCACGATGACGCCTTATATCGGGCGCAATCCGGCACTATGGCGCTGATGCTCCAATTGTCTACCTATTTCAAGAAGGGATTAAACGGCGACCTCAGATGGATGATCGATCGGAATGTCTATCATGGGACGCCTATCCGAAACCGAATGACGAACCAAGACTTGCGGGGTAAGCTGATGTGGAAGGCTGCCCGTTTCTATGCGCATGTCGAAGCCAGATACCACCGATATGGTTTGAACCAGAATCATGACGAGAATGTTTTCTATGGGTTTGAAGTGCGATACGACGCGTCAAAACGCCTGGGACTCCGACTCTACGGCTCTGATGTGATGCACCTGGCCGAAAGGAAGCGCGAGACGGGTCGCATCGACTCTTATTATTCGATGAATAGTAGGGTTTGGTATATGCCCGGCTATGTGATGGCAGGTCTGACGCTCAAATATTGAATATCATCGTAATCATTTAAAGATCAAGACAATGAAAAGAACCATTTTGTTTGTATTAGTCGTGCTTGCGACCGTCATGGCGCAGGCCCAGGAGTTGACTGTGACCTATCGGGCCGTTTACAACACGCAGTCGCCTGATTTATTTGCCGATGCCGGCCTCGATGAAGAGATGCGCAGCAGCCTGGCAAGCGCGTATAAAAACGTTTTCATGGATTACCAGCTCACCTATAAGGATGGTGAGAGTGACTTCCGCATCCTCCCCCTGAAAGAGAAGCAGGAGATCACGTTTATGGGTCGTACGGTCGACATCAGTGAAAGTGTGAAGCAGCAAGCCCGGAATTATACGTATAAGAATCACGCGGCGGGGATCATCTTGGATCAAGTGTCGGTGTTCGGGAAAGACTTCCTGGTCAGTGACAGCATCCGGTCGGCGCACTTCACGATCCATCCGGAGGCGACCAAGACCATCTTAGGATTCGAATGCGTGAAAGCCGTATCGGCCGACGGCAAGACGACCGTTTGGATCACCCACCACATCCCATTGCGAGATGAACCGATCGCATGCGGATTGGAGGGACTGATCTTAGCGTTTGACAACGGTCAACAGACTTACACGGCAACGGCTATTGAAGACAAGGCTGCCCGTGCCATCGTCAGGCCGCAGGGGGATAAACCCATGACACGAAAAGCCTTTGAGGAGATGGTCAAAAAGCGTGTGGAGATGATGAAGAGGAATAGATAATTGAGAATTGCTAATTGAGAATTGATAATGCCTCATAAGCGGGGTAATTGATAATAGATAGTTGAGAATTAAGCATGTGCCTTATAACGCATGTTGAGAAGTCGTATACTTGTGCCCCACAGGTATACGAGTAGTTGGCCACTATTCGTATACTTCTCAGAACGTCTGATAAGATCACAAGCGAATTCTCAATTGTCAATTGTCAATTCTCAATTATCTTTCTCAACATGCGTTATAAGGCACATGCCTAATTCTCAATGAGCAATTCCCAATTCTCCATTACCCCGCTTGGAAGAATTCTCAATGAGCAATTGTCAACTCTCAATTATTCTATGTGATATTAATAGGAGGAAAAAAGTGGCAGTTTCATGATTTTTCCGTACCTTTGCGAAGCGACAAACCAAAAGGATAAATTATGGTACAGATAACGAAAGAGGCTGCATTGGAATACCATCAAAGCGGCCGACCGGGAAAGATCGAGGTGAAACCCACCAAACCTTATCACACACAGACAGACCTGAGTTTGGCTTACTCGCCGGGCGTGGCTTATCCCTGTCTCGAAATCCAGAAGACACCCGATGATGTTTACAAATACACGGATAAAGGCAACCTTGTGGCTGTGATCAGCAATGGAACAGCCGTCTTGGGCCTCGGCGACATCGGCGCGATGAGCGGCAAACCCGTGATGGAGGGCAAAGGATTGCTGTTTAAGATCTACGGCGGAATCGATGTCTTTGATATCGAAGTGGCCGAGAAAGATCCCGAGAAGTTTTGCGAAGCTGTCGAGAAGATCGCTCCCACCTTCGGCGGCATTAATTTGGAGGACATCAAGGCGCCCGAGTGTTTCTATATCGAGGACCGGTTGAAGAAAACGCTCGACATTCCCGTGATGCATGACGACCAGCATGGCACCGCCATTATTTCGGCTGCCGGCTTGAAGAATGCCCTTGAAGTGGCAGGCAAGGACATCAAGCAAGCCAAGATCGTGGTCAACGGTGCCGGTGCGGCTGCTATCTCGTGTACGAAAATGTATTGTGCACTGGGCGCTCGCAAGGAAAACATTGTGATGCTCGATTCCAAAGGCGTGATCACCAGCGATCGCAAAGGACTCACACCGCAGAAAGCACTGTTTGCTACCGATCGCCGCGACGTGCACACCTTGGAAGAGGCTGTCAGCGGTGCCGATGTGTTTGTGGGCCTATCCAAAGGCAACATCCTCACGCAAGCCATGGTCAAGTCGATGAGCGACAATCCCATCGTCTTCGCCCTGGCTAATCCTGTGCCGGAGATCTCTTACGAAGACGCCATCGCCAGTCGTCCGGATGTGTTGATGTCTACGGGCAGATCGGATTATCCTAACCAGATCAACAATGTCATCGGCTTCCCTTACATCTTCCGCGGTGCACTCGATGTGCATGCCAAAGCGATCAACGAGGAGATGAAGATGGCGGCCGTGCATGCCATTGCCGAGTTGGCCAAACAGCCCGTCCCCGATGTGGTCAACGATGTCTACCATGTCAACGACCTGACCTTCGGACCGAAATACTTTATCCCTAAACCCGTCGACCCGCGCTTGATCACCGAAGTGAGTGCCGCCGTAGCCAAGGCTGCCATCGAGAGCGGTGTGGCGCGTCGCACAATAACGGATTGGGAGGCTTATAAGAATTCGCTCTTACAGATGCTCGGACAGGAGACCAAGCTCACGCAGAAGCTCCACGACACCGCGCGTCGGCATCCGCAACGCGTGGTCTTTGCCGAGGGCGGACACCCCACGATGATGAAAGCCGCCGTGCAGGCCAAACAGGAAGGGATCTGCTTCCCCATACTGCTGGGTAATCCCGATCGTATTCGTCGGCAGGCACAACGATTGAAGCTCGACTTGACCGATATTCAGATCATCGACATGCGTGCGGATCAAGAGCAGGGCCGACGCGCCACCTTTGCCAAACATCTCTTTGAGAAGCGGGCGCGCCAAGGTTACACCTTCCAGGAAGCCTACGACAAGATGTATGAGCGCAATTATTTCGGTATGATGATGGTCGAAGTCGGCGAGGCCGACGCCTTTATCACAGGTCTCTACACCCGCTATTCCAATACGATTAAAGTAGCCAAGGAGGTTATCGGTATTCGCCCTGAATACAAGACGTTTGCTACCATGCACATCCTCAACACCAAGAAAGGAATCTATTACATTGCCGATACGCTCATCAATCGCCATCCCAACCAGGATGTGCTTGTCGACGTGGCGCGTCTCAGCGCCCATACGGTGAGATTCTTTAATGAAGTGCCGCGCATCGCGATGATCAGCTATTCTAATTTCGGAACCGATGACAACGGTAGCTCGCTGGAAGTGCACAACGCCGTGGCTGAAATGCAACAGCAGTATCCCGACTTGGCTATTGATGGCGAAATGCAAGTGAACTTCGCCCTCAACCGCGAGTTACGCGATGACAAGTATCCGTTTACGCGTCTCAAAGGACTCGATGTCAACACGCTCGTCTTCCCCAACATCAGTAGTGCCAACGGTAGTTATAAACTCCTGCAAGCCTTGGATGCGGACGCGGAAATCATCGGGCCGATTCAGATGGGGCTTAATAAGCCTATCCATTTCACCGACTTCGAGAGTTCTATCCGCGACATCGTCAATATCACCGCCGTTGCTGTCATCGATGCTTATGTAGAAAAGATCAAACAATCGAGAAACGGCTGAGTGCGATGCTCGTTTCCGGCTCGTGTGCGGGCGATATATATATCCCCGTAAATTTGCATACGGTTGCAGCAAAATTTCTTCCCGCAAGAAAATTTATTTTTATACGGTTAGAAATTTTCTTCTAACCGTATGTAAATTTACGGGAATACAAGAGATTGATTATCAATAGAATACAAGTGCGATTCCGGACCCGTTTTCCCCCCTGCAAACATCCCTGGCGGGGAGGCCTTTGCGTAGAGACGGCCGGCGGGGCGAAAACAAAGGTTTCGGAGTCGGATCTTATAGGAAAGGGGCAAGAAGATGGGCAAACCAACCGATGAATCGCTTCCAAGGCGTGCGGAATGTTCGCCATGATTGCGGGGTGAGCAGAAAGCTCTGGGCCTTGTCCCGGTCAAAGATGCGCGAGAGCTGTGCAGTGGTGCAGCGATCGATGATAACGGCGTTCTCCTCATAATCGAACCTGAGACTTCGGGCGTTTAGGTTGGCACTGCCTACGGTACAAAACTGCCCGTCGACCATGATAATCTTGGTGTGATGGAAGCCTGGGGTGTACATCCAAACCTTCACACCGTGGCGCATCAGCTGGTGCACGTTGTAAAACACGCAGTCGGGTGTGAGCGGAATATCGCTATGCGTCGACACCATGATCTCAACCTTGACGCCTCGCTTGACGGCCTGTCTCAGTGCCCGTTTCAATCTGCGGTTCAGCGTGAGATAAGGGTTGATGAGCTTGATGCTGTCTCGGGCGTCATTGATGGCATCGGTATAGAAACGACGAATGATGCCGTTGGTGGTGTGCGGCTCGCGGTTGATGATTCCCACCATCTTATGATGGGCGGTGGCGCATGTGTCGGGCTTTAATCCCGTGAAGTGTGCGTCGGCCGACCCGCCGCGATAATATTGCGCACCGTCGACGTGCTGGCGGGTGGTCTTGTTCCACATGCGGAGAAAGATACGTTGCAGCGTGTTGACCTCTTCGCCTTCGATCCGGCAGTGCATGTCGTTCCATGTGCCCACGGCTTGCGTACCTTTAATGTAATAGTCGGCTACGTTCATACCACCGGTATAAGCCGTATGCCCGTCGATGACGACGATCTTGCGGTGGTCGCGGTGGAATACGTGGTTGATAAAAGGAAACCGAATGGGGTCGAACTCATGGATCTCGATGCCTCGGTCGCGTATGCTTTGGAGTTGCCGGCGACGCAGGGGCTTGTTGTTGGAATCATTGCCGAATCCGTCGAACAAGGCTCTTACTTCCACACCTTCTTTTGCCTTCGTTTCGAGAAGATCAAAGAGGAGGTTGGCAATGGAGTCGTTGCGGAAGTTGAAATATTCAAGATGGATGCTGCTGCGAGCTTGCCGGATGGCTTTGAAGAGGTCGTCGAACTTCTCTTGTCCGTTGGTAAGCAGCGTCACGGAATTGTTGTGCGAGAACGTGATGCCCTCTCGGCGAAGTTGGTTGACGATAAGCGAGTCGGCTGTCTGCGCATACGCGAATGCAAAGCAGCACAGCAGGAGTATGAGGGTAGAGAAATAGCGTTTCAATGTCTGTGGTTTATAGCATGCAAGAGTAATGGTCTACTACACCCAGGAGGCGATTGGCTTCGTCTACGACCAGCACTGTATGGATCTTGTGTTCGTGCATGATACGTTGTATCTCGGTGATCTTAGTCCCTGGCAACACGGTCTTAGGCGTGCGAGTCATGATGTCGCTGACGGTCTTGTTGAAGAATTGGGCTTGCCAGCGTTCCATCGCCCGCCGGATGTCGCCGTCTGTGATCAGACCTGTCACTCGGTCGTCGGTCAGTGCGACACCCAAGCCCAGCTTCCCTTTGCTCACGTGTATGATGGCTTCGCCAGGTGCATGTCTTGTGGGATAACGGGCAGATCCGAGGTGCGCATCACATCCTCGGCGGTGGTGAGGAGACGTTTGCCCAGTTCGCCTCCCGGATGGAACTGTGCGAAGTCTGTGGGGCGGAAGCCTCTCACCTGCATCAGTGCCACTGCCAGGGCATCGCCCATGGCCAGGGCCGCCGTTGTGCTACTGGTGGGGGCGAGATTCAGGGGGCATGCCTCTTTCTTCACCCACACCTTGATGTGCACCGTGCTGTATTTGGCCAACAGCGAATCGGGATGACCGCTCATGCCGATAATGGGCACGTGCATGTGTAGCACCATCGGGATGAAGCGCAATAATTCGTCAGTCTGACCGGAATTGCTCAGCGCCAGCACGATGTCGTCTGGAGTCATCACGCCCAAGTCGCCGTGATAAGCATCCAAAGGATTGATGAAGAAAGCCGGCGTACCAGTGCTCGACAAGGTGGCTGCAATCTTTGCGCCGATATGCCCACTCTTGCCTACGCCTGTCACGATGATTTTGCCACGGCACCGATACATCATATCCACAGCTCGATCGAAGTTCTCGTCGAGCTGCGGTATCAAGTCGACCAGCGCTTCGGCTTCGTCTTTGAGACATTGTGCGGCATATGTGCGAACACTCCTTAATCTGTCGAGTGACTTGTCTGTTGTTTCCATCTTACCTATATTAATTGGGTGATGAGGTTTTCTAATTGATCCAGTTCCAACATATTCGGCCCGTCGCTCAGCTTGATCGGGATTAGGGTGCACCTCGAAGAAGTAACCGCCGGCACCAAATGCCTTGGCAGCCAGCGCCATGGACGGAATGAAGCGGCGATCGCCGCCGGTTGTGCCATTGCCTGCACCGGGGCGCTGCACACTGTGCGTGCAATCCATGATGACCGTTGGAACGAATGCCTGCATATCTGCTATGTTGCGGAAGTCTACCACCAGGTTGTTATACCCAAAACTATTACCCCGCTCGGTGAGCCAGATCTCGCGGGCGCCGGCATCGCGTGCTTTCTCCACGGGATACTGCATATCGCGCCCGCTGAGGAATTGGGCTTTCTTGATGTTGACGATCCGGCCCGTCCGGGCGGCAGACACGAGCAGATCGGTCTGCCGGCAGAGAAAGGCCGGAATCTGAATCACATCCACCACCTCGCCCACAGGCGACGCCTGATAACTCTCGTGGATATCTGTCAACAAGCGCAGGCCATACTTTGACTTTACGTCTGCCAACATCTGCAAGCCTTTGTCGAGTCCTGGACCTCTGAATGAGCGGACTGAGGTGCGGTTGGCCTTATCGAACGATGATTTGAAAATGATATTCGTGCCGAGCTTTCGGTTGATTCGTAACAATGTCTCGGCAACGCAGTCGAGCAACTCTTGCGACTCGATGACGCAGGGTCCGGCTATGAAAATAGGTGACATACGATCGTTTTTAATATTTGCAAAGGTACTGAAATCAGCGTAAAAGGAAGCACCTTTAACACAGATTTGTATTAAAGAGTTACAAAAAATAAGAGCAGATGACTGGCCTTTATGCATTTTACCTTACTTTTGCACTGTCCGTTTACTGGGCAATAGTATAGATATTAATAATTAAATGTAGATGATGAAAAAAGTATTTATGACATTGGTGGCAGCCGTTATGGCTGTGGGCGCATCCGCCCAAGTGTTTGTCGGCGGTGGAGTCGGTATCGGAAGCGCTGACAACGGTGGTAGTGACAACATCACAGCGTATAAGTTCGTGCCTGAAGTGGGTTACAGCTTCAACAGCGATTGGGCTGTGGGTGCAGCCTTCGGATGGAAAGGATCTAATCATGGCGGAGCAAAGTCGGTGGAATTCAACCCTTATGTGCGTTACACCTTCTTTCACTCGCGGCTTGTCAATGCTTTTGTTGACGGCACCGTGGGCTATGCGCATGAGTACGGCGCTAACAACAGAGACATTGACCGTTTACAGATCGGCTTCAAACCGGGCGTGGCACTCAATCTCACGCCGTGTCTGAGCTTTGTAACCAAAGTAGGGTTCGTGGGTTATGATCACTCCAAAGACAACAACTCCAAGGCGAAAGTTGACGAATGGGGCGTAAATATGGATGGTAACAACATTACATTCGGTCTCTACTACAATTTTTAATGACTTGTAGGTACTACATGTTTTAAGGTGAATCCCGGTGCCGCGTTCGGCATCGGGATTTTAAGTAGTAGGGAGTAAGGTCCGGCAGGGTGCGTGACTTCTATACGAGTAGTGCCCCACAGGTATATAACTTGTGGGGCACTACTCGTATAGATGTCGGAATCTTTCGTGAAAACGTTTTTGTTGCGGGATCTGCTGGATGGGTAGGAAGCTATGAGGATTACTTGTTTTTCTTCGTCGGGTCTTCGTCTTCGATATTGCGAAGTACGGCAACCGCCTCTTCTACGGTGGGGACGTTGTTCACGTGCATCATGCGACGTCCATTAGACTCTTTGAGATCGCAGCGGCGGGCATGGGACATGATGTATTGAAGAACGCGCTCAAAGATCGGGCTCTTGTAATAGGCGCTCTCGCTGTTGCTGACAAACTGCATCATCATCCGTCCTTGTCGCAAAACGATCTTCTCGCAACCCAGTTGCCGACCGAGCCGGCGCAGGGTTACAACACGCATTAGTTCCTCACCTTCGTGGGGAATGGGTCCGAAGCGGTCGATCATCCGCTGCCTGAAAGATTCAAGGGCGGTATCGTCGACGGTGTTGTCAAGTTCCCGATAGAGGAGCATCCGCTCATTGCTACCGGGCACATAGTTGTCCGGGAAATACATTTCGAGATCACTCTCGATGCCGCAGTCTTCCACGAAGTCGGCGCCGGTGAACTTGTGTCCGAGTTTCATATCCTCAGTATAGATGTTGGCAAACTCATCATTTTTGAGTTCGATGACTGCCTGTGTGAGTATCTTTTGATAAGTCTCGTAGCCCAGGGCCTCCATGAATCCGCTTTGCTCGACGCCTAAGAGGTTGCCTGCTCCCCGAATGTCGAGGTCTTGCATGGCCAGGTTGAAACCGCTACCCAAATCCGAGAAAGTTTCGAGAGCCTCTAAACGGCGGCGGGATTCGGTGCTGAGAACGCTCCTGGGCGGCGCTAATAGGTAACAGAATGCCTTACGATTGCTGCGCCCTACGCGGCCACGCATTTGATGGAGGTCGGACAATCCGAAATGGTGAGCATCATTGATGATGATAGTGTTGGCATTGGGGATGTCGATGCCGTTCTCTATGATGGTTGTGGAGAGGAGCACATCGTAGTCGAAGTGCATGAATTTCTCGATGATGCGCTCCAATTCATTGGGCTTCATTCGTCCATAGGCAATGCCTATGCGACAGTCGGGTATGGCTTTCTGAATGAGATAGGCTATGGTGGGCAGCGTGTCTATACGGCTGTGGACGAAGTAGACTTGCCCGTTACGACTCATCTCGAAGTTGATGGCATCGGCAATGATTTCACTGTTGAACGTGAGTAGTTCGGTGTGGATGGGATGACGATTGGGAGGGGGAGTGCGGATGATACTCATATCACGCGCTCCCATGAGCGAAAATTGTAAGGTACGAGGTATAGGGGTGGCCGACATCGTGAGGGTGTCTACGTTGGTTTTGAGTTGACGCAGTTGCTCCTTAGCCGCTACGCCGAACTTCTGCTCTTCGTCGATGATGAGCAATCCTAAGTCGTGCCATGTCACATCCTGGGAGAGCAGTTTCTTCGTACCGATAAGGATGTCGATCTTACCGTTGCGTAGGTCTTCGAGAATACGCCGCACATCGCGTATGGAGCGAGCTCGCGTGAGGTAGTCCACTCGCACCGGATAACCTTTCATACGGTCGCGGAAGGTCTGGAAGTGTTGATAGGCCAGGATCGTCGTGGGCACAAGCACAGCCACCTGCTTGGAGTCGCAAGCTGCTTTGAAGGCGGCACGCACGGCCACTTCGGTCTTTCCGAATCCCACATCACCGCAAACAAGCCGATCCATCGGGCGGGGCAGTTCCATGTCTGTTTTCACATCTTGGGTGGCTTTAAGCTGGTCGGGAGTATCATCATAGATGAAGCTGGCTTCCAACTCATCTTGCATGAACGAGTCGGGGCTGAAAGCGAATCCTTTCTCATGCCGGCGGCGCGCATAGAGCTTGATCAAGTCGCGCGCCAATGCTTTGATTCGCTTCTTGGTCCGCTCTTTGAGTCGTTCCCATGCGCCACTTCCGAGCGTGGAGAGCACGGGCGGATGGTCGTCGGAATAATGGTATTTGCTGATCTTGTAGAGGGAATGGATGGAGACGTCCACTTTATCATTGTGCTGATAAATAATGCGGATCATCTCCTGATAGGAATTGCCCGTGGGCACGCGTACGAGTCCTCCGAAGCGCCCCACACCGTAGTCAATATGCACCAGGTAATCGCCGGGCTCCATCTCCATCAGTTCTTTCATGGTGAGCGCCATCTTTCCGGCACGCGCAACGTCGCTGCGCAGGCTGTATTTATGGAAACGATCGAATATCTGATGATCGGTGAAAACACAAACTCGCAGACTGTTGTCGCTGAAGCCTGCGTGGAGCGTGCCGGTGATAAAGACTTCTCGCTGTGTCCTCTCAGAAGAGTCGTCGTCTAACATCGCCCTACTTTCAAGGTAGTCGGTAGAGTTTAATATTTCTTTCAGGCGCTCCTGCTGTTTCCTGCTATCGGAGAGAATGCAGATCTCGTAACCGCGCAACTGATAATCTTCTAAGGTCTGGCGCAGCAGTATGAAATTCTTATGGAATAAAGGTTGAGGCGACATGTCGAGTCGGATGATAGCTTTCGACTCACTCGTGGGTTGGTGTCCGAATTCCACACGCTTGAGCTTCTCTGCATCTTCCATGAATCGTGAGGCGCGTAATAGTTGCATCTCTCGTGTCATCTCGTTGCGAATCTCCTGCTGTTGTGCTTCGGTGGCGTTCTCCAATCGATCCAGCAAGGCTTGTGAAGAGAAACCATCGTCATAGATCTTTGCGATGGAATCCCGTACATAAGTCAGCTCGTTACACACCAGCAGCGTATCTTTGGGTAAGAATCGCAATAGCGAAACCTTCTCTTCGGCATTCTTGGCCAGTTCGGGTAGGATCTCCACCGATTCGCGTTTATGTTTCGACAGTTGATCTTCCACTGAGAAGGTGCGGATCGTGTCGATTTCGTTGCCGAAGAAATCGATACGGAACGGCAATTCGCTCGAATAGGAATAGATGTCGACAATGCTGCCGCGCACGGAGAACTGGCCGGGTTCATATACATAATCATGCTCGACGAACCCGAGATCAATCAGCTGACGTCGCAACGCCGATAGGTCGACCGTTTGTCCCACATGTAATGACAACCGATGCTCATTCAGTTGTGTTCGTGAGACAACCAGTTCGGCCAACGCTTCGGGCGACGTCACGACATAGAGCGTTTCCAAACCGCCACTCACACGAGCCAGCACCTCTGTGCGCAAGATTTCGTTGGCGGCATCGCGCTGTCCGTATTTCGCCGCCCGACGATAAGCCGAGGGGAAAAAGAGCACGCGCTGGGTGTCCATCACCTGTGTTAGATCATGATAGAAATAACCTGCTTCGTCGACATCGGATAGGATGAAGAGGGCAGTGCGTTTCATCGTTTTGAATCCCGATGCGAAAAGCATGGCCATGGCCGATCCTTTCGCGCCTTGCAAGAAAATGGTTGGTATTGACTCGTCGGTCACGGCATGCGTCAACGCCTGCACTTGCGGAGATTTCTCGTAGCGGTGCAGGATGTATTGTAAATCCAACGTCTTTTGTGACATATCAGAAAAGGAGGGAGAGTGTTTACGCCTTGATCCGGGGGTATTTCCGCAGCCATCCGTCTAATCGTAGCCGTATCACGCCGAAGAATGCTTCGCCGAAGATGCCGCCGCTCATCTTGCTTACGCCTTCGCGACGGTTGATGAAGATCACGGGCACTTCCTTGATCTTGAAACCTATCTTGTATGCTGTGTATTTCATCTCGATCTGGAAACCGTAACCCTTAAAGCGTATTTCGTCTAACGGTATGGTTTCAAGCACGCGACGGCGATAACACTTGAAGCCGGCCGTGGTGTCATGGACTGAAAAGCCGGTGATAAAGCGCACGTACTTGGATGCGAAGTAACTCATCAGCACGCGCCCGATGGGCCAATTGACTACGTTTACACCGCTGACGTAACGCGATCCGATGGCGACATCATAGCCCTCGTCGTGGCAAGCGGCATAGAGACGCGGCAGATCATTCGGATCGTGGCTGAAGTCGGCATCCATCTCGAAGATGAATTCGTAATCGTGTTCCAGCGCCCATCGAAATCCTGTGATATAGGCCGTGCCGAGGCCTAATTTTCCTTTTCGTTCGATGATAAAAAGCCGATCGGCAAATTCGTTATCGATCAGTCGGTGAACGATAGCGGCTGTTCCATCGGGGCTACCGTCGTCGATGACAAGGATATGGAAACATTTGTTGAGTGAGAATACTGCTCGTATGATTTTCTCGATATTCTCTTTTTCGTTATAGGTGGGGATGATGACGATGCTATCGCTTGCGTTCATATTGGTATTGTTTTATACATCGCAAAGTTAGGAAGAAAATCCGAAAACGCCAAAAATAAATGTGGTCGACCTTTCGAGGTATTTCGCTGTGCTGATTTGTGTTGTTGGGGAGTTCGCAGAGAGTGCTCCCCTTTCTCTTTTGTGGTGTAAAGCTGGTTTGGTAAACGGGCGCACGAGCAAACCCGTTGACGCGGTCTGAGAAGTCGTATAGGAGTCGGCCAGCCCTATACTACTTGTGGGGCAGCAGTCGTATACTTCTCAGCTTCTCTAATTGTGCATGATGAATTGTGCGTGATGACTGATGAATTAAAACAAAAAATGGAGTTAAGCAGTCGGTCGAACCTTCGGCTTAACTCCCTATTGAGTTAATGACTAAAACATGGATCGGTCGATCACCCATTCATTGACAAGAGAAACTCGTCGTTGCTGCGGGTATGGATCATCCTGTCGTGGATGGAGTTCATCGCCTCTATCGGATTCATATCGGCGATGTATTTGCGAAGAATCCACATACGATCGAGCGTGGTCTTGTCTTGCAGCAGGTCGTCGCGCCGCGTACTTGAAGCCACCAGGTTGACAGCCGGGAAGATGCGCTTGTTGCTGAGCGAGCGGTCGAGCTGCAATTCCATGTTACCCGTACCCTTAAACTCTTCGAAGATCACTTCGTCCATCTTGCTACCGGTGTCGATTAGGGCCGTAGCGATAATGGTCAGCGAGCCGCCTCCCTCGATGTTACGAGCCGCACCGAAGAAGCGTTTGGGTTTTTGCAGGGCGTTGGCATCCACACCACCCGTCAAGACCTTGCCACTGGCAGGGGCAACGGTGTTGTAGGCGCGAGCCAGACGCGTGATCGAATCGAGGAAGATCACCACGTCGTGACCGCACTCCACCATTCGTTTGGCTTTCTCTAAGACGATCCCGGCAATCTTCACGTGGCGTTCGGCCGGCTCATCAAAGGTTGATGCGATGACTTCTGCATTCACGGTGCGTGCCATGTCGGTGACTTCCTCGGGGCGCTCGTCGATGAGCAACATCATCAGATAGGCCTCAGGATGATTAGAGGCGATGGCGTTGGCAATGTCTTTCATCAGGATGGTCTTACCGGTCTTAGGCTGGGCCACGATCAGTGCGCGCTGGCCTTTGCCGATGGGCGAGAAGAGATCCACGACGCGCGTAGAGAGATTGGTGGTCTCGCGGGTGCCACAGAGGTTGTATTTCTCGTCGGGAAATAGGGGCGTCAGGTGTTCGAAAGGAATCCGGTCGCGCACTTCGGTCGGTTTCCTACCGTTGATTTTGTCGATACTCGTCAGCGGGAAGTATTTCTCTCCGTCGTGAGGCGGTCGCACGTGGCATTGCACCACGTCGCCGGTTTTGAGCCCGTAACGTTTGATTTGTGGACCAGCCACATAGACGTCATCGGGCGATGAGAGATAATTATAATCGCTCGAGCGCAGGAATCCGTAGCCGTCGGGCATGATTTCGAGTACGCCATTGGCGGTGATAATATCGGTGAAATCATAAGCTGGGGTGTAGTTGGCCGGGGGAGTCGGTTGTTGATAGCCTTGAATATGGGGGATGACGGTTGTCGTGGGGTTATCAAACATGTCGAAGTTAGGCACGGCTCCTTGATCCTCTATTGGGAGGTCGACCACGGGGATGAAGTCGGTGCCGTCGCCAGGATCACCTGCCCAAACACCGTCTACGACGGTTTCGCGCTTCTCTTCGGCTTCTTCGTTGTGGGCATTTATTTTTGCTTGCAGTTGTGCCAGCAGGTCGTTGCTCTCTTCGTCATTTTTAGTTGCAGTGTCGCTGGTGGCAAATTCTTGCTCGGGAACGAAGGGCGCTTCTTGTGATTTCTCTTTCCGGATTTCTTCCAGTGGTGCTGCATTCTCGGATTCTGCTTTCGGCTCATCCTCGGGTTGCACTGTCGCTTGTTGCTCTCTTGCTGCCCGTTCGGCTTCGGCAGCAGCAATGAGTTCGAGTTCTCGCTTGGATTTTCGCCCACGATGTTTAGGGATCATGGCCAGCAGTTCCTCTGACGACAGCCCCTTGTCTTGTCCGGGGACTTCTTCGGGATCGTTTTGACCGTTCTCTTCTTTAAAGAGAGGTTGTTGCTCGGCAGCGGTTTTGTTTTTTTGCAAATCGAAGTTCTCACCTTCTTTTCCGTTGACAGTGTAAACCCTGTCGGTGTCTTTTTTAGCAATTCTTACGCGGCGGCGTTTCGCACCCAAAGGATTCTTGTTTCCCTCGTCTATGGCCTGTTTGTCTAAAATGGCATAGGTAATGTCTTCTTGTGTAGCATCGGCAGGGAAGTCGGCACCCAGTTGGGTGGCAATACCTTCGAGCTCGGCGATGCCTTTCGATAATAATTCGTCTTTGCTATACATATAGGTGTATAATAAATGTCTCTGATTGAAAGCCCGTCGTTTCGAGAGTTGAAACGCGGTTGTATTAAAAGTCGATTGCAAAGGTACTAAAAAAAACGTATTAAGCCTTAATCAGGTTTCATGGGATTAATAAATTAATATATATTAACCATGCGTTTTGTATATAAGAAAGGTATAAAATGAAAGATGGCCGACCTTGATCGGGTCAGCCATCTCTTATATGAATGTGGATCGGATTATTCGCCCTTCTCCAATTTAGCCTTCAAGTCAGCAAGTACGTCGAGATCACCCAGTGAGGTACCTGCAACGACATTGTTGATCTGCGGAGTATCACTCTTCTTAGCGTTGGTGTGCTTGTGTGCGGGTTTCACATCATCTTTGACGTCCTCGAAAGTACGACTGTGAGAGAGGATGATGCGTTTGGCATCCTTGACGAACTCGATCACCTTGAACGGAAGTTCCTCGCCGAGTTGTGCCTGCGTACCGTCTTCTTTGACAAGATGCTTAGGAGTAGCGAAGCCTTCGCCGCCTTCGTTCAGCGTGATTACTGCGCCCTTGTCCATCATCTCTGTAATCTTGCCGGTGTGCACAGAGCCAGGAGTGTACAATGTCTCATAAGTATCCCATGGGTTGTCTTCGAGCTGCTTGTGTCCGAGGCTCAAACGGCGATTCTCTTTGTCTATTTCGAGAACCACAACATCCATCTCTGCGCCTACGTGTGTAAACTCGGAAGGATGCTTCACCTTCTTAGTCCAAGACAGGTCGCTGATATGGATCAGACCGTCTACGCCCTCTTCGAGTTCAACGAAGATACCAAAGTTGGTGAAGTTGCGTACTTTTGCTGTGTGTTTACTACCTACGGGGTATTTCACTTCGATCGTCTCCCAAGGGTCTTCCTTTAATTGTTTAATGCCAAGAGACATTTTGCGCTCCTCACGATCAAGTGTGAGGATCACGGCCTCTACTTCATCGCCTACGTGCATAAATTCTTGTGCGCTGCGCAGGTGTTGGCTCCAAGACATCTCAGACACATGGATGAGACCTTCTACACCCGGAGCAATCTCGACAAATGCACCGTAGTCAGCAATAACGACAACCTTACCTTTCACATGATCGCCCACTTTGAGGTTCGGATCAAGTGCATCCCAAGGATGCGGCGTGAGTTGTTTCAGACCAAGGGCAATACGCTTCTTCTCGTCGTCGAAGTCAAGGATCACCACGTTGATCTTCTGATCGAGTGCCACAACTTCATGCGGATCGCTCACACGGCCCCACGACAGATCCGTGATATGGATCAATCCGTCTACGCCGCCGAGATCAACGAACACACCGTAAGAAGTGATATTCTTAACGGTTCCTTCAAGAACCTGACCTTTTTCGAGCTTACTGATAATTTCTTTCTTCTGCGCTTCCAACTCGGCTTCAATCAAAGCCTTATGGGAAACGACAACATTACGGAATTCCTGATTGATCTTCACAACCTTGAACTCCATTGTCTTGCCTACGAATACATCGTAGTCGCGTATAGGATGAACGTCAATCTGGCTACCGGGAAGGAATGCCTCGATTCCGAATACATCAACAATCATGCCGCCTTTGGTACGACACTTGATGTAACCCTGGATGACTTCTTCGTTTTCGAGCGCTGCATTGACACGCTCCCAGCTCTTACTTAGGCGAGCTTTCTTGTGAGAAAGGATCAGCTGACCCTTTTTGTCTTCTTGGTTCTCAACATAAACTTCGACCTTATCGCCCACTTTGAGATCGGGATTATAGCGGAATTCAGAAGCGGGGATAATACCATCGCTCTTGTAACCGATGTTAACGACAACCTCTTTCTTGTCTACTGAGATCACCGTTCCCTCAACAACCTGATGGTCTGAGACCTTATTCAGTGTCTCATCATAGGCCTTTTGAAGATCTTCTTTGCTTTCGTTTACGTTGGTTCCATTCTCAAACTCGTCCCAGTTGAAGTCTGCCAACGGTTGAACGTTCTTTAAATCTGACATAAAAATTATTTGTTTTGTAAATTAATAAAGTTAGACTTTATGTGAATGAATTAAAAATCGGCTGCAAAGATACTGTTTTTGTATGATAAAATAAGATGTGCAACTAAGTAATTATGATACTATTAATGATATTTAACTCGATGATCTGCCTTGTTTATGACGCTTTCCGAGACACTGAAAGGAGCCAATAAACCTTAAAGAAGTTGATATTTCTGCAATAAATTGTTATTCAAATCGTTTTAAGAAAATTACTTATTTGAGTCTGAGCCAGGTCGTAGTGCTCCGTCTGTAATTCGTTTTCAACGACAAAAAACATTTTAATTGCATCGCAATGAAATTCAGAACGATTGTTGATATTGATCGGCCCATGTTCGATATCGGTCCCTGCGAGCAGATGCTTTTCGTGGGATCGTGTTTCGCCGACCGTATAGGTCGACTGTTTGCAGCTGATAAATTCCGTGTCGAAGTCAATCCCTTCGGCGTCATGTATAATCCCGTCAGCATACTGCACACCGTTGCCCGCACTTCGTTTGTGCCGCGCACGGCCGTCTTGACGTTAGGAACCAACCGTGTGTATGTACTGAAAGAGACGGGCGAAACGGTTGATAACTGCCGAAAACGACCGCAAAATTTGTTTCGTGAAGATCAACTTTCCGTGGAGGAATGCACTCAAAGCCTCTCTGAATGTGTCGAGATCCTGCGACAGCGAAACCCTGATGTGCGTGTCATCATCACCGTGAGTCCTATCCGTTATGCCAAATATGGCTATCATGCAGTCAACTTTCCAAGGCGACACTGCTGTTGGCAGCCAACCGTTTGGTGCAAGCCTATCCGCAGTCAGTGACTTATTTCCCAGCTTATGAGATCGTCAACGATGAACTTCGAGACTATCGCTTCTATCGTGAAGATATGCTCCATCCCACGGATCAGGCAGTGGAATACATTCGGCAGCGGTTTGCCGAAACCTATTTCAGTGCTGCTGCCAAGCAATTTCTCGAAGAGTGGCGTCCCATCAAGGAAGCATTTGCTCACCGTCCGTTCGATTCCGAGTCTGCGGAATACCGACGTTTTATCGCCCAAATGCGTGAAAGAGCTGAAGCGTTGGCACTGAAATATCCCGAAATGCCGCCTATTCAGCCATAGGCCAAGCCTCCATTTCCCTAATCTTTACCACTCGATTGCTGATCAGGAAGATATAGACAGCATGGCGATTAACGGTAAAATGCGCTGCAATTCACCGTTAATTGCAGCGCAACCAATGCCTTTTCGCACGTTGATTAACGGTTAGTTACGTTGCAAGACGATCAACGACCGATGATCAACTGTCAATTCTGAATGTGGCACGGACGACAAGTGGGATGACAGTTGTCATGGATGCGGTTCTCGATTCATCGAAACGGGAGTTTTCTTGCATTATTTTTGCTGTCTGTCGAATTTGCAGTAACTTTGCAGCGATATATAAAATGGTGGTATGACATATTCTATTGAAAAGATAACCACACTCATCGGCGCGCACCGCTATGGTGAAAACGAGTCTGATGTAGCGTTTATATTGACCGACAGCAGGTCACTTTGTTTTCCCGAAGAGACGCTTTTTTTCGCCCTTCAGTCTGATCGTAATGATGGACATAAGTATATTCCGGAGTTGTATCGACGCGGTGTGAGAAACTTTGTTGTGGCTCATGTGCCGGCAGATTGGGCCGAGCGGTATCCCGAAGCCGACTTTCTGGAAGTGGCCGACACGCTCACGGCCTTGCAGAGATTGGCTGAGCGGCATCGCGACGAGTTTGATATTCCTGTGGTGGGAATCACCGGTTCCAACGGCAAAACGATGGTCAAGGAGTGGCTTTATCAGTTGCTCTCGCCCGAAAGGTTTGTCACGCGTTCGCCGCGCAGTTATAATTCGCAGATCGGTGTGCCACTGTCGGTGTGGCTGATGGATGCGCACACGCAGGTGGGAATCTTCGAGGCGGGTATCAGTAAGCCCGGAGAAATGGAAGCTTTGCGCAAGATGATCCGACCGACAATTGCCGTTCTCACCAATTTAGGGGCTGCCCATCAAGAGAATTTCGGTTCGATGGAAGATAAATGTCGTGAGAAACTCGTGTTGTTTCGCGATGCTCGCACGGTGGTTTACAATGCCGATGATGCTCTGGTGAGTCGGGTTGTGCGTGAAGCGAATCTTCCGGGTGAGCCGATTGCATGGTCGCGCCAGGACGCGAACGCTGCTTTTTATGTGTCGAATGTGGAGAAACGCGCCGCCATGTCGGTTGTTTCTTATATATATAAAGGTGTGGCAGGAAGTTATTCGCTGCCGTTCATCGACGAGGCTTCGCTCACCAATTCCATCATCTGTGCCGCAGTGGCGTTGCAATTGGGGCTGGATCGAGAGACGCTTCACCGCAGGATGGGTGAGCTGGAACCTGTGGCAATGCGGCTGGAAGTGAAAGAAGGACAGCACGGATGCACGCTGATCAACGACTCTTATAACTCGGATATCAACTCGTTAGACATTGCGCTCGACTTCATGAATCGTCGTCCTGATCATCAAGGACGGCGCCGGACGCTGATCCTGAGCGATATTTATCAGAGTGGAGAAGCTCCCGAGGCGCTGTATAAGGAGGTTTCGGATCTCGCTTTGAAGCGGGGTGTGGAGAAATTCATCGGTATCGGGCCGCAGCTTTGTGCGCAGGCAAAAGAGATTCAGGTGTCTGAAAAATTCTTTTTTCACACGGTCGAGCAATTCATTCACAGCGAAGTGTTTCGCTCTTTGCACGATGAAGTCATCTTGTTGAAAGGTGCCCGCAAGTTTGGTTTCGATCAACTCACCGAGCTTTTGGTCAATAAGGTGCACGAAACGATCTTGGAAGTCAATCTCAACAATATGGTGAAGAATCTCAATCACTATCGTTCGTTTCTCAAACCGACCACCAAACTCGTCTGTATGATTAAAGCCGACGCCTATGGTGCAGGCTCGGTGGAGATCGCGAAAACGCTGCAAGATCATCGTGTGGACTATCTGGCCGTTGCTGTGGCAGATGAAGGCGTGACGCTGCGGAGGAACGGTATCACGGCCAATATCATGATTATGAATCCTGAGATGACGGCTTTCAAAACGATGTTTGATTATGATCTCGAACCCGAAGTTTATTCTTTCCGTTTGCTCGAAGCGCTGATCAAGGCCGCGGAGAAAGAAGGTATCACCGATTATCCCGTTCATGTGAAACTCGATACGGGTATGCACCGCCTCGGTTTCGATCCCGTGGCAGATATGGAGCAGCTTATCGACCGACTGAAACATCAAAATGCGATTATTCCGAGATCTGTTTTCTCTCACTTCGTAGGCTCGGATAGCGATGGATTTGATGATTTTTCTGCCCGCCAGTTTGCGTTGTTCGAAGCCGGAAGCAGTCGACTTCAAGCTGCATTCGATCACAAGATTCTGCGGCATATGGACAATTCGGCCGGCATCGAACACTTCCCCGAACGGCAGATGGATATGTGTCGTTTGGGATTGGGCCTTTATGGTGTGGATCCCTGCACCAATGCGATCCTGCACAATGTGAGTACGCTCAAAACGACTATCTTGCAATTGCGTCGTGTCCCGGCAGGAGACACGGTCGGTTACAGTCGAAAGGGACGGATAGAGCACGACAGTGTGATCGCGGCAATCCCCATCGGGTATGCCGACGGACTGAATCGGCGCCTCGGCAATCGCCGTTGCTATTGTCTTGTCAACGGCCAGAAAGCTCCGTATGTGGGCAATATCTGTATGGATGTGGCCATGATCGATGTCACGGGAATCGACTGCCGAGAGGGCGACAGCGTTGAAATCTTCGGCGATCATTTGCCCGTCACGGTGCTCAGCGACGTGTTAGAAACCATCCCTTATGAGGTTTTGACGGGCGTAAGTACACGTGTCAAGCGGGTGTATTTCCAGGATTGATGAGCGGAGAAAACATTTGGCCAGAAGACAAGTGAACGAGTGAACAGCTCAATGAATTGACAAGGTGAAAGGGTGAAAAAGCAGGCGATTTGTCTTTTCACCCTTTTGTTATGGCTTGCAGGCATATTCTGCGCCAATTAAAAGTGCGAAATCTCTATGGTGAAAACCTTGCGGCTGCGGACACCTGGAAATGAAGAAAAAGATAAATAAATTTCTTGTTTCCGGCGGGAAACGCAAATAAACTAAAATAAATTTCTTGTTTCCGGCTGGAAATACAAATAAACTAAAATAATTTTCTTGTTTCCGACGGAAAATGCAAATAAACTAAAATAATTTTCTTGTTTCCAACGGAAAATGAAAATAAACCGAGGGAATTTTCTTGTTTCCGGCTTTTTCAATGAGAAGTGCAACATCTGATATCCGTTGTATTGGGCGACGGCTGAGAAAATAGGAGCAGCGATAGGAGTAGCACCCAAGTTTCTGGCAAGCAAGAGATGGTGTTGGCAACGACTTCTGTTGCTTATTGTTTTTGGAGATGGCTATGCTTTGAATGAAAATAGCTAACTTTGCATCGTAAACAGGAAACAAACCCATTAGACAAGAGATGAATATGGAAAAGAAAGTTATTCTCCTCACCGGAGCAAGCGGTGGTATTGGTTTCAACGGATCAGCGGGAAGCTCCATGGTGGCGTGGAGGGGATCGGGCTTGACGGGCTGGTTGGGAATGGGGAAGAATTTGTTGATTTATTCTTATATGTAGAACCATTTTGCTATCTTTGCGCACAAAGGTAAAATGATTGACGAGAATGAGTGAACCGTTAGCGGAGAGGATGAGACCCAAGAGTCTCGAAGAGTATGTGGGGCAACGCCATTTGGTGGGAGCGGGAGCCGTATTGCGTAAGATGATCGACGCGGGCCGCATCTCTTCGTTTATTCTTTGGGGACCTCCGGGCGTGGGAAAGACCACGTTGGCACAGATCATTGCCCATAAATTGGAAACGCCTTTTTACACGCTGAGTGCAGTGACGAGCGGTGTCAAAGATGTGCGCGATGTGATTGAGCGAGCCCGAAACGGGAGATTCTTTCATTCTGCGTCACCGATTTTGTTCATTGATGAGATCCATCGATTCAGCAAGTCACAGCAAGACTCGTTGCTCGGAGCCGTGGAAAAAGGAACGGTGACGCTGATCGGTGCCACGACGGAGAATCCTTCGTTTGAAGTGATCCGTCCGTTGCTTTCTCGTTGTCAGCTTTACGTGTTGAAGTCTTTGGATAAAGACGATTTGTTGGAGCTGCTCCATCGGGCGATTACAACGGATGTGGTGCTCAAAGAGCGGCATATCGAGTTGAAAGAGACCGATGCGCTGTTGCGTTATAGCGGTGGAGATGCGCGCAAACTGCTCAATATCTTGGAACTGGTGGTGGAGTCTGACAGCGCCGATGATATCGAGATAACTGACGAATTGGTTGTCAGCCGGCTGCAACAGAATCCTTTGGCCTATGATAAAGACGGCGAAATGCACTATGATATCATTTCGGCTTTCATCAAAAGCATTCGAGGCAGCGACCCTGATGCGGCTCTTTATTGGATGGCGAGGATGATCGAGGGAGGCGAAGATCCGCAATTTATTGCCCGAAGATTGGTGATCAGTGCGGCCGAAGACATCGGTTTGGCCAATCCCAATGCATTGCTGATAGCTAATGCTGCCTTTGAGGCGGTGATGAAAATCGGTTGGCCCGAAGGTAGGATTCCCTTAGCCGAAGCTGCTGTGTATTTGGCCGCAAGCCCGAAGAGCAATTCCGCCTATCTGGGGATCGATGCGGCACTGAGCATTGTCAAGGAAACGGGTAATCTGCCGGTGCCTTTGCATCTGCGCAATGCACCCACAACGCTGATGAAACAATTGGGTTATAGCGACGGATATGCTTATCCTCACGACTTCCCGGGTCATTTCACGCCTCAGCAATATTTACCTGACGCATTGCAACAGACGCGTGTTTGGCATCCGCAACATGCTCCGTCGGAGGAGAAACTCTATCAATGGATGCTCCAATGTTGGGGAAAAAGGTATGAGAAGTAGACGAATGAATCAGTAAACGAGTAAACAAGTAAAAACAGTAAATGGGTTGACGAGAATCAGAGAGTGAGTGTATGAGACAATCATTTATTTGTCTATGCTTTTGCTCACTTGTTGATCAACCACAAATAATCAAGCAAATGAAAATAGTAGTATTAGATGGGCACGGCGCCAATCCTGGCGACTTGTCTTGGGCGCCATTAGAAGAATTAGGATCGTTGACGGTTTATCCGCGCACGACTCCTGATGAAGTAATCGATCATGCAGCTGATGCCGACATCTTGATCACCAATAAAGTGATTCTGGATAAAAAGGTTTTATCGGCTTTGAAGCGGTTGAAGTATATCGGAGTTTTTGCTACCGGTTTTAACACCATAGATATTCAGGCAGCCAAAGAGCTTGGAATCGTGGTCACGAACATACCTGCTTATAGCACCGATAGTGTTGCGCAAATGACGTTTGCACATCTTCTGAACATCACCAATCGCGTGGATCATTATGCCGACGAGAGTCGCGCGGGTCGATGGTCACGCAATCCCGACTTCTGTTATTGGGATACGGCATTGCCGGAGTTGGCCGGAAAGACGATCGGCATCGTCGGATTAGGCCATATCGGAAGCGAAGTGGCCCGTATAGCCGGTGCTTTCGGGATGAATGTTTTTGCTTACACGAGTAAGAATGCAGCTGATCTGCCTGCCTCAATACGCAAGACTACGCTCGACGGACTCTTTGCCGCGAGCGACATTCTGAGTCTGCATTGTCCTTTGACAGCCGACACGCGTGAGATGATCAACAAAGAGACGCTGGCGAAGATGCGTCCCGGAACGATCCTGATCAATGTGAGTCGCGGCGCTTTGGTCAACGAACAAGACGTGGCCGAAGCCTTGGAGAGCGGTCAACTCGGTGCTTATGGTGCCGACGTGATGTGTGAGGAGCCGCCCGCAAAGACCAATCCGCTCTTTGCACAACCGCATGCTTATATCACGCCTCACATCGCGTGGGCCACAGTTGAAGCCCGCACGCGCCTGATGCAGATTGCTGCCGAGAACATCCGAGCATTCATCAACGGTGAGCCGCAGAATGTAGTCAATCCTTAATCCCTGTTTGAACGATGATAGATGAGAATCCCGATCTTGTCAAGATTGTACAAGAAGTGATTGAGTTTGTGGGTACATTCGCGTTCGCTATATCTGGAATCCGCCACGCGGCAGCCCGTCATTTCGATTGGTTTGGCGGTTTTGTGTGCGGCATCGTGGTTGCCATCGGAGGCGGAACGATTCGTGATGTGATGCTTGGCGAGACTCCGTTTTGGATGACTTCGGCCCTTTACCTCGTCTGTACGGCGTTGGCCCAAGTCTTCGTCATCACTTTTGCCCACTCGCTGAAACGGTTAGACAATGCTTGGTTTGTGTTCGACACGCTCGGTTTGGCTCTTTTCACCATTGCGGGCATGCAGAAGACATTGGCTTGCGGACATCCGTTTTGGGTGGCTGTGATCATGGGGTGCATCACGGGATCGGCCGGAGGAGTGATCCGCGATATTCTTTTGAACAAGGTGCCGGTCATTTTTCACAAAGAGATTTATGCCATGGCGAGCGTAGCCGGTGGTGTTTTATATTGGGTTATGCTGCACATGCACGTGAATGTGGGTATTGCCGCTGTGATCACTTTTCTCGTGATCTGTCTTATCCGCTACTTTGCCGTGCGTTATCACATCTCGCTTCCCCTATTGCGAAGCGAAGAGAAATAACATCTTGAATAAATAATCGATTGCCCATGCATGATGCATTGATCCTCGGACAACGCCGAGACTTTCTCCTTCCATCATGCGTCGGTGTTTCAATAGACCGTTAGTTGCGCTGCGTTTAACCGTTGATCGTCGTGCAACTAACGGTTAATCGTCTTGCCACTAATCGTTTGTTGCGTGGGGCTAAGCATGAATGATTGTGCGAAACAGGGTTGGGTGTTCGGTCAACTTATCTTTTTCCACCGCAGAGATATAATCCGAGGAAAGTCAATAAACCATTCAGCATCAGCAGTTCGTAACCGAATTGATAGCCCGTGAAACGGCGTGTCAGTGTCTCGATGATGAAGCATAGCACGGGCGAAACCACTGCAATGATGGGCACGAGACGATCGTTGGTGTGGCATTGGGTGAGCAATCCGAAGGCGAAAAGCCCCAAAAGCGGACCGTAAGTGTATGAGCAGAGGATGTAGATGGCGTCGATAACGCTGGTGGAATTGATCGTTCGGAAGAGTAAAATAAACACGACAAACAGTGCCGAAATCATCAGATGAGCACGTTTGCGGAGTTGTTCGTCGCCCTCACGTTCGCAAATGTCTACGCAGAAAATGGTGGTCAGCGCCGTGAGTGCAGAGTCGGCACTGCTGAACGAAGCTGCAACGATGCCGAGCGTGAATAGAATGAGCACCGTGTTTCCCAGTTGTCCGGTGGCTGCAAACATGGGTAGCAATTCGTCGCCGGCCGCAGGGAGCGGTGTTCCCGTGCGTTGGGCCAACATCGACAGCAATACGCCCAGTGACAGAAACAGCAGATTGACCGGCACGAAAGCAAATCCATACGTACACATATCGGCTTGCGCTTGGCGCAATGTCTTGCATGTGAGATTCTTTTGCATCATGTCTTGATCAAGTCCTGTCATCACAATGACGATGAAAATGCCACTGAAGAATTGTTTCCAAAAGTTTTGCGTAGACATCCCATCATCAAAAACGAAAATCTTACTGCGGCTGTCTGCACCAATGGCGTGTATGGTTTCGGTTGCGTTCATGTGCATTTCTGCCATCACATGGTATATGATTAGAAGAAGTGCAGCAAACATACATAAGGTTTGAAACGAATCGGTCCACACCAATGTCTTGATGCCGCCGCGACGAGTGTATAGCCATATCAGCGCCACGAGCACCGGAACGGTCACAGCGAAAGGCACTCCTGCGGCATCGAAAACGAATCGTTGGAGGATGATACACACCACATAGAAACGGACGGCAGCACCTGTCATCTTGGACAAAAGAAAAAAGGATGAACCCGTTTTATGCGATCGGCGCCCTAATCGATCGTGAAGATAGGCATAGATGCTGGTCAAATTGAGTCGGTAATACACCGGAAGCAACAGGAATGCCACTGCAAAATAACCGAAAATAAAACCTATGCAGGTCTGGATATAGGTCATGTCGATTTTGTTAACCATGCCAGGCACAGATACAAAAGTCACGCCCGAGATCGAGGCTCCTATCATTCCGAAGGCCACCATATACCAAGGTGAACGTCGATTAGCCCGATAAAAAGTTTCGTTGTTGGCCTTGCGGGATGTCAGTTTGCTAAACAACAGCAAGGCACAAAAGTAAATCGTTACCGTCAATATCATCATCATAACGGCCGCAAAGATAACAAAAAAATGCGATTTGATCTCATTTAGACTTTTTCCCGTAATGCGGGCGTCTCTTTTTTATTACCTTTGCAGTCGAGACTAAACATTTTATAATTTATAATATATCGGTTATGGAGAAGCAAAAGAGATTCATTCTTCCGGAGAATGATATTCCTACACAGTGGTATAACATTCAGGCCGACATGGTAAACAAACCCATGCCGCTGCTCAATCCCGTAACGCACCGACCGCTTGCTGTCGAAGATCTCACGCATATCTTCTGTGAGGCGTGTTCGCAGCAGGAACTTGACACGGAGCATGCATGGATAGACATTCCCGAAGAAGTGCGCGACAGATACAAGTATTATCGTGCCACGCCGTTGGTGCGTGCTTATGCCTTGGAGAAAGCTCTCGACACGCCGGCGCACATCTTTTTTAAAAACGAAAGCACCAACCCTTTGGGCTCGCATAAAATCAATTCGGCGCTGCCGCAATGTTACTACTGTAAGCAAGAGGGCACAACTAATGTCACCACCGAAACAGGAGCAGGGCAATGGGGTGCGGCACTGAGTTATGCGGCCAGCGTATTCGGATTGGAAGCCGCAGTTTATCAAGTGAAGATCTCAATACAGCAGAAGCCTTACCGATCGAGTATTATGCGTACGTTTGGGGCCACAGTAGAGGGATCGCCATCAATGTCGACCCGTGCCGGCAAAAACATCATTACGCGCGAACCTAATCATCCGGGGTCGCTCGGCACAGCCATCTCCGAAGCCATCGAGTTGGCCACAACCACGCCGCATTGTAAATACACCTTGGGCTCTGTGCTCAATCATGTGACTCTGCATCAGACCGTGATCGGACTCGAAGCCGAGCGACAGATGGAATTGGCCGGTGAGTACCCCGATCAGGTGATCGCTTGTTTCGGCGGCGGAAGCAATTTCGGTGGATTGGCTTTTCCATTTATGCGACATAATATCAAGGATGGATGGAAAACGGAATTCATCGCAGCCGAGCCTGCGAGTTGTCCCAAACTCACGCGTGGCAAGTTCGAATACGATTTCGGCGACGAAGCAGGTTACACGCCGCTATTACCGATGTACACGTTGGGTCACGACTTCAAACCCGCCAACATCCATGCCGGCGGTTTGCGTTATCATGGTGCGGGCGTGATCATCTCTCAGCTCCTCAAAGACAGGTTGATGTATGGCGTAGACATTCCGCAACTGGAAAGTTTCGATGCCGCTATCCTCTTCGCTCGCACCGAAGGGATTATCCCTGCTCCGGAGAGCGGTCATGCCATTGCAGCTGTGATCCGTGAGGCTCGCAAGTGTAAAGAGAGCGGCGAATCGAAAACCATCTTATTCTGTCTCTCCGGTCATGGGCTCATCGACATGACGGCTTATGACAACTACATCAACGGTGACTTGCGCAATTACACCATCACCGACGAAGAAATCGCCAAAAGTTTAGAGGCTGTGCCGGAAGTGTAAGAGAGAGTTATTACAGATAAAAACTTTCGTAGAGAGTTGTTTCATATTGTTTTTATTGCTATATTAGCGAACTGAATATTATATCAGGGCAGTCTGCGGCATCTTTCCGTATAGACTGCATTGCTTTTGGCGGATTCCCCTACCTGAGATTCCTGCATAATCTACCGCTCTACGGTTGCGGTTTTCCTCTCACCATCAAACGTATGAATATTCCTTTATACTAAAAGCCAAAGAACAAATGAAACGACACAGTATTTTATTTCTTTTAGCGGCATTTCTATTGCCATTATTTTTTGCTTGCTCAAGCGATGACGAGGTGAATGAATCACTTATAGGTAAATGGGAACGAGTAAAATCTCCCCCAGAAGACTGGATGAAGACTTCATGAACTTTTCTGCCGATAGTAGTTATATATCTACGGTTGTGAGAGATGGAAAGCGTGAAGTCAGACAAGGAGTATTTAGAACAGAGATGACAACAAGAACAGGGGAAATAACTGAATATTTCCTGTGTTTGAAGCCCTCTGACAAGGGAGGTTATCCTTATATTTATAGCTACAAAATCTCTGACGGTGGAAGAAAGTTGACGTTAGATCTGATAGATCCGTTACCTTTCTTTCCTGTTGTTATTGTTTATAAACGAGTGAACTGACCATTTAAACACGATTGATAGGAAAACCGCACTTTTTACAGCAGCTTTTAGTCTTCTGTCTGCAATAGCACGGGCACAAGAGACTGTTGATCCCGATCTCTCCCGTTGAGAAGTATACGACTTGTGCCCCACAACTCCCATAGGACTCGCCGACAAGTATATGACTTCTCAATGGGCGAAAATGTGTGGCGTTTCCTGCCGGATTGATCAGGACGTGTAATTGTTTGATTTGGGTTGTTCTTGATCATCGCTTTTTTCTATCGGATTGATGAGCCGAGCAACTCATCTCGTTCTGTTGTCCGACTGTGAACAATCTTTCCGTATAATATCCATTTAATTTTGTGCAACCGACAGTATATTTAACGCAAAAAGACAGGGATATTTGGGAAAAGTAGCTACCTTTGCAACAATTATTTGAAAAAAACCGACGGCTTAGCGCACTTTTGTTATGCGTCGCGTGGTTTATGATCATCAATAGACAAGTAAAGAAATGGCACAAGAGGATGTTTTTAAGAAGATCGTTTCGCACTGTAAAGAGTATGGATTCGTCTTCCCAAGTAGTGATATTTACGACGGATTGGCAGCTGTTTACGATTATGGGCAGAACGGTGTCGAACTGAAAAACAACATCAAAGAGTATTGGTGGAAGAGTATGGTGCTGCTGCACGAGAATATCGTGGGGATCGATTCTGCCATCTTTATGCACCCCACGATATGGAAAGCGAGCGGGCATGTCGATGCGTTTAATGATCCGCTGATCGACAACCGTGATTCGAAGAAACGTTATCGGGCTGATAATCTGATCGAAGACCAGATCGCTAAATACGAGGAGAAGATCGAAAAGGAGGTGGCCAAAGCGCGCAAGCGTTTCGGCGACAGCTTTGATGAGGCCAAATTCCGAGAGACTAATTCGCGTGTGTTGGAACATCAGCAGAAACGCGATGCGCTGCATGAGCGTTATACCGCAGCGATGCAGGGGCCGGATCTGGAAGCCTTGAAGCAGATCATCCTCGATGAAGGTATTGTCGATCCAATCAGTGGAACGAAGAATTGGACCGATGTGCGGCAATTCAACCTGATGTTTTCTACCGAAATGGGTTCGCTCTCCGACGCTACCAATAAGATCTATCTGCGACCTGAAACGGCACAGGGAATCTTTGTCAATTATCTCAACGTGCAGAAGACGGGTCGGATGAAACTGCCGTTTGGTATCGCCCAGATCGGTAAGGCATTCCGAAACGAGATCGTTGCCCGTCAGTTTATTTTCCGGATGCGCGAGTTTGAGCAAATGGAGATGCAGTTCTTTGTAAAGCCCGGCACCGAAATGGAATGGTTCGGGAAGTGGAAAGAGCTGCGAATGAAATGGCACCAAGCCCTCGGGTTCGGCGCCGAGAACTATCGTTTCCATGATCATGAGAAGTTGGCCCATTATGCCAATGCCGCTACCGATATCGAATTTCGGATGCCGTTCGGATTCAAGGAAGTGGAAGGCATCCACTCCCGGACAGATTTCGATCTCTCGCAACATGAGAAGTTCAGCGGCCGGAGCATTAAATACTTCGATCCCGAGACCAATGAAAGCTACACGCCGTATGACATCGAGACGAGTATCGGAGTGGATCGGATGTTCCTCTCGATCATGTGTCATAGCTACGAAGAGGAGCAGTTGGAAGGCGGCGAGACGCGCGTCGTGCTCAGGCTTCCTGCTGCCTTGGCTCCCGTGAAATGTGCGGTGATGCCCTTGGTGAAGAAAGACGGACTGCCCGAGAAAGCACGTGAGGTGGTCAACGAATTAAAATTCCATTTCAATACACATTACGAGGAGAAAGATTCGATCGGCAAGCGTTATCGCCGGCAGGATGCTATCGGTACGCCTTATTGCGTAACCGTGGACCACGACACGCTCAAAGACAACAAAGTAACGCTGCGTTTCCGCGACACGATGGCGCAGGAGCGCGTCGATATTTCGGCCCTCCTGGATATTATCGAAGACAAAGTGAGTATTGCAAGCCTTTTAAAGAAACTACAAGCATGATGAATACAAAACAACTCGTATATCTTTTCGCAGTTCTTTGGACTGCTATGGCGCTGTCGTCATGCAGCGAAACAGATGATTCGCAGGCAGAATTTGAGGATTGGCAAGCCCGTAACGAAGCCTATTATAAGGAGATCTATACGCGGGCAAAGGCCAATGCCGACGGCACATGGCGCGTGTTGCACAACTGGTCATATAATGACGGCGTGGCAACCGCTCTCACCGATCACATTGCAGTCAAGGTGCTCACGGCCGGCACAGGGTCGGGTAGTCCGTTGTATAGCGATTCTGCCGCGTGAGTTGCGTAGGCCGCCTAATCCCTTCCACCTCCTATGCCGACGGCTATGCATTCGTTCGCACGTATGCCGGCGAGTTCAACCCCAACACCGTGGCGTCGATCAATATCGGCGTGCATGGCACCTTTGGTAAAGCAACGCGAAACTTCACGCCATACAGCGTGTCCGACGGTCTCACAACAGCTTTGATGAACATGCACATCGGCGATCGTTGGCTCGTCTACGTGCCTTACCAATTGGGTTACGGCGTGCGCACCTCCAATTACGTCCCAGCCTATTCCACATTGATTTTCGACATTTCGCTCAGCGGCTATTCACGAGCAGGAGTGAAAGTGGAGGAGTGATATTCCACGCCTATCGACAAAACCACCGCCAACAATATCCCCCCAACAAAAAACAAAGTAAAAGGGTGAAAAGCATGTCTCAACATCTTTTCACCCTTTCCAGTTCAAATCTCCTTTTCACTCTTTCACTTCTTTCAGCTCGTCCTCCTCGCGCACAACCCACATCGTTCGTTTCGGATCGGTGGTGTAGCCCAATTCGTAAACTCGATCTTTGCCCGAACCTTTTGTCTTGCCGGTAAACTGTAAAACATTGGGGGCGATGGCGTTTTCCTGCTCAAACTTGCGGATTAACGGGATCGAGTTCTTTGCGCAGCTCCTCGGCCTGCTTCTCGGCGTGTGCTTTGTTGGTGGCGACGCGACCGCTCAACAATGTTTGACGATTGGCCACTAATGTGTTGTATTGCTCGATAAGCTTGGTAATCGGGGCCGACGGTTCGAGATCGTTGAGCGAGTTGATGCGCAGCAAGACGGCATCGAGGGCACGATCGACAGCCGTGCGAAGTTCTTTTACGTCGAGCGATGCTGAGCCGGCTTTGATGCGGGTGTGGAAGCGCGTGTCAAACTCTTTATTCGTGCGATCTAACCGGCGAACGGCGGCCAAAGCGCCCTCTCGACCAGTCGATCGTCCCCGACGTAACATCTAATAATAGGTGATTGATCATACTTACTTATTTTCTAAGGTGATATAATTATAAAACATTCTTTTCTTCCAACCTGCCAACAGCTATTTCTTCCTGTTGATCAACTCATTCGAAACATAATCAGCCTCGCTCCCCCTCGGTGTTTTCTCTTTCAAGAAATTAGGAAAGAAAAAGAACTTCAATATCGCAAACATGATAAACAACTTGATGAGAATGATGGTCCATAAAGATCTGCCCAGTTTCATACGCCTGAAACCATCGTAATAAAGATCGAATACACGATAAGCGAAACTACTTTTGTTCATCAGATTGTAATTTTTACAGCTGCAAAGGTATAGATTATTTTCTAATCACCATGTGCTTTTCCGGAAAAATTCAAATTCAAACATACAAATTGCCCATTTATTTCTCCTCGAGGTGGCAATCCCATTGTTGCGAGTTGGGCAACTCATCATTTTCAGTTGGGCAACTCATCGACGTGAGTTGCCCAACTCACCGGCGCAAGTTGGGCAACTCGCGGCAACGAGTTGGGCAACTCGTTTTCACCGCCTCGGGAGCCCTTTGTTTAAAGGAACTCCGAGCGGTAGATTCCGATATCCATTTCAACCAATAACAAAAAAGAAGTTTTAAAAAGTTGTCGTTCTCCCGGAGAAAGTACATTTTTGTGCAGATCATCAGAAAACGGCTATGGCACAAACACTCTGTCGACTACTCATCCATTGTGTATTTCATAAAAAGGCATCGGCTCCCGTGATCAGGGATGAGGAACAGCATCGACTTAATCTAGTTATACAAAAGACGTGCAGTACATATAATTGTCCTTGCTTGACAGTCAATGGACCGGGCGATCATTTGCACCTGCTCATTGCTCTTTCTCCGGAAGTTCCGTTGTCGTCATTCATCAAGGAAATAAAGCGGCTCTCCACACGTTTTCTCAAAGAGTGCGACATGCCGTATTATCACGATTTCTATTGGCAGGCTGGTTATGCCGGATTTTCTGTTTCCGATAAATTCAGAGATGCTGTGTTTAGGTATATCGCGAATCAAAAGGAGCATCATCGGAGCGTGGCCCCACACCATGAATTTGAAATGCTATTGAGAAATGCTGGTATATCTGCCGATGACTGGTTTTATTGGCTGTGAAATCAGACTGCATGTTTGGCACAGACCAACCCCGATGGGGTTGGTCTTGAACAAACTAAAAATCGGCCAACCTCGCTGTGGAGGTTGGCGATTTATATATAAAACTCTGTTGAGGATCTTACTTCTTCTTCGACAGTGTCTTGATGTCACGCAGCTGTGCTTTGGCAATCGCCTCTTTGAGTTCCTTGCCGGGAATGAAGCGGATGTTGATCTTCTTCACTTTGTCAGCCGTCACTTCCTTTTCCGTGGCCGAACCTTTGGTGGTGATGGTGAGACGAAAAGTGCCCCAATTGCCGAGCTTCACGGTGCGGCCGTTGAGCAACGCGCGAATCAGCACTTTCTTGAACAGCGAGAGCGCCATACCGGCCTCGCGCGGATTGAGCGTAGTTTCGTCGGCAATCTCAATGGTCACTTCCTCTTCTTCCATCAGGTCAATGCGACGGAGCACGGGATACCACTTCATCGGTTCATCCGGTTTAGCCGGATTTTTACGCTGCACTTTGTTGAAAATAATAGTCATAACTGTAAATTTTTAATTGGTTTGTTATTATTTAGTTTACTCTGCTGTCCAGTAATTACGACCAAGAGCGGCATTACCGTAAAAAGTATATTCCAGTTTTACTTCTCCATTTTTCAAAGACAAGAAAGAGACAGGATTGTCATATAAAGCAGACCATCTAATTGCTCTGTTGAGCCAATAATAGCCAACAATACCTAAATCACTTAAATTTCCCATGGCCGAATACATGATTGTTGAACCTGTATTATAACCATTGCCTGCGGGAATATATTCAGAGCTACTACCATCATACATTGTCCCATATTGCCCAAGGGCAGGCAGATAAAAATAATTCGTCTCTGCATCATTTGGTTTTCCTGTCTTTGTTGGATGGCTTATTTCTGGGTTATACTCTGATACGCCGGAGGGATATGTTGTGTCGCTGAATCCCGTTATCGATGCTTTCTTCTTAAACCATACTCCACCCATATATAAATGATTGCCGAATTGCCAAAGGGTTTCATTATCCAGTGTGCGTTGCCATGAGCAACATACCAAGCCGTCTCATAAGTACTGGGACAAGTGACTGCCGTATTGCTCGCAGCAGGTCCCAACATACTTGCTGCTCCTGGCCATATAGGATTATTCCAATCCCAAACAGTGTAAGAACGCTCATCAAGCGGTGTTGCATTCGACTTTGGATAATCAGTGCTCGACAGCCCATTCATCATGGGTTGCGACGACTCGTAGCCGTCCCAATAATGCTTCTTGGCATCCCACTCCCAATAGCGACGCTTGCTGTAATCAGTGGGTGTAATGTTAGCCGTGAGATCTGTCACCGTGTTTTCAGCGAAAGTGATGGCCGAAAGTTTTTTGGTAATGGCACCTTCAACATGGGTCACAGGATCTTTGATCCAATAGTCGATCGTAAGCGTATGTGTACCGGGAGCAATGACCATATAGGCGCTATGAGTATCACTGGTTGTGGTGGTGGTCAGTGGAAAACTTGTTGCCCCTGTGGTGAGTGTAATTGTGTTGCTGCTACCACTCGTGGGAGTGGCACCTGTCAATGTACCACCAGTGAAATCATAGGTACCTGCGATGACATTATCAGAAGTCACGACGATCTTGGTGAGATAGATGTTGGCGCCGAGCGCAGCATTCTCACAACGAGGATAGAAACAGATGTAGGCCGCTTTGTGATCAAGACTAAATTTATAGATGCCATGTGCATTGCGACTGGCTGTAGCCGTACCGCAATCGCCGCTCTCGCCAATGTGCGACGCATCGCCAGGTGCCGACTGCGTTTGAGCTGTCTTGATCGTCACTTCGTCACCTTTCGTACTGGCTTTGCTGTATAATAGACAGGATAGCTGTTAGCCGTGAGTGTATTGCCGGCGAAATAAAATGCAGCGAGCGGCATCTTACCTGATATGTTGCTTGATGTATTCGTGATACGAGTAGCACCGTTGTCCACCCAAATATTATCACCAGTAGTCCAAAAAGCTGAAGCGCCAGCTCCTTGGCTATGATCCATCGTTGTGCGCGTAGCAGGAATAGCAACACTCTCAAAAGTTATCAGTCCCTTATTCGTGGTGTTATCACAATTCTTGTCCATGTCTTCGCTTGTGCAAGCTGTTGTTAATAACAGTATTGTTGCCACTATCAATTTTATCTTTTTCATTGTTTCTTCATCCTTTTAGTTGGTCTTTATTCTTTCCACAATGGGTTGCTACTCTCTCCTTCTGACGATGGATTAGTGGTGAGACCATCTTCGTCTTCTTCAAACCATCCTTGTTTGGCATCACCGTGCGTTCCTCCTTGATGAATCGGGTTGTGCTGACCGCTTAATGTCTGCAATAAACTCTCTATCTGCAATGCGCAGATTGCTGCTCCGGGCTTCACATAAGCCCTACTCTCTAATTGTTTTCTGTTCATATTGACTAAAATTATAACATGAAAATAGTTGCCCTTTTCTCCCAGCCAAGGAAAAAAAGAGTAACGAAAAGTTTTTTCTAAGAAGAATTTGAGTATATTCGCGCCTGCGCGCGTACATTACATTACGCCATGTGTATAATGTGTGTGTGTGTGTGTGTTAAGACTTTTTCCGAGATATGCAAATATAAAGCGTTAAAAGATGCAAGAGAAACGAAATTCTTTTGCATCGCAACGCCGTTGTTTATATTTGCTCTCATTGTCATACTAATAACTATCAACTGTCAATTCGCTCTTGTTCAGACCCCCAACCCCCTAACTTAGGGGGCTAAGAATTATCAATTAACGGCCGCAAAGGTAAGCAATGTTTTTGAAACTCACAAGTTTTTTACTAAAAAACGTTTACCGACGGTTAAAAATCAAATCAAGTCCCTGCCTGCGATAATAAGGGAAACGACTATCACTCGAAATGAGTGGGAGGTGTTCGGTAATGGCATGAGCAATAATAATATGGTCGGACGGATCTTTATGCCCCTGTTGTTTGTTAAGTCTTAGCCGCGCATAAGTTCGCATATGCTCTTTTTTCAGAGGAAGAATCACAATATTGAATTTCGCTTCGATATCCTCTACCATTTCTTCTGCCGTTTTCCAAACCTTTGAACCTAATCCCTTGGAGTTAAAAGCGAGAATCAGTTCGCGCACAGATTCTGCACTGATATAAAGCAGAGCGTCCGGTTCTTGAATAAGAGCAATGACGTCTCTGCTAAGCGAATCCGTATCTGTTGCGATAAAAACGAAAATGTTTGTATCAATTAAATACCGCATAAACGACTATACCAGAAATTTAGGATCATTTACATACAATATTCCTTTATACTTCATTGCAGCCTCCCATGTCTTGCTATACTTTCTTTTGGGTTCCTCTGTCGTCTTTTGCTTCTTCGCAATGCTTTTTGTGATTTTTTTTTCCATATTGCTCGTGATTTGATTGGTTTGTGAGGCAAAGTTACAAAAATATGGACATGCACACAAATGTTCAAAGAATAAATCTACTTTAATTAATATATGTCACTTACTCATTCCTCTCACGAGGTGGCTATCCGTTCCGATGCAACGGGATGGATGGCACGTGCGGGATCAAAATGGATGGGATTCTAACTAAGCATGAGTCATCGTCCAACTCACCGTCTTTTGCAGTGCAACTAACGCTTAATTGCACGCTGATTTACCGTTAGTTGCAAGCTCGGTCACTCCATTTGACTCCGAATGTCGATAAATAGGGGTGTCTGAAAGGCCTTTCACGCTCGGATTTAAAACAAAAAGATGGAGGGATGTTTATAACAGGAACACTCGACTTTAAAATGAAACGGAATGGCAAGTATCGGCGCACTTCACATATTCTTAACCTCTTATGGTTACAAAATGCTAAATTTTAAGTTTATAAAAACTTGCAAGGTCTTTTCCTTTGCTGTTTGAGATTAAACGTTTAAATTTGCACTTGCAATCGATTTGCTACAATATAGTATTATATGAATAAGAAAATCTTCATCCCGCTCATCATTATCGGCGTGCTACTGATCGGTGGTATCGTGTATCTCGCATTGACTTTGAACCAGCAGAGACAGGCAAACAAGGAAATGCAAGAGTTGGCCGAACTCGACAAGAAAGAAATGGAAAACGAATACCAGCAGTTTGCCAACCAATACAGCGAGATGAAATCGCAGATCAATAACGACTCGATCGTGGCGCAACTCACCGCTGAACAAGAGCGGACCCAACGCTTGTTGGCTGAGCTGAAAAGCGTGAAGAGCAACGATGCACGCGAGATTGCCCGACTGAAAAGAGAACTCGCCACTGTACGCGCGGTGCTTCGGAGCTATGTCATTGAGATTGATTCCTTGAACAGACTCAATCAAAATCTTACTGCAGAGAATACACGGGTGAAGGGCCAATATGAAGAGGCGACGCGGCAGATTGAAGGATTGAACACAGAGAAGGCTTCATTGTCAGAGAAAGTGGCTATTGCCTCTCAACTGGATGCCATCAGTATCAATCTGGCAGGTAAGAATAAACGAGGGAAAAACACCGACGATGCAAGCAAATGCAAGTTGTTGCAACTCAATTTCAGCCTTGCCAAAAATGTCACAGCTACAAGCGGTGTCAAGAATATCTATGTGCGCATCACTTCGCCTACGGGTGGAATACTCGGTGGAGCGGGTTCTTTTGCTTATGAAAACCGCACGCTGCAATGCACGATGAAAAAGACTGTGGAGTATGGCGGACAAGAAACGGCCGTCGTGATGTATTGGACCGTTTCACAGGCATTGGTCAGCGGAACTTACGGAGTCAGTATTTTTGCTGACGGGAATATGATCGGTTCTAAGAGTTTTACGTTCAAATGATGAAAAGAATATTCGCTTTCCTGCTGCTTGTCAGTGCGATTCTGCCCATGAAAGCACAACGCATGCTTTCATTAGACAGTTGTCGTGCATTGGCGTTGCGCAACAACAAGCAGCTGAATATCTCCAAATTAAACCGAGATGTGGCCCTCAATGCGCGCAAAGCTGTACGCACCAAATATTTGCCTAAAATGGATGCAGTGGGTGCTTATCAGTTTACCAGTCGGGAGATTTCGATTCTCAACAAGCGACAAAAGGATGCATTGAGCAATTTTGGTACTTCTGTGGGTACAAAAATCGGCAATGATATCACGCCACTCATTACTGATCTCGCCCAGAAAGGTATTATCACACCGGGACAGGCCTCCTTGTTCGGCAATATATTAAACCAAGTTGGGACTTCGCTTTCCAACTCTCTAAACGAGGCCGGACAAAAAGTGCGCAATGCTTTTCGCACCGACACACGGAATATATTCGTTGCTTCTGTGTTGGTTCGTCAACCGATCTATATGGGTGGAGCCATCACGGCGGCCAATAAGATTGCAGACATCAGCGAACAATTAGCCGATTATAGCATCGACAGTAAGATTCAGTCTACATTATACGACATTGATCAAAGCTATTGGCTTGTGGTCTCTTTACGACACAAACAGACTTTGGCCGACAGTTACTTGAAACTGGTGCAGAAATTGGATGATGATGTCCACAAAATGATCAAAGAAGGCGTAGCGACTCGTGCCGATGGACTGAAAGTGGACGTTAAAGTGAACGAGGCTGAAATGGCTAAGACACAAGTTGATGATGGTCTTGTGTTGGCCAAGATGTATCTGTGCCAGCTCTGTGGCATTCCGATGACAGACGACATCAAGCTGGTAGATGAAGACAAAGAAAACCTCAACACAGCTGTTTCGGTTGATAAAGGCACGGTGCAAACAGCCATTGACAATCGTCCCGAGCTCAAAATGCTGGCGAGCACCGTAGCGATCAGCAAGCAGGGCACGCGCCTTGCACGTGCCGCTTACCTTCCACAAGTGGCAGCAGTGGGCGGTTATACGATGTCGAACCCAAATGTTTTCAATGGATTTGAGCGTAAATTCTCTGGCTATTTCCATATCGGCCTGATGGTTCGCCTACCGGTTTGGAGTTGGTTTGAAGGTAGATATAAAGTCAATGCCACCAAGGCGATGACAAATATTGCACAGATGGAGCTGAGCGATGCACAAGAGAAAGTGGAATTGCAAGTCAACCAGAGTACGTTCAAGGTAAAAGAGGCAACCAAGAAACTCGTCATGGCCGTCAAGAACACCGAGCGTGCCGAAGAGAATCTGCGTTGTGCCAACCTCGGTTTCAAGGAAGGAGTGATACAGTCTACCGATGTGATAGCAGCTCAAACGGCCTGGTTACAAGCCCAGACACAAAAGATAGATGCGGAAATTGAAGTTAAATTAAGCCAGGTGAACCTCGAAAAGGCGCTTGGCACATTACAATATTAAGAAGATTATGTCAGCAAAATCACAGCACAATAACATTATGCTCGCCATCATCGGATTCGTGGCGGTGGTGGTCATTGTGGCAGTCATTGGATTCTTCACCCTCGGCAGTACGCCGGAAATCATTCAAGGCGAAGTGGAAGTCACCGAATACAGGGTATCCAGCAAGCTCCCTGGCCGAGTGGTAGAGCTGCGTGTAAAGGAAGGCGACTTCGTACACGCAGGCGACACATTAGCCATATTGGAAGTTCCGGAAGTGGATGCGCAGAAACAAGTAGCCGAAGGTACAGAGCGCGCAGCAGCAGCCGTCAGCCGAATGGCAGACAACGGTGCACGCCGCGAACAGATTCAGGGAGCTTACCAACTGTGGCAACAGGCCTTGGCAGCCAGTGAAATCGCCAAGAAGTCATATAACCGAGTGCAGAACCTGTATGATGAAGGCGTGTTGAGTGCCCAAAAACGCGATGAGCTTTCGCCGCCTATAAAGCCACACAGGCACAAGTGCTCGCAGCCAAAAGTCAATATGACATGGCACGCAACGGCTCCAGAGCCGAAGAGAAACAAGCCGCGGCCAGCCAAGTAACAGCCGCTCGCGGAGCAGTCAACGTGGTCAAGTCTTTGCTCAAAGAGACAGTGCAAGTGGCAACGATGGAAGGTGAGGTCAGCGATGTCTATCCCAAGGTGGGCGAGTTGGTCGGTATTGGTTCACCGATCATGAGTATTTCGATATTGAAAGACATGTGGGGCACCTTCAATGTGCGCGAAGATCAACTCAAAGGACTGAAAATAGGCGACACATTCACTGCTTTCTCTCCAGCATTTAACAAGAGTCTGACGATGAAGATTTTCTACATCAAGGACCAAGGATCCTACGCCGTTTGGAAAGCAACGAAGACCAACGGGCAATATGATCTGAAAACATTCGAGATCAAGGCACGGCCCATCCAGAGATTCGATGGACTGCGTCCTGGGATGTCACTAATCATCAAGGAATAACAGCCTAAAAAGCAAGGCGTGAAGGCGTTAAAACAAATAATTCGAGTGGCTGTCAGGGAGTGCGGCATCCTGCGCAGCAATCCCATTTACCTCTTCTGTATGGTCATCTTCCCCATCGTTGTAGTGGTGTTTTTCACCTCCCTAATGGACGAAGGGCAACCCACCAATATGCCGGTGGGAGTTGTAGACCAGGATAACACAGCCACCACACGAGCGCTCACCCGCAGATTGGATGCCTTTCAGTCTACCGACATCGTTGCGCACTATCCCAATATCAACGAAGCCCGTAACGCCATACAGCGCAATGAGATTTATGCCTTTATCTACTTTCCCGAAGGAACGACAGACAAATTGCTGGCTTCGCGTCGTCCCAAGATCTCATTCTATTACAGCTATGCTTCGATCACCTCGGGAGCTTTGCTGTTTCGCGATCTGAAAACCATCGCCACATTAGGTTCGGCAGCTGTCGGAAAGGCCAAACTATCGGCAATCGGTAAGACCGATGAGGAAATTCGCACTTTCCTGCAACCCATCACCATCGATCTGCACCCCATCAACAATCCTGAAATCAACTATAACGTTTACCTCAGCACCACACTCCCCCCGGCATGTCTGATGCTATTTATCTTCTTGATCACGGCTTACTCCATCGGAACAGAACTGAAATTCACCCGATCCAAAGAATGGATGCGAATAGCGGGCAACGACATCTGGATAGCACTCACGGGTAAGATGTTACCGCAGTTCCTGATTTTCCTCACCATCATCTACGCTTATTTGTTCTATGTGTTTTATGTCATGGGCTTTCCTCATGCGGGCGGACTTGGCTCCATCCTGTTGCTCGGCCTGCTCACGGTGCTCTCGGCTCAAGGATTCGGAATATTCACATTCGGTTTGATCCCTTCGCTCCGAATGTCTATGAGTGTCTGCTCGCTGTGGGCCGCATTGAGTTTCAGCATAATGGGCGCCACCTTTCCCCTCTCTGCCATGGGTCCCGAGATTGAGGCTTTGGCATGGCTTTTCCCGATGCGCCACTATTTTATGATCTACCAAATCAATGTGTTCAACGGCTATTCCTTGCTTGACGCCTGGCCGTACGTGGCTGCACTGATCTTGTTTGCCGCCCTCCCGTTGCTTGTCGTCTATCGTATCAGAAAGGCAATGCTCGAATACGTTTACATCCCTTAACCCGAAATGAGAAAGGACAGTTTGCTACATCACATACGAGAGGGCATCCAAGATATGTGTTATATCTGGGCGCGAGAGATGAGGAGCACCGTTAAAGACGAAGGGGTGCTGATCTTCTTCATCCTGGTGCCGCTCCTCTATCCCCTACTCTATTCGTGGATCTACAACAACCAGGTGGTACGCGAAGTACCCGTAGCCGTTGTCGACCTATCTCATAGCGAACAGAGCCGCGCATTCATATGCCAGTATGATGCCTCGCCCGACGTCGACGTGGTCTATCACTGCAACAGCTTAGACGATGCCAAGCTGCTCATCGGCAAACAAGTAGTGAAAGGCGTCATCTATATCCCCGCCAACTTCGGCACTCGAATCAACCGACGTGAGCAGGCAACCATCGGCATCTACTGCGACATGAGCATCATGCTCAACTACAAGGCCATCTACCAAACCGCCACATCCGTTGTCGGAAAAATGAATGCCGGTATCCAGCTCGCCCAATCCCGCAACTTCACCAAGCAGGATGAGCAGATCACCATCCAGCCGCTCGACTTTGCTGAGGTTCCGATCTTCAACAGCACCGGTGGCTATGCCGACTTTATCATCCCCGGCGTCTTGATGCTCATTCTTCACCAAACATTGCTCCTCGGTATCGGGCTGGCTGCGGGAACGGCCCGGGAAAACAATCGTTACAGCGACCTTGTGCCCATCAGTCGGCATTATAATGGACTCTTCCGAATCGTTTTGGGCAAATCCTCTTGTTACTTCATGGTTTATTGCGTGATGGCGGCCTATCTGGCACTGGCCGTACCCCGCCTTTTTGGCTTCGTACAAATCATCGAAGGGCGCGACCTCTTAGGACTTATGGTTCCTTACCTCCTGTCCACCATCTTCTTCGGTATGATGCTCTCGTGCACCATTCGCTACCGCGAGAACGTCATGCTCCTGGTTGTTTTCACCTCCATACCTCTACTCTTCCTCTCCGGCGTATCTTGGCCACAGAGCAATATCCCCGGTGTATGGCAAGCCATCGCATGTTTCTTCCCCTCCACATTCGGTATCCGTGGTTTCGTAAGGCTCAACACGATGGGAGCTACCCTGACCGATATCCGTTCCGAATATCAAATGCTATGCTCCAAGTCATCATCTACTTCTTCGCCACTTGTGCCGTCTATCGCTACCAGATCATTCAGTCACGCCGCCATGCCGTGGAGCGACTCAATGCCATCAAAGCCAAGATCACTCGTCAATTAAAATAGTATTGCCCCTATAAAAGAGCCGCAAGCCAGACTAACTCGGGCAAGATCATCTACATATCACTATCGTTGTTAACAGTATCACAGTTTTATCAAGGAAATGAAAACAAAGCAGAATTATTGGTGGCGGACAATCGCCTCTTTCTTATTGGTCTTATTTTCAATGCCTTTGGGACATGCACTGATGATCATGATGGAGCGACTCATGTCGCCACAAGCGATGCACTACGCAGGTTTCTCCATGGGACTCGTCGGACTGGTTCTCGTCATCATCGGGGTTTTCGCCAAAGGCGACACCCGACAAACCCTGTGGGGACTCTTCGGCGGACTCCTCTTTTGGACGGGATGGGTGGAATTTCTCTTCTTGTATTATGCCCGACGCTACGGTGTGCAACCCGAAATCGAAAACGGCGTGGTGGTGACCAAGCCCGAATATCTCATCATGCCCGCCACATTCGGCATGTGGATCATGATCATGACGATGTATATATTCAGTACGAAAAACGGGTGCGACTTCATTACCTGGATACAGAAAGTGTGCTTCCGAGACAAGCGGCGCATCATTGCTCCCCAACCGATGACACGTCACACTAGCATCGTCACATTCATGGAACTCAACATGATGCTCTGGGGGCTTTATCTCCTGCTGATGTTCTGCTATGACAAACAATTCCTCGGCGACCACCACCCCATTACTTTTCTCGTCGGACTGGGTTGCCTGGTCGGTTCATTCTTCATGTTCAAGCGTCAACTGAAATTAGCCGCCTGGGGAGCTAATATCCGAATGGCCATCGCCACTGTCATCATCTTTTGGACACCCGTTGAAATACTCGGCCGTATCAACTTCTTCAAGGAGTTCTGGGTGGAACCCGAGCGATACGCCTTTCAGCTATCCTGCATCCTCCTGTTATTCATCGGCTTAGGTATTTACCTCTGGCTGAAAGGTGCGAAAAGAAAATAATTTATCCTCGGATCGACCCTATAAAATCTGGCAGAGAAAGAAGATCAAAATAATCAATTCGATTCTTTCTCTGCCATATCTTTTTCACTTCATTATTTTTCCTCATCTTATTCCACCAAACGACAACTCCTATCCCGCTGCCCCACAAGTAGTAGATCTCTGCCTCACTCCCATAGGACTTGTCGGCAAGAAAAATAGATAGAGCCATTTATCAAACCATACCTTATGTGCTCTTCCTTTTCTGTGAGTTTAGATTCAGCCCGGACGCTCAACAAACGAGCTTACACGATGAGAGTGTAACAAAATGAGATAGGCTTTACCCCTCTATGAGCAGAGCGTTCAACATAAATCTTTGGATAAAGCCACATTAAATGGGACGATCCATGGAGATCGTGCAGATGATTCTTGCCAACTCGCTGATTTGTCAACGCGCTGACTCAACGGGAATGGAGGCAAGAATCATGGTTTGAAACTACCTGTCAATCAATGGGTTCATAGCGCCCACGAATCGTCAGCATGATGGCAGTGTCGGCTCCGTTGGTCTGCACGGTGATCCATTTGCGGTAAGCACCGGGCGTGAACCCGTTACCATCATAGGTGATGATGAGGCTGTCTTTCTTGCCAGGTGCAATGGGACGTTTCGGGAAGGCAACGGTCGTGCATCCGCAGTCGGCTTCTGCACGGCTGATAACCAAGGGTTTAGAACCTTCGTTCCGAAAGACAAACGAGCAGGTTTTGGATTCTCGCTCTGCATAGGTGCCGAAGTCATGATCTGTCATGTAGAACTTCACCGTGGTTTGCGCATTCGCCACAGGTTTCTGCCCTCTCCCGCAACTGATTAGGAGCAGTGACACCACTATTAGTCCATAAATCTGTTTCATAGAAATTTAAAAAGGCAATGGGTCCTCTGAATGAAACCCATTGCCCGATTTTTAGATTCCACTACAACTCAGGCAGCGGACTTATGATCACACCGTCTTACTCTGCTATGCAGATCGAGACACGGTTTTTGTCGTTCTCGGCAAACGGCTGCACACGAGCGCCCTTGCTGTCTGAGGTGATGCGGTCGGCAGAAATACCATACTGCGTTTTCAGCATCTTGACAACAGAGGCAGCACGCTGTGCGGCGATCCGATCATTGATCTTATCATTACCCGTGCCGGCATCGGCATAACCGGTTACGGCAACTTTTGCCTCAGGAGTCTTGTTCAGATAATCTACGATTTCCTGTACTTTCTGAAGCTCGGAAGCACGCACCTTATAAGAGTTGATCGTGAAGAAGATATCACGACGCAACGGTTCGGCCTTCTCTTCAACAACAGGAGCAGGAGCGGGTTCTACGGCAGGAGCAGGTGCGACCTCTTCGGCAACAACCACTTCTTCTGCAACAGGAGCTGCCTGCTCTTTCTTGGTATAGGTCTTACCCAAATTGATTCGCAAACCTACCAATCCATTGAAATACCAGTCAGCATTGCCTGCTTTCTTCGAGTTGTATTTATCCGACAGGATATTGGCATTCCCTTCGACAACGAGTTTCACGGCATTGCTCAAACGGAAGCTGGCTTCTAAACCACCGCGACCGTAAGGCAAAACCTTGGTGCCATCCCAGAGATATTCAAGGTTGTAAGGCACAACGTTGGCAATGCCTTTGGAAAGGTCATTCACCTCATCGTTGCCCCATGCAATGTTGGCTCCGCCACCCACAAAGGCTGTCAGATTAAACACACGGTTGGGATTCCAACCGCAGAAGAGGTTAGATAAGTTAAACATCAGATCAAGACCTGGTGCCACATACTTATATTTATAGTCGGCCGTGAACGGAGGCAGAATCTTTCCTCTGTTGGTATAACCGTTCCAGCCGCCTTTGCTCTGCCAAGCATTGGCCTGCAAACGCAAAGCAACCGCCGGGCAAAACTGGTAACCGAGACCGAACTGTACGTTCGGACTGATCTGATCCTTAAACTTGGCCTCGCCAAGTGTGTACTGGGCACCTCCTTCAAGGTTCAAGAAAAGGTGCTTCTTAAATTGGTACTCATTGCCTTCCTTATCCGTATAAGTGGCCTGAGCCATTGCCGACGTACTCCCCAATACAAGGAGAGCCGCAGCCGTAAGTAATTTAAAACTCTTCATAACAAACAAGCTATTAATTCTGAATTTTTGTTCCTCCAAGGTTGTTCGTATCTGTCATATTATCAACGGTGGTGAGATACCATTTTCCGTCACGACGAATGGGCTTTAGGTATAAAGCTGTCGTGTTAGGACGCGGGTCATCGGCTTTCTTCTCAAAGAGAACGATATTAACTTTCACAATGTTATCTTTCTCTTGATCAAATACCAACCTCTCAACAGTATAACGGACACCTTGCACATTCATCAAGGTTCTGGCCTGACGACGAGCCAAATCCTTTGGAAGAGATATGATGCTGTCACCATCAAGAAACGACAACATCGATACTGCCGCTTTGATATCCTTACGGTTTAACCGATAGATAAACTCATCTACCAACTTCTTGACTTCAGCCGTATCTGTGGTGTTAAAGGAATCCTTAGGCTGGACAAGGAATTCATCCTCAAGCTGCTTCACAGACTTCTCCTTCTTACCGCAAGACGACACGGCCGCCATCACAAGAAATGAAAGTAAAAGAAGATAAACTGCACTTTTTCTCATATCTGTATTCTTAGGGAAAAGGGGTGCCAACGAGTTGACACCCCTTCTATAAACGTTGGTTAGGTTGTGAAATCTAAATTAATTCCTCTTAGCCGAACCAGTTGTCTTGTTAACAGTGATCGTAGCCCAAACTACTTGTGTGTAGTTCAAGTCCTTCTTCACACCGCTGGTAGAAGCATTGGTCTTTTCATTGATCACGTTACCCCAGTTGTACTTCACTGCGATAGGAACGTAGATGTGGAAGATCTGAGCACCACCACCGTTGTTTGTATAAGTGATCTGACCGAAGTTCTTCGTAGCAGTATTACCGCGAGACCATCCGAATCCGGAGATACCATGAGCAGCAGTGTTGAATACCTCTGTTCCATAACCGTTGATCAACTTCAAGTAGTTAGCTGTTGTGATACCACTGGAAGTGGTGTAACTTGTCAACGAAGGAACATTCTCAACAGACGGGAGAGTCATGATCTGAGCAGGATCTGTCAGAGCAGCACCCTTACGTGTAGCCTCTGCCAAAGGTGCATCCGTGCGGATCTGTTCACGAATAACAGAGAGAGAAGAAATTCCATAGAAGCTGTAAGGAACTTGTCCGTTAGCATAGGTACCGTTAACCAGTACATTCATTGCACGCCAGTCTTTGATCGTAATCAAGTCTTGGAGTTTAACTGTCTCTACTGAGTTCAAGGCATCGGTCCATTCAATATTCTTCGGCCATACGTTGATCGGACGCATGAAGCGAACGTTGAACAAGTTGTTGCCCAGCAACGGAGCGTAGCACGGATCCTTAGAAGCAGTAACCTTAACATAAGCGGTGAATGTTCTGTCGATATTATCGGTCAGATAATCCTTCATGTGGATATCCTCACCCTTATTGTCATAGTAACCCATCTTGTTCAAGAGATCGGTAGCAGCATTCTTGTTATTATCTTCGTCACCAAAGTAGTGGAGGATAGAGTATGTACCATCGTCAGTATTCGGGTTCAGAGTAGCCACCTTCTCCGGTGTTGCCAAAGCAACGCCATCCTGCTTAACAGCATAGATTGTGTGGTTGTTATCACCCAGTTTCAAAGTCCACTTAGAACCAGAAGCACCACTTACAACCCAAGTTCCGTCAGCAGCAGCATTAACAGTACTGTTAACACCCTTTTCAGGCAATGTGAACTCAAAGTCAACAGTTGTCTTAACGGTACCAGCAGCTGTATAGAATTGGCTGAACTTAGCTTTCTCGCTTTCAAGAGTAAGGAGCAATTTCTTGTTAACCCAGTATTCACGAACGTCCTTTGTGAACTTATCATTAGTCAGGTCAATCTGTCCAACCTCAGCAGGAGACGGAACGTTAGCATGTACATCGAGATCGCTTTCGGTACCAGGTACATAAGCTGAGTTGAGCTTGAACCAGTGGTGCAAGTCCTTACCAGCAACCTTACCGTATGCGAAGTGAACCTTACCCGGAGCGAAGTTCAGTTTAACCCAAACACTCGTACCGTCAACCTTGTTGATGAAGCGAACCCAAGTATAAACATCTTTCGTGTTCAGCCCCTTAGACTGATAAGTTACGCCATAATCTTTCTCAAATGCCAAGATCTTAGCATCAGTCATGTTACTTGCAGGAGAATTCTTAGAGATATTCCATACCAATACGTTGGTCTGAGCATCCCAAGCATGAGGATTGGTTGCATTGTCATGCGGCGTGTACCATACACGGCCATAAGTCTTCGCATTGCTATCAAGAATCTTCTTGGTAACGTCAGCAGCAGTGTAGCGAACAGCTTGCCAACCAGCAGTGTAGAGAGGGCCAGTTGCCTGAGTAGGCATAGCGTGACTACCATTATCTACTTCAAGATAGTAATTTCTCTCGAATTCCTGCTTGGTCAAACCGTTTGTACCGAGCTGAGAAAGAATCAAATTCTCGACTTGTGACCAAGTCATCTTACCCTCATCACCGCAATTCATGTAGATGTCGCTCAGGTTAACTTCAACCTTCTTGTCTTCAACCTTAGAAGCAACGATACGGATCTTGATGTAACCGTAGAGAACGACATTGTTCTGATCATCAACAAGGTCAACACGTACCAATGGCTCACGGTCGATAACTTCACGAGTAGCCACCTGACCAAGCTTTGTCTTACCGCTTGCATCTACCGAGCGAGGAGCAAATACACCATCAGAAATCTGTTCCATGTGAGCAGACTCACTGGTCGTCTCCACACCAAGACGATAGTCAACAAGTGTAAATTTATACTTCAAGCCAAGAGCAGAGAGTTCTGCTGCGGTCAAACTCTTATCATGCTTTGATTTTCCGTATCTTGCAAATGTGATATAATCTGCATGAGTTTCGATGAACGGCTTCAAATCGATCTTATCGTTGTAAACAACTTGGTGAGTTGCCGGCATAGTGATTACACCGTGTGTCAAAGCGTCGGCATGTGTCTGGCCATAGAGTTCTCCACTTACACCATAGAGAGCAGTGTAGAGGTGATTATCACCAATCTCACCTACGTGCGGTGCAGAGTTGATGAAGGTGTGCTGATCAAGCACTTCATCAGGATCGTTATCAGCAAGAGCACGAAGTTTGATCTTTGCAGGAGTCAACACGCCATAGTCAGAAGTAATGGTGTATGCGTCTAATTTTCCCTTTGCTGGGAAATTAGCTTGTAATGCAATGAACGGAAGTTTATTGCCATAAGACACATTATCTTCGGGATCACCCCAATCGTTGTTAGCGGGAGTAGGATCAGAAGAAGTATTAGCAACCCAAGCTGCGTAGTAATCATTCAATCTCTTGAAATCAGCTTTGAATGGAACTGTCAAGATACCATCCTTCACCACATTCACTTTGTTGTCGAACTTAGCAACTTTCGGAGTAGCAATCGTAGCCACACCAGCACGAGTGTTCACTTCAGCTTCGTTGGTATAGAAAGCGAAAGTAGCATCTTCGAAGCTTGCAGAAGTAGGATCTACATGATAGTTTGCTACGCCACCATCCATAATGGTGATGGTCTTAGGAGTTGCAACAGGCTGTCTGTTATCAACCGTTACCTTAATATCTTCAAGACCAGAAGCACCCATTACCTTATAAGAGAACTTAGCCTGACCCTCAAAGTCGTAAACCGGTGTATTGTAGATAGCGGGCAACTCGATACCTTCAAGACCTTCCCAATAGAAAGCAGGTTGCAGAACGAGCATGGAGAGTCTTCTGTTAACGAGTACTGTCAACAAGTTGAGCTGAGCAGCCTGTTCATCAATACGGTCGCTGAGTTTCTGCATTTTTTCTTTCAACTCAGCAAGAGTTTGTACAGAAGCAGCAGAACCAGAGATGAGAGCAATCTGATCTTTCAGATCTTTGATCTGCTTAGCCACCTCAGCCTTGTCGGCCTTACCGGCAAGAGCTTCACCCAATTTGTCGAAAGCATAGCCCTGAGCAGCCAAGTTAGCTTGTGCTGCTTTCACTGCGCCATCAAGCGTGTTGAGTGTCGTACCGAGTGTGTTCAAGCGGCTGTCGATAGCGTCCACCTGAGTCTTCAATTTGTCGAGCTCAGTTTTGTCAGCCTTACCGGCGATCAAAGTTTTGCACTGGTCGATTGCTTTCTGCAATTCATCAGCAGTTACCAACTTTTTGATCTGATCCTGCAAAGACTTAATATCAGCCTTTGTAGCATAATTACCAGCTGCAGCCTTAATATCATCCTGCGCTTTCTTCAAGGCAGCATCCAAGGTTGCAAGTTGAGTCTTCAAGGCTGCGATGTCATTGGCATTAGCATTAATGTCATCATCGTAGTCTTTACAAGACGTAAACATACCCACAGATGCGATGAAAAACGCACCCATAAGCAACGTACTAAAGATTTTTTTCATTTGATGAATTTTAAATTAAACAATATATTTATCTATATATATACTCTCCACCACTCGATACAAGAGGCTGTGATTTCACGCGACAAAGATAAAGAGAAATCTCTAAACGTGCAAACAAAAGACGATATTTTTTTAATTTTAGGTTAGAAAATCTATTGACTTAACGTATCTAACCGTTAGTTACACGGCATTTAACGGCTATTCGGAGGCTGAAAGACCGTAAAACGCCATGCGACTAACGGTTAGTCAGCAGCAGATTTTCCATCGCTGTTTCTCCTATATATAATATGGTGGAATGATAAAGGATAAAAGATGAGCGATGAAGAAATTCCTCATCGCTCATCTTTTATTTTCCGTTTTCTTTTAAAAATCGGCTGATTTAGGCGTACGCGGGAATGGAATCACATCACGAATGTTCTGCATGCCGGTAACGAACAGGATAAGACGTTCGAAACCTAAACCAAAACCACCATGCGGACAGGTGCCGTATCTACGCGTATCGAGATACCACCACATATCTTTCATCGGTATATCACGACGCTCGATCTCGCCCATCAGCTTGTCATAATTCTCTTCACGGACACTACCGCCAATGATTTCACCGATCTGTGGGAATAGGACATCAGTGCCCTGCACTGTCTTCCCATCATCGTTCATCTTCATATAGAAGGCCTTGATATCCTTGGGATAATCGGTCATAATCACAGGGCGCTTGAAATGTTGTTCCACCAAGAAGCGCTCATGTTCGCTGGCCAAATCCATTCCCCACTCAATGGGGAATTCAAATTGGTGACCTTTCGCCACGGCTTCTTCAAGAATCTTGATGCCCTCGGTGTAAGGCAGACGAACAAACGACTCTTTGACGACGCCCTGTAAGCGATCAATCAAAGTCTTGTCAATCATCTTATTGAGAAATTCCAGATCGTCTTTGCAATTATCCAACGCCCAACGAACGCAATATTTGATGAAATCTTCTTCCAAATCCATCAGTTCGGGCAGATCGATAAAGGCAACTTCGGGTTCAACCATCCAAAACTCAGCCAAGTGGCGAGGCGTATTGGAGTTCTCTGCACGGAAAGTGGGGCCGAATGTGTATATCTGTCCAAGTGACGTTGCACCCAATTCACCCTCTAACTGGCCACTCACAGTGAGGCTGGTCATCTTTCCGAAGAAGTCATCGGCATAAGAGATTTTCCCGTCTTCACCTTTTTTCAGATCATAGAGATTCTGCGTTGTCACCTGAAACATCTCTCCCGCTCCTTCGCAATCACTCGCAGTAATAATCGGCGTGTGAAAATAGAAGAAACCGTGATCATGAAAATACTGATGGATTGCAATGGCCATGTTATGCCGAATGCGCATAACCGCTCCGAAAGTATTGGTGCGCAACCGCAAATGTGCATATTGGCGCATATACTCGAAACTCTGTCCCTTTTTCTGCATCGGATAATCAGAGCCACAAGTTCCATAGAGCTCGATGCTTTGACATTGGATTTCCGACGTCTGACCTTGCCCTTGACTCTCCACAAGTTCGCCCACAACACTGATGCAAGAACCTGTGGTGAGTTGTTTCAAGAGACTTTCATCGAAGTTGGCGGGATTGACTACAACCTGCACATTTTTAATGGTCGAGCCGTCATTCAGTGCAATAAAATCGACCGCTTTACTGCTACGATGCGTCCGCACCCATCCTCTGACATTCACAATAGAGCCGAAATCTGTGCGCCGAAGTACCTCAACAACTTTTGTTCTCTTTATCATTGTTAGCTTCCTTTCTATATTCGCTAAAATTGGTAAGTCTTAACGACTAATTACTTACGTTTCTTATTTTTCCCCATTCATAAAATTTAAGCCGCAACTTACCCTTTATTTTATCATTCAAATGCGCCCATGCGCAGCATTTCAACTTCTTTTTCGGTCAGGAAACGCCAATCGCCACGGCGGAGTCCTTTCTTAGTCAGACCGGCAAACTGTACACGATCGAGTTTGATCACGCGATAACCTAAACTCTCGAAGATACGACGCACAATGCGATTTTTACCGCTGTGAATTTCAATACCCACTTGATTCTTCGCCGTTTCATTGGCATATTCAATGGCATCTGCATGTATCTCGCCGTCGTCTAACGTGATACCCTCGGCAATCTGTTGCAAATCGTGAGCGGTAACATTCTTGTCCAGGAACACGTGATATACCTTCTTTTTCAAGAACTTGGGATGAGTGAGCTTGCTGGCAAGATCTCCGTCATTGGTCAGCAGCAACACACCGGTTGTGTTTCGATCCAAACGACCAACGGGATAGATACGCTCCGGACAAATGTCTTTCACCAAATCCATCACCGTCTTGCGCTGTTGCGGATCATCGCTGGTGGTTACGCAGTCTTTCGGTTTGTTGAGAAGCACATATACTTTCTTCTCCAACGAAACGGGTTGTTCATGAAACACAACGGCGTCCGAACGCAAAACCTTTGTTCCGAGTTCCGTAACCACAGTGCCATTGACCGTTACCACACCAGCTTGAATGAATTCATCGGCCTCGCGACGACTGCAAACACCGGCATTAGCAAGAAACTTATTCAAACGAATCGGCTCATTGGGATCGACATGTTCTTCTTTATATTCAATGCGTTTCTTCATGCTGTATTTAGCATGCGGGTCATAATCGGCCGTCCGTTGACGATAACCGCCACCTTGATTATAGCCGCCACGATTGTTATAACCACCGCGATTATTGTTGTAACCGCCGCGATTATAGCCACCACGATTGTTGTTATAAGCTCCTCGGGGCTGATAACCACCCTCAACACGAGGTTGATAACCACCCTGACGAGACTGATAGCCCTCACGCGGTTGATAGCCGCCTTGACGTGGTTGATAGCCGCCGTCCATACCATTATTACTATAATAAGGACGATAACCGCCCTGACGAGGTTGTCCATAGCCACCTTGCGTGGTTGATAGCCGCCACCATTATCATCATCGTTATTGTAGCGAGGACGATAACCGCCCTGGCGAGGTTGTCCATAACCACCTTGGCGTGGTTGATAGCCACCGCCATTGTTATTGAAACGTGGTCGATACTGACGGGGTTGCATCTCATCACCGCCCGATTGAAGACCGCTACCAAAACCTTCGGGGCGGAATCCACCGCCGTCTCCATCATTATTTCGACCTGTATTGTAAGCGCGTGACGTGTGAATACGCGGACGTTGCGGTCTCACGCCACTACGATGCTCTCTCTGATAATAACCTTCCGGTTGGATACTTTCACGGTTGTTCTGATTCTGTTCTGTTGATGAATCTTGTTGTTTGTTTTCTAATTCTGAATCCATAAATTACTTTCTGCTTTCTTGTTGCCTCACGGCACGTTAATAAATAGTTATTCCTTAAATCCCTGTATAGTTGTAAGGCGTTATCGCCAATAATTCTTTCTTGACTTCATCACCGACATGTAGCGTTTCAACAAATGCATGAATGGTTTCTTTTGTCATCTTTTGATTGGTTCGGGTGAGCGCTTTCAATGCCTCGTACGGATGCGGATAACCTTCACGACGCAGGATCGTCTGAATGGCTTCGGCCACCACAGCCCATGCTTCATGCAAATCTTCGTGCAACTTTTCTTCGTGAAGAATGAGCTTGCGCAGCCCTTTCAGCGTGCTCTGGATGGCAATCAAGCCATGCGCCATCGGCACTCCCACATTGCGCAGCACTGTGGAATCGGTCAGATCACGTTGCAATCGGCTCACCGGCAATTTCTGTGCCAGGAATTGAAGAATAGCATTTGCAATTCCCAAATTCCCCTCGCTGTTTTCAAAATCGATCGGATTCACCTTGTGCGGCATCGCACTCGATCCCACTTCACCGGCTTTAATCTTCTGTTTGAAATAATCCATCGAAATATACATCCAGAAATCCCGGTCTAAATCGAGGATGATCGTATAGATCCGCCGCATGCCATCAAACACGCTTCCCAGGTGATCATAGTTGCTGATCTGCGTGGTATATGCCTCGCGTTCGAGTCCTAACTTTTCGCGAACAAATTGATTTCCAAATTCTTTCCAGTCGAAATCAGGATAAGCACATGGTGTGCATTGAAATTACCGGTAGCTCCTCCGAATTTGGCTGTCGGTTTACAGGCTTTCAACAGATTCAGTTGCTCCGTCAGTCGATAGGCAAACACCATCACTTCCTTGCCTAAGCGCGTGGGCGAAGCGGGTTGTCCATGAGTGCGGGCCAGCATCGGCACGTCTTTCCATTCATCTGCATACGCGTGCAACTGTGCGATCAACGCCTCCACTTGCGGATAAAACACGTGTTCCAAAGCCTCTTTCACAGAGAGCGGCACACTCGTATTGTTAATATCTTGCGACGTGAGTCCGAAATGAACAAACTCCTTATAGGCCTCTAATCCGCCGATCTGATCAAACGCTTCCTTAATAAAATACTCCACAGCCTTGACGTCATGATTGGTCACTTCTTCAATGGCTTTCACCCTGCGAGCCTCATTTTCACCGAAGTTTAGATAGATGTCACGCAACCGATCAAATAGCGTTTTATCCAAAGGAGCCAGTTGCGGCAAAGGCAATTCGCATAATGCAATGAAATATTCGATTTCTATCCGCACGCGATAACGGATCAACGCATATTCTGAGAAGTAATCGGCCAAAGGCTCAGTTTTGCCCCTATAACGACCATCAATGGGTGATATAGCGGTCAATAAGTCAAGCGTCATATTGATATATCATTATTCTGTGTACAAAATTACACATTAAAATCGACACGACAACAATATTTTGTGATAAAACTTCTAAAAAGAAAGATTCCGCAAAAACCTCTTACGAGAATTGCGGAATCTCTCTTGGTGGGCGTTGAGGGATTCGAACCCCCGACCCTCTGCTTGTAAGGCAGATGCTCTAAACCAGCTGAGCTAAACGCCCTCAACTTCTATCGGTAAAGCGGTTGCAAAGTTACAACAGTTTTTTGAGATTACCAAATCTTTTCAAAACTTTTTTCTTCATCATGAGAAATATATGTCATTTTTAGTGAGAAAACGGTGCAACCGCAATGCGTCAACAGCACATTCAAAAACGACAACATAACATTAGGACGACCGTATAGGCTTTCATGTGCGCTACATAACGGTTAAACGCATTGTATTTAACCGTTAATTGCGATGAGTTTAACCGTTAATCGCGAGCAAACTCACGCTCAATTGCAACGTGCGTAATAAGGAATCAAGATTAAAATAGCAGCGATTCGTTCATGGTTTAGCCATCAAATAAAAATCCCTGCAATCCCGAAAGATTACAGGGAACACCCCTTGGTGGGCGTTGAGGGATTCGAACCCCCGACCCTCTGCTTGTAAGGCAGATGCTCTAAACCAGCTGAGCTAAACGCCCTCAACTCATCGTAAGCGGTTGCAAAGATATAACTTTTCAAATGATTAACCAAACTTTTTGATACATTTTTCGATACAACATCATAAAAAAGAGATCTTATCGAATTCTCGGGCATAAAAAACGGGATGCTTACCCCATATAGGCAAGCATCCCACTCTACTTATATCGTAATTAATTATTCAGTTACCTGAACAGTTGCACGACGGTTGAAAGAGATCGGAGACAACTCGTCTACACCACCCTTACCAACAGTTTTGATATTGTCGCGGCTTACACCCATCTTAACCAACTCATCAGCAAGCGTGTTAGCACGACGCTCTGACAGACCTTGGTTGTGCTGCGGTGTACCCGTTGCACTGTCTGCATAACCTGTAACAAGGAGATTCGAGTTGTTGTCCTTGGCATATTGAGCCAATGCGCGAACATTCACGAGGTCCTTCTGAGATGCAATGACAGACTTGTCCAAATTGAAGAAGACAGAGATCGGAGTTGTTACAAACTCTTTCACAGTTTTATCCTCTGCGGGCTTCTGATTTGCCAACATCTCTTTCAGACGTGCATTCTCTGCATTAGCATCGTTGAGCTGTGCATTGAGCGCATCGATCTGTGATTGAGACAATGCCTTGATTGCGTCTACATCAGGTGTTTTCTCCCATGTAGCCTTGCCGAGATTGAAAGTCAAACCAACTTCTGCATAGAAATTATTGTCATGAGAATCCCAACCTCTGTGGCCGTTAGACCTATCGTTTCCATCAATATCGCCTTCCAAACGATTCCAACCAAGTTCGAGATTGACAGCCACTTTTTTGCTAACGCGGAACTCATTCAAGATACCAACACTCAAATCCATTGCGTAGAGGTTAGCACTCATAGAACGGCCAATACCTGCACCGGCAAAGGGAATGAAATTCCAAACGCGATTAGGATTGTAACCGCCAAGTAAGTTGCTTACATTAAACAATGCATGTTCATTCAAAATCCAGTAAGAGTTGTGGTTACCGAAGTTGTTACCGTCATCCACACGCTTACCCCAAATACCCTGGAGTTTAGTACGAAGACCGAGGCCCGGCGTGAACCATTTACCAATTGCTACTGCTGCTGCGGGACTTGAACGGAAATCTTTGAACGGACTTCTGCTCAAACCGAGGCCGTGCTCCTGATTAGAATACCAAGCATTCCACTCTGCACCAACCTGAATGAACCAGTTACTCCAAAAAGAATTGGTAGCAACGCTGTGCTTTTGTACAGGGTCTGCATCCTGTGCCATTGTCGACATAGAGATGCCGGCAAATGCTAATACAATCAATAATTTTCTCATAAACGATGTATTTAATTAATTAAAATGAATTCTTATAACTCACATTCACGTTTAATACGCGGTGCAAAAGTAGCAATAAAATTTAGATTCAATCACATTGGGGATAAAAAAAGCATTCTTTTTCGCTTAAAAGATAACATTTTTTAGATCTTTAACACGTTTTCGGCAGCTTATCCCAATAAATGTTCGATCTCTTGTTGCTTCAAAATGCAAAGCACTTTCTTCCCATCGGGCGTGTAATTGACATTTGAACATGCAAATAATCCATTGACCAACTCTTCCATTTCATCATTACTCAAAACCTGACCTTGTGGAATTGCAGCGTTGCGAGCCATACTCAAAGCCAGCGAACTGTAAATACTTTCAACGGCACTGGCATCTTTTTCTGGTGCCGAAGCTATCATATCACGCACCAACAAGACTGCATTGACACCTTCAAGATCAGCCGGAATAGCATTGATAGCATAACTATTACCACCTAAATCAGTTAATTCGAATCCCATACTTGTCATTTCCGGCAGCACTTTATGAAAGATAACGGACTCGGAAACAGACATTTGGATTACTTCGGGAAACAGTAATTTCTGTGCTGAGTTACGATGTGCCTGCACCTGTTGCATATAGCGTTCATAAAGAATACGCACATGGGCCCGATGCTGATCGATAATCATCAGCCCGGATTTCACAGTTGTCATCACATATTTTCCTTTATATTGATAATGAACGGGTGACTTTTCTGCAAGCATACGATGCTTTTCCGATTCCTGAGAAGCATCCAATTCGGGTGCATCGAATATTGCCGTCTCATGGTCTTGACTTGTTTTCAGTCCTTCATACAACTGCTCCCACTCGGCAGAAGACTGTGTTTTCGATGTTTTACGAGTATTGTCGAAAGGATTATATTGTGGATTATAATCCACTTTCGGCATCTGAACGTTTTCCGAATGCGATCCGAATACAGGAATATCAGGTTTTCCTTGCGTATCGAAATCAATCGTCGGGATAGCAGTGAACACACCGATTGCTCCCGAACTGCAGCTGAAAGGATCTGCCAAACAGCTTGTTCGTTCTCAAATTTGATTTCAGTCTTCGTGGGATGAATATTGACATCGATATCTTCCGGATTCACTTCAAAATAAATAAAATACGGAACTTGCTCGCCGATAGGGATCAATCGATCATAAGCCGCGGCTACCGCCTTATTGAAATAAGGATGCCTCATATACCGATCATTCACAAAAAAGAACTGTTGAACACCTCGTTTGTGTGCAGACTCAGGTTTCCCAACAAATCCATTGATCTTACACATCGTCGTGTCGACATGAATCGGCAAGAGATCTTGATTGAGTCGCTTACCGAACACATCTAAAATACGTTGCCGCAGAGCGCCGGCTTTCAAATGGAAAAGTTCACTTCCATTGCTGTGAAGTGTAAACGTGATTTGCGGATTCACCAATACAATTCGGTCAAAAGCTGCCAGAATATTGGAGAGTTCGGTCGAATTAGATTTCAAAAACTTTCTGCGCGCTGGCACATTAAAAAATAGATTCTCGACCAAAAAATTACTTCCAACAGGACAGGAACATGGTTCCTGATTCTGAAACACAGAACCCGTGATGTTTAGATGCGTACCCACATCTTCCGTTTCCATACGTGTGCGTAATTCAACTTGCGCTACCGCCGCAATAGAAGCCAATGCTTCGCCACGGAATCCCATTGTGTGGAGATTAAATAAATCATCAGCTTTACGAATCTTCGATGTAGCATGGCGTTCGAAAGACAATCGTGCGTCGGTATCAGACATTCCTTTCCCGTCGTCGATCACCTGTATCGAAGTGCGACCGGCATCTACTACAAACACATGGATCGTCTTTGCACCTGCATCGATTGCATTTTCGACAAGTTCTTTGACGACACTTGCAGGCCGCTGAATAACTTCTCCGGCCGCGATTTGATTGGCTACCGAGTCGGGCAAAAGCTGTATGACATCACTCATTGTTACAATTCAACTAAATAAAACCAAACAAACAACAGCACGATGAGCAATAAAATCAAACCTTTAAAACTCATACGTTTTTTACCAACAGCTCCTTTTTGTCTGTATTTTTGCAGATGATGCGTAGCTGCAACAAATGTTCCGGCAATACGATTCTTACGATCACACTCTTCATTCAACATTCCCAAATCTCGACGCGCACACTGTTCGATTTTCTGTAAACGCTCTTTTCGCTCGTCTACATATATATATATATGGTGAAAGCCACGCGGTTTACGCACCTGAAAGAGATTCATGATCATGCTCCTTTCTGTTTTTAGGGCAATTTCGGTACTGCAATCTTTCCCGCAGGCGTATCAATGACTGTCTTTTTTTCAATCGTTTGGAGCGGTGCTTGCTGTCGTTTCACCGTCTGCAAATTAGCTCCGAGTCCTTTTCCACGCCAAATGAAAATATCATTCTTATCTTTCGGTCGGATTTCATTAAACCAAGCAAAACTGTTCAGTTTCATTTTGCTAGGCGGAATCTGTGTCATCGGATAAAGAGTTGCCTCAAACTTATTCGTCCAAATCTTCTCCAACTTACGAGCTTCATTTAAAAACATCCGCATCGTATCGGTTTCCAAATAGTTGAGTCCGATCAGAGAACTGTCTTTATCATCAACAGTGTAATAAATACTCTGCACGTTTCCGATAGCGTCATTACGTCGGAGAACCCCGTTCTTAAAATAAGCGAACATGTCACGAGAAGCTATTTGATTGTAATGAATGGTATCCGGCATCTGTTCAACAGACAAAGCCTGTCCTAAGACATGTGCTTCACGAATGGTGGAATCGGCCATATAAGCTTTGATCACCTCTCCGAGCAACTGTCGACCGGCATTCCACACAATCGGATCTTTATACATTGTCATGCACGAATCTTGCGAATTGAACACCATCGAGTCGCAAACGGCCTGCACATCGGTGCGATAAGCGCGCACATGGGGATAGTAATGTACCTTCCGATAAACCGAGTCTGTATTGATATGAAAAGTAAACAGTTTCATCGTATCAGCATGGGCATAGAGTGTATCACCACGAGAAAATTCCTTGGAAACTGCTCGCTGCGTAGCAAAGCCATATCCGCTCTTCTCGTTATAATACAATTTTCCACACATCAACGACGTTTTATTCTTCTTATCAATGAAGACTACATTCCCGAAACCACGATTAATACCGGTCTTATCATCATAATAAAGACTGTCACCGATGATCGTTTTCTCTTTGTCTACAACTGTCGAACGACCGAAAAGCTGGGCTTTATTGCTATGGGTATTGAAATATCCCTGCTCGGTATGGATCACGCTCGTACCCGAAGTGATCTTCGACGGCCCCACAACATGAGCTAATGATTTGCGGGTATCATAATAGAGCGTGTCGGTTGTGACAAGACGCTTACCGCTCCGCAGCCTTACATTATAATAAAAGGTGGCATCCCGCGTCTTCGTGTTATACTCTCCCCAATCCGAAACCAACTTATCCTTACCGTCAATCAGCGTTCCACCCTCGCGGAAATAGGCATAATCATACAATCGGTCATAGTCAAGACTATCGGTATAAAGCGTTTGCCGACGATGTTTCAACACCACATTCCGCCGTGCTTCCATCAATTGCTGCTGCCCATCATAAAATGCACGGTCGCAGGTCAACGACAATGTGTCGCCTTGATAAAACCGAACATGTCCGAAAGCTCTGAATGAATTGGATTCCTGATAATAGTAAGCGCTATCGCAAAACAGCTGAGCGCCGGAATGACTGAAATGTACCACCCCTTGACAATCTGTGCTTCGGGATTGGGGCCATATATATCATAACTCAACTGATCCGAATGCACCAAATGAACACGATCGTCCTGCACTTTACGCGACCGTTTCCGAACCGCCTGATGAGACTGTGCAATACCGAGTCCAAAAAGACATAGAGCCGCGATCAACGTGACTCTATGTCCATCAATATATCGAATGATTTTTTGCTTGAATGTCATTTAACCCATCCTTCATATTCAAACTGACAGTTTTTATAGCGGTCATTCATCCAAACATACGTGTGTTTGATCTTGTCTACCACCCAATCATGAAGGCGTTTTTCACGCTGTTTGGCCAGCACCACATTCTTCATCACCTGAAAATCTTCCGTGATCGTGGCTTTATGGCTCTCTACCCGACTCTTCAACTTCACAATAGCACAGGCTGTCTTACCCTTATCCGTAATCAACTGAAATGGAGCCGAGATCTCACCGACTTTCAGTGTATCAACGATTCGGGCTATATCGGTGGGCAAATCTTTCATTTTAAACTTGGAAGTGCGGGTTCCTGTCTCTCGATCCATGTTCGCCATGAGGCCATGATTGTTCTTTGTCTCCTTGTCATCAGAGAGATATGCCGTGGCATCTTCAAATGTAAACTTGCCCGAACGGATGTCGTTCGCAATAGAATCTAGCCTCAACTTGGTCTTTTCAATGGCTTCCTCACTCACACGAGGCTTACGGAGAATATGCCGGACATTCACTTTGTCGCCGCGTTTATCAATCAATTGGATGATATGATAACCAAATTCTGTCTCGACAATCTTCGAAATCTTCTTCGGATCAGTCAAATTGAAAGCCACTGAAGCAAATGCAGGGTCGAGCATACCACGTCCGGCATACCCCAACTCACCACCTTGACGGGCCGAATTGGTGTCTTCCGAATACAGACGGGCAATAGTCGCAAAGGTGGTTTCGCCTTTATTCACACGATCTGTATACTCGCGCAACTCGTCTTTCACGCGATTGATCTCCTCTTGCGATATGCGGGGATGGTTCATCAAAATCTCAACCTCCACTTCAGTGGGCACAAACGGAACACTGTCGGCTGGCAAATCCTTGAAATATTGGCGCACATCGGCCGGCGAAACGGCGATGTCTTCCACGATTTTTCGCTGCATCTCCTGAATCAGCATACGATTCTTGAAATCGTCGTGCATATCTTGGCGAATCTGGGTGAGCGACTTCTTATAATACTCCTCCAACTTTTCACGCGATCCGATGCCTGAAATCAAATAGTTGATTTGATCATCTATGCCTTGTGAAATCTGCGATTCTGAGATAGAAATACTGTCGATCGCAGCCTGATGCAGATAGAGTTTCTGTACAGCCAACTGTTCAGGGATGGCGCAATCGGGGTCACCGTTCCATTTAAAGCCCTCTCCTTCACCTTGCAGACGCATCACTTCGACATCTGATTTCAAAATAGGCTCGTCGCCGACCACCCAAATCACTTCATCAACAACACTCGTTGCGGGAATCTTCGGGGTGTCTTTCGCCACACGCGTTGTGTCCGAAGCTGCATAAGTCCCTATCTTACGGGCATTAGCACTCATTCCTACAATGAGCAGAAAGGCAGCAAACCCTACCAGTATTTTATTTTTTGTTTTCATTCATTTATGATCTATCAATGCGCGAATACGCATCTATTTTACTTTTATCAACAACATTCGCCAACATCATTCGTGCGAAATCGTGGCGAGAACAGTTCTATTTATCTCGACGGGATACTTGTCTCTGAGTGCTGACACCCATTCGGTTTCCAATTCATCCTGATAATCTGCCAACACTTGCGAGCGCACATCATCGAGCGTTTTGGGCGCTTTCAATTTCTTGCCGTATACTTCTGCTATCGGAAATTCTGCTTTCCGAACAATCGTTGCAGGTTGTTTGAAAATCGCCTTGTCTATCAAGGCATTATCACCAACTTTAAAATAGCCGACAACGAACGGTATTTCGTCTTCCGATTTGCCGTTAAACGCAGTGCGAATAAGCGTTTCCCACGTTGTAAAAGAGGCTCTTTTGAGTAGCGCCTTGATCTTCTTGGCATCGGCTTTAAATTTCACATGGAAAGCAACTCCTTTGAAACGAGGTTGTTCCCAACGATATTGCTTCTTGTGTTTCTTGAAATAGGCCGACAATTTTTGCTCATTTTGAGTTGACCGGTGACCGATCACACGATCGCGAATGGCACACACCAGTAGTCCTTCTTCATATTCGCGGAGAAGATTCCGACGGTCGGGCGTCAACGCACTCTCCGCTATCGGCTTCTCTGTCGGCGTCTGTCGAGACGTGGCAAACCGTTTTTCGGTTGCGACCAACTGCTGGCGCAATTCCCGTTGATCAACCATCCGTACAAGACTTGCTCGCAACGAATCATAAGGGAGCGTTGATTGTCGGGCCCAAAGCCGAATGATATGCCAGCCGAGTGGCGACATAAACGGGCGACTCACCTCTCCCGGTTGCAACGAATAGGCCTGATCTTCAAACTCTTTCAAGGTCTGTCCGCGGCGAATCCAAGTCATCAGTCCACCATTTAACGCCGACTCGCGATCGTCTGAATATCGGTGAGCCAACGAAGCGAAGTCTCCGCCACGCTGCAAAACGCTGTAAAGCGAATCGACACGCCGTTTGGCCGCAATCTCTTGCCATTTCGTTGCACGCTGGTTTAGCCGAATCAAAATCTGTGCAGGTCTTATCCAGCCGCCCATTTGTGCAACCTTGTGCTGCATTGCCGCATAGACTTGCCGGGCTTCAGCGTCCCTATCAGCATCACCAATCGTTGCCGATATTGCTACTTGTCCCCTATCGGCGTCGTGTATGCGCTTCACAGAGGCCAAAGTGTCAAGGTGCGCTTCGCGGGCAGCCCTCACTTTCAGCTTGTAATCGATAAACTTGCTGAGAAATTCATCGACTGTCAGGCTCTCGACCGCACCCGGAGCGTTATTCTTATGATATAAATACGCAAACTCAGAACGTCTGACAGGTTGTCCACCAATAGTCATCAACGTAGGATCCGACTGTGCGAAGCCGCTGACAAAACACAACAGACAGATTGCCGACAGCACTGTTATGCGCATATTTTGCCTATTCCGGACGTGAGTAATTAGGTGCTTCGCTCGTGATCGTGATGTCATGTGGATGGCTTTCCATCACACCTGCATTGGTGATTCGCACAAACCGAGCCTCGTGCAAACGCTCAATCGACGCTGCACCGCAATATCCCATACCCGAGCGCAGGCCTCCGATGAGTTGATAAATCACCTCTTGCACTGTGCCTTTATAGGGTACTCGCCCGGCAATTCCTTCCGGAACGAGTTTCTTTACATCGTTAGTATCACCCTGGAAATAGCGATCTTTCGAACCGTTTTTCTGTTCCATCGCCTCCAACGAACCCATACCACGATAACTCTTAAACTTCCGTCCGTTGAAAATAATGGTCTCGCCGGGACTCTCTTCGGTGCCGGCCACGAGCGAACCGATCATGACACAGCTGCCACCGGCGGCTAATGCCTTGACCACATCGCCCGAATAGCGAAGCCCACCATCTGCAATCAGAGGCACACCGATGCCTTTCAGTGCGCAGGACACATCGTAAATGGCGCTCAACTGAGGCACACCGACACCCGCAACAACACGTGTCGTGCAGATCGAACCGGGTCCGATACCCACTTTCACAGCATCGGCGCCATTGTCGGCAAGCATTTTGGCTGCTGCACCCGTGGCTACATTGCCCACCACAATATCCACTTTCGAGAAAGAAGATTTGGCTTCACGCAATTTCTCGATCACCGACTTAGAATGTCCGTGAGCCGTATCAATAACGATAGCGTCGGCTCCCGCATCAACCAAAGCCTGCATACGGGCCAGCGTATCGGCTGTAACGCCAACACCGGCAGCCACACGCAGCCGACCTTTTTCATCCTTACAAGCCATCGGTTTGTCCTTAGCCTTGGTAATATCTTTATAAGTGATAAGTCCCACCAAATGATTTTGGGCATCCACTACGGGTAATTTTTCAATCTTATATTCCTGCAATATCTGTGCAGCAGCCGTCAAATCGGTCTGCTGATGTGTCGTAATCAGATTCTCGCTGGTCATCACTTCGTCGATGCTCTTATCCAACCTGCGTTCGAAACGCAGGTCTCTGTTGGTGACAATACCCACCAAATGATTCTCGTCATCAACCACTGGAATGCCTCCGATATGATAATCCTGCATCATGTGGAGGGCATCTTGCACCGTACATCCACGTCGAATCGTCACCGGATCATAGATCATCCCGTTCTCGGCACGCTTAACAATAGCCACCTGACGGGCTTGTTCGTCGATGCTCATATTCTTATGAATAACGCCGATACCGCCTTCTCGTGCAATGGCAATGGCCATCGACGACTCGGTGACGGTGTCCATCGCGGCTGTTACAAACGGAACCTTCAACGAAATATTGCGAGAGAATTTCGTTTCCAATGTTACCGTCTTCGGTAAAACTTCTGAATAAGCAGGGATTAACAGGACGTCATCGAACGTCAGGCCGTCCATTTCAATTTTATCCGCAACAAATGATGACATAGGATTTAAAAATTTATTGCGTGCAAATTTACTAATAAAAATCTAATTCGGCGTGATCTCATGGGCAAAAAACCATGAATTAATGCTATTTAACGAGGCTCTGAATGTGTAAGACAGCATACATGATTCATCTTGTTGCATGCAATTCACAAGGCATCATCGGCAATGCATCGGGCTTCGTTTCTTTGTTTGGGAACTCAATACATCATCAATAGTATTCCCATTAACAGTGAATTGCGTCGCAAAGAAGCATTAGTTAGCGTGCAATTAATCGTTAATCAAAAGAGGGAGGGTGAGAAGTGGACTGGCAAGGAGAGAGCGGAGGTGGGGTGAATGATGAATTGCCCTCCCGTCGAGGGGAGCAAAAGAATGGTAGGAAAGCATTGTTTGAACGGAAAACAAAGGCTGAATTGCGAATTAGTCATACGTGTATCGCATCGTTGTTTGGAAGCACTTGCAGGATGTCTTAACTTTGCATCGCAGTTCGGGATTAACCCGATGCAAAACAAATTTTATTTATCAACCAATTAAAACAATTAAAAGTTATGGCAATTCTTTACAGAATCCACCAGGACAACAGGAAGAACAGCGTGCACAAAGGTAAATGGTATGCACGCGCAGTGATGAACGGAACCGTCGGAATCGATCAAATCGCCGAGGTCATGCAGCGTAACAGCACAGTGAAAAAGAGCGACATTCTCGCCGTGATTACGGAACTCGTGGAGACGATGCAGGATTTCCTGCAAAACTCAATGCGCGTGAAGATCAAGGGTTTGGGTTCGTTCAAGATCGGATTGAAGACCAAAGCGGCCAACAAACCGGAGGATTTCAATGCAGCAGCCAACGTTGTTGGCATGCGCGTGAACTTCCAACCGGAACTCACTATCAGTAAAGACGGTGTGCGTCGGCGTGCATTGCTCAACGGTGCTAAGGTGCAGGAGACGGCCCACAATACGGTCAACTCACGGAAAAAGAAGAAGACTGAGCCAGAAGGCAGTACTCCTTCGCATGCTTAAACGGTATGAGGCGGCCGGAGTAGGACAACGAGTCCGGCCGCCATTTCAACTAATCGATCTCAATTTTATGAATCATCTAAACCATTAAACACAAATGAGTAAAATGAATCTCACGAGCTGGAAGCTCGTCATCAAAGTCATCGTGGCATTGGCCACGGCCCTGCTCGGGGTGTTGGGCGCACAAGAAATGGGCGATCATGAAGCCTGACGATCGTCTGTATTGGCTGATTCTACTGCTGCGCATCGTACTGCTTGTCGTGTCGATCGGCGCTGTGATCAGTTGTTCTATCCTCATCGGCTGAGGCCGATCATTCTCTTCTACGGAGGAGTCCATTGCGGACTCCCCCCGTTTTTATATTCCATTCGTGCAGAGAAACCCTTTATTATTTGGCACTTACGAGATCAATAGTTCTATTCAAACGCTTCATCACACTGCAACTCATGCGTAATCGGAAGACAACTAATGGTTTATTAAAATGCGGTTTATGCTTCGTTGAAAGCCAAGGAAGCATAAACCGCGTTTGGATTGCATTGTTTTCACCTCATTATATAGCGTCGGTTGCTGTTTTCAGCCACGCTTTTTCGGATGCATCAAGATGCGGAGCGAGACGCTCGTAGACTGTTCGATGGTAGGCATTGAGCCACGCTACCTCCTCGGCTGACAGCATTTCGCGGATAATCGGAGTCTTATCGATGGGACAAAGCGTGAGCGCTTCAAACTGCAAAAACTCTCCGAAGTCGGTCGATTTGTATGGAACAGCAAGCAGCGTGTTCTCGATTCGCACGCCAAACTTGCCTGCGAGATAGATGCCGGGCTCGTCGGTCACGGTCATTCCGGCCACAATCGGGGCAGGGCGCCACTCCATTCTGATCTGGTGCGGACCCTCATGCACGTTGAGATAACTGCCTACGCCGTGCCCCGTTCCGTGCAGATAATTGAGCCCCTCACGCCACATCGCCTCGCGGGCGAGGATGTCTAACTGCGTGCCTGACGCGCCTGCGGGGAACTTGCAGCGCTGAAGCCGGATATATCCTTTCAACACCAGGGTATAAACTCGGCGCTGTTCATCAGTAATCGGACCGAGGGCAATAGTGCGGGTAATATCGGTCGTGCCGTCTTCATACTGTGCCCCACTGTCTATCAACACCAATCCGCGAGGCTCTACGGCGACATCGGTCTCGGGCGTAGCCTCATAATGCACGATGGCGCCGTGTTGTTCATACCCCACAATCGTATCGAACGAGACACCTTTAAATAAAGGTTGCTCTGCACGCAGACCCGTCAACATCTCTCTAACGACATTTCGGTCTGTCCGCCGGCCTCAACGGCGGGCTTCAACCAGTGCAGAAACTTGACCATCGCAATACCATCGCGCAGCATCGCACGATGAAAGCCTGCGATTTCAGCTTCGTTCTTCACGGCTTTCAGCGAAGGAACGGGCGATGCCGCAGCCACAATCTGCTTCACGCGAGGCGCGTGAAAGAGCGTGTCGTTGAGCCGGTCGGGATCCAAAAGAATATTATATTCGTCGTAGTCGGCCACCCCTTTCCGCACGTCGGCATAATCATCGATGCCCACTCCCTCGCCTTTGAGGTAGGAAACGACCTCGGGTGTGAGTTTGTCGGGGTCGATATAGAGCGTGACTTGCGCGGAAGAGATGAGCAGAAAAGCTACGAACACGGGATTGCAATGCACGTCTGAACCGCGGAGATTGAGTATCCAAGCAATGTCATCGAGTGCAGATACAAGCGTTCCGTCGGCGTGTTGCGCACGCAAAGCCTTGCGCACACGTTCTATTTTAAATGCAGTGCGCTCGCCGGCAAACTCCATCGGGTGAACGACCACTTTATTCTTGGGTATCGCAGGACGGTCTTTCCAGATGTATTCAAGCGGATCAAAGTTGGTGCGAACAGTGATTCCGCCTTGCTCGCGCAGATCTCTACGCAGCTGTTCGACAAAAGAATGGGAGCACACCCAGCCGTCAACGCCCACCTCGGTAAGGTCAGACGTTTGGAGTTCACGACCGATCCATTCGGCGATGGTCGGCGTCCCGTCAATCCGTTCTTTCATTAACGTAAAGCCTGAACCTTGCAACTGGTCGGCAGCAGCAATGAAATAACGCGAGTCTGTCCACAGAGCTGCGCTGTGCATTGTAACCACCGCCGTGCCCGCCGAGCCGTTGAAGCCCGATATCCATCGGCGACCCATCCAGTGGTCAGGCACATATTCGCCGCTATGCGGGTCTGTACTGGGGAATATAAACGCTGCAAGATGTTCGCGATGCATTACTTCGCGGAGTTCGGAAAGCCTGTCTTGAATCGTTTTCATACATCAATTTTTGGTTTTAACGGCGCTAAATTAAACAATAAATCCGATGCCGACAAATGATTCGCAACATAAAATCTTAACGCCACCCACATTTATCAGAATCTTGGCCGGCAACCGCTTGCAGACTCGGTTTTGCCAAATCGAGATAGCAAAGCGCATTACTTTTAGATTTTATAACAAATAAAAACCACGCGAAAAGCAGTTCGTCATTGTTTTTTTTGTAATTTTGTGCGTGCCGAGAAGAAACATTATTCAACACTAAAAATAATAAACAAATATGGCTTTTTTAACTAACGAGAAGTAACAATCGTCGGAGCAGCCGGTATGATCGGCTCGAATATGGTTCAGACAGCCCTCACGATGGGTCTGACAAGTGACATTTGCCTTTACGATGTATTCTCGCCCGAGGGTGTGGCAGAGGAAATGCGCCAGAGCGGATTCGGTGATGTGAAGATCACTGCGACCACAGACGCACGCGAAGCGTTTACAAACGCAAAATATATCATATCTTCCGGCGGTGCACCCCGTAAGGCCGGAATGACCCGCGAAGACCTTTTGAAAGGCAATTGTGAAATTGCCGAGGGTCTGGGTAAGAACATCAAGCAGTATTGTCCGGATGTAAAGCACGTGATTATCATATTCAATCCTGCCGACTTGACAGGTCTTGTAACACTGCTTTACTCGGGTTTGAAGCCCTCGCAGGTAACAACGTTGGCCGCATTAGACTCGACTCGCTTGCAGAGCGCATTGGCTAAGAAATTCAACGTAATGCAAAGCGAAGTGAAAGGGTGCGCTACTTACGGCGGACACGGCGAGCAAATGGCAGTCTTCGGGTCGAAAGTGACCATCGACGGAAAGCCTCTTACCGAGATAATCGGTACACCCGCGTTCCCCAAAGAGGAGTGGGAACAGATGAAAACAGACGTCACCAAGGGTGGTGCTAAGATCATCGAACTGCGCGGACGTTCATCTTTCCAAAGCCCGGCATACCTCTCTGTTGAGATGATTCGCTCGGTGATGGGCGGCGAACCGTTCCGTTTCCCCGTCGGAACTTATGTCAAGACCGACAAATACGACCATATCATGATGGCTATGAAGACCACACTCGACACCACGGGCGCTCATTTCGAGGTTCCGCAAGGCACCGCCGAGGAGAACGCCAAGCTCGACGCAAGTTACGAACACTTGTGCAAGATGCGCGATGAGTTGATAACACTCAATATCGTTCCACCCGTATCGGAGTGGAACACGGTCAATCCAAATCTTTAATTACAGGTATTTTTCTAAGTACGGAAATGAAAGAAACCCGGGAAGTTGTTTGAAACTTTCCGGGTTTTATGATGTTCGGTCGCGCAATGGCAGCTAACGCACGATACGCCTTTTGAGAAACGGCAAGCCCATCAAAGCATTTCTGCCAGCTCAGCGAGATGGATACCGTTGCTGCCTTTAATCAGGATATAGAACCCCTCGGGCCGATTCGCACGAAGTGTGGCCTTGACTTCCTCCACATTTGCAAACTTACGGAAGCGGCATTCGATCCTGCCAAACTCCTCGCCCACCAACCACACCTCCTCAAAGGGCAACGTTTCAAGCAGCGAAACGATCTTCGTGTGCTCTTCAAAGCTTTGCTCTCCCAGTTCGCGCATATCCCCAAGAATAACCATTTTAGGGCCGACGGCCATATCGCGAAAGTTGAGCAAGGCCGCATTCATACTCGTCGGGTTGGCGTTGTAAGCATCCATGATCAGATGATTGTGCACCGTTTCTTCTAACTGTGAACGGTTGTTGCCGGGAATATAACGCGCAAGTGCATTGCCGATCTGCGCAGCCGACACGCCAAAATGTGTGCCGATGCTGATGGCTGCAAGCATATTGTCGAGATTATAAGCCCCAATCAAGTGAGTCCGGACATCGTTCCAACCGGCGGATATACCCTCTTCGCGCCAACGAAAGTGCAGAAACGGGGCACAATCTATCACCTCACCGTGAAACCGAATGCCGTCTTCCTTCCCCTGTCCATAGGTGACGCACCGGACGTCGGACAATGATCACGGCGCATCTCACCCAGAAATGCGTTGTCGGCATTGATAAAGATGAGTCCGTCGGGGCGTCGCACCTGCATAAAATCATAGAGTTCGGCCTTGGTTCTCATCACCCCTTCAAAACTGCCGAAGCCTTGCAGATGGGCTTTCCCCACATTGGTAACGAGAGCAAAATCAGGCTCTGCGATGTCGACGAGCGTGCGGATGTCGCCCGGATGACTCGCTCCCATCTCCACAACAGCCAATTCGTGTTCGCGGGTAAGCCTCAGCAGCGTCTTGGGTACACCTATATCATTATTGAAATTGCCCTCGGTAAAGAGCACGTTATACTTTTCGGCCAGCACGGCAGATACCAGTTCCTTGGTGGTTGTCTTGCCGTTGGTACCCGTTATGCCGATAACCGGCGTGCCGAGTGTACGCCGATGATAGTTGGCCAGCTGTTGGAGTGTTTTCAGACAGTCGTCTACGAGGATAAGCCGCGAGTCTTCAACGCTGCGACGGGCCGTGTCTTCGTCGATAACGGCATAAGAACAACCCTGCTCCAAAGCCTTTTCGGCAAAGTGATTACCATTAAACGATGCGCCTTTCAGTGCGAAAAAGATACTTCCTTCGGGGCAATTGCGGCTGTCGGTCGTGACCGTCGGGTGAGCAACGAACAGTTTGTAAAGTTCTGATATTTCCATTGTCAATATCTGTTGATTCCTTTTTATATGCCTGCAAAAGTAGTAAAAATCCGCTAATATTGGGAATGATCCATAGCGCAATGTTGAGTTAGGCGTGTTTAATAACAAATGATTGCGCGGAGCGCAATCATTCCCTACCTACTGCACCTACAAAACCTACCATACCGACCAATACAGAAAAAGGGTGAAAAGAAGTACATCAGCCCTCTTTTCACCTTTTCACCTTTCTAAGGTTTCGGTGTTGTACCTGCTTTTGTTTTCTTTGCCGGTTCCGGCACTCGCTCAAAAGAGACACCTGTCAGCTCAAAGTATTTCTTCGATAGGATCAGTTTCACCGTAGGCTTGAGGATATGCTCGTTGGCATTGAATTTCTGTCCCTGTTCCACGGCCTTGCTTCGGAATGAGGGCATCAACGTACCCATATCTCCGAATTCCACCGTGTCGCCATTGGCCACCAAGTCGCGTGCCGTATAGATCGCGAGATTGATGATGGCACCCACTTCTTGGGGAGAGAACGTCGTGTTCTTGGCCACCTGCACACAAAAGTTTCGGAAATCGACTCGCTTGCGCCCTGTGATCTGCGCAATCTGCACCATCTTGTCTTTGAGCAATCCTATTGTCATCTTGCGAAGTCTGATAAAAAACTGAATCGGTTTGTTTGCCATAATTATTGTCCTTTCTTTTAATGATTTATATTGTTGTCATAGACCACCTATATACTTCTTGTCCATCACCTATATACCTCTTCCCGACGACCTATATACCTCTCATCGGCGACCTATATAGCTCGTTGAAGAGAGCTATATAGGTCATTTGAGGTCATTGGGCTGTCCAGAGGGGAACTCCACATTTACATTTGGGATATATGCCAATGTAAACTCTATTAGAGCTAAAATTTAAGCAATAGGCTGTACTTCCGTTATATGGATCAGATCCCGTATCTCCTGGATAAGCACTCGCGAAAGTGTTTGACCAATAGGTGCCCAGTTCTCCTAATTCTTCTCCATAATTTCTCGATATCTGCCCTCGCATATAATAACTTGCTGCTGGTAAAAAGAAATACTCTGAGGTGTCAGTCGGCCGTCCCTGTGCAATAAAAGTATTAACCGTCGGGCTACCCATTGTGGAAGGTGGATTAAATCCCGCAGGATAAGTCGTATTGCTGAATCCCGTGATATAGGCTTTTTTCTTAAACCACATACCGCCTTTATATAAGTCACCCCCATTGGTCCACACCATTTCGGCATCCCAATGCGGATCGCCGTGTGCCACATACCAGCTTATTTCATACAGATTGGGGCAGTCTTTGGCCGACCGTGTGGCCGTGTTCGATGCCGTGTTATACCAGCGTGCATCACTGCTATTTTCAGGATAGTGATTCCCACTACCGGGAGTATTGCCGCCACCTGAGTATTGTTCTTTTTCATATCCTTTCCAATAATGCTGCCCTTCTGCTGCATCCCAGGTGTAATAGTATCCCACTTCGGGAACTTGGAGATTAGCCGTTATTGGTGTGATCGTATTCTTCGCATAAGTTCTGACAGGTAGCTGCTTGGTAACAGTTCCAGCTATACTACCATCATAGTTTCGAAGCGTATATTCAATGGTCAGCGCTGTTGTACAAGGAGCAATGGTAAACAACATGGCGTTTCGATCTTGGGTCTTGGTGCCGTCAATGACTTCACCTGTACCAACAATTGTCGAAGTGAGCGGCATACGGGCCTGGCTGGAAACCGTCTTAGATGATCCGCTACCTGTCAATCCACTGGGGGTAAGCGTATAATCTCCACTGATATTGGTATCGGCAGTAACCTTGATACTCTTGATACTCACTCGGTCTGTATTTGCCGCATTAGAGCGTGGGTACAGGATAATATAGGCAGCCTGGTGCTCAAGCTCGAAATAATATTTCCCGTCGGGCTGCTGAGTGGCTTTGGCAAAGCCACAGTCACCACCATCGCTTATGCTAAACTGCAAACCGTAACTGTACGGGTATAATTGTCTTCCATTATTTGTGTCTGGAATATGCACCTTATTGTAGGCCGTTGCATTAGCGCCAGGATAATAGATGTCATAAGACGGAGCTGTTAAACTCTTTCCCTTGAACGTGAAATCAGCTACCGACATGTCTGCTGTTGATGCGACTTCGGCCGTGGCACTGCTGCCGTCAGACAAATAAACTTTGTCTGACGGATTCCAAATAAATTTAGCCGTAGTGGGTGTACTACGGATGAATGACAGGTATGTACGTGTTGCCTGTTTATCATCTTTGCCTGTGTAATTCTTTCCTACGAAAGTCGTTGCATCCTGCTGGTTTCCTGTCTGTTGCAGGGTATTGTCGTCTGTGATATCATTGTTCGCACAGCCCATCAACAGTAGTCCAACTGTCAATGGGATAAATGTTTTAAATGTTTTCATTGCCTTGCTTAATGTTTTTATCATTTAATCTTCCTCCTCGGATAAGTCTTCTTCTTCATCAAACCATCCTGTTTGGCATCGCCGGTCTCGGGATTAATAATGGGTTTCTTGTGTCCACCTTTGATCGTGGAACCGTTTAGCAATGGAAATTCCATTATTGTTTGAATAACACTCATTTCAGGCTTCACATAAGCCCTACTCTCTAATTGTTTTCTGTTCATATTTACTATGTTTTGAATGAATAAATCGTGCTTATTTTCCTCTTGTCGGGTTGACAAAAGGACATAAAAAGGGGAACAAAGGGAACTCTTGTGAGCCCTTTGTTTATAGGAGTTTAGCCGTGCTCTTACGCGCGCGCGTAGGCGAAGACCTAAAATTGTGTCACACCAGGTGCGATGTGTGTGTGTGTGTGTGTGTTAAGACTTTTTCCGAGATATGCAAATATAAAGCGTTAAAAGATGCAAGAGAAACTGAGTTCTTTTGCATCGTGCTGTTGCTGTTTATATTTGCTTGTTTAATCATACTTCTCGTTTAATCCTTTTTTGATCGGCCCCTCGCTTGTTCAGACCCCCATCCCCCTAACTTAGGGGGCGAAGGAGGCGAAGAACCGGCGGCAAAGGTAAAGAATTAATCTTGAACTCACAAGCGTTTCATGAGAAAAATGGCTATTTGCTATCTTTTGTGCCATTCTTTTGAGGGATTCTCAACATTTTATTACCTTTGCAAAAGAGCATAAAACAGACAGATGAAAGACTATACAATCAATGTGCACGGACGTTTGATGGACTTGTCGGAACCCGTTGTGATGGGGATTCTGAACGCGACACCCGACTCGTTTTACGCCGGAAGCCGTGTCCAAACAGATACGGCCATTGCGGCAAGAGCCCACGAAATTATCGAGCAAGGCGGCAGAATCATTGACATCGGGACCTTTTCTACAAGACCGAATGCGGCAGAAGTGACTGCCGAAGAAGAAATTTCGCGGATGCGAAGAGCATTACAGATCGTGCGCCGAGAGCTCCCCGAGGCCGTGATTTCGGTCGACACATTCCGCCCCGAAGTAGCACAGATGAGCGTAGAAGAGTTCGGTGCCGACATCATCAACGACGTTTCGGAAGGCGGAATCACAGGAGTGGCCAACCGACCGTTGGCATCCGAAGCCGCCGAATATCCCGCCATGTTTCGTATGGCGGCCCGACTCGGCACACCTTATATATTAATGTCTGTTCAGCCCGACCTGCGCGAGATGCTCATTTCGTTTGCACACGAAGTACAACAGCTGCACGATCTCGGCGTGAAAGACATCATCCTCGACCCCGGCTACGGCTTCGGCAAAACATTGGAACAGAATTATCGACTGCTGGCCGAAGCCGAAAAGCTACGTGTCATGGAGCTGCCCATCTTGGTGGGCATATCACGCAAGTCGATGATCTACAAACTCCTCGGCGGCGACCCGACCACATCGCTCAACGGAACAACCGTGCTCAACACCCTCTCTCTATCCAAAGGAGCCGACATCCTGCGTGTGCACGACGTGCGCGAAGCCGTAGAATGTGTGCGAATTTTCCAAATGATGCAATCTCACTCATAACCCAATACGCTGCAATATGTTCTTTGAATTTGGCATGAAAGACGTCATCGACATCTTCTTAGTGGCCTGATGTTATTTTATCTCTACCGACTGATGAAGGAAAGCAGGTCGCTTAACGTCTTCATCGGCATCATCGTGTTTATTCTTGTGTGGCTTTTCGTGAGCCAAATCCTTGAAATGCGACTCCTCGGAAGCATTATGGATAAACTCGTGAGCGTGGGAGTCATCGGATTGATCGTGCTCTTCCAGGAAGAGATTCGCAAGTTTCTATACTCCTTGGGAGCCCACCAGCGGTTCCGGTTCATCATGAATTTTTTCTCGTCCGACGCCAAAAAGAATGTCGACAAGACAGCCATCCTGCCCATCGTGATGGCTTGTATGAGTATGGCTAAGGGCAAGGTGGGCGCGCTGATTGTCATAGAGCGGGCCACTCCGCTGGATGACATCGTGGAAACGGGCGACATCATCGACGCAAACATCACACAACGGCTCATCGAAAACATATTCTTTAAAAACTCACCGTTGCACGACGGCGCGATGGTTATTTCCAAAAAGCGAATCAAAGCGGCCGGTTGCATCCTGCCTGTATCGCACAACCAAGACATCCCCAAGTCTTTGGGCTACGCCACCGGGCTGCTTTGGGAATGTCGCAAACCAGCGATGCTCTTGTGGTCGTCGTCTCCGAAGAGACCGGCCGCATCGCCGTGGCCCTCAACGGCACGTTCCATTTGCGGCTGTCGGCAGAAGAATTGGAAAGCGTGCTCGCCGAAGGACTGACCCCCTAACTCAGAGCTGAAAGACAGCACATCAACAATCGGGCAGTGATTCGCGCTTAAACGAGTGATCACTAACACTAAAACGCCATGCGATTAACCATCTTTCGCATGGCGTTTTAGCGTTAATGACAATTCGATTTGCTATGACTTGTTCTGCATTCGCTTTTGTCCTGTCTCTCCATCTCCTGCCTTAGGGAGCTGCGCGGGTGCTCAATCGTCTTTTCCGCAACTCTTACCCGTAGAGAAAATGAGGCGTAAAGACTGATTATAATTGACGTAATTCCAAATCCAGTTGAGCAGCACGACCATCTTGTTTCTGATTCCCAAGATGGAGCGCAGATGCACCACAAGCCACAAGAACCATGCAAACCAACCCTGCGTTTTGAACAGTCGAAATTCGGCCACGGCCTTGTTGCGACCCACCGTAGCCATAGCCCCGAGGTTATGATAATGAAACGGTTGCAAGGCTCGACCTTTCTCCATGCGCTTTAAATTCTCAGCCAGCAGTCTGCCTTGCTGTATCGCCACTTGTGCCAACTGCGGATGACCGTCGGGATAAGCTTCATCGCCTGACATGATGGCCTGATCTCCGATGACGAAAACATCCTTTGCGCCGGGCACACGATTGTATGCGTCGACCTTGATGCGTCCTCCTCGCCCGATCATTTCATTGCCGATGTTGCCGAAGCGCACACCCGTGATACCACTCACCCATATAAACGTGCGGGTGGCAATGCTGCTTCCATCGTCCATTTGCACACGATGGTCCTGATAATCTTTCACCAACTTGCTCAAAATAACATTCACACCCATCGATCGCAAAAACTGTTCGGCAGCCGCAGAAGAGGTTGGATCCATGGCTGGAAGCAGTCGGCGAGCACCTTGAATGAGGTAAATATTCATCAGCGAACTATCCAAATCGGGATAATCTCGCGGTAAAATGGTACGCTTCATTTCCGAAATGACGCCCGCGAGTTCAACTCCCGTGGCGCCTCCACCCACAATCACCACGTTGAGCAACGCCTGGCGCTCCTGCGAGTCGGTGCTCGTGATAGCCCGTTCGATGTTGGTGAGCACGAGATTACGTATTGCCGTGGCCTCGGAAGTGGTTTTCATCGGCAACGCTGCAGCCTTGATACGTTCGTTACCGAAGAAATTCGTTGTGGCGCCCGCAGCCAAAACGAGATAGTCATAGCCGATATTTCCGATGGAAGTGATCACGGTTTTGGCTGTGAAATCAATCGACTCGACCTCAGCCAACCGAAAATAGAAGTCGCGGTAACGCTGGAAGATCCTGCGAAAAGGGAAAGAAATCGAGCTGGGTTCCATTCCCGCCGAGGCCACTTGATAGATCAGCGGCTGAAACTGATGATAATTATTCTTGTCGATCAGCACGATTTGCATACCCGATCGGCGTAAGCGTTTGGCAAGTTCGAGTCCGCCGAAGCCGCCACCAATGATGACCACCCGCTTCTTTCCGCCTTTTTCAATATTCAAATCCATCATTGCAATAGGTTAAAAATGAGTTATTCTTTTTCTCGTTTATCTGCAAATATCATGCCAGACACCCCGATTGACATGAGGGTTAATTCATCTAAGGATTAGTGATCTTCAATTCTCAATTCTTCATTCTTGATCGCCTCGCTGCTGATTAGCCGTTAGTTGCACGACGATTAACGGTGAGTTGCACGCTGAAAAGGCGTTAGTTGCAACGCGACTAACTGTTCATCAGAAAACGCACACCCATCGACCGCAAATGCACCAACTGTCAACTGTCCTCGATCTCCTCATAATATAGGATTTCGGGGACAGATATTTTGTTGTATTTTTGCAGCCGAATTACATTGGATTTAGTTAATTAGAATATGTTCAACACCATCCTTTTGCTGGCTGCCCTCATGCCAGTCGCCTCGCCGAATGAGACTGATTCGACCATTGCACATCGCATTGATCTCGACGAAGTGACCATAACCGAGTTCAAACAGAATAAACATAACCTGACGCCTACGTCGGTTTCAGCTTTCAACAACAGGTTTTTGGGCCGACAGGAAGTGACGAGTCTGAAAGAATTGACGGCTGTGATACCCAACTTTTTTATGCCGGATTACGGATCAAAACAGAATGCTCCCGTTTATGTTCGCGGTATCGGAGCCAAGGCTAAGGGCCCAACGGTGGGCTTTTATGTCGATGGTATGCCTCATTTTGAGAACTCTGCGTTTGATATTGACATGTCAGACATTGCCGAAGTGGATGTCTTCCGCGGCCCGCAAGGCACACTTTATGGCCGCAATGCTATCGGTGGAATCATCAATGTGCACACATGGTCGCCTTTGGAACATCAAGGCACGCGACTGAAAATGGGTTATGGCAGTCGTAACGACGTTGTCGCGCAGTTTTCCCATTATGCAAAACTGAGTCCGCGGATGGGCTTTTCGCTCGCGGGAGGCTATCATCACAACGACGGTTTCTTCCGAAATGCAGCCACAGGAGCCAAAGCCGACGACATCAGCAGTGGTTTCGGGCGCTTGTCGTGGGTGTGGAAACCGGCCGAGACATGGACTTTGCGACTCGGTTCGATGCTCGATTACTCCGATCAGGGCGGTTATCCGTATGGCGTTTATGATCGAATGACGGGGCAAATTGCGGGTGTTGATTACAACAGAAAGAGTATTTACCGACGCTTTTATCGACAACAGGTCTCAATGTGAGATACAACGGTCCGGCGGTCAGCTTCAACAGCCAGACGGCTTATCAGTTTATCAAAGATCATCAGGCCATCGATCAGGATTTCACTTCGCGTGATTTGTATTTCGTTCTCAATGAGATTCATCAGAATATGATCAGTCAGGAGTTTACGTTCAAGTCCAACAACGACAGTCGTTATCAGTGGATCTTCGGTGCATTCGGCATGTTTCAGCACGTGAACAACAGCGTGGACACGCGCTTCATAGCACGCGACAACGGCTCTGTGGCCGATAGCAAACTGCCGATTGCGGCTTTGGCGTTTTATCACCAGTCGTCTTACAATCTGTGGCGAGGGCTTTCGCTCACGGCAGGTCTGCGTTTCGACTATGAGCATTCACGTGATCGTTATGCCCAAAACAGTTATGTTCTCAGCACGAATAGTGGTCACAAGATCATCAATTCATTTGAAAAAACGCTCCATTTTCATCAATTCACGCCCAAATTCACCGTTCAATATCTCACCTCGAAGCAAAACCTGTTTTACGCTTCACTCACACGCGGTTACAAAGCAGGCGGTTTCAATCAGACACTCCGCACTGATAACGAGCGCACTTACGGTCCGGAATACAATTGGAACTATGAAGTGGGTACGAAATTCAACCTTTTCGGCAATCGATTGACAACCGAATTGGCTTTGTTTTACATCGATTGGCGTCATCAGCAGGTGAATTTCACGGTTCCGGGAGTAGGAAATATCTTGCACAATGCGGCTCATTCGGATAGCAAAGGCATGGAGTTGACCGTCAATGCACGTCCGTTGCAGGGCTTTGACGTGCAAATGAGTTACGGATATACTTTTGCGCGCTTCCTCGATTACCACAAAAGCGATAAAATTGATTACTCAAACAACAAATTGCCACTGGTTCCCCGCAACACGTTTGGGCTTCAAGCGAGTTACACGATGATGCCGGCGGGCCACATCTTGGATCAACTCACGTTGAGTGCAGGCCTCACCGGCATCGGAAAAATCTATTGGGCGGAAGACAATGAGGTGTCGCAGAACTTTTATATGTTGCTCAACGCGAAGCTGAGTGCCACTCGCGGCATATTCACTTGGGAACTGTGGGGCAAGAATTTGACTGAAACGAAGTATCTGGCCTATTATTTCAAAGCGCCCACAGACTTTGCCCAAAGAGGAAAACCCATCAGTCTGGGCACGTCGATCATCGTGAACTTTTAATTGAATGGAGTGTAAACGAATGGAAAACGAAGATTTCCGAATGCGCGATGTGGTGGTGATCGGTGCGGGACTGACGGGTCTTACCGCTGCTTTTTATGCTCAAAAACGGGGCTTGAATGTTGAAATCGTCGAGCAGGCAGACCGTATCGGCGGACAAATCTGCACCCATCGGGTGGGCAACTTCATCTTTGAGAGCGGGCCAAACACCGGTACTGTCTCTTGTCCAGAGGTTGCTGAACTCTTCAATGATCTGCATCCGCATTGCGAGTTGGAGTTGGCAAGAGCCTCATCCAAATGCAGACTGGTTTGGAAAAATGGCCAGTTTCATCCTTTGCCGCATGGCATCGCAACCGCACTCACCACTCCTCTCTTCACGTGGAGCGACAAACTGCGCATCATCGGCGAACCGTGGCGACGCAAAGGCACTGATCCCGATGAATCAGTGGGGGCTTTGGCCGCGCGAAGATTGGGTAAATCGTATCTCGATTACGCCGTAGATCCGTTTGTTTCGGGCATTTACGCCGGCGATCCGATGATGCTCCCCACGCGGTTTGCATTGCCCAAGCTCTATCATTTGGAGCAAGACTACGGTTCGTTTATACGTGGCGCCATCGCCAAAGCACGCGAACCGAAAACCGAACGCGACCGACTGGCCACACGGAAAGTGTTCTCTGCCCGAGGCGGTCTGCAACACTTGATCGACGCTTTGGGACAAGCCGTCGGGCAAAAGCATGTTACTTGCAACGCAACTAACATCAAGATAGCGCCTGAAAAAGGCTCTTTCGTCGTGCAACTAACAGTTAATGGCAACCAACAACAACTGATTCGCTGCAAGAGAGTGATCACCACGTGTGGCGCTTATGCCCTTCCGGCCTTGCTTCCGTTTGTTGATGCGGCGCAGATGCAGGCCATCAGCAGCCTGAAATATGCCCCGGTGGTGCAGATCGGAGTAGGCATTGCCCATGCAGACAAGGCTCGTCATGCAGCATTCGGCGGTTTGATTCCCTCGCGCGAACATCAGAATGTACTCGGAATCTTGTTTCCTTCGGCTTGTTTTGCGGGTCGTTCGCCCGAAAATGGAGCCGTTTTTTCGTTCTTCCTCGGTGGTGTTCATCACCCCGAGTATATTAGGAAAAGCGACGACGAACTGCAATCGATCATCGATCAAGCATTGCACACGATGCTGAAATACCCTGCCGATATGCCAATCGACGCCTTTCGCATCTATCGCCATCCACAAGCCATTCCGCAATATGAATGGAGCACCGATGCGCGTTTGGCTGCCATTGATGCTATTCAACGTCAATTCCCCGGTCTGATCATCGCCGGCAATCTTCGCGACGGCATCGGGATGGCGCACCGAATCAAGCAAGGTGCAAGCATCGGAAAGACGATTTAAGTTGCCGACAACATTGATCTATCTGATCGCTTTCATCCGATCATGCAACTGTTTCATATCTCGCGATATTCGTAACACGTATGTCTGCACGCCGATTAACGATTACTTGCGTTGCAACTAACGATGAGTCGGCGCGCGATTAACGGTGAGTTGCTTGGCAAATTGTATTGGCATGCTCATCACTTTTTTGCAAAATATTTGGAGGTTCGGAATATTTCGTTAACTTTGCAGCGTAAACCAACTCTACGAAAGAGTCGAGACAGACTCTTGATGATGCTGAAAACCGATACTAACAACAAGCTATTAAAAACATCAACACTATGGAAAGAAAACATTATCTGAATGCTTTGTTCCTGGCTTTGGCCTCATGGGTTGCCCCATCGCAGCACAACGAGCCGGAGCAGAGGCGTTGTCCGTCGCACAGACTGTGACCGCCAAACTCAAAGGAAAAGTGATCGATGCGCACACCGGAGAACCACTCATCGGCGCGTATATCACTGTTGAGGGTACGAAACGCATGGCAGTGACCGACATTGACGGTGCGTTCGCTATCGAGGCGACACCCGGCGAGCGACTGCAAGTGGCCTCTCTGGGCTATAACAAACAGACGGTGAAGGCCGCAGATGGTCTTACCGTGAAACTCATTCCGCGCGAGACAACGCTGGGCGAGACTGTCGTGGTAGGTTATAGCACGCAAAAACGCAACAGTTTGACGGGTTCGATGTCGTCGGTTAACGCCAAAGATCTGACCAACACCACGACACCCAACGTGACTAATATGCTCTCGGGTAAGGTGCCAGGGCTCAATGTGGTGCCTGGTTCGGGAAGACCGGGTGCGTTCGGAGCCATCATTATCCGCGGAAAATCAACCATCAACGGGAGCACGGCACCGCTTTGGGTGATCGACGGTGTGATTGTCGGCAAAGATCCCGGTGATATTAATCCCAACGATATTGCATCGCTCACGGTGCTGAAAGACGCAGCTTCGACAGCTATCTATGGTTCGCAGGGAGCCAACGGTGTGATTGTTGTCACCACGAAATCGGCTCAATCAGGTAAGACGAGCATCAATTTCTCAGCCAAGATGGGTGTTTCGGCGCTCAATAATGGTAAGGTGGAAATGATGAATGGAGCTGAACTATATGATTATTACAAGTCGTTTTCCAATGCATCGGAGATCTCTTTCACGCGCTGGAATGATCAATTGCGCAACAGCAACTTTGATTGGTGGAAGCTGGCAACACACACCGGTTTTGTGCAGAACTACGATCTGTCGATCAGTAGCGGTTCTGAGAAACTCAACGCATTGTTCACCGGCGGGGTGTATGATGAAAACGGCGCCGTGAGAGGCTATGACTACACGCGCTATAACGCAATGTTTAAACTCAATTTCAGCCTTATCACTGGATCGCTATTCGTCCGACGGTGAGTGGGCACAAGGGAGTGATCGACGACAAACAACGTTCTGTGACGGCAATGTATTCAATGTTACCGTGGGATTCGCCGTATGATAAAGACGGAAACATCGTCGGCAACTATTCGTCTGACTGGGTAAACAGCAACTCAACGAACTATCTTTACGAACTGCAATATAATTGGAGCAAGTATGATTCCTATTCTTTCAACGGCAACTTCGACTTCGACATTTACTTGACAGACTGGCTTACGTTCTCATCTGTCAATAGTTATCGTTGGCATACGCACTTCGACAAATCTTATACGGATCCTCGCACGTCGGGAGCAGAAGATATCGGGCGTGTGAGTGAAAGCAATTCCACCGCCATCCGACGCTATACCAATCAGTTGTTGAAAGCTACGCGGAGATTCGGTAAATACAATGGATTCCTCATGTTGGGCTATGAATTCAACGATGGAGAGTATAAATTCAATGGTGCTAACGGCACAAGAATCGTTCAGGGTTACTCACAACTCGACCTCGCGGCTACTCCCGAGGCAGTCAGCGGTAACAAATACGAGTGGGCTGTGCAATCTTTCTTTGCCAATTTCAACGGCGATTACGACAATAAATACATGTTGCAATTGTCTCTCCGCACTGATGGCGCTTCCAATTTCGGTGAAGACGCCGCTTACGGAACATTCTTCTCGGTGAGTGGCGGATGGGTAGCTACAGCCGAAAAGTGGTTCCGAGTGCCGTGCATCGACTATCTGAAATTGCGCACTTCGTATGGAACCGTGGGCAGTCGACCTAATAGTCTCTACCCGCAATACGACCTTTACAGTCTCACCCAGAGTTATGACGAAACGCCGGGAGCTATGATTTCGCAGATCGGTAATCGCAAACTGACGTGGGAAAAGACCACAACCATCGGTTTGGGAGTGGATTTAAACATGTTCAAAAGATTGCGAATGACATTTGATTTGTATAAGAAACGCACGAATAATCTGCTTTATGAAGTGCCCGTTTCGGGTGTTATGGGCATAACAAGCGTGTGGCAAAACATCGGCGAACTGACAAACACAGGCTTTGAAACCACGCTTTCGCTCGATATAATCAAACAGAAAGATTTTGCTTGGACGCTGGATGCCAACTTCTCAACTAATTCCAACAAAATCAAGAAGCTCTATGGCGGACGCGATCAAATTATTCGCGGTGACGGATTTGCGGGTTCTGCCAACACGTTATTAAAACCGGGACTAAGCTCCGACACGTATTATCTACGTGAATGGGCGGGTGTTGATCCAGCAAATGGCGCTCCGTTGTGGTACACCACGGATGCAAACGGACAGCGCGTAACCACAGATTCGTATGCGAAAGCTGATCAAGTGGAACTCGACAAACATGCAACACCAACGGTCTTTGGCGGTTTTTCCACGACGCTTCAATATAAAGGATTCGACTTGAATGCTGTTTTCGGTTATTCACTCGGTGCTCACATCTATAATTATGCACGTCAAGAATACGATTCCGACGGTGCTTACACAGACCGAAATCAATTTAAACTCAAAAAGGGTTGGACTCGTTGGACCAAAGCCGGAGATCAAGCCACTCATCCGTTGGCCTCTTACAACAATTCGACCAACTCCAACAAAGCCTCTACACGCTACTTAGAGAGTGCCGATTTCTTAAAACTTCGCTCCGTCACTTTGGGTTATAATTTTTCTTTGAAGAGTGAAATCATCAAGGCATTGCGCGTTTATATCAGTGGTGAAAACCTCTTCTGCATCACGGGTTATTCAGGAGTGGATCCCGAATTACCTGCTTCCGATGACGGACGGAATAGTTCCGGCGAGCGTTCCACGGCTCTTTCTGTGTCTGCCGGACCAGGAGTTTACCCCTCGGTACGCAAGTTTATGCTCGGTGTTAATGTCACATTCTAAATTGTTTAAGTCACTATGAAGAAGCTATTTATATCGATTGTCGCTGTCATGGCATTGCTTTCGTGCAGCGTCGAACGCCATCCCGAGTATATGATGGAGGGCGACAGGGTGAAGAAAGACATTCAAGAGACGTTTTCTTCACTGTTGAACGGGTGCTACGGTTACCTCAAAACATGGTCGGATCCGATGTATCGGTGCGGCGAATATGCGGGCGATAACATCGTGATTCGCGGTACTTCGACCGACGCTTTCTACGAATTCATCTCTTATTCACGCACACCGAACAACTATCGGTTGCAAAATTTCTGGGATTACAGCTATAAAGTGATTGCCCAGACATCGAATATCATCAAGTCGACAGCCGAAGGACAGAATGCCACAATGGACACACAATTGGGCGAATGCTATTATCTGCGTGGGATGTTGTATTTCTATCTCTGTCGCGCTTTTGGCAAACCCTATGCTCAGAATCCTGAAAAGAATCTCGGATTACCTCTTGTCAATGGCACACCCGACGATCCGGTGAACACCCGATTGCCGTCGCGCTCCACTGTGAAAGAGACTTATGAGCAAGCCATCAACGACTTGGAGAAAGCCGCCCAACTGATGACCGTCGACCTGCACGGTGCCAAGAAGTGCATCTTTGCATCTCGCGAAGCTGCTTGGGCGATGTTAAGCCGCATTTATCTCTATATGAGTGGCACTTATGAAAATCCCAACACGACTTATGCAAAGAAGTCGGTCGAATATGCAACCAAGGTAATCGACTCTGGAAAATTCAAACTCCTGCCGCGTGAAAATTATGGAAAATCAAACACGTTAGCGCCCGAAGATAACACCGAAAACATCTTTGTTGTCAAACGTGTAGAGTCAGAATACTCAGGAGACGACTATTATTACACCATCGGTGGTATGTATTCGAACATCGGCGGCATGGGTTGGGGTGAGATGTATGCCAGTGCGAAGTATCTGTCGATGCTCAATGAGACCGGCGAAAACGATTGGTTCAACCACCATTACACTGATATTCGCGCACAATTCATCGAACCTCAGTATGTGAAAGATAATGATAAATACACACCTGTATTCCGTTTCATCAAAAACGTATATGCTGCCGATGGATCGCAAGTGAATTTCAATTACGTGCAAGCACCTTACAAACAGACTGCCGGTGGCATTGTGACCTGTTCGATAACCGAAGACAACACCACCACTAACTATACGCTGACTGCCGTTGATGCTTCGCAACGCCGCTATTCCATTCATTACAAGGACGGGAACACCTATGAAGGCGTGCTTGATTACCAAATAAAGCTCAACCGCGTATATCCGATGTTCTACATCGTGAAATGTTCCCGTCAGGGCGGAGGCGAAAATCAACTTTACTCCCCGATTGTTTCGCGCCTCGATGAGATGTATCTCAATCGTGCCGAAGCATATGTGAAGTTGGGTAATCTGACGTCAGCGATGGCCGATGTCAACGTGATTCGCGGTCGTGCCATCGTTGGAGGCGAGTACACGGCGGCGCAATTCACTGCGACGACAGCCAAGCGTCTCGTCGACAAAGAGCGTCAGCTGGAACTGGCTTACCAAGCCGAACGCAGTTACGACGTGTTCCGCAACGGCGATTTACTCACCCGTCGCTATCCAGGTCCACATAAACCGATGGTCGATATACCAGCAACGGACTACCGCGTGATCTATTTCATCCCGCAGTCGGCCATCAATGCCTATAACGGAACGCTGGAGCAAAATCCAACTTCGAATTAATCCATGATTCGCCATTCATCATTTATAATGAATTCCGAACGGATCGACAGCGCATCCGATCCCTTGTTGCAATACGATTTGTAAATCGATCAAATCAAACTTGGCATCCGGTCATTTGCAAATAATATCGGATTGCGCAGCAACCAACCGTTAATCGGCGTGCAACTAACAGTTAGTTGTCGCGCGATTAACGGTGAGTTGCATGGCAAAGCGTATCTATTTGCTAATCAAATTTCTACAAAAAAGTGTGACAGATGATGTACGTGAAATGCCGATTAATACTTGTGCTCTGTCTGATCTGCGGTGTTTCAACGGCACAACAGATCACAGACATTGTCTTCGAACAGGATGAATATTGGTGGGGTGGCGCCACTGCATTAGGTTCTAAAATGCCTTATGTCGCCCCACTCGAAACGGTTGATATGGCTAATCACAACTATAACAATCAGGTTTCGCCCTTGTTGGTTTCCAGCCGGGGACGTTATGTGTGGAGCGATCGCCCTTTCCGCTTCACGGTTTCGGGCAATAACATCCGTATAGAGTCTGATTACGGCAAGGTGAAAATCAATCGGGGAGGCAGCACGCTGCGTGAGGCTTATCTCGATGCAGCACATAAACACTTCGTGCCCAGCGGCAAACTGCCCGACGAACTGTTTTTCACAATGCCGCAATATAACACGTGGATAGAGTTGATGTACAACCAAAATCAACGAGACATACTAAATTATGCCGAAAACATCGTGAAGAATGGATTCCCGACAGGCATCATCATGATAGACGATAACTGGCAGCGCTATTACGGAAACTTTGAGTTTAAGCCCGACAAGTTCCCCAATCCGCAGGGCATGATAGCTCAACTTCACCGAATGGGATTCAAAGTGATGCTGTGGATCAGTCCATTTGTCTCGGCCGACAGCCCCGAATATCGTTCTCTCACAGCCAAAGGACTGCTGCTGAAAGATACCAGCGGCGATCCTGCCATGATCAAATGGTGGAATGGACAGAGTGCTTGTTTCGATTTAACCAACCCCGGAGCGAAGGCTTATTTGATCCAACAGCTACGCGATATACAACAAGCCTATGGCGTAGACGGATTTAAATTCGACGGCGGCGACAACAATTTCTACGACCGTAGGGATCTCGTGCCGTTCAAAGCGGGCAGCATTGCAGTAGACCACACACGTGCTTGGGCAGAGATCGGCTGTGAGTTTCCCTTCAATGAATACCGTGCAGGTTGGCAAATGGGATGCCGGGAGCTGGTGCAACGGCTGGGAGACAAGGACTATTCTTGGCGAGCTGTGCGCCTACTCATACCCGATATGATCGCCGCAGGCTTGCTGGGCTATGCTTACACTTGCCCCGACATGATCGGCGGAGGCTCTTTCCGCTCGTTCATGAATGTGAATGCTGATCAGTTCGACCAGCGTCTTATCGTTCGTTCAGCCCAAGTGCATGCGCTGATGCCTATGATGCAGTTTTCCGTTGCACCGTGGCGTATCCTTGACAAAGATAATCTTGACATTGTCCGCCGCATGGCCAAGCTGCATCAAAAGTTTGGAAGCTACATCCTGTCGTGCGCCAAACAGTCGGCAACAACGGGCGAACCCATTGTGCGCAACATGGAATACGTCTTCCCGCATCAAGGTTATGCCCAGATAAAAGACCAGTTTATGTTGGGCGACAAATATCTTGTTGCGCCTATTATTGATGATAAGAATACGCGCAACGTCGTTTTGCCCCCAGGGAAATGGACAGATGATCAAGGTCGAATCCATAGGGGCGGGCGCACGATCAAGATCCATGTGCCGCTTGATCGACTCCCTTACTTTGAGCGGATTAAGCAGAAATAAGAGAGCGAAAGGCGTATCCAGAAAAACCATTTATATATCGCTGGGGATTAATGCGCTATCAATTGCATCGCAAGTAACGGTCAATCACGATACCATTAACCGTTAAACGGCGCGTGATCAACGGTTAATGGCAAGCCGTTTAATGGTTAATCATCAGCAGACTGTTACAAACTCGTTTTCTGTCTAAACATTAATTCTTATCAAATGTTAATCCTTTGATTTTTTCGGTACATTCTTTGCACGCCTGTGTCTTAATTAATATAAATCAGAATTCAGTTAAAAGTCTAACTTAAACCGCTATTAACAATGAATGTACACCATTTTATCAAATGCGGCGCTTTGATGTTGCTGTTCTGCATTTGCGGCCTGACGGCTCGCGCACAGACACAAACAGTGACATTGAATCTGCGCAATGTGTCTTTAAAACAAGTGTTCGGCGCCATCGAAAAACAAACCACTTATCGATTTTCTTACCGCAATGTGGTGATCGATGAGCGGCGAGACATCACCGTTTCGCGCACCAATGAAACTGTGCAGGCGGTGCTCGATGCCGTGCTGGAAGGGCGCAATCTGGAATACAAAATCGTCTCTTCTAAGTCGATTGTCATATCAGATAAGCCGCATCAAAGGCCTCAGGTAGTGCGCAAGGCGACTGGCGACGCGTCAGCGGAACCGTGAAAGACAGTCATGGAGATCCCATTGTCGGGGCAAGCGTCTATGAAAAAGGTACCAAAAACGGCACGCTGACCGACGTTGACGGACGTTTCAGCCTGCGTGTCAGAGACAATTCCATGGTCCAGATTTCGTATATCGGGTTCCAGCAGCAAGACATTCGCACGAATGGAAACCGCTCGCTGAATATCGTTTTGACCGAGGACAACAATGCCTTGGATGAAGTTGTGGTTGTGGGTTACGGTTCGCGAAAGAAAGCGAATCTGATTGGCGCCGTGAGTGCTGTGACTGCCGAGCAACTGAAAGATCGCCCCGTGTCGAATGTCGGACAGATGTTGCAGGGTCAAGTGCCTAATCTCAACATCACGTTTGCATCCGGAACGCCGGGTGAAGCCACGCGAATGAATATCCGTGGAGCCACTTCAATCGTCAATTCGGGTGCTCCGTTGGTGCTCATCGACGGTGTGGAAGGCAGTATCGATAGGCTCAATCCCAACGACATCGAGTCAATTTCGGTATTGAAAGACGCTGCTTCGGCTGCCATTTACGGTGCGCGTGCCGGCTTCGGTGTGATTCTTGTCACGACGAAATCAGGCAAAGACGGCACTTCACACATCACTTATAACGGTCGGTTCAGCTTTTCCAGTCCCACAACCAAGACCGATTTCATCACCACCGGCTATGATGCAGCAAGAATCGCCGATGCTTTCAATATGTCAATGAACAATAGCAGCTACACCAATTACACGCAGAGCGACTACGCGGAATTGGAATCTCGCCGTTTCGACAAAACCGAAAATCCTGCCCGTCCATGGGTGGTTACAGGCAGCGACGGCAGGTATCGCTATTACGGGAACTTCGATTGGTACAACTATTTGTTTGATTTCAGTCAGCCAACATGGAATCATAACCTCAACATTTCGGGCGGAACAGACAAGCTGAACTATGTGATCAGCGCCAATCTCAATGATCATAAAGGTATTTATGCCCTTAACACGGATAAATATAAGACCAAGACATTTACCAGCAAGTTTGGTGCACAAGTGAATCCGTGGCTGAAACTCACAGCCACCGCCATGCTTTTCAAGTCGAAATACAAATCGCCTGGCTATGATTATGAAGATGGCGGCAATTTCGGAAACTTGATGTTTCATGCCATGCCTTATGTCATGCCTTACAATCCGGATGGATCCAACGTTTATACGTATGCTCCTTCGGCCAACAAACCAGCTGACGGATTCGCCGCGATGCTGCGTCAAGGCGACGGTTTTACCAAAGTAGACAAGACGCAAGTGACCTTTGCGCTCAACGCTGTGGCACATCTGGCCGAAGGATTGGATCTCGTTGGGAATGTCAGCTATCGTAAATATAATAAGGAGAAGACTTTCCGCCAGGCCGGTTTCACGTATTCGGAACGTCCAGGCGTACTTTTGGAGGCTACATCCGGCTTCTTCGGCAATCGTCTCAAAGAGATCAACACCAAGGAAGAATATTATGTCTATGATCTGTATGCCACTTATCAGAAGACGTTTGACAGTTTGCACAATTTCAATGTTGTTGCCGGCGTGAACCGCGAGACTGGTAAATACAAGAACACCGAGGCTTCGGTGCGTAATCTTTTGTCGAATATTCTCAACGATTTAGCCTTGGGAACGGGCGACAAAGGAGTTAAAGGCGGTCAACATGAATATGCTTTGCTGGGCTATTTCGGCCGGATCAGCTATGATTATGCCGGTAAATACTTAGCCGAAGTAAACATGCGCTATGACGGCACATCGCGTTTCCCGAAAGGAAGTCGCTGGGGTTTCTTCCCATCTGTGGCTGTCGGTTGGCGCATCAGCGACGAACCGTTCTTTAATCCACTGAAAAAGGCGGTGGATAACATGAAGATCCGTTTCTCGGTGGGCTCTCTCGGCAATCAGGTTACAGACGGATATGCCAACCCCTATTATCCTTACATCCGGCGCGTACAAGTGAAATCGTCTGCTAAGTTCAATTATATTTTCGACAATCAATATGTGGCTTATTCCCAGTTAGACAGTCCCGTGTCGGGTGATCTTACTTGGGAGACTATTGTAACGAAGAATATCGGACTCGATCTCGGCTTCTTCAATAATCGATTGACAGCCACATTAGACTTCTATCGACGTGATACGAAAGACATGTTAGCCACTTCGCTCACTCTACCCGATGTCTATGGCTATGCTGCTCCACTTGAAAACAATGGCCAATTACGCACCAATGGTTATGAGATCGTGCTGGGATGGAACGACCGTTTCAATCTTGCCGGCAAACCGTTCACCTATGGATTCGCTGTCTCTTTGGCCGACAGCAAATCTAAATTGATCAAATATCATGGCAATGAAACCAAAACCCTGGGACGTTATTATGAAGGAATGGAATGGGGAGAGATTTGGGGATACCGTATCGAAGGCATCTACCGGACAGATCAAGAAGCTGTTTCGAGAGGCGTGGATCAAAGTTTTATCAACTCACGTTTCACCGATAAAGCCGGTGATCTGATCTATTCCGATTTGGACGGAAGCAAAAAGATCGATAACGGGAAAGGCACCTTGGAAGATCATGGTGACTTGGTGAAACTGGGAAACAGCACCGCTCGCTATCACTATGGCTTCAATGCGAATCTCGCTTGGAATGGAATCGATTTCTCGATCTTCCTCCAAGGCGTTGGGAAACAGAATCTTTATCCCGGCGGCAACAATATGATGTTTTGGGGACCGTATGCCCGTGCTTACTCATCATTCATTCCTGCCGACTTCGAAAATAAGGTTTGGCGAACCGATAATCTTGATTCTTACTTCCCGCGGCAGCCGCAGACCTCGCACGCAACGGCAATGCGATGAGCTATGTCAATGATCGTTATCTTCAAAACTTAGCTTATTGTCGCGTGAAAAATCTCACGTTGGGTTACACGTTACCTGCATCGCTGACACGAAAGATCAATATCAATAAGGTGAGAGTTTATTTCAGCGGAGAGAATCTATTCACTTTCACTGCACTTGACAACAAATATCTCGATCCAGAACAGTTGGCTGTGGATTCCAACGGACGCGTATATCCCTATTCAAAGACATTCTCTTTCGGACTTGACATCACCTTTTAGACAGACATATTTATGAAAACAATCACTTATATAACGCTCGCAGCAACGTTATTCGTTGCGAGTTGCGATTTGGAACGAACACCACAGGACACTCTGGCAGGCACGAATTATTTCAACAACAAAGCCGAATTAGAAGCCTATACCAATGGATTCTATGCCTTGATACCTGCTGCCGAGAACATCTACGGCGAAACTTCGGATATCGTCATACCCACAGCATTGACCTCGGAAGTGCTTGGCACTCGCACTGTTCCGGCTTCCGGCGGCGGTTGGTCATGGCAAATGCTGTCGGATATCAATACTTATCTCAAAAACTCTGTGCGTTGTTCGGATGCCAGTGTACGTGAAGAGTATGACGGAGTAGCTCGTTTTTTCAGGGCTTACTTCTATTTCGAGAAAGTCAAAAGATTTGGAGAAGTGCCCTGGTTTGATCAACCGCTCACGTCCACCGACGATAAGTTGTATGAGGCTCGTACGCCGCGCAATGAATTGATGAGCAATATACTGGCCGACATCAACTATGCCATTGATCATCTTTCGACGACAAAGAGCAAGTATCGCGTGACCAAATGGACTGCACTTGCATTGAAATCGCGTATCTTTTTGTTTGAAGGCACCTTCCGAAAATATCACGGAATCGATGGTTATGACGCCTATCTGACAGAAGCTGTCAATGCTTCCAAACAGTTTATGGACAATAGTCCCTATGCGATTTATAGTAAGGGGACCACGCCTTATAGAGATCTCTTCGCTTCAAACGACGCTAAGGATACAGAAGTTATCCTTGCGCGCAACTATAATTTGGGATTAAACATCGTGCATAGTGTCAACCAATACTTCATCAGCGGCGGTTCGAAGCCCGGTCTCAACAAGAAGATCGTGGATAGCTATTTAATGAGCGATGGTACAAGATTTACCGACCAAGCCGGCTACTCCACAATGACTTACTATCAGGAGATGCAGAATCGCGATCCGCGTTTGGCTCAAACGGTTATCGCTCCGGGCTATACCCGCATCGGAGACACGCAGATCCTCTCACCGAGTTTTGCTTCCACGACCACGGGTTATCAGCTCATCAAATGGGTGACGGATAAGAGTCAGGACAATTACAACAAGTCTTATAACGACATGATCTTGTTCCGCGCAGCCGAAGTTTATCTTAATTACGCTGAGCTAAGGCCGAATTGGGAACACTCACACAGTCGGATCTTGACGCATCGGTGCTGAAAATCAGGCAACGTGTGGGTATGCCAGGTATCAACATGGCAGCAGCCAACGCCGCTCCTGATGCTTATCTCGCCTCGGCCGAGACCGGTTATGCCAACGTCTCGGGTGCAAACAAGGGCGTGATATTAGAGATTCGCCGCGAGAGAACGATCGAACTGTTGTGCGAAGGATTCCGTTATGCCGACCTGATGAGATGGAAAGAGGGTAAGGTTTTTGAACAACAATTCCGCGGTATTTATTGTCCGGCGCTCGATCCGACAAAGAAATTCGTAGTGCTTGACATGAACGGCAACGGCATGAATGATGCGCTCGACATCTGTATCTATGCTGGATCCACGGCACCAAGCAAGGCAACGTATCCCGAGTTGACTGCAATCACCGTCTTTCTCAAGCTCAACGAAAACGTGGAGTTGGCTAACGGCATGGCGGGCGGCAATGTCATTGTGCACGACATACATAAAAACGCTCGCACATGGACCGAAAACCGCGATTATCTCTACCCCATTCCGCAGGATCAGGTCACGCTTTACGGTGGCCGACTCACCCAGAATCCGAATTGGTAAAATGATTGGAGTGAGAGGTGAGAGCCTGAAATGATCAAAATGTTGTTTCAACCGCGGATGAAAGGCAGCATGAACACAAAATTGCTTTTCATCCGTGGATGAAACACAAAACAAGAAAAAGTGAGCCGTTCATCCGTGGATGAAATGCAGAATGAGCAAAAAAATGCCTTTCATCCGTGGATGAAACACAAAACAAGAGAAAATGAATCTTTCATCCGCGGATGAAATGCAGAATGAGCGAAAAATTGCTTTTCATCCGTGGATGAAGCTCAAAAAAAGTTGATTTCTCATTTTCCGCCCCGGCGGAAACAAAAAAGTGACAATAATGAAACAAATATCTTCTATCGCTTTCGGAGCCTTGTTGCTCCTCTTCTCGATATCGACAGTCTGCTGTGGCAATAACGATAACAACGGGAACAATGGCCAAATTCCCACGCCTCCGATCTCACCCACTGACTACTCGTATCGGAAACCCACAGCGGCAAGCATCCGGTTGCTCACCTACAATTCGTTTTACTGCAAGAGCAACACGGCCGATAAAACTTTCAGCGATGCTCACACGCGTCAGTTTGCTGATGTTATTCGAGCCTTGGATGCCGATATTGTGGCCATTCAAGAGCTTGACAGCGCTGTGGCAAGCCGTGGCAAACGTTATCTCTTGCAGCAGATCAAAGAGGCGACGGGCATTGATTATGATGTGTTTTTCGGTTCGGCAGCATCGTTCGATGGCGGACGAATTGGTTGCGGACTATTGGTGAAGAAGTCGATCGGTGTGAGTCGCGTCACTTATGTGCCTTTGGACGGCGACGAACGGCGGATGTTGATCATCGCCCAACTACCTAAATTCACGGTGATGGCCACGCATTTGGATCTCAACAACAGCAAACGCAAGGCCAGTGCAACCACGATTTGCAATGAGGTGAGCCATCTGTCGGGACCAGTTTTCTTGTTGGGCGACCTCAACGATTCGTTCCGATGGAAGCCCGAAGTGTCTGCTTTCCCCGTGCTCAGCGCCTATTTCAGTATTCTGAGTGCCACAGACGGCAGTTTACCCGACAGTCCCGGAGAAACCATCGACTATGTTTTGCTGCATCAAACAGCGGCTTCGAAGATTGTCAAAAAAGGTAGCACGATCGTGAAACGGCTCTCTATCGATGGCGCAGTGAAGGATATTTCCACCGTGTCCGACCATTATCCCGTCTTCGTTGATATTGAAGTTGCTCCTTAATCAACCATCTATGCAGATGCGCTCCAAATCTTTTTCATGCGTTGCCCACCGTTTATGGATGCTGGTTTTCGCGTTTTCTGTAGGGCTTTCGATGCTTGCACAAGACTTCAGCGGCATCCGACGGATGGTGGCGCGACGCTTCCCGACATTGGCAGAACGGGTGGATTTCCATGCGATCAGTGCCGATTCACAAGGGCATGAACGCTTCAGACTATGGACGAAAGATGCTCGCCTGCATATTGAAGCGAGTTCGTTGTCGGCCGCTTCATCTGCCGTCCTTTATTATCTGAACACATACTGCCACCAGAGTATTTCCCATTGCGGCAACAATCTTGCGCCGATTGCGAAATTACCCGAGGTAAAACATCCGACGATGATTGCTTCGCCGTTTGTTTACCGTTATGCACTCAACTATTGCACCTATAATTATAGTTACGCATTTTACGATTGGAAAGATTGGGAATGGGAACTTGACTGGATGGCACTCAATGGCATCAACCTGATGCTTGCCCCTTTGGGAACCGAAATCGTTTGGTTGGAAACGCTGCAAGCGATGGGCTTTTCCGAGGCCGAAATTGCCCGTTTCATTCCTGGTCCGGGCTTCACAGCATGGTGGCTGATGGGCAATCTCGAAGGCTGGGGCGGTCCGATGAGTCACCGAATGATGTTGGATCGCTGCACTTTGCAGCAAAAGATTCTGAGGCGAATGGCCGAACTGGGAATCACGCCAGTCATGCAAGGTTTCTTCGGGATGGTTCCGCGTGCGCTGAAAACACACAAACCCGATGCGCCTATCGTTGATCAAGGACGTTGGGACAAGTTTGATCGCCCCGCGGTGCTGCTTCCCGGCAATGCCGTTTTCGACCGAATGGCCCGCACCTATTATGAAAGCATGCGCCGACATTATGGCAACGGATTGAAATTTTTTGGTGGAGATCTCTTTCATGAAGGCGGAAAGACCGACGGAATGGATGTTACCCGCACCGCAACACTCGTTCAGCAAACGATGCTGCGAAATGTTCCCGATGCCGTTTGGCTGTTGCAGGGATGGAACAATAATCCCAAACGCGCGCTCGTCGATGGTTTGGACAAACACCATACACTGATTGTCAACCTTGCGGGAGAGATAACCTCGACATGGGAAGCCACCGATGAATTTTATCACACGCCCTGGATATGGGGCAGCGTCAATCATTTCGGAGGCAAGACCGACATGGGCGGTCAGCTGCCCGTCTTGGTTTCAGAACCTCACCGGGCATTGGCCGAGTCGCGAGACAGTCTGATGCGCGGCGTGGGAATTCTGCCCGAAGGCATTGGAACCAATCCGATCGTCTATGATCTGGCGCTGAAAACAGCGTGGAAAGATAAAGCCCCCAACCTCGATTCACTGTTGCATGATTACGTGTTTTACCGTTATGGCCGTTGGAACGACGATGTGTATCAAGCTTGGAAACTGCTGGCTCGATCCGTTTACGGCGAATTCAAGATCAAAGGCGAAGGCACTTTCGAATCCGTCTTCTGTGCACGCCCGAGTCTGCATGTGACAAGTGTTTCGACGTGGGGGCCCAAACAAATGCAATATGATCCGCAAATGCTGGTGCAAGCCTTGGTCAAGATGCGCCGCGCCGCAGACCAATTCGCTCGTTCGGAGACGTTCCGCTATGATTTGGTGGACCTCGCCCGCCAAGTGCTTGCCAATCATGCGCGCGACGCTTATCGCCAATCTGTCCGAGCATTCAATGACAGCAATCGGCAGGAACTGCATCGGAGCAGCAGCGAATTTATGCATCTGCTGGATTTGCAAGACCGACTTCTCGCCACCGACAGTCATTTTCTCCTGGGTCGTTGGCTCGCCCAGGCATCACGTTACGGTGCGACTCCGGCCGATCGGCAACGTTCGGAGCATAACGCTCGCGTGCAGATCACCTATTGGGGACCCGACAATCACGAAACGAGAATCCATGATTACGCCAATAAAGAATGGTCGGGCCTGCTCCGAGACTATTATCTCCCGCGCTGGAAAGCCTTTTATACCGACCTCGAAAATCGTTTAGAAGGTCGTCATTCGTCGCCCGTCGATTACTTCGCCATGGAGAAGTCGTGGACCGAATGCCACAACGTTTATCCCATCTCACCGCAAGGCGATTTCCGAAAGATGGTAGATGAGGTGATCAAAAACGCTTACTTGCCTTACAAACAAGCGTCTTTGAGCGCGCAACTAAGGGCAAATGATCTTGCTCGCCGAATGTCGTTGCGTGAGAAGTTGGCGCAGATGCGTCACATACACGTCAAACATTTCGATGCCGATGGGCGTGTAGACCTGTCCAAACTCACTTCATCGCGCACCGGCGGAATGAGTTTCGGCTGCATGGAAGCCTTTCCTTATTCTTCGGAGCAATATCTTCGAGCCGTCTACACCATTCAGAAAGCGATGCGCGAAGACACGCGTTGGGGTATTCCCGTGATCCCGGTGATGGAAGGTTTGCATGGCGTGGTGCAGGACGGATGCACAATTTTCCCGCAAACAATCGCTCAGGCGGCCACGTTTAACCCATCATTGATTCGTCGAATGGGCGAAATGATCGGTCGAGAGATGCGTGCCATCGGAGCGAAACAAGTTTTGGCGCCCGACTTAGACATCGCGCGCGAACTGCGTTGGGGGCGCGTTGAAGAAACATTCGGCGAAGATCCGTATCTCATTTCACGGATGGGCGCAGCCTATGTAACAGGACTTCAAAGCGAGGGAGTCATCCCAACGCTCAAGCATTTCACAGCACACGGCACACCGACAGGCGGACTTAATCTGGCGTCGGTGCATGGAGGACGACGCGAATTGCTCGATCTCTATGTCAAACCGTTTGCTCATGTCATTCGCACAACGGGTGCGTTGTCGGTCATGAACTGTTACAGCAGCTATGATCAAGAGGCTATCACGGCCTCGCCTTATTATCTCACGGATCTTCTCCGAGACAGTCTCGGTTTCCGTGGATATGTCTATTCCGATTGGGGTTCAATCCCGATGTTACGCTACTTTCACCGAACGGCAGCGTCGGAAGCCGATGCTGCTCGCCAGGCTATCACTGCGGGCGTGGATCTCGAAGCCGGAAGCGATTATTATCGCACGGCCGAACAGTTGGTCAGAGAGGGCCAGTTAGACTCTGCTTTGATTGATCGATCCGTGCAACGAATCCTTTACACCAAGTTTGCTTCGGGTCTTTTCGATGAGACTTTACCCGACACCGTCGGCTGGCAAAAGCATATTCACACGCCCGAAGCCATTCAAACGGCCAAAGCGATAGCTGATGAAAGCATCGTGTTATTGGAGAATCGCCATGGCATCTTGCCTCTTTCCCCCGACCGTTTACGCTCCGTGGCTGTTATCGGACCTAATGCCGATCGCGTGCAATTCGGTGATTACTCATGGAGTCAGGACAATCGAGACGGCATCACACCACTTTCGGGAATTCGGCAACTCATCGGCGATCGTGTCACAATCCGCTATGCACAGGGCTGCGATCTATATTCGCAGGACACGAAAGGCTTTGACAAAGCTGTGAAAGCAGCCCGACAAAGTGATATTTCGATCATTGTCGTCGGCACACAGAGCGCTTTGCTGGCGCGTCCCACGCTTCCTGCGACCAGCGGAGAAGGTTATGATCTGTCTGATTTGCGATTGCCCGGCGTGCAACAACAGCTGATTGAGGCTGTCGCACGACTCAACAAACCTTTTATTGTGGTGTTAGTGACGGGTCGACCACTCATTGTTGAGTCTTTCCGCAACACAGCCTCGGCACTTTTAATACAATGGTATGGCGGCGAGCAAGCCGGTCTTTCGCTGGCCGAAACACTCTTCGGACATCTCAATCCATCAGGGAAACTGCCCGTTTCGTTCCCTAAAAGCAACGGACAAACACCTGTTTTCTATAACTATTTGCCCACAGACAAAGGCTATTATAATAAGAAAGGGAAACTCGATAAACCCGGACGCGATTACGTTTTCAGCGATCCCTATCCTGCTTATGCATTCGGTCATGGCCTAACTTACACTCAATTCCATTACGATCAACTGCAAGTTGCATCGCGTTTAGCCGTTAGTGGCGACACGATTAACATCAAATTCAAACTGACCAACATCGGACCGCGTCGCGGAAAGGAAACAGCGCAACTCTATGTGCGCGATTTGGTGAGTTCGGTAGCCACACCGATCAAACAACTTTATGGCTTTGAGAAAGTGGATCTTGCCCCCCACGAAAGCCGTGAAATACAGTTTCGCTTGCCCATTTGCGATCTTGCCCTTCACGATCGCAATCTGCGCAACGTAGTGGAAGCTGGTGATTTCGAAATCCAGATCGGTGAATCGTCAGACCATATCTTGCTGCGCGACACGCTTCGAGTAACAGATGATCGCACTATGCATACCTCAACGCCCGCCCATTCACCATCGATCACGATGCAAGTGGGTGCAGAAATTACTGTTAGTGGTATCGTTCGTGACGTTCAGGCATCCGTTATGCCCCATGTGAAAGTGACGTCGCAGCTTGGTGCCCGATCTGTTTTCACCGATCGAAACGGCCATTATCGCATTGCAACTCGCATCGGCGACCGACTCCGTTTTACGCTCAAAGGTTATAAAACAGTTGATTTACTCATCACGGCCGACACTCTTCCCGACATCGAAATGATGTCAGATATTGAGTGAAAAGATGTGTTTTATCAAACAAATGATCGTATCTTTGCACCAACAAAACGTTTGTTGTAACAACGAATGTTGTGTTTTGAAGAAATCGAACATGATGATTGGATCTGTAAAAAAATACCAACAATGAAACGAAAAAGCTTATTTTTAAGTCTGTCGGCAGCCTGTTTGATGTTGCTGCCGCAGTCGGTTAAGGCACAGTTCAACTGGCCTTACAAAGTGAACAACGGCACAGCTGTGACCGAAGTACCTGTACGTCCCGCCGGACAAAAGGATGTTATCAACCTCACAACACCTAAACTGAAAGTCGTTCGCGTAGGATTCGTGGGCTTGGGTATGCGTGGTCCTGGTGCAGTTGAGCGTTGGACGCATATCCCCGGCATACAAGTCGTGGCGCTTTGCGACTATGAACGCGAGCGGGCAGAGGCTTGTCAGAAGATTCTTCGCAATGCAAGTATGCCTGCGGCAGCCGTTTATTCGGGTGAAGATGGCTATAAAGCGTTATGCAAACGCAAAGATATCGATCTCGTCTACATAGCTACCGACTGGCTGCATCACTTCCCCGTGGCTCGCGAAGCGATGCTCAACGGCAAGCATACAGCCATAGAAGTGCCCTCAGCAATGAATATGCACGAGATATGGGAGCTTATCAATCTGTCTGAAAAGACTCGCCTGCACTGCATGATACTTGAAAACTGCTGCTATGATTTCTTTGAACTCAACTCGCTTAACATGGCGCAGAAAGGCGTTTTCGGTGAAGTGATCTATGTGCAGGGCGCTTATCGCCATGATCTTACGCCTTTCTGGAATGAATATTGGAAGCGAAATGCCGACGATAAGTTGGGTTGGCGTCTGGCATATAACAAAGACTTCCGTGGCGATGTCTATGCAACGCACGGTTTAGGACCCATTGCACAGGTGCTCAATATTCATCGCGGCGATCGCATGCGCACGTTGGTGGCCATGGATACGAAGTCGGTGAACGGACGGAAGCATGTGGAAGAGATGACGGGAAAGGCTTGCACCGATTTCAAAAACGGTGATCAGACCACCACACTCATTCGTACCGAGGATGGCAAAGTGATCGAAATTCATCACAATGTGATGACGCCGCAACCCTATAATCGCATGTATCAGCTCACGGGAACAACCGGTTTTGCCAACAAATACCCCATCGAAGGCTATGCATTGTCGTCAAAAGAGATGTCGAAAGCCGGTGTCAAACCGTCGGCCGATGATCTTTCGGGCCACAGTTATCTCTCGCGCAATGATGCCGACGCGTTAGTCAAAGCCTATACGAGTCCGCTTGTGAAGAAATATGGCGATGAGGCAAAAGAAGTGGGAGGCCATGGCGGCATGGATTTCATCATGGACAGCCGATTGGTTTATTGTTTGCAGAACGGTCTTCCGCTCGATATGGATGTCTATGATTTGGCAGAATGGTGTTGTTTAGCTGAACTCGGAGCGATCTCGATGGATCATGGCAACATCCCGGTAGAGGTGCCCGATTTCACGCGCGGCCATTGGAAAGATGTTAAAGGTTACTCACATGCTTATGCTTCGCCCGTCGATGAGGCGCAGGCTGCTGCCGATGCACAGGCTTTCACAGCCAAACTGAAAGCGCAAGGCAAGAAGTATTGGGAGAAAATCGATAAGAAAACTAAGTGAACGAGTGAATGAGTTGGCAAGTTGCCAACTCGTTTACTAAAACCAACTAATCGTTAATCGCCTTGCAACTAACTGTTGATCGCTCTGTAACCAACAGTTAGTTGCAAGGCGATTAACGATTCAATGGAAACGGCTTCATATCCGATTGAAAAACAAGTAGATATGAAGCCGTATTGATTTATTCGTCATCCGCTTGGCGGATGTCGTCAATCAGGCAGAAAGGTAGTGCTTTATTTGAGCACGCCGAGCTCTTTCCCTACTTTGATAAAGGCATCAATACAGCGATCAAGCTGGTCTTTTGTGTGTCCCGCAGAGAGCTGAACGCGAATACGCGCTTGCTCTTTCGGCACCACAGGATAGTAGAATCCCGTTACGTAAATACCCTCGTCGAGCATTCGCGAAGCATAAACCTGCGATAGTTTGGCATCATAAAGCATCACGGCACATATCGCGCTCTGCGTGGGTTTGATGTCGAAGCCTGCCGAAAGCATCTTATCACGGAAATAATTGACGTTTTCCACGAGGCGATCGTGCAGTTCGTTGTTCTCCTTCAACATCTTGAAGACCTCTAAACTGGCACCGATGATACAGGGAGCAAGCGAGTTTGAGAACAGATAAGGCCTGCTGCGTTGGCGCAACATATCGATAATCTCCTTGCGTCCTGTGGTGAATCCGCCCAGCGCACCGCCAAAAGCTTTGCCCAAAGTGCCCGTATAGATGTCCACGCGACCGTAAGTTCCGCAGAGTTCGCTTACTCCGTGACCTGTATTTCCTACCACTCCGGCCGAGTGAGACTCGTCAACCATCACGAGTGCATCGTATTTTTCGGCCAAATCGCATATCTTATCGATGGGCGCAACGTTGCCATCCATTGAGAAAACACCATCTGTACAAATAATACGAAACCGCTGAGCCTGAGCCTCTTTCAAGCAACGCTCCAGATCGTTCATATCTGCATTCTGATAGCGATAGCGTTTGGCTTTGCACAAACGCACGCCGTCGATGATAGAAGCGTGATTGAGCGAGTCGCTGATAATGGCGTCTTCGTCGGTGAACAAGGGTTCAAACACACCGCCGTTGGCATCGAAACATGCTGCGTAAAGAATGGTATCTTCCGTTTTGAAGTAGTCGGAGATAGCCGCTTCAAGCTCTTTATGGGCGTCTTGCGTACCACAAATGAAGCGTACCGACGACATTCCGAATCCTCGTTTGTCCATCATTGCCTTGGCACCATCGATGAGTCGCGGATGATTGGACAGTCCCAAATAATTGTTTGCACAGAAGTTGAGCACCTCTTCGCCTTTAACAGTGATGGCAGCTTGCTGTGCACTCTCGATGATTCGTTCTTCTTTGTAAAGTCCGGCATCACGAATCTCAGCCAGAGTCTTGCTGAGATGGTCTTTCATTTTCCCATACATAAGGTTCGATTTTTTAGATTTGTTACCGCAAAGTAAGACAATATTTCCGACAATCTGCGGCCTGTCAATATCTTTTTTCCGTCAAATCGTTATATTTTAACATATTTAACGCTTCTCGTGCACAAGTTAATCGGGAAAGCATTTACTTTGTACGTGAAAAACAAAAACATATTAAAATAAGATGAAAAGAATCTTAGTAATCGGTTCTACGGGACAAATCGGTTCGGAACTGACCAGAGAATTGAGGGCGCGTTATGGCAATCAGAATGTCATCGCAGGTTACATTACAGGTGCAGAGCCCACAGGCGAGTTGAAAGAAGGCGGTCCGTCGGCTATCGCTGATGTGACAGACGGTGCGGGAATTACCGAGATTGTGAAGCAATATAATATCGACACTATCTACAACTTGGCTGCACTGCTGTCTGTTGTAGCTGAATCTAAGCCGCGTTTGGCGTGGAAAATCGGCATCGACGGCCTGTGGAACATCCTTGAAGTGGCCCGAGAGAACGGCTGTGCAGTATTTACACCGAGTTCGATAGGCTCGTTCGGCCCCGACACCCCGCACCAGATGACACCGCAAGACACCATTCAGCGACCTGCAACAATCTACGGCGTATCGAAAGTTACGACAGAGTTGCTGAGCGATTATTATCAAAAGAAGTACGGCGTTGACACTCGCTCGGTACGTTTTCCGGGCATTATCTCTTATTTAACACCACCGGGCGGCGGCACGACCGATTATGCCGTGGACATCTATTACTATGCCGTGAGGGGTGAAAAGTTTACTTGCCCCATCCGTAAAGGCACTAAAATGGATATGATGTATATGCCCGATGCCCTTAATGCAGCCATCAGTCTGATGGAAGCCGACCCGCAACGACTTATCCATCACAACGGATTCAATATCGCATCGATGAGTTTTGATCCTGACACACTGTATCAAGCGATTCGCAAATACAAACCGACTTTTGAGATGGTTTATGACGTAGACCCGTTGAAAGAGCAGATTGCAGAGAGCTGGCCCGACCAAATGGACGACTCGTGTGCCCGTAATGAGTGGGACTGGAAGCCTCAATACGACCTTGATGCGATGACACGCGATATGCTGGAAAAACTTTCCAAGAAACTGTTACACCAATAAACAGCTGCACTTCTCGTACGAAATGTGCGGGAAGTGCATATCCAATACATCGAATCGGCGGCTTATCGGGAGAAAGAATGTATCTCCGATAAGCCGCCGATA
>NZ_BAIX01000005.1 GCF_000613405.1 Hoylesella enoeca JCM 12259 | reverse complement strand
CCAAAACCTGCTCACCGATCTGAACACGCCCGAAGCCAAATTAAGCGTCGGTCGCACGAATCTGCAAGGCGCCGTGGCCCGCCTCACAGCCGCCAACGCCGCCTTTGACAAATGCTTCCAAGCGCGCTTCAAAAAGACGATCCCCACCGGCACGTTCGACATCAAAGCCCTGCGCGCCAACACCGACGCGGCGCTCAACGCCGTGCTGCGCCGCATCGATTCGCTCGACGACCTCGAACCCAGCGCGAAAATTACGGCCCTCATCAGCGAATACAACGCCGTGATCGACAATCGTCACACGCTACTGGCCAACCGCGCCGCCACCAACAAAGCCCGCGCCGAGCGCCAGCTCGAGGAGCTTCGCAAAGAACTCGCCCCCCTGATCCGCAAATTTGAGGAAGCCAACGGCATCGCCCCCAATGTCCTCACCTTCACCGGAAAAACCAAAGGCACGGGTAAAAAGAAGTCCTATGAGTTGGCTTACACCACTGACCCGAAACGGACGCTGTGGGTTGTGCGCGAGAAAGACGAGCTGAAAGAAGTGAAAGAGTGAGCTGAAGGTGAAAAAGTGATATAATAAAACCCCGAAAGTTTTGTTTGACTTTCGGGGTTCATCGTTTCAACCTTCCGTTTGGTTGGTTGCATCAAATTGATTTTTATTTCTTGGCTTCCTGCACGAGCTTCATTGTGTCTCGGGCAATCACCGATTCCTCATCCGTGGGGATAACGCATACCGTTACCTTCGAGTCGGGCGTAGAAATGATGGCCTCTTTGCACGAACCTTGTTGGCTTCGGGGGCGATCTTGATGCCGAGGAACTCCAAGTCGCTGCACGCATCGAGGCGAGTGCCGGTCTGATTCTCGCCTACTCCGGCCGTCCAGACGATGATATCGACACCGCCCATTGCTGCTGCGTAAGCTCCGATATACTTTTTGATGCGATAATTATACATATTCAAGGCCAGCTGAGCACGCTCGTTGCCTTCTGCTGCGGCACTTTCGATCTCGCGCATATCCGATGATATGCCGGTGATTCCCACCACTCCGCTCTCTTTGTTGAGATAATCGGCCATCTCTTGGGGCTGTTTTCCGAGCTTCTCCATCAGATAAGTGACGGCCGAAGGATCGATGTCGCCCGAGCGAGAACCCATCATCACGCCGGCCAACGGCGTGAGTCCCATTGATGTGTCAACACATTTGCCGAACTTGACAGCCGATATACTCGCGCCGTTTCCAATGTGGCAGGTGATGATTCGCTGCGTTTTGATGTCGCGCCCGAGGTATTCGCACACGCGTTGAGATACATATCGGTGGCTGGTTCCGTGAAAACCGTAACGGCGAACGTGATATTTCTCATACAAATGATAGGGAATGGCGTAGAGATAGGCATAGTCGGGCATCGTGCTATGGAATGCGTTGTCGAACACGCAGACTTGCGGCGTCTTGGGCATCAGGGCATCCACGGCACGGATTCCGCGCAAATGACCGGCGTTGTGAACAGGAGCAAGGTCGCAAAGTTCCTCTATTCCTGCCTCTACTTGCTTATCGACGATGATGCTGTCGCAGAATTTGTCGCCTCCTTGCACGATTCGATGGCCTACGGCATCTATCTCGTCAAGGCTCTTGATTGCGCCGATTTCAGGATCGAGAAGACACTTGAACACGAAGTTTACGCCCTCTTTGTGATCGGGCATATCGTGCATGATCTTCTTTTTCTCACCGTCGGGCAGCGTGACTTTGATGAAAGCTTCGTCTAAACCGATGCGTTCTACACCGCCGGCAGCCAATACGGACATATCATTCATATCGTAAAGCTTGTATTTAATGGATGAACTCCCGCAGTTTAAAACTAATATCTTCATATAAGTTGATGTGTTTTTGAGTTTGTAAATTAATGAGTGAGCTTGGCATCCTGCGCTTGGCAAGCTGTAATGGCTATCATATAATAGATGTCATCGATACTACAGCCGCGGCTTAAATCATTTACCGGGCGTGCGATTCCTTGCAGAATTGGCCCGATGGCGATTGCATCGCCGAGACGTTGAACCAACTTATAGCCGATGTTTCCAACCTCTAAGTTAGGCACAATGAGCACGTTGGCATTGCCGGCAATGGCGCTTCCCGGTGCTTTCTTCTGTCCGACGGCGGGCACAAGGGCAGCATCGGCTTGCAGTTCGCCATCTATTTTGAGTTCAGGAGCACGCTGTTTGGTGAGCCGAGTGGCTTCTACTACCTTGTCGACAACCTCGTGCGAGGCGCTGCCTTTTGTTGAGAAGCTCAGCATTGCCACACGAGGCTCGGCAAAACCGGCCACACATTGTGCCGTCTGTGCCGTGCAAATAGCGATCTGCGAGAGCTGATCTGCGTCGGGCATAGGCGTTACTGCCACGTCGCCCATTACCACAATGCCGTCTTCGCCATATTGTTTCGCCTTGGTGATGAGTAGCATCGCACCGCTCACACACGTCACTCCGGGTGCGCACTTAATGATTTGCAGGGCCGGTCTGAGCGTCTCCCCGGTCGTACTCAGCGCACCGCTGATCTGCCCGTCGGCACCTTCGGTCTTGATAATCATACATCCTAAGTAGAGCGGATTCTTCACAAGCTCACGCGCTTGGGCAAGCGTCATCCCTTTCTTTTTGCGGAGTTCGGCCAGCAAAGCGGCGTATTCTTCGGCTTTCGGGTTGTTAAGTGGGTCTACGATTGTGGCTTTCCCGATATTCGAAAGCTCCCAAGCCTCGGCCAACTTGTGTATCTCCGTGGGATTGCCGATAAGGATAATGTCTGCAATTTCATCCCTCAAAGCTCGGTCGGCGGCCCTTAATGTGCGCTCCTCCGTAGCTTCGGGGAGCACGATGCGCTGTCTGTTGCTTTTCGCGCGATCAACGATCTGCTGTAATAAGTCCATTCGTTTGTTTTCTGTTATTCAAAAATTGTTCGGTCAGAAGAATGACATACAGTTGTCATTCTCACTTTGCAAAAATACAATAAATAATCGGAACACTAACGGTTAGTTGCAGATAATTTCTTAAATTTGCGTTAAATACAAATGCACTTCACGGCTTATGATTCAATTCAAAGACCTGTCCACTGCCGACCGGACACTTATTCAGCAATTCACTTTGTATGGCGAGCGCCAGAATTGCGACCTTTCGTTCTCCAATCTCATCAGTTGGCGTTTCCTGTATAACACGCAATTTGCCATTATCAACGACTATCTCGTATTCCGTTTTCACACCGGGCGGCATCTCGCTTACATGATGCCGATTCCCAAACCACAGTTGACGGACGACGGATCTTATCGTGTGCAGCCCTGCGATGAATGTTCTGTGGAGGTGATTCGCGCCATTCGCGACGACTCCATAGCGATGGGCCACCCCTTTCTGATGCTCGGTGTGTGTAATTATATGGTCGACTTGATCGAGTTGTCGTTCCCCGACACATTCACAATAGAGCCTAACCGCGATTTTGCCGACTATATTTACACCCGCGAAAAGCTCGTCAATCTCTCCGGAAAGAAGTTGCAGAGCAAGCGAAATCACATCAACAAATTCAAAAGTCTCTATCCCCAATACGTTTATCGACCGCTGACCGAAGACATGATACCACAATGTCTCGCACTGGAAAAGCAGTGGCGCCAGATTTCCAAAGATGATACCGACGAGCAAGACTTGGATGAAAGCCTGTCAATCGAGCTGCGTTCGATGACGAGGGCGTTCCATCGGTGGAATCGTTTGGGCCTGACGGGTGGCACGATATGGGTCGACGATCAGCTCGTTGCATTCACTTTCGGTTGTCCGATCAACCAAATCACCTTCGATGTGTGTGTAGAAAAAGCCGATGTCAACTATGAAGGAGCTTTCTCCATCATCAATCAAGAGTTTGTCAAGCATCTTCCCGAACAATATTTCTATATCAATCGCGAGGAGGATATGGGTAATGAAGGACTCCGAAGAGCCAAACTCTCTTATCAGCCCGATATCCTTTTAGAGAAGAATACGGTAATGGAGAAACATCCGCTGCGCGAATTCGAGGATCAAGACCGCATCTTACAGGAGACGCGCGACCTTTGGAAGCTGGTGTTCAACGATTCAGACACGTTCATAGACCTCTATTTCAGTCGTGTCTACAAACCTAAATACAATATCACCTGTCAGTTGAATCACCACGTGGTAGCGGCTTTGCAGACGCTGCCTTACACCTTATTATATCATGGACAAGAGCTTCCAACCGCCTATATCAGCGGAGTAAGCACGCATCCCGATTACCGTCATCAGGAGATCGGCAACAACCTGATGCGTCAGGCACACTTCGATCTTTTCTATAAGAACGTGGTTTATGCAGCGTTAATCCCTGCCGAGCCTTGGCTTTACGAGTGGTACGCCAAGTGCGGATATGCTCAACAGATCACATGTCTGCCCAATCCGGAAAGTCTTTTGGCAACAGATTTCGCCGTGTTCGATCGTTGGCAACGCGAAAAAACATGCTTCTTGCTTCATGATCAACCAATTTCGAAACGGCAAAAGAGGATATCCTCTTACAGGGAATTGATGCCGTGCATTCGGAAGAGCCTGTGCAAGGCATGATTCGTGTGATCAATGCTTTGAAAGCACTGCGCAGTTACGTCGCACAAAACCCGTCTTTGCAGTGCACAATACGCATAGAAAACGATCACGACATCCCAATGAACAATGCCTACTATGTTATTTCCGAAGGAAAAGTGAGACAAACTGACGAGCCAGATACCGATGCCCGTCGTCTCTCCATCAACGAATTGGCCGATCTGATATTCCAAAACGAGCATGCCGAGATGAATCTCATGATGAATTGACAGTCGACTGTTGCTCATTGTCAGTTGATAAATTCTATCGGTTGTCTCTCTCCTTCTCTTTTCAGGTGACATTGAAGAGATTTCTCATTAACCGTTGGTTGCGCTGCAAGTAAGCATTAATCGCAGTGCAACTAACGTTTAGTTGTCGTGCGATTAACGGTTAATCCAATACCCCTCTCGGCTCCCCTGCAAGGAGAGAGCATAGATGAGCGAAAACGATCAACCGAAAGTGGTAAACACGCAACAGCCTTTTGCTTTTCTGCCTCATCCTCAATCAACGATTGATCAATCCTCAAACGTTCTGGCTCAATTGGATTTTTGAGGAATATTAATAAATATCTTTTGTCTTAACCAACTTTTTTTTTGCAATTTTGCAAGATCTTAATCCTGCACCGCTGACAAAACAATCGCACGATAAATCAAATAAAATCGATACACATAATGAGACATCTGAAACTCTTGCTTGCAGCCGTACTGCTGCTCATTGCAGGTCAAACGATGGCCGGCAAACCCGTGAAACACTCGTTTTCCATTGCAAACGGCAACTTTCTTTACGACGGGAAACCTATCCAAATTCATTCAGGCGAAATGCACTATGCCCGCGTTCCGGCACCGTATTGGCGTCACCGACTGCGGATGATGAAGGCAATGGGCCTCAATGCCGTAGCGACTTACGTTTTCTGGAACCATCACGAGGTGGCTCCTGGCGTGTGGGACTGGAAGTCGGGGAACCGTAATCTACGTACGTTTGTCAAGACAGCGGGCGAAGAAGGGATGATGGTTATCCTGCGTCCGGGCCCGTATTGCTGTGCAGAATGGGATTTTGGCGGCTATCCCTGGTGGCTGCAAAACACAAAAGGATTGGTGATTCGCACCGATAATAGGCCCTTTCTCGACTCTTGTCGCGTGTATATCAACCAGCTGGCAGACCAGTTGCGTGACCAGCAAATAACAAAGGGCGGTCCGATTATTATGGTTCAGGCCGAGAACGAGTTCGGTTCTTACGTGGCGCAACGTAAAGATATCCCTCTCGAAACGCACAAGGCATACAGCGCTAAGATTCGACAGACACTCTTGGATGCAGGTTTCGATGTTCCGATGTTTACTTCCGACGGCAGCTGGCTGTTTGAAGGCGGTACCATAGAAGGTGCTCTTCCCACGGCAAACGGTGAAGCAACGTAGACAAACTCAAACAAGTGGTCAACGAATATCACAACAATCAAGGCCCGTATATGGTCGCCGAGTTCTATCCTGGATGGTTAGATCACTGGGCAGAACCGTTTCCCAAGGTCTCAACTGAAAGTGTAGTGAAGCAAACCCGGAAGTATCTCGACGGCGGGGTGAGCTTCAATTATTATATGGTTCACGGCGGAACGAATTTCGGTTTCACCGCAGGTGCCAATTATAATAGTGCTACCAATATCCTGCCTGATATGACCAGCTACGACTATGATGCACCGATCAGCGAAGCCGGATGGGCTACCGAGAAGTATAATGCTATCCGTGAACTTCTCATCAAGCGTGTTTCATATAAAGTTCCGCCTGTTCCTGCGCGTATTCCGGTTGTCAAACTCGAGCCGATTCAGCTCAACAAAACGGCGGATGTATTTCAGATGCTCGGCAAGATGAAACCCGTTGAGAACGAAACACCGCTTACTTTCGAGGCATTGAACCAAGGACAAGGTTACGTTCTCTATCGACGCCACTTCAACCAGCCCATCAGCGGACTGATGAAAGTATCGGGATTGGCCGATTATGCACTCGTTTACATCAACGGGAAGAAGCTGGGCGAACTCAATCGGGTGATCGATCGGGACAGTATTGAGGTCGACGTGCCTTTCAACGGCGTGCTCGACATCCTTGTGGAGAATATGGGACGCATCAACTACGGTGCTCGAATTACCAAGAATCACAAAGGTATTACAGGTCCGGTAACTATCGACGGCAACGAGATCACGAGTGGTTGGCAGATGTATCAGTTGCCAATGATGACGGTACCTGATGTCGACACGCTCCCCAGAGGTTACAATTCGGGATTGCCCGTGCTGTATAGCGGAACCTTTGAAGTGGCTGCTCCGGGCGATACTTTCCTCGACATGGAACACTGGGGCAAAGGAATCGTCTTCGTAAACGGCATCAATCTGGGACGGTATTGGCGTGTCGGCCCGCAGCAAACGTTGTATTTGCCGGGCTGTTTCTTGAAGAAAGGCAAGAATGAAATCGTCATTTTCGAACAGCAAAATGATGAAAAGAAAACGCAAGTGACCACTGTTACGACTCCTGTTCTCGAAAAATTGGTGAAAGAATGAAACGTATTCTTTATACAATCTGTGGGCTGCTGGTATCTGTTTTACAGGTATCAGCAGCTGTCGTTACGGCCGACGACTCTGTGAAAGATATCCGGCAGATCAACGCTTCGGCCGTAGAGGTGCTTTATCGAGACGGTCATCGCCTCACGATCGACTTTTATTCGGATAATATTTTCCGTCTGTTTCAGGACAATCACGGCGGAATCGTCCGCGATCCGGCAGCCGATCCGCCTGCAAAAATTCTCGTAGACCGACCTCGAAAGCCTGTAGGTACTCTGTCGTTGACACGCAATGAGCGCTCGCTCACGGTAAGTTCGCCGTGTGTTTGCATCGACTTCGATCGGAAGTCGGCACTGTTCCGCATCACAGATCTGCGCAACGGGCGCACGGTTGTAAGCCAGGCATCGCCCGTCCAATTCAAACGCAACCGTTACACAATGGCTTTCTGCGAACAGAAAGACGAGTATTTCTATGGCGGCGGCGTACAAAACGGGCGCTTTTCGCATAAAGGCCAACAGGTCGAAATCGTCAATACGAACAGCTGGACAGACGGAGGCGTGGCTTCACCCGCACCGTTTTACTGGTCGACAGGCGGCTATGCATTGATGGGTTACACCTTTGCACCCGGCCGTTATGACTTCGGTGCAACGCAGAAAGGTGTTGTCGGCATTTCGCACGACTCTCCTTACTTAGACATCTTTATCTTCGTCGACAACGATCCAGCGTCGTTGCTCGCCGATTATTACCAACTCACAGGGCGTCCCGTGCTTCTTCCCAAATTTGCTTTCTACGAAGGGCACCTCAATGCTTATAATCGCGACTTCTGGAAAACGTCGGATAACCCTGCAAAGGGCATTCTGATGGAAGACGGAAAGCGGTATGTCGAAAGCCAGAAAGATAACGGAGGCATTCGCGAGAGCCTCAATGGCGAGCGCGATAATTATCAGTTCTCGGCGCGGGCTGTCATCGATCGTTATCACAAACACGATATGCCCTTGGGCTGGTTGTTGCCTAATGACGGCTACGGAGCTGGTTACGGGCAGACGGAAACACTCGACGGGAACATCGAAAACCTAAAAAATCTCGGTCGATATGCCCGTAAGCACGGGGTGGAAATCGGTCTTTGGACCCAATCGAAGCTGCATCCCGTAGACGGGGTAAGCGCTCTTCTCCAGCGCGACATCGTCAAAGAAGTACGCGATGCAGGTGTTCGCGTACTCAAAACAGACGTTGCTGGGTAGGCGACGGCTATTCGTTCGGACTCAACGGCATTGCGACGTGGCACAGATAATGCCTTATTACGGTAGCAATGCACGCCCATTTATCATCACTTTGGACGGATGGGCAGGCACGCAACGCTATGCCGGTGTGTGGACAGGCGACCAAACAGGCGGCAAATGGGAGTATATCCGTTTCCATATACCCACATACGTAGGTGCAGGACTGTCCGGTTTGAGCAACGTTACATCCGATATGGACGGTATTTTCGGCGGAAACGACATCGCAGTCAATATTCGAGATTTCCAATGGAAGACCTTTACACCGATGCAACTCAATATGGACGGCTGGGGAGCGACTCCGAAATATCCGCACATTTTGGGTGAACCGGCTGCATCTATCAATCGGAGCTATCTCAAATTCAAGTCGATGCTCCTACCATACACCTATTCCGTAGCGCGCGAAGCGTGTTTCGGGAAGCCGCTGATGCGTGCGATGTTCCTCGAAATTCCCAATGATTACACCCACGGCAGCGACACCCGATACCAGTATATGTATGGGCCGAGCTTTTTGGTAGCGCCGATTTATCAGTCCACTCGCCCCGATTCGCTCGGCAACGACATCCGAAACGGCATTTATCTGCCACAAGGGCGATGGATAGATTATTTCAACGGCGATGTATTCGAGGGCGGCCAACTTATCAACAACTACGATGCGCCGCTCTGGAAGCTACCTCTTTTCGTTCGTCCCGGAGCCATTCTGCCGATGGCAAAACCATCGAACAATCCTTCGCAAATTGATTATCGCACGCGTATCTACGAGCTTTATCCTGATGGGAAGAGCTCTTTCACAGAGTATGACGACGACGGAACCACTGATGCTTACCTGAACGGAGCTTTCTCAGAAACACTCATCGAATCGTCATCTACCTCCAACGGTCGCTGCGACATCACCGTTCATCCTACGACAGGTCATTTCCGAGAAATGGCGAAGAACAAATCGACACTCTTCGTGGTCAATCTCACGGCTCGTCCCCAAGCCATTCGCGCTTTCATCGGCGGCAAGCGTAACCGCATTTCGTTGCAAGCGGTTTCCTCACGCGAGGCTTTGCTCCGCACGGACAACGCCTGGTTTTATGACGCCGAACCGCAACTCAACCGTTTTGCTACGCCCGGAAGCGATTTCGCCAAGGTCAAGATTACCAAGAATCCGCAGTTGCTCGTACACCTGCAAGCAACTGACATTACCCGCAACAGTGTGTCATTACACATCGACGGCTATCGGTTTGCCGTGGCAGACAAGCTGAAACGGCAGACAGGCAGCTTGATTCCGCCCCGTGAAGCAGGCGTAAAACCTGCCGACACCACACCTTATGCACTCACACCGACGTGGAAACGTGTGCCAGGTGCAGACTACTATGAAATCGAATTCAATGGAATGACTTACTCGACGATTCGTGATACCTCCCTGCTTTTCACGGATTTGAAGCCCGAGACTACCTATATATACAAGGTACGGGCCGTCAACAAGAGCGGTGTTTCAGCTTGGTCGCCGTTCGAGGCACGCACACTGGCCGACCCGTTGGCCGATGCACTCCACGGCATTACAGGCAAATCGAGCGTTTCCGATGCCGAAGACCACGAAATTTCACGGCTGTTCGATTTCTCGGATAAGGGCGATATCTGGTTCGCAACAATGGACAAGAGCGGCAAACCGTTTGAGCTGACAATCGATTTGCACGCCGTCTGCCAGCTCGACAAACTGCAATACCTGCCCCGCGAAGGCGGAGGCGCCGGCACATTCCTTACCGGAAGCATTGCCGTCAGCGCCGACGGCCGACAGTGGAGTACACCCGTTCCATTCTCGTGGACTGCCGATGACGCTGCCAAAGAGACAATCTTCGAGAATCATCCGACGGCACGCTATATCCGTCTCACCGTGACCGATGCCGTACGCAAATATCTCTCAGGCCGCGAAATCTATGTATTCAAAGTGCCGGGAACACGCCCGCTCATCCCGGGTGACATCAATCAAGACGGAAAAATAGACCAAGCCGATCTCACATCGTATATGAATTATACCGGATTGCGCCGCGGAGATCCCGATTTCGATGGTTATATCAGCAAGGGAGACATTAATGGCAACGGCCTAATCGATGCTGCCGACATCTCCGAAGTGGCCGTGAAGTTAGACGGCGGCGTGTCTCCCGATGGCCGAAAGCCTGCCGGAAGTATTGTGATTGAGACCGACAAAGCTCGGTATGAACCGGGCGATGACATCCGTCTCAGCGTTCGCGGTCAGGCATTGAAAGCTGTCAACGCCCTCAATCTCATTCTTCCGTACAGCGAAAAAGAAATGACATTCACGCGAATCGAGCCTTTGGCGGTGAAGGATATGCAGAATATGACCAACGACCGACTGCACAAAGACGGTTCGAAAGTGCTCTATCCAACCTTTGTCAACATCGGCGATCGGTCCATTCTCAATGGCGACACACCCCTGTTCGTCATTCATTTCAAGGCCCTTCGCCGCGTGAAGCTTCCACAAGTGAAATTCGATGCGCTGTTGGTCAGCAAAAGTTTGGAAACAATTGAGCAATAGTTACTCCCGCATAGAAATAAATTTCTTCCCGTATAAAAATAAATTTACTCCCGCATAAAAATAAATTTACTCGGGAGTAAATTTAAATTGTTTCCGAATTCACTGTTAATCGCGTTGCAACTCATGGTTAGTTGCAACGCGATTAAGCGTTATTCAGAACACAACTTACATCTAATCTCATCGACGGGCAGATACGAAGACATGGCGAACTGCATGCGATTTTCTGTGTTGGAATATACGCCTTTGCAAAGAAAACACTATCTTTGTCTCAACAATCAACCGCTAAAAACCAACACAACTATGTTAGGAGCCATCATTGGAGACATCATCGGGTCGCGTTTCGAGTTTGGAAACGCCCCGCGAAAAGGGTTCGAACTTTTCACCAACGAATGCTATTTCACCGACGACACGATCTGTACTATCGCCGTGGCCGATGCCGCTCTCAACGAGCGAAGCTATCAAGAGGCGCTGCTCGAATGGTGCGCGCGCTATCCGCAACCCATGGGTGGTTACGGCTATCGATTCGAATCGTGGCTCCATTCGCCCGATTCGGCTTCCACGGATTCATTCGGCAACGGATCGGCCATGCGTGTCAGCTCCATCGGTTGGCTGTTCGACGATTTCCACACCGTGCTCGACGAGGCTGCGCGTTCAGCCAAAGTGAGTCACAGTCATCCCCAAGGCATCAAGGGAGCACAATGTGTTGCCGCTTCGATTTACTGGCTTCGCACATGCCGCGTGCCCAAAGACGAGTTAGAAACAGCCGTCAACCGGCGCTTCGGTTATGAGATTCCGTCTCTGCGCGACGTTTACAAGATCGGCAGCGAAGGCCATTTCGATGCCACATGTCAAGAGACTGTGCCGATGGCATTGCGTTGTTTCCTGCACAGCGAGAGCTTCGAAGATGCCATTCGATTGGCTGTTTTGGCGGGCGGCGACACTGATACGAAGGCCGCTATCACCGGTTCTATCGCCGAAGCACATTATGATCTGCCCGAGAAACTCATCGAACAAACTTGCACCCGACTACCCAAAGAGATGCTTGCCGTGCTGGAACAGTTTTATAACAAGATCGAAACGAATATCCATCTCTGATCAAACGCAAAACACCGAGATGCGACACGACAAACTGAAAAGAGAACTTGAGTTGCTCATCCTGCTCACTCGAAACACCGATTACACGGTGCAGGATCTCTGCAAAGCGCTCGGTGTGACGACCCGCAACCTCTATTACTATCTCGAATTCTTGCGAGATGCAGGATTTGAGGTCATCAAACATGGTTATTATTACCGTTTGGGGCGCCATTCCAAATTCTTTATGCGATTGCGTGAAGGCATCGATTTCACGGAAAACGAGGCTGTTTTCATCCGTCGTTTACTCGAACGCGCTGACAAAAACAATCCGCTTGTTCCGCATTTGCAAGCTAAACTCGACCGATTTTATGATTTCCGTGTTACCAACGATCCGCAAATGCTGTCGCGATCGGCTCATAACGTAGAGAAACTCATCGATGCCATCAAGTTCAAAAGTGTGGTGCGGCTCCGCGATTATTCCTCACCGCACAGCTGCACAGTCACCGATCGCTTCGTGGAACCGTTTGAACTAATGAACGGCAACAACGATGTGCGCTGTTATGAAATCCTTTCGGGGATGAATAAGACATTCAAAGTGGCGCGGATGAGAGATGTGGAGATCGTCGATGCGGCATGGGGAAACGAAGCTCGTCATCGTCGCGTGTTCACTGATGTGTTTATGTTCAGCGGCGAAGAACGGTTTGGTATCGACCTGTTGTTGGGTCAATTGTCCTGCAATCTCTTTACAGAAGAATATCCGCAAGCGGCCAATATTCTCGTGCCTGCATCCGATTCGCGTTGGCATCTGCACCTGGACGTGTGCAGTTACACCGGCATTGGACGCTTTGTTTTAGGTCTTTACGATGACATCGAGGTCTTGGGCGATACCGGATTCCAGCGCTATTTGAAAGCGAAAATCCATGACTTTCAGACTAAGTCGGCTCACTCGATCCAAAGATTATCTGCATTGCGCACGTGATGGAATGGTATGATAGATTTCTCTCTCCTCCTTGTGTCCAAAAAGGCAAGCGTGAAGCGTTTTCCAACTCACCATCAATCGCATGGCAACTAATCGTTAATCGCACGTCAATTAACCGTTGATCAGCGTGTAACTAACCGTTAATGGCAAACCAGTCTCATTGCTAATATATTTGCAAACCTCCCGTTTTTTCGCTAACTTCGCAGCGGATAAAACGGAGATTTATCTGCAAATATCAATAAAACAACATAGAATGGAGAAATTAGTAATTAATTCTTACGAAGAGTTTGCGGCCCATTTGGGCGAGGATTTGGGTGTTTCGGAATGGTTGAAGATTGATCAGGAGCGCATCAATCTATTTGCCGACGCCACGCTTGACCATCAATGGATTCACGTAGACACTGCACGTGCACAACGGGAAAGTCAGTTTAAGAGTACGATTGCACACGGATATCTCACGCTCTCACTGTTGCCCTATCTGTGGAATCAGATCGTTGATGTGCGGAATATCAAGATGTTGGTCAACTACGGGATGGATCAGATGCGCTTCGGACAGGCTGTTGTCACGGGTAGTCGCGTGCGTTTATCCACCAAGTTGCACGCCATCAGTAATCTGCGGGGCATCTGCAAAACTGAGATTGCATTCAAAATCGAAATCGAAGGGCAGCGAAAACCGGCGCTCGAAGGTATCGCGACATTCCTTTATTATTTTGAATAAGAGTTTAGGGAGTAAGTAATAAGGGAGCAAGTTGTGAGCAACTGTTTATTTTCTTACTACTTATTACTTACTCCTTTACTTCTTCCTTCTTTCCTCTATTCCACCAACACAAAATCCAACTGCCGTTTTTCCAAATTAGCTTGCGCCACTTTGATGCGCACGGCATCGCCAAGCTGATAGCGATGATGATGTCTTCGGCCCACGAGACAATAGTTTTTCTCGTCGAACTCGTAGTAATCGTCATCCAGATCACGCATCGGGACCAGTCCCTCGCAGTGATTTTCATCAATCTCGCAATAGATTCCGAAAGCCTGAATTCCGCTGATATGGGCGTCAAACTCTTCTCCGAGTTTGTCGCTCATAAACTCAACCATCTTGTATTTAATTGAATCGCGCTCCGCATTCTGGGCCACTTGCTCCATGTCTGAGCAATGTTCGCACAGCTCTTCATAATGATCCTTGTTGGCACTACGCCCTCCGGCGGCGTAACGCGTGAGTAAACGATGCACCATTAAATCGGGATAACGACGAATTGGAGATGTAAAATGGGTGTAATAATCAAATGCCAAGCCGAAGTGTCCGATGTTATGAATAGTGTAATGAGCTTTCATCATCGCCCGAAGAGCTACCATCTGAATCAGATTTTGCTCATTTCGGCCCTCGCATTCACTCATCAGTTTGTTGAGACTGCGCGCTGTTTCGCCTTTGGTTCCGGCCGTTTTTATTTTGTAACCGAACTTAACGACAAACTCGCGAAGTGTTTCCAACTTTTGCGGATCAGGTTGGTCGTGCACGCGGTAAGGCAAAGTTTTGGCCATTTTACCACGTTTCGCCTTGCCAATACTCTCTGCCACGGTGCGATTGGCAAGCAACATAAACTCTTCGATAAGCTTATTGGCATCCTTTGAACGCTTGAAATAACAGCGAACGGGGCGCCCTTGGTCATCCACATCGAAGTGAAGCTCCTCACGATCAAACTTCACCGCACCGTTTTTAAACCGTCGTTCGCGCAATTTTTTAGCCAATTTGTCAAGCTGAATGAGCGCTGCTGCGTTTTCGCCTTGGTATCCTCCGCGGGGCGCCGAAGGTGCAGGTTGCCCCGTTCCATCAATGACTCCATTGCGTTCCAACAGTTCTTGCACTTCTTCATAAGCATAACGGCGATCGCTTTTGATTACTGTATGCACGATACGGAAGCTCTTCACGTCAGCATCTTCATTCAAAACAAAGATCACACTGTATGCCAGTTTCTCCTCATTGGGCCTTAGCGAGCAGATGAAATTGCACAAACGCTCGGGCAACATCGGTATTGTACGATCTACGAGATAAATAGATGTGGCGCGTTTCACTGCTTCTTTATCGATGATCGACCCCTCGGCAACATAGTGAGAAACGTCGGCGATATGCACGCCAACCTCCCACGTGCCATCCATTAGCCGTTTAATCGAGAGCGCATCATCGAAGTCTTTCGCGTCTTTGGGGTCTATCGTGCAGGTGAATGTCGTACGGAAGTCTTCCCGCTGGGCCAAATCCGCCGGCGTGACAACACCCGAAATCTTCTCAGCTGCATCTTCCACAGCTTTCGGATAACGATAAGGCAGACCGTATTGGGCCAATATCGTGTTCATTTCCGTATCGTTATCACCCGATTGTCCGATAATATCCACCACCTCGCCAATAATATTTTTGTGGTCGCTATCAGGCCATTGGGTCACTTTCACGATAGCTTTGTCATCGGTTTTACCGCCTTTCAATTTGCGTTTGGGTATGATAATATCGTGTACATAGAGGTTTTCCTGTGTTACGAGAAAGGCTATATTCTTGTCCACTCGCAGTCGGCCGACAAACCGATCCTTCGCTCTTTGAAGGATTTCAATGACTTCTCCCTCGCGGATATGATTCCTTCGGCGCGCCATAACAGATACTTTCACGCGGTCACCATTTAATGCCGACATCGAATTTCGCTCTGAAATGAACATCGGAGAGCCCCCTTCGTCGGGTATGAAAACATTTTTGCCGTTGGCTTTACGCATAAATCGCCCCTCGGCCACTTGTTGCATACGGCTGAGTCGATAAGTGTTGTCGCTCACCTTGGTAAGAACATCATCCCAAGCCAGCTCTTCCATCGTATCGATGGCCAACATTTTGAGCGGATGCGTAGTGAGTTTGAGCGATCGGAATATGTCTTTGAACGTGAAAGTCTTATCAGGTTGCGACTGAAAGAAACTCACCAACCGATCAGTTAGCTGTTGTTTATTCATCCGTTTGCCGCCTTTTTTCTCTTTTTTCATCGTATGTTAGCGCGTTAATATCTTGATTTGATTATATCTAAAACTGCAAATTAACAAAATAAAAACGACAAACTGCCGTTTCATTACAAATATTTTGCACTAAAATAGGGAATCAAGAGGTTTCCAATTCACCGTTAATCACATCGCAACTAACCATTAATCAGCATGCAACTAACCGTTAATCAGGACGCGAATAACAGTTCATGGCATGGTAATCCCTATTTTGTCAACACGAGATATAAGATTCAGGCCCTTTTCAACAAGAGAAGAGGGCAACGTATTTCGCTATGGAGGAGATATTTGTTTGCTGCCCGACATCCACATTTTTATGTAGAAGGGCATTGTAACTGGATTTTTTTGCGTAAGTTTGCAACCACTAACAACCACTGATTTATGAAAAGAAACTTTATTATTGCTGCCTCATTGCTTTTCGCACTCTGCGTTTCTGCGCAACAGGCACGCAAGGATTTCGAACGAGACAAAAATCTTTCGGCCAGCAGCTATGTGGCTTATCCTGGTCCGCAAAAAGCGCTCACGCCAGCGCCCAAAGGGTATCACCCGTTTTATATCAGTCATTATGGTCGCCATGGCTCGCGTTATCTCATCGGTGCTCAGGCCTATAATCTGCCATATATGATACTGATGCGGGCCGACAGTTTGGGTAAACTGACACCCAAAGGCAAGGAAGTGCTGCGCAAAGTCAAGCTGATTCGCGACGAGGCTTATCATCGCGACGGCGAGCTGACACAGCGGGGCGCCGAACAACACAGAGCGATTGCCAAGCGGATGTATGAACGATTCCCCGAAGTTTTTGCCGGAAAGACACATGTGGATGCCAAGAGTACGATCATCATCCGCTGTATCTTGTCGATGGAAAACGCATTGCAGCAGTTGCTCATAGCCAATCCGCAATTGCAAATTACGCACGATGCGAGCCATCACGACATGTATTATATGAATCAGACCGACACCGTGTTGAGAGCCAAACGCTCTACCCCCCAGGCTCGCAAGGCATTGGAAGCCTTCTCAAAAAAGCACGATAACTATGAGAGAGTGATGCGGACGCTGTTTAATGACGATGATTACTGGCACAAACGCATCGATGCTTCGCAGCTGAATCGACTGCTTTACAAGCTCGCCAGCGATGTGCAGAGCACCGAACTGAGACACAAACTGTCGCTCTACGATCTCTTTACGCAGGGCGAACTCTATGATAACTGGCTCAAAGACAATGCTTATTGGTATATCGGTTACGGCCCGTCACCGCTCACTGGTGGTATTCAACCTTACTCCCAACGCAATCTGTTGCGCCGAATCATCACCGAAGCCGACAGCTGTATGGCTCTTCCGCACCCTGGGGCAACGCTTCGTTACGGGCACGACACGATGGTGATGCCGCTCACTTGTCTCTTGGATCTCAATGGTTATGGCCGACAGATCACCGATTTGGAGCAGTTGGACGATGCCGATTGGTGCGACTATAAGATCGTTCCGATGGCTTCTAACCTGCAATTCGTGTTCTATCGCAAATCGCCCACAGATCAAGATGTCATCTTCAAAGTGTTGCTTTGTGAAGACGAAGCCACTCTTCCCATCAAAACCGACATCGCTCCATATTATCATTGGCGCGATTTCAAAGACTATTTCTTGAAGAAACTCGATGCGTATTCTGATCAATAAGGATTAAAAAGCGTTGAAAGCAAGCCCAAAACAGAGCTTGTCGACGTTCTGAAAAGAGAGCAAACAAGAGATGAATGAAGATCGGAAATATTGAATTCGGGCCTCACCCCGTCTTTCTCGCACCGATGGAAGACGTGACAGATATTGGCTTTCGGCTACTTTGCAAGCGGTTTGGAGCTCCATGGTTTATACCGAATTTATCAGTGCCGAGGCTCTGGTGCGCTCCATTCAGTCGACAGTGAACAAGCTGACAATCAGCGATGAAGAGCGTCCTGTGGGCATTCAGCTTTATGGCCGGGATGTTGCGTCGATGGTGGAAGCCGCTCGAATCGTGGAGCAAGCACATCCAGACGTGATCGACCTCAACTTCGGTTGCCCTGTGAAAAAGGTTGCCGGCAAAGGTGCTGGTGCCGGAATGCTGCGCAAAGTGCCGTTAATGCTCGATATTACACGCGAAGTTGTCAAGGCGGTTCACACGCCCGTTACGGTGAAAACGCGTTTGGGATGGGATCAAAACAATCTGATTATTGGTGATTTGGCCGAAAGTCTGCAAGATTGCGGCATTCAGGCGCTCACGATTCATGGTCGCACGCGCAGCCAAATGTACACAGGCGAGGCCGACTGGACATTAATCGGCGCAGTGAAGCACAACCCTCGCATCCGGATTCCGATCATCGGGAATGGCGATATTGCGTCGCCCGAACAGGCACAGATGGCCTTTGAACGTTACGGAGTGGATGCGATCATGGTGGGAAGAGCCACTTTCGGCCGACCGTGGATATTCAAAGAGATTCGGGATAGGCTTGACGGACAGCCCGTTGATATGTCTTTGAATGTCAATCGGAAGCTCGATATTCTCGAAGAACAACTCAAAATCAATATCAGTCGCATCGACGAATATCGCGGCATACTTCACACACGCCGCCATTTGGCTGCAAGTCCGATATTCAAAGGCATTCCCGATTTTCGTCAAACACGCATTGCCATGTTGCGTGCCACCACTTCGGCCGAGCTTCTCGACATCCTGGAACATTGTCGGCAACGCCTCGCCTGAATAGCATAGAGACTCAATAAACGGGAGTTAGATTAAGGTTTTACTTTTTGATTTATCAGCATAATGGACATTTGAAAGCTTTCAGCCCACCAAATGTCCATTATGTATGAGTTGACAAGTCGGAGAATCTCAATTCTTAATTACCCAATTCCTTGGCCACTTCGCACAATTCGCGATACCATTCCGCACCAAAGCGACGGATAAGCGGGGCTTTCAGAAACTTGTATAACGGCAGATCCAACGCCCGACCTTTTTTAACGGCATCCCGGCAAACGGTCCAACGATGATAATTGAGGCCGATCAGACCGCCATCGAATCGTTTTTCGCGAATCGGATAGAGGGCACACGAGATAGGTTTGCAGAACTTCGTTGCACCCGTCCGGTAGCTTTTCTCTAAGGCACAGAGACAAACTCCGTCGGCATAACACGTAAACACACAGTCTTTTCCGCCAACAATGCTTGTCACCAAATCGCCTTCGCGATCGGTGTAAGCTACTCCCTGCTTGTCTAAAACGGCCTGAGCCGAGGCCGAGAGATCGTTCCAAACAGTGTCGAGCGCGTCTTCAATACTGCTGATTTCATCTAATGTGACTGGTGCGCCGGCATCTCCTTCGACGCAGCAGATGCCTTTGCAGGCCTCTAAATCGCAACAGAAGCGCTCTGTCAGGATGTCGGACGAAAGGAGTACGTTGCCCACTTGGATGATTGGCATGATCTGTTTGTCTATCATTTACCAGTGAATGGGTTGCTCGCCATGCTGCTGCAAATAGGCATTGCACTGCGAGAAATGATGATTGCCGAACCATCCGCCTCGATTGGCAGATAAAGGCGAGGGATGGACTGACTGTAAAATAAGGTGACGCGAACTGTCGATCAGCGCGACTTTTGACCGTGCATAGCCGCCCCAAAGAATAAAAACCAAATGCTCGCGATCAGCATTCAAAGCTCGAATGGCGGCATCGGTGAATTCTTCCCAGCCTTTTCGCTGGTGACTTCCGGCCTGATGAGCCCGCACGGTAAGCGTTGCATTGAGCAGCAAAACGCCTTGTTCAGCCCAGCGGGTGAGGTCGCCCGATGGAGGCATAGGTGTCCCCAAATCCATCTCGATCTCTTTAAAGATGTTCACTAAGGATGGAGGGAAAGGCACACCGGCATTGACCGAGAAGCTGAGTCCATGCGCTTGGCCCGGCTCGTGATAAGGATCTTGCCCGATGATAACCACTTTTACGCGGTCGAAAGGGCATAGATCGAACGCATTAAACACCTTATTCCCAGGTGGGAAGCAGGTGTAATGCGTGTATTCTTGACGCACAAACGCTGTCAGTTGAGCAAAATACGGCTTATCGAATTCGGCTCCGATGTGCTGTCGCCACGACTCTTCGATCTTTACATTCATTGGTTTTGCTTTTTTTTGTGGCTACAAAGATACGGAAAAACAGAGCTTCCTACAAAAACTTTTTTGCACAAAAGCTTGGCCGGTTAAAAACTTTTATCTACCTTTGCCGCCGTGAACCATTTAGCAATGACATATCAGAGTGGCAAAGGCTTGCGGAGAATCTCCAAATTCTCTGCATCTTTTAACGTTTTATATTTGGCCATCTCAGAAAAAGTCTTAACACACACACACACATCGCACCTGGCGTAACATTATTTTAAGTCTTCGCATACGCGCGCGCGTAGAGCGTAGATTTTCCCCAGTAAAAAGGGGAGATTTATTAAAGACAAAGGGCGTAATAAACATTCCCTTTGTTCGCTTTTTCATGCTCTTTTACCAACTCTGGCAAGAGCAAGATAACGCACAATATTTACCCAAAAATATAAAGAAAACAATGAACAGAAAAGAGAGTTTAGTGGGCTACGAGAAGCCCGAATGCGCCATCATAGAGTTGGCGACAGAAACATTTATCTGCGGTAGCCCAAAAGTAACGCCGAGCGCTCCCGGTTTTGAAGAAGACGATTGGGATGATAAAGGCGATATTGACGCAGGAGAGTTTGAAACAGAGTAGTAAAAAGTAGTAAGTAAATAGACAACAACATGAAAAAGTATATATTTCTTAGCGCAGCCCTGCTGTTATTGACAGCAAGCTGTAGCACCAACGACGATAATAACAACGAACAAAGAGAAGAAACACAAGGCGTACGCTTCACTATCACCGAAGAGGGATTCGGTGCCGACACTGAACTAACGCGCTCGAAAACAACAACAAAACCTCAAATCATCGATACAGGCGACTGCGAAGCTGAAGTATCTATCGAGAATGCACCTGCCGAAAAGCAAGCTACAACACGTAGTGTTACCGGCCCTGTGCATTACACGATTCGTGCCTACCACAACGGTGCACTGCAAGGCGAACTCAAAGGAACATTTACCAGCACAGGTTTTACCCCCGATGCCGGCTATAATACATACATGATGCTAGGAAAAAATCGAACCTACACGTTTATCTGCTTCAATGATAAGGTAACGCCTAACGGTAACAACTTAGAGATTGCTTTAGCCAATGCTAAAGATGCTCGCATTGGCCGGCAACAAATCACGCTTACAACGGTCGATCAACCTATCAATCTCTCATCGAAACACGCCGGCTGCCGAATACAAACGAAGGTTGTAGCACAGAAAGATATGCCTGCTCTGACTTCTACTATCGAATCTATCGGTGCTACTGTTGCACAAAACGTATCTTACGATCCGACGATGGACACTTATACTCCGACTGCCACAGCTACTATGCCAGCTACAACTAATAATTCATCGGCTAGCACAGAACCAAAATACACAGCTTCTGACCATGGGAAGTATTACAGTTACACCTCACCGGCTCCGTATTTTTATTTTTTGCCGGGTATGGACATAGCTAACCTGAAGCTAAACAACCTTAGCGGTACCATCTTTTGGAAACCATTCGACATGAATATTGCAAAACTAAGTACCACTAGCAAACAACTAGAGGCTAACGGCTCTTATACCATTAAAATAAAGATGAAGCCTAATTACACTTATCTGATGAGTGATGGTACTACCGGTTTCTTCCGCGAAACTACTTACGGTGGCGGAACCAAAACACCAATTGCCATTGTTTTAGATAAAGGGAAACGCATGGCTATGGCTTTAAAAACAGCAGGACGATCAACTTGGTGTGCCACAGATCTTATTTACTATCATAATAAACTCACCACACGCACAGTTGCTAACTTATCTGATGCTTTAAATGGTTCTGCCACAAGTGGGAGAGACGATACTTGGAATCCGAGCACTACTGCGAGCGGTTATGGAATAAAAGCCAATAAACCTTTCATATTCACATCTTTTGTAACAGCTGCTTATTATGATCCCGAGGTAACCTACACAGGCACACCAGCACTGCAATGGTATCTCCCCTCTCATTATGACTATACATATATTTTCCCCTTAGGCTTTGGTGATAGAACTACTGTTACTCAGGCGAAAAGTTATGAGTGGTATGGGAATTTATTCTATACAGCATTAACACAAGTAGGAGGCGATACATTCCAATATCTTGAATGGACAAGTACAGAATGTCAGAGCGAATACGGCGGATACGATGGTGGTACGGTTAATATCGATCGCACGATTTTATCATGGTCTTCAGGGAGCCGGAATTATTTATATGAAGTCCGTTCTTTCGCTGCTTATTAAAAATATATCATATTTTAATGATACGGTTGGTCAGGAATTTACATACGGTTGCGGCAAAATTTTCTCCCGGAAGAAAATAAATTTCTATGCGGGAAGAAATTTTCTTCCAACCGTATGTAATTTTTCGGCTTCCCGATATATTGAGAATCAATTACTTACAAACATATAAAATGACGATGAAAGTTAACTTAGTAAAGCGGAAGAATCCGCAAAACAAAGCGCAAGTAAAATGGTATGGCAACGCCGTGAATCTGGGCACGAAGACATTAGTAGAGATTGCCGACGAGATAGCAGGGCGATCGTCGCTCACGCGCGGCGATATCCTGAACGTGTTGGCCAACTTTGTCGACTGCTTGCCGCCGGCGCTGATCGATGGTTTCAGCATCCAGATGGGCGAGTTTGGCACGCTTCGCATTTCGCTCTCGAGCAAGGGCGCCGCCACCGCTAAAGACTTCAACACGAAAGACATCAGGCCCCGTATTATCTTCACGCCGGGCGTCTCCCTCAAAAAACGCCTCAAAGGCATGTCGTTTGAGGTGGTGAAGAAGTAGACAAGTTAACGAGGCACCTCGCAAAATGAAATACGGCGAGCTACTCTGGAGAGAGAGTAGCTCGCCGCTTTATCATAGAGTGCGGTGGGCAGCTTGCCACAAACGGTTATGCATCGATGTTCGCATAGGTTGCGTTTGCCTCGATAAACTCACGTCGCGGCTCTACATCATCACCCATTAGCATCGAGAAAATCTCATCAGCTTCAGCGGCATTCTCTATATTTACTTGTTTCAATAATCGTGTTTTAGGATCCATTGTGGTCTCCCACAGCTGCTCGGGGTTCATCTCTCCGAGTCCTTTATAGCGCTGGGTGTGGATGTTCTTACCGTCTTCTACGCCCTCGCCGTACTTATCTAAGAACGCTTGTCGCTGCTGATCGGTGTAGCAGTATTCTTTAACCTTATTACGATAGGTGCAGAGATAGAGCGGCGGAGTAGCTATATAGAGGTGTCCGTCTTGAATAACCTTAGGCATAAAACGATAAAACAGCGTCATAATCAGCGTGTCGATGTGCGATCCATCGACGTCGGCATCGGTCATAATAATAATCTTATCGTATCTTAGTTTATCGATATTGGCCTCGCGGTCGCCCTCACCGTCGACTCCGAAACGTACACCTATGCTTTGAATGATATTCATTACCGACTCCGCTTCAAACACTTTGTGCCACTGAACCTTCTCAACGTTGAGGATTTTACCCTTTAATGGCAGGATGGCTTGTGTGTAACGGTCTCGTCCTTGCTTAGCGGATCCACCCGCAGAGTCACCCTCTACGAGGAAGATTTCACACGCTTTGGGGTCTTTGTTGGAGCAATCGGCCAGCTTACCGGGCAATCCTCCGCCCGACATCGGGTTCTTTCGTTGTACGCTTTCGCGTGCCTTGCGAGCCGCGATACGTGCAGTGGCTGCGAGAATTACCTTGTCGCAGATCTGTTTTGCTTCTTTCGGATGCTCCTCCAAATAATAAGTAAGCGCCTCACCGACGGCTTGTTGCACGGCGCCTGCCACTTCGCTGTTGCCCAACTTGGTCTTGGTCTGTCCCTCGAACTGCGGTTCCGCCACCTTAATTGATATCACAGCCGTGAGTCCTTCACGGAAATCCTCGCCCGCAATCTCTATCTTTGCCTTCTCGATTTGCTTCGAAATAATCGGATCTGCATCTGCATATGCTTTCAAAGTACGTGTCAATGCGATGCGGAAACCTGTGAGATGTGTACCGCCTTCAATCGTATTGATGTTGTTGACATATGAATGGATATTCTCGGAATAGTCTGTATTGTACATAATGGCAACCTCAAAGGGGATGCTTTGCTTTTCAGTCTTCAAGTAAATGACATCATCGAAGAGGTGCGTACGGTGCCGATCGACATAGCGAACGAACTCTTTCAGACCATCCTTGGCGTGAAAAACCTCGGTCTTTGTCTTGCCTTCATCGTCCGGGCGCAGGTCTTTCAGCGTGATTCTGATACCTGCATTGAGGTAAGCAAGCTCTCGCATACGGCTCGCAATGATGTCCCATTTATAGACAGTCGTGGTGAATATCGTCGGATCCGGCCAAAACTGCTGGCGTGTTCCGCGCAGAGTCGTCTCGCCGATAACTTTTACCGGGTACAACGGTCGACCCTGTTCGTATTCCTGTTGATAGATCTTGCCGTCGCGGAACACCTGAGACAACATCCGAGAGGATAGTGCATTGACGCAACTGACGCCTACTCCGTGGAGCCCTCCACTGACTTTGTAAGACCCTTTATCAAATTTTCCGCCGGCGTGGAGCACCGTCATCACTACTTCCAAGGCTGATTTGTGCAGCTTCTCGTGCTCATCCACGGGTATTCCACGGCCATTGTCTTGCACGGTAATGGAGTTATCCTCATTGATTGTAACCTCAATGTCGGTGCAATAGCCCGCCATTGCTTCGTCGATCGAGTTGTCTACGGTCTCATTGACCAAGTGATGGAGTCCCTTTTCGCTGATATCGCCGATATACATTGCGGGTCTTTTGCGAACCGCTTCAAGTCCTTCGAGTACCTGAATGTTACTGGCCGAGTAATTATTCTCGTTGTTTTGTTTTTCTGCCATTTTCGTTTTGGGAAAAAATATACTTTGCAAAGATACGAAAAAACTGCCGAATACGGCAATCTTATGCTGCAAAAATTGCATAAAACAACCGCCTGTCCGACCGCCGTTTCATGTCATAACAGGAATAAACAAATAAAGGCCGCATCCCCGAAAGGATGTGACCTCAGATATATTAACCGAGAACGCCCGCTTTATCCCAGCTTGCTGATATGCAAGCAGAGGCTTGATTTCAAGTTGGCAGCCTTATTCTTATGGATGATATTGGTCTTAGCAAGTTTGTCCAACATCTTCTGAACCACAGGATAAAGCTTCACGGCTTCTTCTTTATTCGTAATGGCGCGGAGCTTGCGAACGGCATTACGCATTGTCTTTGCGTAATATTTGTTGTGCAATGTCCTCGTTTTCGTCTGACGAATTCGTTTCAGTGCTGATTTGTGATTTGCCATCTTCGTTTTCTGTTTTTATTGTTAAGTAGTCCCTAGGAGAGTCGAACTCCTCTTTAGAGAATGAAAATCTCTCGTCCTAACCGATAGACGAAGGGACCGAAACCTGCTTGTTTTGCGGCTGCAAAGGTACGGTATTTTATTGATTCAGCCAAATTTTCAACCACATTTTTTCATTAGTCTATTGATTTTTCGTATTTTTGTGATCTGCAAGTGATCGTTAAGCGCGGTGCCAAACACCGTTAAACGCACGCTCACTGACGGTAATTCGCACGCCGTTTAACGGCCTCTCGCAAACCCGTTTGTAACTCATTGAATTTTAATTGATAACACCAATGCAAATCAAAACGCGTGCCATCGTTCTCAACGCCATCAAATACGGCGAATCGCAAAGGGTGGTTGACTTCCTCACCGAGCAATTCGGCCGACTGTCTTTTATTTGTCGGCTGCCCAAATCGGCCCGATCCCGCCTGCGAAAGTCGTTTTTCCAACCGATGACGGTCGTGGAAATCACATTCGATTACCGACAACGTTCGCGTTTGCAACACATCAAAGAGGAAACCATTGTGATGCCTTTCGCTTCCATTCCGTTCGATCCCTATAAGCTGTCAATATCGCTTTTCCTGGCCGAATTTCTCTATCATGCCACCCGAAGCGAGCAAGCCGATCTGCCGCTGTTCAACTATGTGACGACGAGCCTGGCCTGGTTGGACGGCGCACAACGATCGTTTTCCAATTTTCATTTGGTGTTCATGATGCGACTGACGCGTTTCCTGGGTTTCTATCCTAATCTTGACGACTATTGCGAAGGTGATTTCTTCGATCTCCGCAACAGTAATTTCACCCCCGAAGCTCCGTTGCACGCCGACTTTCTGCGTCCCGATGAGGCCGCCAAAATCTGTCTGCTGATGCGGATGAACTATGAAACGATGCATCTCTTTGCTATGTCGCGCATTGAGCGCAACCGTTGTTTGGAACTCATCATCACCTATTATCGCCTGCATTTGCCCGCTTTTCCCGAACTCAAATCGCTCTCTGTGCTGCGCGAATTGTTTTCATAGAAACAGAGAATACATTGCATGGATCAACTCATAAACCGTCAATCGCGCTGCGATTCACGGTTAGTTGGAGTCCAATTCACCGTCAATTGCCCGCTGATTAACAGTGATAGGGAATGAGGGGCACAACTCATTGATTGACAAGTGCAAATGAAAACATGGCCAAATACTTGCTAACGAAAAAAGCAAAAATACCCGCGCATTCTCCTGTCGAAGAGAAAGCACGGGCACATCAATGGTTCACTGTCAGTCGATTGACCGGTTATTATTTATAGCCTGGTGTCTGCGTGATAGCTGGATCGTTTGTCATCGTACCCACGGAAACAGGCCACAGCATTTTGTATGACTCGCTTTCGGGGAGTATCGGAGTGCGATTGGTCCCGGGAATGAACGGATAATTGACAGCCGGTTCAAATACGAGCGACTTACCTGCAGCGTTCTTCATGCGCAGCAGAGCAAACCAACGCTTGCCTTCAAATACAAACTCTTTGTCCAACTCGCTTAAAATGGCCAGTGTGTTTTGGTATTGCGACTGATTCGTATATACCGGATATCCTGTGCCATACGCGCGTTTGCGAATCTGATTGATGTAAGTCGAGGGGTCATTGCCTAAATCATTCTCCACTTCTGCCATCAAAAGCAAAACCTCGGCATATCTAAACACCGGGCCGTCGGAATCCAAACGATGTCTGCCTTCATCGGGATAATAAGTCCCGGCAAACTTTTTCATGAGCACACCAAAGTTACTTCCCGTTGCAGCTGATGTTTTGCTATTTTTCACTGCGAAGAAAGTGAAGTCACGACGAGTGTCGGTTACGTCGAACGAACGCCAAAACGTTTCCTTATATTGATAGCGAACGATTCCATCGACAAACGTATTCGTACCGTACTTATCATTATTCTTGAGCGATAACTTTTGGTCATTGAGATCGTAAGCTGCCGTAAAGTAGTTGCCCTGAGCAAGACATTGACTAATGACAGGCATATAAACGACATCGGTCTTATTGAATGGAACAGAGAAGATCAGTTCTTTGTTCTTATTCTTGTAGTCGCTGCGGAAAGCTTGATAAAAGTCGTCTTTCAACTCAAACTTCCCACTATTGATAATGGTTTGCAATGCAGTCTTGGCTGTTTGGAGGTCTGCTGTGCCCGTAGCTTGCTGATCGCCGACAGTCACATTAGCTGCAAACGTATAAACTTCGGCCTTTAACAGCAAGGTGGCATACAAGCTCCAATTATACTGATCGCCATAAGTTTCGCCTCCATAAGCGACAAATGCCTTTTCGGAAGCATCGAGATCCTTCTTGATCAGTGCCATGATCTCAGAGGCTTTGGCGCGAGGCCGCGAGAGTGTAGCGGCTGAAATCTCACCGTTGAGGATCTGAGCGTCGGTCACCAAAGGCACTCCGCCCCATGTCGCATATAGCAAATAATAGTAAAAAGCACGTATTCCGTAAGCCTGTCCAAGATAAAAATTCTTATAGGCATCGCTTAGGAAAGTAAGCTCTGGTATCTTATTAATGGCCAAATTGACGCGTACGATATTAGCATAAAGTCCATTCCACGTACTGAAATAAGCATTGTCGGCACGCAAATCTTGCTTAATGATGGTTTGGGCGGTCATCGATTCATTGAATACCGATGTTCCGGTGCCATCATCTCCGTCGCCAAGCAGACCACCACGAAGTTCTCCCATCGAGAAAAGCGTTGAATAACTACTGCGCAACCAGCTATGAAGCCCGGTCATATAACCGTCTACCTGCGTTGCATCTTTCCAAAAAGCATTGTTAGTAAAATAATCTTCGGGCGTCTGATCAAGCGATTCACAGCTGGTAAAAGCGGTCAGAAAGCCCAGTGCCAAGAGGCTGATGAATATATTGATACGTTTCATTGTTATCTCATTGATTTGATAATTCATTTCGATAGATAGGTTTCTGGCTGGTCATCAGAATGTCACATTCAAACCGAGAACCAACATCCGTGGCAGCGGATATCCTCCGTTGTTGTTCGAAACCTCAGGAGAATAGAAGTAAGGAGCCTCGCATAAGTAGCCCAAATTCTGCCCAGTGACAGACAATCGCATTGCTTCGATGCGCAGCGGAGTAAGCAATGACTTGGGCAAATCATACGAGAGAGTAAGCTCTCTGAATGAAAGATAATCGCCATTATAGGCAAATATCGAGCTGGTTCGGTCATAGTTACGAGCATTTAATTGGTCGGCCCAAATATAAATAGGATATTTTGCATTGGGATTTTCAGGTGACCAAGTGTCCTTTACATTGGTAAGCGTGTTGTAAGTACCCTGCATATTACCCATGATCCACGATGTCCGAGAGTCGTAAGTCTTGAATCCGAGAGCGTAGTCAAGGCGTGCCGAGAGCGTGAGTCCTTTCCAAGAAGCCGACAAGTTGAAGCCGCCCGTCCATTTGGGAGTGGTATTTCCCACTTTCACCATATCATAGTTGTCGATGACTCCATCTCCGTTGACGTCTTTCCATTTAACATCGCCGGGCATGATAGCCAATCCTCCATTGGCTTTTCCTTCGTTTTTGTAAGCCGTCGGGCCGTAAAGGATCTTGTTGCTACCACCATTTTCGGATGTGGTTTTATCCAAAAGGTTGCCCGGAATTTCATCGTATGACTTGTAAATACCCTCTGCCTGGAATACATATAAGTCTCCGGGACGTTCGCCTTCGGCCCAACCGCCGACCCATTTCTTCTCTGTTCCATTGCCGGTATACACTTCGAAGCCGCCTTGGCGATTCTTTTCACGACCGTTGGTAGGCAGCTTCAGGATCTTGTTCATATTGCTGGCGATGTTGAATCCGAGGTCAACACGCCAGTCGCCGGTATTCAATACGTGGTAATTTAACTCCAATTCAACACCTCGGTTTTGCAATGTTCCGTTGTTGGAGGTATGACTTGTCCATCCCGAAGATGCCGGAACCGTGATGTTGGCATACTTATTCGATGTGCGACGATCATACCATGTGAAGTTGGCTTGTATTTTGTTATCGAGGAATCCGAGGTCAAGGCCAAGTTCAAAGGTACGCGATGTCTCCCACGTTAAGTAGTAGTTGGGCAATGAACTGAGTGAAAACGCCAGGTCACCATTGTAAATACTCTGTCCATAAGCACCCTGAATGGTGTAGTTTCCAACCCAATCTTTGTTTACATTACCATTACGTCCGAATGAAGCACGCAGTTTTCCGAAGCTCAACCACGGTAAACGCGACATGAAGTCTTCTTTAGTAAACACCCATCCAAGTGACATTCCGGGGAAAGTTCCCCATCGGTTGTCTTTGCTGAGCTTTGAAATACCGTCGCGACGAAGCGTAAAGCTGGCCAAATATTTAGCCTCATAGTCGTAATTGAGACGTGCAAAGTAAGATTCGGTAATGAATTTTGCATGATCCGAATCAATGCTTCGAGCACCTTCATCAGTAATAGTGTATTGGAGATCTTTAAAGTAATTGTTGTTCGGATTATGTCCGCTGGCTTCTATTTCCAAGTACTTTTGATGGAAATACTCCCATCCTGCCAAGGCTGAAAGGCTGTGATTGCCAAAACTCTTGTTGTAGTTCAACAGAATATTGTATGTTTGTGTAAGCTGCCTTTCGTGTTGTGCATATGAGTTATGCGCTGTATTATATCTTCCCGGAGAGCTGAGATACGTGTGGTAAAACGACTCATAGGTATAATATTCATAAAACCAGTCGCCTTTGAAATCAATAGTCAGATCCTTGATCGGTGTGATTCGGAAATCCTGAGAGAATGTAAACTTCTGCCGACTGTAATCATTGTCCCATGCACTAGCCAAGAACTGTTGATTACCATCACCCGAGTTCTTACCCAAAAGCAATTCACCGTTTGCATTATAAGCACGGAATGTGGGTGGATAAGAGAAGTTACGAGAGAAGTAATTGGCCTCACCCGTGAACGGAGAGATACCCCGATACTTGGTCGTTGAGAAGTTGAAGTTAGACAACGAAGTCATCCACGGTTTGATTTTATAGTCTACATTGAGCAACGCCGACAATCTTCGATTGAAGTTATTGATTGCGTTTCCCTCGCTCCTATTGTATCCCAAGCCAGCGTAATAGTGTCCACTATCGTTTCCACCACTGTAACTCAGGTTGTAATCTTGTGAAAAACTCGGTGTTTTGATATTGAAATCCTCCATGTGGTTGTTGATGAACACGAGTTCTTTACCCGTTACCGGATCGATCATTGTTTCCCAACCTTCACCCAACAACTTATTATACAGGTCTTCACTGAGATTCTCTTTGAGATAGACTCCCCACAAACCAGCCGAACTCTTATTACCATCGGCATTGTAATCATTGCCTGTTCCATAAGGTTGATTACCGCTGAGCGAGTTTAAATTGGCTGTTCCCTTTTGCTGGGCATATAAATAGGAGCGACGTTCATAGTAAAGATAATCACGCGAATCACAGAATTTATAAGGATTGTTGAAGTGGTTCCACGACAGTTTTGAGTTGAAATTGATTTTTCCTTCACCACTTTTTCCCTTTTTAGTCGTGATTAAAATCACACCATTATTGGCTCGCGAACCGTAAATAGCAGTAGCTCCTGCATCCTTCATCACCTCCATCGACTCAATGTCATTGGGATTGATATCGTTCATGCTGCCGCGAATCATACCGTCGACAACAATCAACGGCGTACCCGATCCATTGTAATCGGTTCCACCTCGCAACACAATGGTAGGCGAAGCATTCGGATCACCCGAGTTTTGAATCACTCGAAGGCCGGCAACTGTACCACTGAGCGCCTGTGCCGGATTTGAAAACATACCCGTGGTAAGCGACTCATTCTTTACCTTTGAGATCGAATTGGTGAGCTTCGAACGAATGATCGTTCCGCTATAACCGATAACGACCGTTTCTCCCAACTCGTGAGCGAGCGGTTTGAGTCGCACAGTCATCGACTGTCCGGCTTTTGCCTGCAAGGTCTGATCCGTGTAACCGAGATACGAAAAGCGCACTTGTGTCGCCTGTTTCGTCAGTTTTAGGGAGAAATTCCCATCCACATCGGTGACTGTTCCGTTGCTGGTTCCCACTTCGATAATGGTGGCTCCGACCAGCGGTTCACCTGTTTCGGCATCTCTAACAACGCCACTGACTGCCCAGTTTTGGGCCATGAGTGCTGTCGTTACGAGCAAGCCGAAGATGAATAAACAAAATCTTTTCATACGATTGCTGTTTAACTGTGTTATTTTTTATACATTTAAAAGGTTTTAGTCATTGTTTTTTTGAGATTCAAATAGCACGCGAATGCTTGTCGCCACTGTCAAAATAGGACGACTGTTGGCCTCGATCTTCTTTCCATAGTTAGGATATGATCGTGCAGAGTCATGACTCTGCGGATCTATTTTCATATCGGATATCTGTCAAAAGATATTATTGATCAATCTTAATTTATCGGTCACAAAATTAAATAAAAATGAGGTATCGACCAAGAGAATTCAAAAAAGATTTTATAAATTGCCCCTTCGCACCCCCACTTTTAACATTTTAGTGTGCAACTCTCCTTTATATAATATAGTAATAGAAATTAAGTCGATGGTTGATAATTGATAGTCAACAGCTGTTTCAACCCTCTACGTTAAGAGGTTAGACATGAGGCGGATTTTAATTCATGCTTAATCGCACGCTAACTAACGGTTAATCGTGCGCTGACTAACCATTAGTTGCAGCACAACCAACCGTTAATTAGAATGGAATTATGAATTGCCACCTTGCGTATTCTACCAAAAATCAGTAACTTTGCAAGGTTTTAAAACGTTTGAAATGAAGTTAGCACTAATCGGATATGGCAAGATGGGGCGGATGATCGAGCAGACAGCACGTAGCCGCGGACATGAAATCGTGTGCATTATCGATGTCGATAACCAGCAGGATTTTGATAGTGAGGCTTTCGCTTCGGCCGATGTGGCCATCGAATTTACGACGCCTCAGGCAGCTTTCGGCAATTACCTGCGGGCTTTCAAGCACCATGTGAAGGTGGTGAGCGGCTCTACGGGGTGGATGAAAGAACACGGCGAGGAGGTGAAACGATTGTGTACGGAGGATGGTCAGACACTGTTTTGGGCCTCGAATTTCTCGATCGGCGTAGCAATTTTTACTGCTCTGAATCGCTATGTGGCGCGGTTGATGAATCAATTTCCGCAATATGACGTGCGAATTGAGGAGACGCATCACGTGCATAAACTCGATGCACCTTCCGGGACAGCGATTACGTTGGCCGAAGACATCATCGACCAACTCGATCGCAAGCACCAATGGGTAAAAGGCGAACTGCATGCGGCCGACGGAACGGTGTCGGGAAGCAATGCGGCCGATGCTGATGCGATCCCCGTCGAGAGTTTCCGAAGAGGCGAAGTGGCGGGTATTCACACGGTGGTTTACGACAGTGAGGCCGACCGGATTACGCTGACGCACGATGCACACAATCGTAAAGGGTTTGCACTCGGAGCTGTCTTGGCGGCCGAATACACGGCAACACACTCGGGATTACTCACCACGAGTGATCTGTTTCCGTTCTTATCGAATTCCCTTTAACAACGAATAAATAGTTGAAAAAATGATAGACAAAGAGAGAGCTAAGCTCAATCCCAAAGTGCAATGGACCAAATTCGTCTGCGTGCTGGTGCTTTACCTGCTCTTCCTGTATTGGGTTGGAAGTTGGTGGGGGCTTCTTGTGGTACCGTTTATATATGATGTGTACATCACCAAGCGCATTCACTGGCAATGGTGGAAGGATGCTGAGCGGCCAGTTCGCTTCATCATGAGTTGGGTAGATGCGTTGGTTTTCGCGTTGGTGGCCGTTTATTTCATCAATCTTTACTTCTTCCAGAACTACGTCATACCCTCGTCATCGCTCGAAAAGTCGTTACTCACAGGCGATTATCTATTTGTAAGCAAGATGAGTTATGGCCCGCGGATTCCCGAGACACCGCTCACAATGCCGCTCACACAGCACACCATGCCACTGATCAATATGAAATCGTATCTCGATTGGCCACATTGGGACTATCGACGAGTGAAAGGTTTGGGACACGTGAAGCTCAATGACATCGTGGTTTTCAATTTCCCGGCCGGCGATACGCTTGTCAACGATCCGCAATGGCAAGCCAGTGACTATTATCAAATGGTCTATTCGTTTGGCAGTCAACTCTATTCACAGCAGCATCCTGCAATAAATCCGGATACGCTTAGCCTTGATGCGCAGCGCCATTACTTTGCAAACATCTATGCATTAGGGCGCAACTACATTGCGGATAACCCCCGCGAGTATGGCGATATCATATCTCGGCCCACCGATCGACGTGAGAATTACGTGAAGCGTTGTGTGGGATTGCCAGGCCAAACATTGCAGATCAGAAACCGAATCGTTTATCTTGACGGCAAGCCTAACAAGGAACCGGACAACGTTCAGTATTCTTATTTCGTGAAATTGAAGCAGAGTCTGCCCGAGAATCTGATCGAACAATTGGGCATAACGACAGAAGACATCATGAGTCTCAATCAAACCGGCAGTATGCCTCTCACCGAGTCGGCCGCGAAAGTATTGCGTGCGCGCAAGGATATTGTGGCCGAAGTGAAGCTCAATATGGATACTTCGGCCGAGCGCCTCTATCCACTTAACAGCGTGACAGGATGGACTTGCGATAATTACGGCCCCATTTGGATTCCTAAAAAAGGACAGACTGTGAAGCTAACCATGCGTAATCTGCCGCTATATGAGCGTCCGATACGCGTGTATGAGCATAATCAATTGGATGTGAAAGGGCATTCGATCTACATCAATGGTAAAAAGACGGATCGATATACGTTCAAAATGGATTACTATTGGATGATGGGCGACAACCGACATAACTCTGCTGACTCTCGCTATTGGGGTTTCGTGCCCGAAGATCACATTGTTGGTAAGCCGATATTTATATGGTGGTCGCATTCGCCCGACCATAAAGGATTTAGCGGAATACGCTGGAACCGACTCTTTAAATGTGTAGATGACATTAAATAAAAGATGAAAAGGTGAAAAAGCGAAGAGTTGAAAAGAGCAAGATTCCAATCTCTTCACTTTCTCACCTTTTCACTTTTTCACCTTGCTATGCATACGCTCGTTAAGTCATTCATCGTTTTCGCGACGGCCATTGTAGCAATGTGGTCCGTCCGAACCTATCTTTTCACCATCTACACCGTGCCTGAAAACCATGCAGAATGGCACTTACAGGCCGGCGATCACGTGTTGGTGAACCGACTTTCGCGTACAAATCTCACTGCGGGCGACCTTATAGTATATGGTGATAGCTGCTTACTCGTGGCCCGAATAACAGCTGTTCCCGGTGATACTGTCCGTATCGGACAAGCCGACTATCGTCTTCCGACTCATTGTTGCACGCGTTGCGGTTGTCCAAATTGCTATTACTACATGGTGAATACGGGCAAATCGCGCACGCTTGTGCATCGACACAGCATCCAAGGACGAGCCATCCGACTTTTCAATCTTCGTCTATGGCAGTAGCCTTGTTATCTTCCACCTATTTTGGACCGGTGCAATGGTATCAGAAACTCAATCGGTTCGACACGTGTTTGATCGAGCGTTACGATCATTTTTGTAAACAAACTTATCGCAACCGATGTGTAATCGCTACGACAAACGGCCTGCAAGCGCTCTCCATTCCTATCAAGCGATATGACGGACCCAAGTGTCTCATGCGCGATATTCGCATCAGCGATCATGCCGATTGGCGTCGATTGCACTGGAATGCACTGCTTTCGGCCTACGGAGAAAGCCCTTTTTTCGACTTCTATGCAGATGACTTACAGCCTTTTTTCACTCAAAAATGGAACTTTCTCTTCGATTTCAACCTGGCCATTACCCATAAGATGTGTGAGCTTTTAGACCTAATGCCAAGCCTAAAACTCACCGATGAATATGTCAACGCACCCCGATCAACAGACATTTCAGCAACTTCGACAGCAGAACAGAGCACGATAGCCGATTTCCGAGACGCTATTCGACCGAAGCATCCGTTGCCCGACGCCGATTTTCAAGCCCGCAGATACTATCAAGTTTATGAACAGAAACACGGCTTCCAACCCAATCTGAGCATCCTCGACTTACTTTTTAACCAAGCAACGAGGCCATTTTGTATCTCTGAAAACGCGTATTGATCAGTCGTCTCACTCATTTACATCCGGGTTTCCGATGCGATTTGCGGCAGCAGATGAATCTCGATAGCGGATCCACATTCATTCCCGTGGTGAGCATCAGCCGATAGCGTTCCAACAACGGACGCAGAAATGTGCCTTTACGAACGTGTGCACGATTGACATAAGCCCGTGGATTAGCCGGTCTGTCGACATGAAAGACAGCACAGGCACGCGTCACAAGTTCTGAAAAAGAGGGTCGTTGCCCCAGTTCGTTATAAGCAGATCCGTCATCAAAAACAATATATGCGATTTCAAAAAAATCCGTTTTCGTCCCGATCCAATGCAATCCGTCATCGGGCGAAGCATTGAGTAGTCTTACGAAAGCGTGCACTAAATGTTGTCGTGCATACGTTGCGGATAGTGTTTCACAGACCGAATCGTCGGTCATTCTCAGTTTTTCGTCTTGTTCCATTTCCCTTTTCGTGGTGTTAAATTATTCTTTTTGTTCATGATTTTATTTGGTTTTCACTTGCAAAAGTACAACGGAAGACTGAACACAAAGTTCACTTAATAGAGATTAACAGTTAATATTTGTGGGCGAATAGCAAATACTTGAATAGCATCCGAAGTGTTTTTCAACGATAAGAACATAGTCCTATAAAGGCTACTGTATATATTCTCTTTTCTGAAAAGCCGTTAAACGCCGTGTGACTAACCGTTAAACGCACGACAATTCATGCTTAGTTGTCGTGCGATTAACAGTTACTGAAAAACGGCCTTATTTTCAATTGCGAATTGACAATCGTCAATCCTCACCGCCCCAACCACACTTCGGGGTTGAGTTTAGCGGCTTCCCGACGAAGCTGGAACTGTAAGATGTTGTCGGTTCCGACAGCTCCGAGACTCTGACGAGTGCTTACCCGCTGCCCTTTCGATACACTTACCGACTTCAAATTGCAGTAAACGGAAATGTAAGCACCGTGCCGAACCATCACGACATACGTGCCGCTGTAGCCGTAAATGCCGCTTACTTCGCCGTCGTAGATGCTTCGTGCCATACAGCCCGACTGTCCCAAGATGTTGATTCCTTTGTTATCGAGCGTTACATTCTTCAATCCTTCCACGTTGTATTGCCCGAAATGGCTTACCACCCGATAGCTGCCTGTAATGGGCATAGGCAGTCTTCCTTTATTAGCTTCAAATCCGCCGGACATCATTCGATCCACAGTACTGAGCCGGCGAGCCTCTTCCGCATTCTTTTTAGCCTCTGCTATAGCCCTGTTGTTACGTTCTTGCTCGGCCATTGCCTTGCGTTCGGCAGCCAATCGGGCCGCTTCGGCCTCACGAGCAGCCAATTCCGTGCGTGCTTTTCGCTCTGCGGCGGCCCGCGCTTCATTATCGGCTGCCTCTTTTTTAGCCTTTTCCGCGGCTGCGAGTCGGGCTTTCTGAGCGTTCTCTTCAGCCTGAGCTGCTGCTCGGGCTTCTGCTTTCAGCTGTGCTTCACGGGCTTTTGCTCGGCAATTCGGCGCTGATTCTCACGTGCGGCAGCCTCGGCTGCTGCCTTTTTACGAGCTAACTCCTGTGCGCGACGCCGTGCAGCCTCAGCTGCTTCGGCCTTTCGTTTGGCCTCGGCAGCGGCTCGTGCCCGGGCTTTTGCAACCTCTTCGGCCACCATTCGGTCGATAATGGCATTTAGTGCAGCGTCTTTCTTGCGCTGTTCAGCAATAATCGCCTGAATGGTTCGCTGTTGGTTTTGCAGGTTCTGCACCACTTTCTTCTGCTCATCTTGCTTCGTTTGTAGGGCGGCGTGCTCGCGTTTATCTTTGTAGAGCAGGTTGTTCTTATAGCCTTTGACGGTCTCCAACTGCTTGTGTTTATCATTTACTTGCAGCTGTTTGGCCTTGACAATCTCGCCTTGAGCCCGTTGGAATGCCGCATATTCGCGCACAAAGCGAAGCCGGCGATACATCTCCGTGAAGTTTTTAGCCGAAAATACGAACATCATCTTATCCTGAACGGAGCGGTGACGGGCCATATAGCGCATCGATTGGATATATTTGGTTTTGCGATCGGTCAACTGCTGCTCTAAGGTTTGCAACTGCGATTTGAGGATTCCGATGTTACCATCGATCTGATGGATGTCTTTCTGAATGCCATCGATCGACTTTTGGCGCTCGTCTATCTCGCTGTTGATGACCATTAAGTTCTGCAATCGCTGTTTGACATCAGCCTGATTGGCGCGCAGGGCACGTTCTTGCTGCTTAATTTTCTTCTGTATTTCGGCCCGTTGTGACTGCAATTTACGCACCGAAGCGTATGCCGCCGCAGTGCTCGAAGGGCGTTTTGCCTTAACAGCCGGTGCTTTCTTGCCCTTTGTTGCAGGTTTTTTCTTGACTACTTTCGTAGTTTTCGGCTGCGCCTTTTGTGCGGAGCGACGCTGCTGCGCACCTGAACCGAGGACGCAAAAAACGGCTAAATATAAAATGACAATGCGTTTCATTTACATATTTAAGATTTTACCGAGTAGGTCTTGAGCCTCTACACGCTTATACTTTTCAGACACTTTGGAGCGCGATTCCCAGTTACTGTCGGTCTTGACATCATTCATTTCGATAGCCACTTGCACCGTATGGCGCTGCTTGGTGGCCGTAGTGGTGAAGCGGAACGACTGCTTTGCGGGGAACATCTTTACCCCAACGCTGCGAAAGTCGCTGTAATTCCACGTGAGATCAGACGTGCCGTGTGCTGCCGAAGCATAATGAACGGTGGCACGAGTAATACGCCCTGTCCCACGATCGGTGTCCCACCGGTAGCGCATCAGACCTTTTTGCAGCATCACGGGCAGCGAAGTGCCGGCCGCATCGAGGTCGACGTCGAAGCGTTTGAGGTCTTCCTCACCCACGCTTTTGGCTCCGGGCAAGAGCAATTGATTCCAAAATAGCGCTTGAAGACTGTAAAAATTCAGTCCGTTAGCACGCAGAAAGTCGAGCTGCGAATAGTCGGCTCGGATGTACTCCTTATGAATCCGGTCGATGAGCAACACGTAATCGGGTGTAAACTCCAATCTTCCCACCTCGCTGCCGATAATCGGAATGAATAGTTGCAACCGTATTACTTCATCCTTACGCAAGTGAACCGAACCGGGAACAGTGATGTCTTTATCTCCGCCTTGTATGTTGAAAGACATCGATCCGGTGATATTCGGTGCGTAAACTTGGTTATCATAGATGCGTTGAACGGCTGCCAACTTGCTCATTGCTGATCGATCGGCCGACGCTTGGGCCTGTGTCTGTGCCCGATGCGCGTCGTTTACGACGGCTCTTTTGGCTCCGCACGATGCAAGAAGCAACAAAACGCCGGCGAAGAGAACGTTAAGGGTTATTCGATTCATCTTATTTCGTTTAGTCTTGAATGGTAAGTCGACTGTCCGACTCACGCTTTGAGATATTTCTTTAACTTGATTTTACGGGGTAATAAAACACTTTTGCTGCCGGTTTTAAGCGCCTTTTGCCAATATTCTAAGGCTTTCCCGATGTTGTTGTTACGTGCATAGATGTCGCCGGCGTGCTCGAATATTGTTGCGTTTTGCACCGAAGCGGTGTCGCAGACGACAGCTTGCTCAATGTAAATCTGCGCTTCTGCATAGCGTCCTTGCATAAAGAGAATCCACGCATAAGTGTCAAGAAAGGTCGCATTTTTAGGTTCTGCCTTGACGGTTCGGTAGCTCATTTGTTCCGCTTTGTGCAGATTCTCACCCCGTTCGCTTAAATAATAGGCATAGTTATTCAAACATTCGATATTGTTTTCACGCCAAACCAAACAGCTGTCATAAGCTGCAAAGGCCTCGGCCGACCGTCCCTTTTGATATAGAATGTCGCCCATCATCGCGTAAAAATCGGATACAATGTCGGCATTGCTTTGTGAGTTGATCTCGCTTACGCCCTTTCTGAACATCTCAAGTGCCTTGTCTCGCTCGTCCTTTTGATAGTAAGCCAATCCCATAAAATAGTAAAACGCCATTTCTTCGGGATTATATTGCAGGGCGGGAGATGCCAATTCGATAATCCGATCCCAGTTTTTCGTAGGCCACTCGGCCTGAATGAGTTGGAGACGGGCACCTGCATTATCGGGCGCTAAGTGTAAAACGTGCAACAAAGCACGGTTAATCGTGTCTTGCGGCAGCTTTTTCAGCGTAGCATAAGCGGCATTCACCTCGGCAATCTCGCTACTTTTGGGGTTAGCTTGCATCATCTGATGCAATAAAGAGATGATTTTCGTGCTGTCATCACGGTGTTCTTCATTCTCACGAATCACTTGTTGGAGCATCGAGATACGACTTTTCGTATCTGTCTTCGGGCTGATCAGCATCCGTTCCATCAACGATTGCGCCACCGAATCTTGTCCCGTGGCCTTGTAATAATCGTAAAGCGAACTCTCGACAGCTGTATTATCAGGGTCTTCTCGCTGTGCAGCACTGAATATCTTGAATGCTTCCCGAGACCGATCGTGTTGCATCAGCCAGTTGCCCAGCATCACTCGATAAGTCAAATCACTGGGATGCTTGTCCGAAAGAGCCTTCAACGCACGATAAGCCGACTTCTTATCGCCCATCAAATCATAAACACGCATCTTATAAAGCGTGATCTCTTCACTGCTACCTTCGTTCTCTTCAATGCGGTCGATGGCGCGAATCATCTTCTGATAATCTTTTTGTCGTTCGTAGAGTTGCACCAAAATATTGAGAATATCACTGCGCGTGCGATCGCGTTGGGCCAATTCTTCATAGGTCGCGATGGCCTTATCGAAATCCTGTCGATTGATATACGCGATGGCAAGACGCTCCATATACGTGTCATTTGCAGGATTCAGGCGAGCTGCTTCGGCAATATCGACCAAGGCTAAAGAGTCTTGTTGCAATTCCGAAAAGTATGTTGCGCGAGCGAAATAGGCTTCGGCTGCCCTTGGATTGATGGTCAAGGCATGGCTCAATAGGTCGAAAGCGGCGGCATAATGACCGGCATTCTGCTGCCGAACGGCTTCAAGAAAGAAGTAGTTATAGCGTATGCTGTCTTGCGAAGAAAGTGAGAATTGAGAATTAGGAATTGTGCGTTGAGAATTCTGCGCGTGTGAGTTATCGCTTGAAAAGGGCCTGCCGGCAGGCGAAAAAGCGGTTTGTTGCTCTGCCGCTTGGTGTGCAGTAGCTGATAAAAGAGCTGTGGTCGACAATAGGGCCACCACAACGCAGAGCGCGATATGTCGTAACGTGAATTTCATTTGTTTATTTCACACCCGTATGCCCGTAGCCTCCTGTGCCGCGTTCGGTCTCGTCTAAGCATTCTACTTCTACCCACTGTGCTCCCTCGTAACGTGCAACCACGAGCTGGGCAATACGTTCTCCGTCGCGAATAACGAAGTCTTGTTGCGAAAGATTAATCAAAAGCACCATTATTTCACCGCGATAATCGGCGTCGATTGTACCCGGCGAGTTGAGAACGGTTACTCCGTGCTTCAGCGCCAAGCCGCTGCGGGGACGTACTTGGGCCTCGAATCCGTCGGGAAGAGCGATGTGCAACCCCGTGTTAATCAGTCGTCGCTCCATCGGATGCAGTACAATGGGTTCGTCGATGTTGGCCCGAAGGTCCATCCCTGCACTCTTTTCGGTGGCATAAACAGGCAAAGGCTGATGCCCATTATTGATGATTTGTATCTTCATTCGGCAAAGATAGTCATAAAAAATGAGACCATTTGCAAAATCCCTTAGTATTTAACGATTTATGAGCATTTGTTTCTCGTGTTGCGAATGATAATAAATGGCGTTGCGTTTAACAGTCAGTTGCCTTGCAAGTAAGTATTAAGAGCACGCTAACTAACGGTTAAATGCGACGCAAGTAAGTGTTGGTTGGCGGGGGAAAGATTGTCAGACAAATGTCAGACAGTTGTGAATAGGGATTTCGCAAAGGCTTTTTACCTTTGTTGCGAGGATCAAAATCAAGCCTATGCGGAAGTTATTGAGTGCCTTTTTTGCCTTCTTACTCATAGCCGGAATATTCGAATGGATTCGTAACACACAACCAGAGCAACCTTTCTGCAACGTGTTGCGCGAGGCAGTGAACTCGTGTCCACTGGCCGAATATCATGATACGACTTTCGGATTCACGATGACCTATCCGACGTTTATGCATCGCGAAGACACAAAAAACGACCATTTCATCGGAGGTGCACGGTTCACTTACTGGGATCATTGGGTGAAAATCACGATGGAATGTCATGTGTCGAAAGATCGGAAAGAACTCACCACAATGCAAACTGCCCGTTGGATAGTCCGCAAGTTGCACGCTTCGAAATGGCGAGTGGGACATGATGCGTTTGTCATTGACGGTCGAATGTATGAAGGTGGACGGCCGATCGAGGGCTATTCTTACCGTCGGAAATACGTCAGAGGACGTGGCGTGTGGTATGTTTGCACGCTGTATTACCCCGATTTGTATAAAAACGATCTTACCAGATTGCTGCGGTTGGTGAACCGATGGGATGCGCACGAAAGCAAAAAGATATCGAATGAAAGTGCAATTTACGGCTATTTGTAAGTGATAATCGGGTAATTTGTCTTATTTTTGCAGAAAGAACGACAACCGTTTCAAGCAAAAATAAACCTATCGCAATCTTATAATGAAGGAAAAAAACATTTCTCGGCACTGCCGCTTGTTAGCTGCGGCACTGTTGTTAACGGCGGCCGGCACAGACATTGATGCTTTGGCGGTCGGCACGAGCGACTCGATCAGATACGCTAACACCATAGCCATAGCGACCGATGACAGTCAAGCACGCATCATCGAGAAGGCTGCGCACGTGGTTCCGACTCCTAACCAGTTGGCTGCTCTGCGAAAAGAGTTCATCGCTTTCGTGCATTTCGGTCCGAACACGTTCACCCGTCGCGAGTGGGGAACGGGCAAAGAAGACCCTCGAATATTCGATTTGAAGACCTTAGACACCGACCAATGGTGCCGTTCTTTAAAAGAGGCGGGCATCCGGATGGTGCTGCTCACGGTGAAACACCACGACGGTTTCGTGATCTGGAACAGTCGCTACACACGTCATGGACTGATGTCGACAGGCTTTGAAGGCGGAAAGGGCGATATCCTTCGCGATCTTTCAGCTTCTTGCCGCAAGTTCGGCATCCGCTTAGGAATCTATCTTTCGCCCGCCGATCTGTACCAAATGGAGGGTGATGGGCTCTACGGCAACCGAAGCAAAGCTACGCTTCGCACGATTCCTCGCGACGTCCCGGGGCGTCCTTTTGTAAATAAAACCCGCTTTCGGTTCGTTGTTGACGATTACAACGAATACTTTCTCAATCAGCTTTTCGAGCTTCTTACCGAATACGGAGACATTGATGAGGTGTGGTTCGACGGCGCCCATCCTCGCAATAAGGGTGGACAGACCTATCATTATATGGCTTGGAAGGAGCTCATTCACACCCTTGCGCCCCGCGCAGTGATATTCGGCAGAGAAGATGTACGCTGGTGCGGCAACGAGGGAGGCGGTACCCGCGACACGGAATGGAACGTTATCCCCTACCAAGAAGATCCTGATCGGATGACGTCTTTCGGCGATTTGACAGAGAAAGATCTCGGAAGTCGAGATCAACTGTATAAAGCCCGCTTCTTGCATTACCAACAAGCGGAAACCAACACGTCGATTCGCGAAGGTTGGTTTTATCGTGATGACGACCGCCAAGGCGTGCGAACAGCCGACGATGTGTTTGATATTTACGAGCGATCTGTGGGCGGCAACTCCACGTTTTTACTTAACATTCCGCCCAATCGAGACGGAAAGTTCTCACAGAAAGACGTCGATGTGCTGCGCGAAGTGGGTAAGCGTATCCGCGAGACTTATTCAACCAATCTGCTCGATGCGGCCATCGACGCACCGAAAGCCCTGCTTGATAATGACGACGAGACGTTTATCGAATACACGGAACCTATTGTTTTCACGCTTCCTAAGCCCATCACGCTCAATCGGTTGATGCTGCAAGAGGCTGTGGCAAAGCGTAGCGAGCGTGTGGAAGAGCACGCCGTGGATGCTTGGATCAATGGGATGTGGCAGGAAATAGCCCGTGCCACCAACATCGGTTATAAGCGAATACTCCGCTTCCAAGACGTTACGACGTCTCGCTTGCGGTTGCGCATTTTGCAATCGCGGCTCACACCGGCTATCAGCAGCGTCGGAGCTTACCATTACTCATCGCGTCCGCCGCAGCTTTCGATACGCAAAGACCGCGCCGGTAAGGTAACGATTGTACCCAAACCACAAGGTTTCGCGTGGAAAGGAGATGCCGATGCGGCCGCAAGATTGAGTCTCGGCTGCAAGATTTATTATACGGTCGATGGCTCGGAACCTACTGTCCACAGTGCGCTTTACACTGTCCCCTTTACGCTCGAACGTGGAATCGTGAAAGCAATAGCCGTTCTCAACGGTGAAACGGGACCTGTGGCGATCGAACAAGTGCCGTTGACAAAAGCTCATTGGAGCCTAACAGCCGTAAGTAGCGAGGTGAAAGGACATGAAGCAAATCTGATCTTGGATGCCGATAAACGCACATTTTGGCGAAGCGAAGCCGACAATCAACGGAGCATCACGCTTGATTTGGGAGCTGTCAGACAGCTTTATGGGCTGCAATATACACCGCCCACAGATACGGCCGACGGTTTGTTGGCTCGCTTCAAACTCGTTTACAGCATTGACGGAAAGACTTGGAAGAAAGGCGATAACATCGAATTCGGCAATCTGATTAATGATCCCACACGGCGAACACACGTCTTTAAACATCCGTTTAAGGCCCGTTTCGTTCGCATTGACGTGCAAGAAGCTGCCGCAGAAAGTCCTGTCGCGACTATTGCTGAGCTTGATTTGTTCTGAATCTAAGCGTCTTAGATTCAAAGATTAACAGCTAAACACAAAGCATCTAACCGTAAAATGCAATTAGAAACACGTAAGGCAGACTCTCAGGTCTGCCTTACTATTGATGTAGATAACATGTTTTGCGATTCGCTCAAACGGCCGTTTTTATGCGATAGTCACCTCTTTGTCTAAGTAAACATCCTGCACAGCGTTGAGCAACTCAACTCCTTCGGCCATCGGTTTTTGGAAAGCCTTGCGCCCACTGATGAGTCCCATGCCACCAGCTCGCTTGTTAACAACGGCCGTTATGACTGCATCCTTCAAGTCGGAAGCACCGTGCGACTCGCCACCGGAATTGATCAGGCCCACGCGTCCCATATAACCATTGGCCACTTGATAGCGACACAGGTCGATAGGATGGTCTGTCGTGAGTTCGGTATACACCTTTTCGCTGGTCCGTCCGAAGCCGATGGCTTTGAAACCGCCATTGTTTGAGGGCAACTTTTGCTTCACAATGTCGGCCTTAATGGTTACACCGAGATGATTAGCTTGGCCTGTCAGGTCGGCAGAACTATGATAATCGACGCCGTCTTTCTTAAAAGCGTTGTTGCGAAGATAGCACCATAGGATGGTAGCCATACCCAACTCGTGGGCGTACTCGAATGCTTCGGCTACCTCAATGAGTTGCCGCCGACTTTCTTCTGACCCGAAATAGATGGTCGCTCCGACAGCAACGGCACCCAGATTCCACGCTTCTTTCACCGTGCCGAACATCACTTGATCATAGGAATTAGGGTAAGTGAGAAGTTCGTTGTGATTGAGTTTCACCACAAAAGGTATCTTGTGGGCATACTTACGGGCCACGGCGCTCAGCACACCGAACGTAGAAGCCACAGCGTTACAGCCCCCTTCGATAGCCAACTTGACAATATTTTCTGGATCGAAATAAAGCGGATTGGGGGCGAAAGAGGCTCCGGCAGAGTGCTCGATGCCCTGATCCACGGGAAGAATGGAGACATATCCCGTATGGGCCAGCCGTCCGTGCCCGTACAATTGTTGCAGACTCTCGATGGTGCGAATGTTGCGATCAGAGTCCAACCACACCCTTTCGATGATGTCTTTACCCGGAAGATACAGCAGACTCTTGTCTATTGTCTTGCACTCGTGGCGCAGATAGTATTCCGCTTCCTTGCCTAACAAATCTGTAATCTTACTCATTGCCTTGATAATTTTTATATTATGTCATCCCAATATAGAATGACAAGAGCAAAGATAATACAAAAAAAGAACTCCGGCAATACTCGTTAATGAGTATTTTCATGATGACTGTCAATGCGCTATCCCCTTTTGGAGTGACCGATATCAATACACTTGACAGGCATTGTGTTCTCAATCCCGATGCAATCGACGATCAATGGGCGTGTGAGAAGCCGTTAAACGGCATGCGACTAACGGTTAGTTGTCACGCGGCTAACGGTTAATGAGAATGATGTTTACCCGAAAATGATTAAGGATTAGTCCGCAACGGCATTCCTGCTTGCTTGAAACGGGCGATGTCTTCGGCATCGGTGACCATCCGATTGAGGGGAATCGGCTCGTTGTGATCGTTGAGATAAACGGGTGGAAGAGGACGATAAGCCGAGGCGGCAACAGAGCGGCGGCGGTCGAAATACGGTGTGCGGAGGCCTGCAAGGTCTATCATCGTGTGGAAAACAGACAGGTTTGTAGCAACCGATCGATTACAGTTGGCGGCGAGCACAGGCAAAACGCCGGGGCGTAAACCACAATAACGAGTCGAAAGCCATACCATCAACGGTACGTGCAGCTCGTAATAAGAGGGCCGAGGAGATGCGTGAAGGAAGAGATGACGGCTATCATCGAAGATGTTTTCACCGTGATCGGAAGCGTAAACCAATGCACCCATAGCGCCGGTAGCCTCGATTCGGTGCATCACTTCGGCCAACAGACGGTCGGTGTAACGAATGGTGTTGTCGTAAGCATTAACGAGCGAGCACCGATTGGAAATTTCTGCCTCGCTGGCTTCATCGGGTTTGAAATACGACAGACTACGGGGATAACGCTTTTGATATTCAAAATGCGACCCATAGGTGTGTAAAACGATAAACTCTTTGCGCCTGTTCTGCTTGAGAACAGCGTCTAAGAGCGGCAGGAGTCGGTCGTCATAACCGTCGGGATCGGCCTTAGATGAATGTGCGCGAATAAATTTCCACTCGTCGGCTGCTTGTCCGAAGAAGTCGATAAAGGAGTGATTGGGTAATTGATTAGATAAGAATACCGTGTGGAATCCAGCCTCTTTAAAAGCCGTAATGATGCCTTTTTGGTGGTAAACACTGTCGAAATCGACGGCCGAAACGGCTGAAAGAAGCATCGGAACACTCTTATGCGTGGTGTTAGACTGTGTAAGTGCACGCTTGAAAACGGCAAGATGCGGTACGAAAAGCAATTGCGGGTCGGTGGCTCGACGATATCCGCAGAGCTGAAAGTTGATGGCGCGGGCCGTCTCCCCTATCACAAGGACATATATTTCACGCTCGTCGGGATTGTGTGTAGATGTTGCCCGAAAGGTGAAGCGGCGCGAAGTCTCGGCATAATGGGTCGTGGCGTAAGTACGACTGACAGCCAACCAGATGTTGTGCAGCACGTTGACGGGATATAGGTCATCTGTAACTGTATAGCTTTTGGGTAATTGAGAATTGGCGATTGATGATGGAGAACGGTCTCGATGATCTATCGTTGTATGGTTGGAGACGATTAGAAAAAAGAGGAGTAACAATCCTGCGGCAGCTCCGACAGCACCTGCTCGCCGACCGATACGACAGAATGGTTGGGTGAGCTGTTGCCTTCGAACCATCGAAAAACCGGCAAGCAACAAGAGCGGAACGTAGATCAAGACCACGAAAACAATGCTTGGAAGGAGATTGTCGAGTAATTCCAGCGCCTCGCCGGTATTCGTTGTGATGAGATTTAAGAACATATCAACGGCTATCACGGAGTGACCGTACAGATAGAGTAGCACCATCTGAAAGGCTGAAAGGAAGAGAAACGGAAAGAGAAACCACACCGTTCGGCCTATTTTCGGCGACAGCGAGAGGGCCCATATATATAAGGAGACGGGCAGAATAATATTGACCAGGCGGCCCACAAGCGGCAAAGGCTCTGTAAAAGATAGGCAGATGTTGGGCAGACTCAGTACAAAGAGTGCCTGAAAGAAGATGACCTGCGGAGCGGAGTAACGGTTGACGATATGTTTAAAAAGCCTCATTGAACCAGCTTGACATTATCTATCCAGAATGTGTTTCCAGGTGAACCGATGAAAGCTCCGCCGTTACTCGACGAGAATTGAAGCACAAGATGTGTCGGCATTTCATCTTTCCCGGCCCACCCTATTTCCTTAATGGGCACACTTTTACCCTTACTGTTACGGGCATAGTCGGTAGATCGCAAGCCCATCAGGCGCTCATTATAACCCAATTGACTGCGGATGTCGCCGTAAAGAATACGATATGTGGAATTGTTAACCCATCCGTTGGTATTGCGATTGTACTCAACAACCATCGTTCCGACGCGTTTTGCTGTGATGTTTCCTTTGGCGTCTTCGCTCCGTTTCTGCAAAAGCAGTACGGTGATAGCACAGTCTTTGCCCGGCACTGCGGATACTTTGCTGAATCCGGTCTGCTTAATGCGATTAGGACTTGCAGCCAATACCACCTGATAATCGTATCGGAGAGCCGTTGGCCTCTTGTTATACGGGATGCCCCAATTAAGACTTTTCTCGCCGTCTTTTGTGCCCGTGATAGGCTCGTGCATATCTCCGAGGAAGACAGAACCTGCTGCCAAGACACTGATGTCGACCAAACCGAGTACTTTGACGTGCTCGATGTGGGTGCTTAACTTGGCACAATAGCCTGTACCTCGCGGTTCGCGATAAACCGACTGATTGGTTTTGACAATACCCATCACTTTGGCCAACACGTTAGAAGTAGCCCAAGGAGAATGCCCGAGATTCTTATACGGGATGTTTCCGTCAATCGTTCGGTCGGGGCCTATCTCATAAAGTGTCTTCGAATTACCGCCAATGATGGACGACTCTTTGATATTTCGCACCACCCAATGGTCCATATTGCCGTATAGAATGGGGTCAATACGTTCTTCGGCAGCAGCTTTACCGGATGAAAAACAACACAAAGCCGCCATTAACAAACATCTGATCACGATTTCCCTCCTACAATCTTCTTGATATCGTTAAGCTTATTGAGCGCCTCGACAGGCGTAAGATGATTGACGTCGAGTCCCAGAATCTCGTCTCGGATTTGGCAAAGCACAGGATCGTCAAGCTGGAAAAAACTGAGTTGCAAGCCTTCCCGACTCTCGTCGAGATGCTTTACGCCTGCCTTTCCGGCCGTTCCCACATTGCTGTTGTCGGCTTCCAATTGTTTCAGAATGACATTGGCACGTTTCACGATGCTCTTAGGCATACCCGCAATTTCAGCTACGTGGATACCAAAAGAATGTTCCGAGCCTCCGCGTTCGAGTCTTCGGAGAAAGATTACCTTATTATTCACCTCCTTAACACTGACGTTATAGTTACGAATACGCGCAAAATTTTTCTCCATCTCATTGAGTTCGTGATAGTGAGTGGCAAAAAGCGTACGCGAACGGGCCTTTGAATGCTCGTGCAAATACTCCACAATGGCCCACGCAATGCTGATTCCGTCATATGTACTTGTACCTCGTCCCAACTCGTCGAACAGCACAAGCGAGTGCGGCGACACGTTATTGAGAATGTTGGCAGCCTCGGTCATCTCAACCATAAACGTAGATTCGCCTAACGATATATTATCGCTGGCCCCCACACGAGTAAAGACTTTGTCTACCAAACCCACCTTGCACTCTCGGCCGGGACAAAACTACCCATCTGAGCAAGCAATACAATCAATGCCGTTTGCCGTAAGAGAGCCGACTTTCCGGCCATATTCGGACCCGTAATGATAATGATTTGCTGCTTGTCGTTATCGAGCAGGATGTCGTTCGGCACATATTGCTCGCCCGCCGGCAGCTGAGTCTCGATCACAGGATGTCTTCCCTGTTTGATATCGAGCGTGTCTTCGGTACAAATTTGAGGCCGGATGTAGTGATGATCTTCGGCCGCTTTGGCAAACGAAAGCAAGCAATCGAGTTGTGCAATGACATTAGCATCGATCTGAATCTGCGGGATAAACTCCTGGATAGCCGTCACCAGTTCGGTGAAGAGTCGTTCTTCAAGCGACCGAATTTTCTCATCAGCTCCGAGAATCTTCTCTTCATACTCTTTCAACTCTTGTGTTATATAACGCTCGGCTTGTGCTAACGTCTGCTTACGAACCCACTCTTGCGGAACCTTATCTTTGTAAGTGTTGCGCACTTCAAGGTAATAGCCGAACACGTTATTATAACCCACTTTGAGACTTGCAATACCCGTCTGCTCGATTTCACGCTGTTGAATCTGCAAAAGGTATTCGCGACTGTTATTAGAGATGCGTCGAAGCTCATCGAGTTCGGCGTTGAATCCATCTGCAATGACATTACCTTTAACGAGTAATTGCGGCGGATCGGGTTGGATTTCACGCTCGATGCGATCTCGAATGCTCTCACACAGATTCAATTGTTCACCGATCTGCGTCAAGCTTTCATTCTTTGCGTGAGTGCAAGCTGTTTTGATAGGGGCGATAGCCTGCAATGCGTACTTTAACTGAACAACTTCTCGCGGTGAGACTCGGCCCACGGCGACTTTTGAAATGATGCGTTCCAAATCGCCAATGCGGTGGAGTTGTTCATCGATACACTGTCGGAAGTCGGGCTCGCGGAAGAAATATTCCACACCGTCAAGCCTTTGTTCGATGCGCTTCTCATCTTTTAAAGGAAACACCACCCATCGTTTCAGCATCCGACCGCCCATCGGTGTCACCGTCTGATCAATGACATCGAGCAACGATGCACCGTCTTCCTGCATCGGTTGGAGCAATTCCAGCGAGCGGATTGTGAATTTATCAAGGCGTACATAGCGTTCTTCCTCAATACGACTGAGCGACGTGATGTGTGCGATGTGCGTATGTTGGGTCAGCTCGAGGTATTGAAGAATAGCACCCGAAGCAATGACTCCGCTTTTTAAATGCTCCACACCGAAGCCCTTTAAAGTCTTTGTGCCGAAGTGTTTTAATAGTTTCTGCCGTGCCGACTGTTCCGTAAAAACCCAATCGTCAAGCTCAAACACACAGAATTTAGTACCGAATTGCCGTTCAAACTCGGCTTTATGCGCCCTGTCATACAGCACTTCCTTAGGCGAGAAATTGCCTAAGAGCTTCTCAATGTAATCAAACGACCCCTCATCGGTCAGAAACTCGCCCGTAGAAATATCCAGAAATGCCACACCGCAAGATGCCTTCCCGAAGTGTACGGCAGCCAAGAAGTTGTTTTCTTTATAGTTCAGCACAGTGTCGTTCATCGCTATTCCGGGCGTAACCAACTCCGTAATACCGCGCTTGACCAACTTCTTGGTGAGTTTCGGATCTTCAAGCTGATCGCAGATTGCCACTCGTCGGCCCGCACGAACTAACTTCGGGAGGTAAGTATCAAGTGCGTGATGGGGGAATCCGGCCATTTCGATTCCCTCTTTACTGCGTTTCGTAAGCGTAATTCCGAGAATCTTGGCTGCCACTACGGCGTCTTCGCAATACGTTTCATAGAAGTCGCCACAGCGAAACAACAACACTGCGTCAGGATATTGGTTCTTAAACGAGAAGAACTGCTTCATCATCGGGGTTTGCCCCACGTCTTTATTTGCCATGATCGGTTCTTTTTATCAACACAGAGACACGCTTCTTGTTATCCATCTACATGGTTTGTCGTTATCAATATGCCTGTCCCTTTTGCCGTCAAGACAAGCATTCGTCTACAAAAGCGGTCTATTCCTGCGTTTTCATCAGCCGTTCGGCCATGGCCTTTCCCAGTTCGCGACACTGCGAAGTAATCTCGGGTGTGAGCGCTTGCTTCATCTCCACGGGCGTACCCACGGGTTCGAAGTGCAGTTGCGTATCGTTCCATTCCTTGATTTTAGCTACTGCCTTACCGGCCCATCCATAGCTTCCGAACCATCCGAGATAGTGATTCTTGATGTCGCGGTTGGCCAGTTCGCTCAGCAGTACGTCCATTTCGTGGTAGAGTCCGGTGTTATACGTGGGGGCGCCGACAATGAGTCCGCGATAGCGGAACACGTCGCGGATGATGTAAGAATGGTGTGTCTTCGACACATTGTGCATTACAATGTTCTTGATTCCTGCCTGGCTGGCTGCGCGTGCAATCACTTCGGCCATCCGTTCGGTGTTGCCATACATTGTTCCGAAACAAATCACGAGTCCTTCTTCGGTTTCATAGCGGCTCATTCGGTCATAGAGCGCCACTACTTTATTAAGATGCTCGTGCCATACAGGGCCGTGCGTAGAGCAGATGTAATCAAGCGGGATGCCAGCGAGCTTTTTCAGGGCGTTCTGAACGGGTGTTCCGTACTTTCCTACGATGTTGGAATAGTAGCGAATCATCTCCAGCCAGAAGTCGTCGCAGTTGATTTCGCTGTCGATCAGACCGCCGTTCAAGGCACCGAAGCAGCCGAATGCGTCGCCTGCGAAGAGAATCTTGTCGGTTATATCGAGCGACATCATCGTCTCAGGCCAATGCACCATCGGGGTGAGAAAGAATTGCAGGGTGTGGTGTCCGAGTTCAAGCGTATCGCCGTTTGTCACTTCGTGTTCGCCGCCCGATATACCGTAGAAGCCCCGCAGCATATCGAATGCTTTCTTGTTGCTCACCACTTGGATATTGGGATAATATTTCCGCAGCAGCGAGAGCGACCCGCTGTGATCCGGTTCCATATGATTGATGACAATATAGTCTATCGGACGATCGCCGATCACTTCCCGGATGTTTTCGAGAAACTGCGTAAAGAAGTCCACCTCGACGGTATCTATCAGGCAGATTTTATCGTCGTCGATGAGGTAAGAGTTGTAAGACACACCGTTGGGAAGTGGCCAAAGCCCTTCGAAGAGCGCTTTTTTGCGGTCGTTGACGCCTACATAGTAGACCTTATCTTTGATTTCTATCATAGCGTTTTTTGTTAATGAACCATTCGTTATATTCTATCATTCAAGCTGCAAAGGTCCGCAATTTTAGGCAAAAAACAAAGTAAAACACACATAATTTCGTTTACTCCGCATCCGCTCTTATTCCGCATGCCTGTCAAGTAACACTGAGTTGTCGTGCGATTAACAGTTTTTCGCAACGCAACTAAGCATAAAACGCAGTGTAACTAACGGTTAATCACAAATGGGATGAGGAATGATGTGTCAGGGATCAGGAATTAATTTACTTCTGTCACATAGTGGATCTTTTACAAAAAATGTGTATTTTTGTACTCACATAAGCCTGTAAACAAGTGATGAGTAAACGTATTCAAGTGATCAAATGCCCGCAATGCGGGAGTACGAAAATAGAAGAAATCAAGCCGGAACACTATCGATGCAAGTCATGTTCGAGTGAATTCTTCCTTGATAACGACGATATTACCATCCATCATCGGTACGAAACGCCTGGGTTGGAGCAGATACTCGGTAAGGGAACAAAGGCTATTCTCGCCGCGATTGTAGGTATAACGGTGTTTGTTTTCGTTGCAATAATGGGCGGGTTCAGTCATACCGGTACTCAGCATAACGACACAACGCCGACAGTAGACACATCAACTGCCAAAGAAAACGAGATTTTCCGAATCGAGAAAATCGTCCCGTTTGCCGGAAAAGAAGGTCGAGCAGTCGTCGCAGTATTTGGTATGTTGAGCACAGGCGACTATCAGACCCAAAGCCAAAGCTACGTAATGCGACTCTATGATGTGGAAAAACAGGAGCAACTCTCAGACTTAACGCTTCCCGTTGACAAGTTAGATAATGTGAGTTATAAACTTTTTGAGGACGGAACGCTCAACATCCTGATCAACAAAAACAAGTGGTTTGAGCTGGATAGAACCACCTATGCGCTGCGAGAAGTAACCTTGTATAAAAACATTTCGGCATTACGCGACGGTTTTGCAACCATTGAATTCATCGGCAAAGACGATTCCGACGGGTTCAAGATTATGACGAATCTCGGCAAAGAACGGTATTATTTGCCTATTATTAATAAGGTGTATACACAGCGTCAGTACTTCAATGCAACCGCCGAAGCGCTACCCAACCCCGTGATTCGCACCGCATTCAACTTCTCCCATCCCACGCACGACTACCCAGAAGAGCCTATTCAGCTTATCAAATATACGCAATACTGGCAGGTCGGATATCCACACGACGACTATTGGTCGTTTGGCTGGTGTCGCGATTTCGGTGAGAAAGCGGGTATTTCCTTTGGAAACGCAGGCTCGAAAAAGGCTTTTATCAGCACGTTCGGCCGTAAACAGGCTCGCTTAATCAAGTATTCCGACTTCACACCGGGTGCTCATTACTTCTCGCCAACAGTTCTTTGGTTTGACAATAACGAACTATTGATTCGGTATAAACCCACAGCGGCTCCCGATGCTGTCTATATTTACCAACTATTAGATAGCAAAACAGCTCGACGGAAATGGTCAATACAGGCCCCAAGCGACTTTAAAGACGGCTACATAGAGCCCGTGGTGAAAGTTGCACAGGGATTTCTCATCGTCGATTATAACACGGCATGGCTCCTCGGAAATAATGGGGAAACGCATAGTTTACAGATCTTTAATTAATAACGGGAACTCCTCTCGGCCACAAAAAGTAAGAGCAAGAGAGGCAAAACTCCCCAATCCACCAACTTATCAACTTATGTCCATCAGTAATCTATTTCACAATCAGTTGTCGACTGTCATTCAATGGCACGACGACAACCCGCAAATCGTCTGGTATAAGCACCCTTCCCGGCACGACGAAGTCATCAATGCGAGCAAGCTCATCGTTGCTCCGGGCCAGGGAGCAGTGCTCGTTTACGAAGGCAAAGTGGCCGATGTGCTAACCGATGAAGGCATATTCAATCTGAAAACAGCTAACGAACCTTTCTTCACGAACCTCATAAAGCTGCGTCAGGGATTTGAAAGTGAGCACAAGCTTTGCATCTATTTCTTTCGCAAAACGCAAATAGTCAACCAGCAATGGGGTACTGCCACGCCCGTGAAATTCATCGACTCGCAATACCGTCTGCCCGTAGAGATGGGCGCTTACGGCACATTCTCGTATCGTATCAGCGACGTTTCGTTTTTCTTCAAGAATATTGTGGGCCCGCAACCTGTCGTTGGCAGCGAGTCTGTTCGCGACTTGTTGCTCGATCGTTTGTCGCAGAACATCGTCTCGGTATTGCACGGATTGGGATATGCTTACACCGAAATAGACGGCCATCTCGCTGAGATCGGCGAGGCGCTTACCACACAATTCAACGGCGAATACGAAAAGCTGGGGTTCACTTTGACCGATTTTCGTATCAACGGCACGCAATTCGATGAGCAGACACAGGCCCGTATCGGTAGGATTGCTGATGTCTCGGCCGACGCACAAGCCGCAGCAGCAGGTGGACTCACCTATACCGAGCTCGAAAAACTGCGTGCCTTGCGCGATGCTGCACGCAATGAAGGCGGGCTGGCAGGCAGCGGTTTGCAAATGGGTGTAGGTCTCGAATTGGGCAAACAGATGGGAGCCGCCACGCAGGCAATGACTGAAAGCCGCGGTGGTGACGACGATTTGACCAAGCGTTTGACGCGCCTGCGCTTGCTGCGAGACGAAAACATCATTACCGAAGCTGATTACGAGCAGAAGAAACGAGAGCTGCTCACCGAACTGTAAATCGCTCATTGCATAGCATACAGATATGAAATACATCAAAGGAATCGCTTGGAGCATCCTCCTGCTTATCTTGCTGGTCATCGTTTATGCCGTGATCAACGTTTGGAATATTGCGTTGCCGGAGGCATGGCAACTGTCGCGTGAAACGCTGAACCACATCATTCTCACCGTGGGACTGATTGATCTGGCAGTCATTGCACTGCTCATCTTCATCCCGTTCCTGCTCGGAAACCCCGCCAAAGGCTACAACCCGAAGAGCGGCAACGTAGCACAACGCAAGCAAGAAGAGCAGGAAGGAGCGTGCAGTGACGTATAACACGGCGACGCTTCCCAACGGATTGCGCATCATTCACCGACCGTCGGCATCGCCGGTGGTCTACTGCGGGTATGAGATCTGCGCCGGAACGCGCGACGAAATGCCCGGAGAAGAAGGCCTAGCACACTTTTGCGAGCACGTGACTTTTAAAGGAACGAAGCGCCGAAAGGCGTGGCACATCCTCAATTGTCTTGAAAGCGTTGGTGGAGACCTCAATGCCTTCACGGGGAAAGAGGACACCGTATTCTACGCCGCGATATTAAAGGAGCATACGCCGAGGGCCATCGACCTGCTCACCGACATCGTTTTCCACAGCCGTTATCCGCAAACCGAAATCGATAAAGAGGTGGAAGTGATCTGCGATGAAATCGAGAGCTATAACGATTCGCCTGCGGAGCTGATCTATGACGAATTTGAAAACATCCTCTTCGATCATCACCCGCTGGGGCATAACATCTTAGGCAAGGCCGAACGGCTGCGCACTTACGTTACCGAAGACGCCCTGCGCTTCACCGGCAAGCACTATCAGCCGCACAATGCCGTGTTTTTTGCTTACGGCGATATCGATTTCTGCCGCCTCGTCAAAATGTTACGGCGGGCCACGGCAATCTTTCCTCGTCACGCGCCGACAGTGTTTTCGTCTGCCGGCGAGCCGTCAGCAGCACCCTCTAAGACCGCTCTGCCGCTTTACACTCCGCGTGAAATCATCCGCGATATGGGCACGCATCAGGCCCACGTGATGATCGGAAACCGGGCTTACGGTGCCCATCATCCCGACCGAATAGCCCTGTACTTGCTCAATAACATCCTCGGCGGACCGGGGATGAACGCTCGCCTGAATCTCGCTTTGCGTGAACGTCGCGGACTGGTTTATACCGTTGAGAGCTCGATGGTGAGTTACGGAGACACCGGTGTGTGGTGCATCTACTTCGGGTGCGACCCCAAAGACACGATGCGTTGCCGTCGGTTGGTGGCCCGCGAGCTCGATCGCGTGATGCAAAAGCCCCTTACTGCCACCCGCCTGAATGCCGCGAAGAAACAGATTAAAGGGCAAATCGGCGTATCGTGCGATAACCGTGAGAACTTTGCACTCGATTTCGCAAAGAGCTATTTGCACTATGGGCGTGAGAAAGATATAACCGATCTCTTTCACCGTATCGATGAGGTGTCGGCCGATCAACTGCAACGCGTGGCGCAGGATCTGTTTAATCCCGATCGCCTTACCATTTTAACACTTTGCTGAGAATGGGAAATTGAGATTTACGGATTGGAATTTTGGCGCATGATTAACCGTTAACCGGCGTGTAACTAACACTTAATCACACGCAGACTAACGGTTGATTGCGCGGCGATTCACTGCAAGTCAGAACATGCCACACCAATTCTTTATTCTCAAATGAGGATTGAAGTCGGGCGCAGTGAAGCCTACTAACAAATAATCTGTCTATGAAATGAAGCGTGATGTCCGTATAATCAACAGACATCGCGCTATGACTTTATTCTAAGGTTTTGACAAATGAGCCCTCCGAAATCCGCCGGTTGTTATTGCTTGATTTACGGGTGCAATAATCGAATGTGGCCGTCTTCTCTCCGCTATACGACATCCATCTTAATTTGAGTTTGACAGTCTTACCCTGGGTATCAGGTAACGAGGACAGTCTGAACGCTACAACACCATCCTCGACACGGCCTTGAATGTCGCCGTTGGCATGATGATAAAACACCACTTCATACGGATCCTTGGGATTCGAACCTGCAACGAGATTCACTTTATGGCTTACCCGACCACTCCAATACGTGCGGAAGCGCAATGTCAAATATCCATCTTCGGCGATCGTAACCCAATTTTTGATGATTTCTACAGGATCTTTGCCATAGGTTTCAGCATTTTTATCACCCAAATTCGGTGCCGTTTGTTTGGTCAGAATACTGTCGATCCAATTCACCTGCACTGGATAATCACGCTTGCTATGCCCGGCTTCGGTTACACTGAAGTTCACAAAGGCTCTCACCTCTTTATCACCGTAAGGCGATTTAGTCATATTGACCGGTCTCAACACGGTCGAATCGTCTAATTGCAAATAAAAAGATGTTTTGGCAGTGGCCGGTTTCACCGTTACGATAGCATTCGGAAAATTGGAACGATCATTGTTGTCTTCGTTGAGACACGACGTAAAACTCACGCTGCACAGCACTAAGCAGATGCCGCAAAAGGCTAAAAATGTTTTTTTCATATACTGATATCTTTTGTTGTTTGTCTACTTCTTAAATCCACAAAATCGGAAATATTGCATCTATTCATGCATTTTTTGTAGACACGCAATCAATCAATTCAGAAATGAATATCCCATTTCACCTATAAAATTGCAGCCAAAGAGACGAATCAATCGGTAATTTCACCCAACCGTTTCCATATATTCAGAAAGTCCTGGTGATTGACTTTACTATTGTAAGTCACTTTGATGCCGGCATCTTCGAGCGTAGAAAAGGCCTGTTCGCTGATCACATCGGCATACACTTCACATACACCGCCCTCAACCATCATTCTTGCTGCCGTGCGTCCCACAGCTTTATCGGCCAATTTGGCACCAAGAAACACTTCGGGTTCGTTGGTCATCAGATCATAGAGTGTGCGTACGCCGCGCCCGTCGAAAGTACGAATGTTTCCCTCGTGCAGCACCACCAGCGAGCACTGTTCACTGTGCAGCTTGTCTTTCAGTTCGTCCATCATAGTCTATTCCTCCGTTAATAGCCGTTTGCAACAAGTGAGTTTTCAACTTGTTCTCACTTCGCAAAGATAGACAATAAAGCTGAAAGTCCCAAGCATTTGCGCTTGATAAAATCCCAACTAACGCTTTTTCGCACGCTAACTAACCATTAGTTGGCTTGCCATTAACGCTTTATTGCAAGCCAACTAACATCTCGTTGATCCTCAATGACATGCAAAGATAAAATCGTATCGGCATGACTTGTTTTTCAATCCAATTGAAACGAAATTTTCCCAAGCGATTTCTCCAATCATGAACAACCGTTTGAGGATGATCGAAAACAATTAAAAACAAAAAGGAGAAACGGTCATTGTGAGACCATTTCTCCTCATTTGTTGTCCTAAGCGGATTCGAACCACTACAAACAGAACCAAAACCTGTTGTGCTACCATTACACCATAGGACATCAATTGGGTGCAAAGGTAATGGTTTTTCGGGCCACCACCAAATGTTTTTAGGAAAAAGTTGACAAGGGAATAAGTTGGTGAGTTAACAAGTAAGTGAGCGGCGAGCTACTCATGGGAGTTGCTCGCCGCCTTTAATCTTGCGAAGTGCCTCGTTGACGTCTTCGCCCTTTCACCTTTCCTTAGGCGCCTCGACTTTCACAAGCTTGTCGCCATCGATTTTCACCCAAAGGGTGTTGCCGCTCAAGGAAACGAGTTCGTAGAGCTTGACGTTGCCCTCGCCTTTAGCCGTTTTGCCGGTCAGCTTCAGCGTGCCGGGAGCGAATCCCTCGGAGGCTTCGAAAGCGGGCAGCAGCTCTTCGACTTTCTTCTTATCGGCCGCCGATTTTTTCTGCGCCGCGCTCTGTTTGTGCGTGCCGGTAAAGTCGGCGGCGGCACGATTCATCTGCGCAACCAGGTTCTCAATCAAGGTGCGGTCGGTGGCAACGTTCGTAAACAGGTAGCTAGCCTGGATATGCTGGCAAACCACTTCGAACGCTTCGTCGGTGTGCGGACGAACCTCGCGCGCCTGCGGCAGCTTGTTGACCGAGGCAGCGGCCCGGCGCTCGGTTTGCAGTTTGGCATACTCCGTTTCGATTGCTTTGAGGCGCGCGAACACGGGCGCGAGGCCCAGCACCGTAACCTTGTCAGTGCACTTCGTGATGTCGTCGAGCATCCCGGCTATGCGAAGCGATTCCTCGTCGTAGGCTTGTTTCTGGATGCCCGCATAGGGTCGGAACACCAAGTCGAGCTTTTCGGCTGCCTTGCGAACCAGCTCCACGGGCGATTTCTTCTGACTGCGCACCACGCCGAAGATATTCGTCAGCAGGTCGTCGCGTTCATTGTCCAGTTTTTCCATCTGCTTGGTGTTCAGTGACGCGGCGGCTTCTTCCGTGATCTTGATTTCGAGGTCGATTGATGCTTTCCAAATCCTCATCACACTGGCATCAAGGTGCAGTTTCGCCTGTGGAACGGCTGCCACCAGCCCGTACAATTCGCGGTGATACTGCGCATGTCGCGCGTTGCTAAACATCGATCCGAGCGATCGGCCCACTCTCACAATTTTCGGTAACGTATCCATAAACGTAATATTTTAAATTAAAAAATATTGCTGCCTTCTCGGGAAACTCCGTGCAAACTGCATGTTTTCATCCTGCCGCACTCGCTAGCCCGTACAAGCCGTTTGTTTTCATCCCGCCGCTTCGGCTGCCCCATGCAAGCTGCTTGTTTTTATTCTGCTGCATCCGCTGCCTCGTGCAAGCTGTTTGCTTTTATCCCGCGGCGCTCGCTAGCCCGTTCAACCTGTTGCACGGACTGCGCTTACTTATTCTGCTGCAGGGCGGATCGGGCAAGCTAACGAACGCCAATAAATATATGCCGGATTTAGATTCGTGGTTGTCCAGCTTGAAAAGGTATAACCGTTGTTCGAATCATATGGAACAGCCGTCCAGGAATAGGCGCAGGTATTTACTGCGGTTCTGTCGCCATTGTAGGATGGATTCCGATTTCCCGAAGCTGGAAAGTAAATAGTAGCATCGGGAGAAGTTAGCTTGTTGTAAAAGTCATAACCGAAATTCCAGCTACCTGCGGCATTGATCTCTGACTGAATTGCTGTTTGGACACCCGTTTTGGAGAAACCAGTAAAGGCATTCGACGCGGGTGTATGGAAGCCTACGGGGCAAGGATCATAGATGGTCTTGACCACGGGAGCATCGACTGTTCCTCGGACTGTATTGTTTGCCGACCAGAGATTATCGTAGTTGGGGACACACCAGTTATAATAACCATCAATATAACTACCAATTCTACATAAGTTAAACATGTTTTCGGGATGTTGAATAGCATATCCTAAGGAGCGACCGCTCATTCCCGTAATCGGGTCAAAAGAATAGCTCCCCTCCTTAATGTCATCTGTTCCTGCCAGAGCGTCTTTACGGCCCCATTGATAGAGCGTGGTATATCCTTCCCTGACAGCACCCGGGTTCTGTGTAATGGTTATGACGGCCTCCTGTTTCGTTCCATTATTGGCCTGTGTTTGCTCTACCTTTACTTTCACGCTGCGCGGTTGATCGTAAGTTGTAACTTTCCAAGTTGTGTATTTCCAACCGAGTGCTTCTTTGGTGAAATTATAAACAACATTTTGGAAGTTGGTACAAGCAATAGTGTTAAGCACATCTGCTTCAGTGAACCAGAGATGCCAACTCCAAACTACAGTTCCATTTTTGGTTGCAGCTATCACTACATTTCCTGTTTTAATTGCCGAAGCGGGAACCTCGAATTGTAGGAAAGCGTTCGTTCCACTACCTACTATGGATAGATTCGTTACCATTCCACTCTCGTCAGCCCACACGATCTTTGCCCCGTTAGGCACATTGGCACCACCATTCGTTTGTGTAATCCAAGGATTCGTGATATTCTGATCCGCATGGTCTTTGAAATGTTGTAAGATACGGCTACCAGTTTGTGTCGTTTGGTAAGCACTACTATTGGTTGCACCTCCTTTGATTGCATTGCCATACACCAGTGGAATACGGTAGTAACCTGGCGCAGAAATCACATAGCTATTTGCTGTATTCTCCACTGTTGCTCCGCCATTTGCATTCGACAGATTATAAGGCGTTGCGGCGCTACCTTTAGGTGAGGCTGCTTTCAGCGTATTTTGCCGAATCTTAAGTTTATCGATCAGTTGTGCCGTCGATACCGTTGCCGTACCTGTTTCGGCTGCCGTACCTCCATGGCCTTCGGTCAGGCTTAATGAGGTTAGCCATGTAGGTTTTTCACTCATGTTGAAAACGCCGTCGCCGTTATTATCATAGCCTATTACTTTCCATGCAACGGGGATCTGCACACTGCCAGCTTGGCGATAACTACGAATGGTGTAGGCAGTACTCTGAGACTGATCGTAGGCAATGGCAGCTGGATCGGTGGCCTCGATTTTGTAATCCCAGTTACTCTGTTTGTTGCTCAAGGTGTAGGTCTTCGTAGTGCCGGCCTTCCAGGCGCCTTTCAGCAACACGTGGATCGTCTTGCCATCTTGAAAGTAGATATCGACATAGATGTTCTTGCCGGTCACTTGCTGCGGAATCATAAAGAACGTGTAGTTGCCATTGTCGTCGGTAATTACGAACCGGGATTGGTAGCGGTATTGATGTTAATGCCGTCGAGCGTAAACGTGCCAGTGGTGCTACCCGGAGCCCAGGTGCCGGGTTGAGTTGGATCACTGTTCAACGTGTATGTTCCTTTACTGATAGCACCGCTGATTTTGATCTTCGTAATTTGGCCAGCCCAGAGGTTTTGACCTACGGTGAAATGTACCGCAGTCAAGGCATGGCGGAAGGCCAGGCTGGTATTCGGTGCCACGCCCCGCGTTTGGTACTCTACCACGCCCGAGCAAGCCGTCATTAGATCTTTTTGGTTGGCTACATCAGGGTCGGCTTCGAATTCGACGTAGGGATTGCCGCCGTGTGTGTTTGGCGAGAGTTTGATCTTGCTATACGCGGTTTTCACTTCTGGAAAAACAGCGTAGAAGCGACCGAAGTGGTTGCTGTCCCAGTTCCAATAGAGTTTGTCATACAGCTCGCCGTTGCTCTTTGTGCGGGCGTTGTAGAACCAGTCGGGTGTCGACGATACAGCTGTCGGCGAGGTTGCACGGTAGCCAGTGTGCTGAAATCGGCCGCAAGCGTTTTCGTAACCGTAGCACGGGTCTGCGGATCGTGTTGCACGGGGTTGATGCCCGGAATCGTGGTTTCTACTAGGCAGGCCTCCATACCGGCGGGCGTTTGGGCTTCGAGTATCTGTGGTTCAAAGTCGGCCTGCGTCAGACCGAGTTCGCACAACTGGTTATTAAAAGAGGCGGCTTCACCAGCGCGACTTCCAGTTGCATTCGAGGCTTGGTCAGCTAGCACGGCCTCTTGTACGTCTTTGACGTCAAAGCTCACGGCGGCGCTTTTGTTGCCTTCGCCGTTGCGATTGTCAAGGTCGTTGTCGGCACACGAATCCACGGTTAGCGCCACGGCTACGAACAGCGCGGCGGCAAGTGTGTTATTGAATAAATACGATTTCTTTTTCATACATTATTGTTTTAATTTTCCATTGACTTGCATCTAAGTTTTTTTCTCAATTGCTTTCGCCTGACTTTGTTTTCATCCTTTACGGTGCTTCGATGTCGTCGTCATCACCGCCATCGTCTGGATCCAAAGGGTTAATCGTTACATTGCCCGATCCTCCACCGCCGGGACGTACACGCGGACTGCCGGCCAGTAGGGCCTGCTCGTTGGCTAACACAATTACTTCGCACTGAGGTGTAAAGTAGCGTTCACTTTTTAGCTGATTCTTCTTCATAATTTTTCTGTTTTGATGAATAATTTGTCTTATTTTTTGCTTTTTGTCCGGTTGGAAAAAAGGCATAAAAAGAAGAACAAAGGGAACTCAGAGAAGCCCTTTGTTTATAGATGTTTAGCCGCCTCCTTACGCGCGCGCGTAAGCGAAGACTTAAAATGACGCTACGCCAGGTGCGATGTGTGTGTGTGTGTGTGTGTTAAGACTTTTTCCGAGATATGCAAATATAAAGCGTTAAAAGATGCAAGAGAAACGAAGCTCTTTTGCATCGCGCTACTGCTGTTTATATTTGCTTTTATTGTCATATCTGAATCGTCAATTCTGAATTAACGGTGGCAAAGGTAAGTAAATATTTTTAAACACCAAAGAAAAGCGTGAATAATATTTATCACTTAACTCGCAATCGACCAATAAATGAACCGCTTGTGGCACTTCGATTTGGAAAGTACAGAATGAAAAAAACGAGTAAACAAGTGGGCAAGAAGAGCCACTGGCAATTGCGACTGTTATCACTCGCCCACTTGTTTATCCGTTTACTTGTTTACTATCAACAGATTATAGTTCTTCTTTCCGCGCTGAACGAGCAGGTATTTACCATCGATCAAATCGTCGGAAGTGATGAGACGGTCGAACGATTCCAGCCTTTCCTTGTTGAGAGAAACGCCTCCGCCCTGTACCATTTTACGCATTTCGCCCTTGCTCGAGAAAACTTTTACATCGTCGCGGGTAAGGAGTTCGACAGCCGGTAAGCCCAGGTCGGTCTTGGCTAACGTGAAATGGGGCACACCTTCAAACACATCGAGCAGCGTTTGTTCGTCCAATCGCAGCAAACTCTCTTTCGTTGCTTTGCCGAAAAGAATATTCGAGGCTTCTATGGCGGTATCCAACGCTTCACGAGAATGTACCATCAGTGTGACTTCTTCGGCCAATCTGCGCTGTAAGATACGGCGACCGGGATCTTGTTTGTGTTCTTCTACGAGAGCGTCGACAGTCTCTTTATCCAGACTTGTGAATATTTTGATATAGCGTTCGGCATCTTCATCGCTCACGTTTAACCAGAATTGATAAAACGCATAAGGCGTTGTGCGTTTGGAATCAAGCCAGATATTGCCGCTCTCTGTCTTTCCAAACTTCTTTCCATCGGCCTTAGTGATAAGCGGACAAGTCAATGCAAAGGCCTCAGTTTCACCGCCCAGAGTACGTCGAATGAGCTCGGATCCAGTGGTCATATTACCCCATTGGTCATTACCTCCAAGTTGAAGCTTGCACCCTTTGGTCTTATATAGATGCAGAAAATCGTATCCCTGCAAGAGCTGATAAGTGAATTCAGTGAACGAAAGACCGTCTCGAGCTTCGCCGTTGAGCCGCTTTTGCACACTATCTTTAGCCATCATATAGTTTACGGTGATGTGTTTTCCCACCTCACGAGCGAAATCCAAGAAAGTGAAATCTTTCATCCAGTCGTAGTTATTGACCATTTCGGCGGCATTGGGAGCGGTTCCTTCAAAGTCGAGAAACTTGGCAACCTGCGCCTTAATGCACTCTTGGTTATGATAAAGCGTATCCGAATCCAAAAGGTTCCGCTCCTGACTCTTGCCCGAAGGGTCGCCAATCATCCCCGTGGCACCACCTACCAGGACGATAGGTTTGTGTCCGCAGCGCTGCAAGTGACGCAGCATCATAATGCCGCAAAGGTGTCCGATGTGCAGCGAATCAGCTGTCGGGTCAGTTCCTAAATATGCAGTTACCATCTCCTTTTGCAGGAGTTCTTCGGTACCCGGCATTATTTGCGCCAGCATACCACGCCATTTCAGTTCTTCAACAAAGTTTTTCATCATTGTATATTTATGTTTCTCCCCATTTTCAAAAGGCTGAAAGGAGGGGACATTAATATTTTATGGCACCGGATCATACCCGCTTCCGCCCCACGGATTACACCGTAATATTCGCCAAACGGCAAGTGCAAGGCCTTTGATGGGACCGTATTTGATCAGCGCTTGGCGCGCATATTCAGAGCAAGTAGGCGTAAATCGACACGAGGGTGGTGTGAAAGGAGAAATAAACTGCCGGTAAAACAGAATGGGAACAAGCAGCAACCGGGTCAGCACCCACAATATTCCACGCCACAGGGTAAGTATCACTCGCATAGCCGTTCACCAAGACGTGTCAAGAGATTGATCATCCGTTGCTCTACGAAAGCACTATCTTGCAGCTTTCCATCCATCCAAATAAACGCCATTGCAACAGCTTTGTCGGGTGTATCCAACAGCCGCGAGAGCACCAATTGTTTATTTTTCCGATAGGCTTCACGCACTTGTCGTTTCACACGATTGCGCTTCACGGCACGCTTAAAATACCTTTTCGGCACACTAACCATCATCTGTGCCTGTACGGGAGGCATCAACCCGACACTCGTATCACGCTCTATCAGCATATAAACAAGCCTCAACGGAAATGCCGATAACGACTTTCCTGCACCGCTGTTGAACAGAGTCTCTATGAGTTTCTTGCTGCATATCCGCTCCGTTTTTGCCAAACCGAACGCTCCGGACATTGTTCCCGTCCTTTATTTTTTGATCTTTTTGAGATAAGCTTTTAGTGCGCCAGTCATCGACGGATGCTCTTTGGTGGGCGCTTCAAGATCGAGTCGCAATCCTTCATCAGCTACAGTTTTAGCCGTTGCGGGGCCAAATGTAGCGATTTTCAGGTCTCCCTGTTCGAATGAAGGGAAGTTCTTGGTGAGTGCTTTTACGCCGGTGGGACTGAAAAAGATCAACATATCATAATCGAAATGCTTAATCTCGTCCTCCGTAAAGTCATTGCTCACGGTGCGATACATTACGCACTCGGTATGTTTCAGCTTCTTTTGGTCGAGCAAGTTCTTTACATCATCGTTGTGAACATCGCTCAACGGCACAAGATATTTCTCTGTTTTGTGCTTCGCCATCATAGGAACGAGATCGTCAATCTTACCTGTCGACCCGAAGAAAACCTTGCGTTTGCGATACTGAATATACTTTTGTATATAGAGAGCCACTGTTTCCGTGACACAGAAATACTTCATTTCCTCGGGAATTGTCACCCTAAGTTCTTTGGCGAGTGTGAAATAATGGTCGATGGCATGTCGTGAAGTGAATACCACTGCGGTGTGATCGAGCAGGTTAATCTTCTGTTGTCGGAACTCTTTCGCCGTTAATCCCTCGACCTTTATAAATGGGCGGAACACAAAATCCACACCAAACTCTCTTTCAATATCAAAGTATGGAGACTTTTCACTCGTCGGTTTAGGCTGTGAAACCAAGATCTTCTTTATCATTTTAATGGCCTAAATGTTTATCTTCAAATAACTCGTAGCTGTCGTTAAAACGCTCCACAGAGAGAACAATGGCAGCATTTCGAGCGCACAAAAGTACAAAAATATTTGCAGAAAACGGCCCTTCCGTCTGAAAAAGATGATATAGGATTTGTAAAAAGAGAGTAGTTTAAACAGAAGTATGATGCCGATGGCGTAGGCCACAACGCTGTCTAACGACGTGCTGAAGTAGACCTGCAACACAACTCCTGGATAAAGGAGCACACCCTCGGTAGAAGTGAGAAAAAGAAAGGCTTTCATCCACCAACCGTTTGAGCGTCGGTCAAAAAACACCCAGTTGGTTATTCCGTAGGCGATCACCTTTATCAAGAAATAGACGGCGATGATTCCGCCATAGATTCCGATGACTTGATAGGGTTCGACAGTGAATGTCGAGGCTACATGCGCGCGTATATAAAAGAAGTAAAGGAGCGAAAACAGCAGGCAGGTTTGCAAAACCAAGAGTATTTGAAACCGCAGTTCACTCGTCGTTTCACTGACAACCGTGGTGTGTTCGTTCGGTACATAGAAGAAGTTTTTGACTTGTCTGACGATGAATCTGCGTGAATGGGTCAAGGCTATCATCGTCAACATGAAACATCCCAAGATCAAAGACGTGAGCAAATCGTCGCCGGCAAGCGTGTAAGGAATGGGATCTCCTTCCACGCCTTGACGTCCGCCGGGCAATTCGGGATGAAAAAGCGAATCGCCGGAAAAGAATGATTCCTTATAATATTGAGGTAAATCGACATGACGAAAGCTCTTACCAACAGGTTGTCCGGGTAAATGCAACGTGTCGGGACAACTACTCCAATGGATCGGAGAAGCCTTGATGTGCTTTTGAATGGCCGAATCCTGCTGCGCGGGTGTGGCATCCCGGGGCAGCATTCTCAACACTTGTTGAGGCGTAAGCAGCCCTGAATGCCGCACTGTTGCAGGCATCGTGGATAACGAGTCGTCTTGAATCATCCGTCAATCGATCATTTTACAATCCGAATTCGCGTCTGATCTGCTCCACGCTGTCGAGTTTCTCCCAGGTGAAGAGTTCCACTTTCATGGTCTTTTTCTCATGATACCGACTCGTGAATGTTTTCTCCACAACCTCGTTTTTACGGCCCATGTGCCCATAAGCAGCAGTTTCGAAATAGATCGGTTGCCGCAAGTTGAATTTGCGTTCAATGGCTTTCGGTCGCAGATCAAACAGTTTTTCGATGCGCTGTGCTATTTCGCCGTCACTCAACCGGACGTTGCTCCGACCGTAAGTATTCACATATATACTCACCGGACGTGCCACACCGATGGCATAACTCAGCTGAACAAGCATCTCGTCGGCCACTCCTGCGGCCACCATATTCTTCGCAATGTAACGTGCCGCATAAGCTGCCGAACGGTCAACTTTGCTCGAATCTTTGCCAGAAAACGCACCGCCGCCGTGCGCTCCCTTACCACCGTAAGTGTCGACGATGATTTTCCGTCCTGTCAGACCGGTGTCTCCGTGCGGTCCGCCGATCACAAACTTACCTGTGGGATTGACCAAATATTTGATATTTTCATTGAAAAGAGCCAACACTTTGTCGCCGCATTGCGCCTTGACGCGTGGTATCAAGATGTTGATCACATCCTCCTTGATCTTTGAAAGCATACGTGCGTCGTCGCTGTCAAACTCATCGTGCTGCGTGCTTACTACAATGGTGTCGATCCGTTGAGGTATATTGTCGTCGCTATATTCCACCGTTACCTGACTCTTTGCATCCGGACGGAGATACGTCATTTGCTTTCCCTCCTTGCGAATGTCGGCCAATGTGCGCATGATCAAGTGCGACAGATCCAGCGAAACAGGTATGAAATTCTCCGTTTCATGGGTCGCATAGCCGAACATCATACCCTGATCACCGGCTCCTTGATCGTCGGTCGTACCGTTGTCTACGCCCCGATTGATATCGTCACTCTGTTCGTGGATGGCCGTCAGCACGCCGCACGAATCACCGTCAAACTGATATTCCGACTTGGTGTAGCCGATTTTCTTGATCGTTTCGCGTGCGATGGTCTGCAAATCAATATAAGCCTGAGAGCGCACTTCGCCCATAATGACCACCTGTCCGGTGGTGACGAATGTTTCGATAGCGCACCGTGCCTGGTCGTCATAGGCCAAAAACTGATCCAATAGTGCGTCGGATATTTGATCGGACACCTTATCGGGATGTCCTTCCGAAACTGATTCGGATGTGAATAGATATGCCATAATCTTTTAATGTAGCTGTTGTTAAGTCGCACAAAGATACGGCAAATATCGGGAATGGACAAAATTTGAAACTAAATTCGGATAGAGAGTGGACCGTTTTAACCGTTAGTTGCATTCCAACTCACCATTAATCATCGTGCAATTAAGCATTGATTGCACGATGATTAATGGTGAGTTTTATTGAGATGAACGGTGATGTTACAACCGCTTATACACTTCGAGCATCTGCTGAGCTATATCCCCATTCTCAAAACGACGGATATAGGCACGAGAGTCAGCTATGCGTTGCGAACGACCGGATGCCCCGATGAGCGACTGTTGCAGGGCTTCAGCCATTCCACGAACATCATCTGGAGCTACGTATAAGCTCGAAGGGCCACCCGCTTCTTCAAGACACGAACCCGTGCAGGCAACCACAGGCAGGCTACTCTGTATGGCTTCGATGACCGGAATGCCGAACCCCTCGTAGCGGGAGGGATAAACAAAACATTCGGCTTGCTGATAAACGGCCAACAAATCGTCGTTGGAAATACCGCGAAGGAAGTGGATACGCGCCGCAAGATCGTGCTCGCGGGCATAGCGAAGGATGCGTTCGGCATAGTCAGTAGGTCGTCCTACAACAACAAGATGCACCTCGCGGGGAAGCTGTGACAATGCTTTGACAGCCAAAAGTACGTTTTTACGTGCCTCGATGGTACCGACATTGAGGATGTAACGCTGCGGAAGATGTAACCGGCGGGCTGCTTCGGCGCACGCATCATCAGTCAACCGCTGCGTGAAAAGTGTGTCACAACTTTGATAAACGATATCGATACGGTCTTCGGAAACACCTCCATAGTGCATCACATCACGTTTGGTGCACTCACTAATAGCAATAATCCGCTCCGCTTCACGGCAAGTGAGCCGGAATTTCAGTGCATAGATCTGCGCGTCCCACCAATGGTAATACTCCGGATGACGCATAAAGATAAGATCGTGAACGGTAACGACGGAATGAATCGGCGTCTTTCGGATGCCGACGGGCAGTTCGCCGGAGAGTCCGTGATAGATATTCACGTTGTCTTTGACTAAATCTTGGATAATGCCTCGCGTTCGCCAATAATCCTTGTAGAGACGAAACTGCGGGCCACGGGGATAAATCAAATGCACATTTTCACGTAAAGCGACCTGCGAACGCAGGCTATCGCGACCGCCGTCGGGGGCATAGAGCAAGAGATCGAGGTCGGAACGGACGGCCGAAAGCGAGTTGATCAACGTACGACCGTAGTTTCCCAAGCCTGTTCCATTGGCCACAATGCGTTTCGCATCATAGCCAATGCGCAATCGGTCTGCATCTTTTGGTATGCAGGAACAGGGCTCGTTCTGCGGTATTTCGTATTGATTCTTGCCCATTTCGTTATAAATCCAATTGAAAAGAGATGTCGTGTCGGCGGCCGTATCGCTTCCAAAAGCGGGCCCGTTGGGCTAAAGCAAACTGTTTGGAAACCGCCGGATCGAAGCCGCGAAGCACTGCATAACGGTGCACAATAGCCGTAAAGAAGTGCTTGGGACCCCATAGCCGGCGTAGATTTCGCAATCCGTCGTGCATAGAAACGGGGCCGATTCGCATTCGGTTGATATCTATCACCGAGAAAGAATAGCCTTCGACAGTGGGGCTCCAAAGGATATTTCCGGGCGAATAATCCAAATGCAGGAAGCCCGCTTCGTGCATTCGGGCGGTAAAATCGGCCAAACCCGCAGCAATTCCAGCATAATCGTGCTCACCGGTTTCAACCATTTCGTAAAGCATTCGACGCCCCGTGAGATGAGGAGTAACAAGATACGAATAGCCCAAAAGCCCCCAAGCATTCCGTTCCTCGAAATAAGCGAGACCTGCGGGGGTATCTATTCCCGCCGCCAAAAGCATTGCAGCATACTCGAAAGCACGTTTTCCCTTTGGCTTACGGATACCCCACGAATAGATCAGTCGGTTGAGATGGGTGGGCACGTGATAACGTTTCACATTCAGAAGAACGCCGTTCGGAGCATTGAACACTTTGATTCGGTTGCGCGAATCATAGACCATTTCGCCCTCGGAATCGAAGATTCGGGGGATCGATGCAATGTAATCGGTCAGCGCTTTACCGCCGCCCAAGGTGCGAATAGCTTCAGAAGAGAGCGTTATACGCATTAATGCGACAATACTTCGAGCGCCTTTCGCACTACGTGATTTGTCTCGTTCATAATCTGGAAGTATTCATCCATATCCCAAAGATCACGAGCGACGAGGGCTTTGAGCTGTATTCGGAGCAAGGGAAGCGTGCGTTTGAGTTCTGCTTGGTCCTTCGGCTTGATCTGTTGAGCCTCACCCTCTTTCAGAATAGCATCAATCTGCGACTGTGGAACAGTGAAACGGGTATTGAAATCATCGAAAGTCTTGTAGCGACTCTTCAACGTTTTACGATTGTTATCAACGTAACGGAGATTGGCATTAATGATGATGCTCTTAGCATTGAGCATCCGATGAAACCGTGTAAACTGCAACGTGTCGAGCGGAACGAAGTAATCAGGCATTATTCCACCGCTCCATAGACCGTGCGATGCTGTCGGAGAGTTTGGTATTTGAGTGAATCGGCAAAGTGAATGCTATCTGCACTGTACAGTTCTCCGCGTTTATAGCGGTTGTCGAGTTCACGTTCGTAGCTTTCAATATCCCCTTTTTGATAAGGCTTCTGAATGCAGCGACCCGACGGTGTGTAGTAATGCGCAATGGTAAGACGTATCATCGAACCGTCGCGGAACGGTATCGGACGCTGCACGAGGCCCTTACCAAAAGTGCGACGCCCCACAACCGAGCCGCGATCTTGGTCTTGAATGGCACCCGTTACAATCTCTGCGGCCGAAGCGGAGAACTCATTTACAAGGACTACTACTTTGCCATCGAGAAGCCGCCCGTTGCCGTTGGCACGGAATTCATCACGCTTCGAAGCTCTACCTTGCGTGTAAACCACAAGATCGTTGCGCTTCAAAAACTCGTTGGCAACACCTACTGCAGCCATCAAATAGCCTCCGCCGTTGTCCTGTAAGTCGAGAACGAGGTCTTGCATACCCTGCTTCTTTAAGCGAGCGACACCTTCCATAAACTCTTGATACGTGGTAGCACCAAAGCTTCCGATACGAATATACCTACATTAGGCCTGATCATATAGACAGCATCAATGGTTTTGACGGGTATTTTGTCGCGAGTGACAATGAAAACGAGCTTTCCGGGAATACCGCGACGCACAATTCCGAGCCTGACTTGCGTGCCTTTCGGTCCTCGAAGACGGCGTACAACCTCATTACGGTCCATCTTTACGCCTGCGATTGCAGTGTCGTTAACCGACACAATACGGTCGCCGGGCAATATTCCGACCTTTTCCGAAGGTCCGTTCGTAATGGTTTGTATCACGAGCAACGTGTCTTGAACGATATTAAACTGCACGCCGATGCCTTCGAAAGAGCCTTCGAGAGGCTCGGTAAGGGCTTTTGTTTCCTTAGCAGTAGTGTAAGTGGAATGCGGATCGAGCTTTTCGAGCATTCCGCGAATGCCGTCTTCCACGAGCTTCGACTCATTAACAGAGTCTACATAGTTGTTTTTGATCATCGCTTCAGCTATTTGCAGCTTGATCAGCGGCGTCTCGTCGCTTTGTCTTTGATACTGTTGTGCCGAAACGGAAACAACCGCAAAGGCGAAGAACAGCGTAAGAATGTGTTGTTTTTTCATATTGTTTATTTGTCGGTGAGGTCGCCTTCCACCACTAAATTATCGATAATGAAGTTCTGTCTTTCCATTGTATTCTTACCCATATAGTACTCTAAGAGTTTCTGAACCTGGTCGGTCTTATGCAGCGTGACCTGCTCCAAGCGCATATCCGAGCCTATAAAGTGGGCAAACTCATCAGGACTGATCTCTCCGAGACCTTTAAATCGCGTGATTTCAGGGTCGGGTCCGAGACTGCTTACGGCCTTCCGGCGCTCCTCTTCACTGTAACAATAAAGCGTAATAAAGTCGCTTCGACGTTCGCCTTTCCGCAATTTGGCATCCGCTTCGGCAACAGTCTGCTTGTCTTTCACCTTCGTTCGCCGATTGCGAACACGAAAGAGTGGGGTCTGAAGCACGTAAACGTGTCCTTTTTTAATAAGCTCCGGGAAAAACTGTAAGAAGAAAGTGATGATTAAAAGACGGATATGCATACCGTCGACATCGGCATCCGTGGCCACGATCACCTTATTATAACGTAGCGAGTCGAGCCCTTCTTCGATGTCGAGAGCGGCTTGTAGGAGATTGAATTCCTCATTTTCGTAGACCACTTTCTTAGTCAATCCAAAAGAATTAAGCGGTTTTCCACGCAATGAAAACACGGCTTGGGTATTCACATCACGACTTTTGGTAATGCTTCCGCTGGCCGAATCGCCCTCGGTTATAAAGATAGCGCTCTCTTCTTTGCGGTCGTTTTTGACATCGGAGAAATGAATTCGGCAATCACGGAGCTTCCTATTGTGTAGGTTTGCTTTCTTAGCGCGCTCCCGGGCGAGCTTCGTCACACCCGCCATAGCCTTTCGTTCGCGTTCACTTTCAGTGATCTTGTTGAGCATTACCTCGGCAATCTCGGGGTGAATATGTAGGAAATTGTCGACATTAAGCTTAATAAAATCGCCCACATACTTGCTAATGCTCTCGCCGCCGGGACCCATCGTGAGCGAGCCTAACTTGATTTTGGTCTGGCTTTCAAACATAGGCTCTTCCACATCGACAGCTATTGCGGCTACGATTCCGTTGCGAATGTCGCCAAACTCATAATTCTTGCCCGAGAACTCTTTAATAGTACGAGCTATGTGTTCCTTAAACGCACTTTGGTGGGTACCTCCTTGCGTGGTATGTTGACCATTGACGAAAGAGTGATACTCCTCTCCGTATTGGTTAGTATGCGTGAATGCGATCTCGATATTCTCACCTTTAAGATGGATAATGGGGTAAAGCCCATCGTTGGTCATCGTATCGTTGAGGAGATCTTCAAGTCCGTTGCGGCTCACGATGCGCCTTCCGTTATACATAATGATGAGACCCGCATTAAGATAGGTATAGTTTCGGAGCATCGTTTCAACGATATCGTCGTGAAACTCATAGTTAACGAAAAGCGAATTATCCGGTTCAAAGAAGACGAACGTACCGTTTTCGTCTTGTGTCGGCTGCGTTTCATCTCCCGTCAGATTACCTTTCTCGAAGCGAACGGCCCGCACCTTACCGTCGCGAAACGACTTTACTTCAAAGTGAGAACTCAATGCATTAACGGCTTTGAGACCTACTCCGTTCAAGCCTACGCTCTTTTTAAATGCCTTGGAATCATATTTTCCACCCGTGTTGAGCATACTCACGGCCTCGACTAACGGTCCTTGGGGAATGCCTCGACCGTAATCGCGCACGCTGACACGCAGATTCTCATCGATATCTACCTCAATCCGTCGGCCAGCATTCATCCGAAACTCATCGATGGAGTTATCGATCACCTCCTTGAGCAGCACATAAATACCGTCTTCGGGCATCGAACCATCGCCCAACCTACCGATATACATTCCCGGCCGAGTGCGCACGTGCTCCATATCCGACAGATGACGGATATTGGCATCGGTGTAAGAAGCGGTTTCTTTTGCCGCTGTCGAGGAACCCGAAAGTGTTTCTTCTATATCTTCCCTCATTCTATTTCACCTTTCTTCAACGGCTTTCTGTAACACGCTCTGCGCTTATGCTGCACGGGTTCCAATGCTCCCCACTGACTCTGAACCGTGAAATTGGTCTCCATTTCCACCTGCGTCTCACCCCATTCAAAGCCATAAGCCTGGTAATAAGGAATAAGATCGGCTAAAATCAAAGCATTGACGCCCTTCGGACGATACTCCGGAAGCACGCCAATGAGCAACAAATCGACCACCTTAGTCTTGTGAAACTTGATGGCACGAAGCACATGCCACCAACCGAAAGGCCACAACCTACCGCGCCGGCACTTCTGTAACGCACGCGTAAGTGACGGTATCGAAATGCCTACTCCTACCAATTTATTGCCCGCACTGCGATCTTCTACCAATGTAATGAGGTTAAGATCAGCCAGCGGGAAATACATATTGATGTATTGTTTAATCTGTCTTTCAGAGAGTTGAGAATATCCATAGAGGTCTTTATACGTCTCGTTAATGATCTCGAAAATCTTAAATCCATAGCCTTCTTCAAAGATTTCTTTCTTCGTCAGCTTCTTTACGCACAAGCCGTAACGCTCACCTACAATTTCGGCAATCTTGGCATACTTCTCGGGAATCTCTTTCGGAACATACAATTTGTTTTCAACATAATTCGTATCAACAACGAAACCGCCTGCATTCTCAATATGGCGGGGATAATAGTCATAGTTATAGATCGTGGGCATCGTACCCAATTGGTCGAAGCCAAACGTGAGCATACCCTCCGGATCCATATCGGTGAAGCCCAGCGGACCCACGATTTCATCCATCCCGTGCTGCAAACCATAGTCTTCCACGGCTTTGAGCAAGGCGCGAGAAACCGCCTCCTCGTCAATGAAATCTATCCATCCGAACCGTACAGAATTGCGTTTCCATTTCTCATTGGCCCTGTGATTGATGATCGCTGCTATCCTTCCTACCAATCGGTTGCCCTTATAGGCCAGGAAATATTCGCTTTCACAGAAATCGAAAGCCGCATTCTTGTCCCGCCGTAAAGTGTTCATCTCTTCGCTGAAAAGGTTAGGTGCGTCATACGGATTACCTTTATACAAGTCGTAATGAAAGTCAATGAAAGTGCCTAAGTCCTTTTTTGTCTTTACTGTTTTTATCGTTATTGATGACATTATAATCGTTCGATTAATGCTTTAAACGTGCAAATATACTTCAATTCGTGCAGATTACAAAATAAAACGTCGTGAATCGCATAAAACGCCATTATAAGCACTCGATTCGGACAACACCTGTTGTCTCACCTTTCGCGCTCACCTCTCCTGCCCTCTCCGGTTTATCAGACAATGCAAGTCCACCAGTCCTTCACTCAACAATATCTTCCTGAAAATCAACAAAATAAACATCATGATGCAACTCACTGTTAGTCAACGCGCAACTAAGCATTCAGCGCAGCGCAACTAACAATGAGTAACAGCGCCATTAAGCATCAATCGTAAATCGGTCAAAACCCAGCCTGCTCGCTTACTTATACAAACAACTCGGGAAAAAAGTACAAAATATTTGCATATTTGCACGAAATGGCGTATCTTTGCACGTGGAAACTTATCTCGTTAAAGTATAAGTTGGGCTTTTAGCTCAGTTGGTTAGAGCAACAGACTCATAATCTGGAGGTCCTAGGTTCAAGCCCTAGATGGCCCACATTGTATAGAGCACCATTTGTAGAAAGCATTTGGTGCTTTTCTTTTGGTATAATATTGGTATATATTCTGATTTATTTGGTAAAACGAGACGTGATAATCAATGATACGATTTTTAAGAAAATATCCTTTATCTTGTGTGTGCATCGGGCTGATTTGGGTGTTGTGCTTTTGCACACCGCCGCATACCCCACTCGACAGTGTACAGTTTATGGACAAATGGGTGCACACGATCATGTACTTAGGAACGTGTCTGGTGATATGGATCGAGTATCTTCGAGTGCACCGAACGGTAGAATGGAAGTGATTGCTGACGCTGAGCTGGGTAGCGCTCATCGCAATGAGCGGTCTTATCGAACTGTTGCAGGCTTACTGTACGGGCGGGCGGCGCAGCGGCGATTGGCTGGATTTTGCGGCCAACTCGATAGGAGCCACGTTGGCACTGCTTATCGGCTGTCTGTTGGCAAGATGTCGCCCCAGACAGAGAAGGGGTAAACAAGGAGGTGAGAGTTGTAGAAACGGCTGTCGCCCGTGACTTCATCGCCGATGAAATCGGGTTTTTCAAAGGGTTCGGTTTCACTTTTCAGTTCCACCTCTGCAATGATCAAGCCCTCGTTCAGACCGTAAAACTCATCAATTTCAAAGGTATGCCGACCGCTTTCCACTAAATAACGGCGTTTGTCAATGTAACCGCCCTTACAGAGTTTAAACAGGTTTTCGGCCTCGTCGGGCGTGATTTCCTTTTCAAATTCATAGCGTGTCATTCCGCCGTTTACAGAGCGACTCTTGATGGTAAGATAGGCTTTGTCGTCGCGCATACGCACCCTGACGGTGGCACCGTCGGCAGGAATATAGCCCTGTCGTATGCGTACACTTGAAAAGGCGGCCCGTTTGAACGCGTCGCCTTTCCTCACCAAGAATTTTCTTTCAATCTCCAAGCCGCTCATTATGCCATCATCGAATAAATCAGGAACACGACGGCGAGGGCTATCAATATGCCAAGAACCCAGCCGAAGACTTTCTTTCCCTGTTGCTCTTGCTTAGCCTCGCGCGCTGCGCGGTGTCGTTTACTTCTTTCACTCATAGTTTTTCGTTATTTTAGGTTTATTGTTTCAAAAGATTATGTATTCTCTTTTCACTCCTCTTCCGTCACCGGAAACTCCATTAGATAAGCTTTGATAAAGCCGTCGATTTTGCCATCCATCACACCGTCGACATCGGCTGTCTGGTAGTTTGTACGATGATCTTTCACCCGACGGTCGTCGAAGACGTAGCTACGAATCTGACTTCCCCACTCGATTTTCTTCTTTCCGGCCTCGATTTTGGCCTGTGCTTCGAGGCGTTTTTTCATTGCCCGGTCGTAGAGTTGCGATTTGAGCAGACGCATTGCATTGTTTCGGTTTTCCAATTGCTTGCGACTCTCGGTGTTTTCGATAAGGATTTCCTCTTCCTCTCCCGTGTCGGGATCCGTGTATTGATAGCGCAGACGCACACCGGTCTCTACTTTATTGACGTTCTGTCCGCCCGCTCCGCCACTCCGGAAGAGGTCCCAGCTCACCTTCGAGGGATCTACATACACCTCGATGGTATCGTCGACAAGAGGCGAAACGAAGACACTTGCAAAGCTCGTCATACGCTTTCCCTGAGCGTTGAACGGCGACACACGCACGAGTCGATGCACGCCGTTTTCGCTTTTGAGGTAGCCGTAGGCATATTCGCCGCCTTCTATCTCCATCGTCACGCTCTTGATGCCGGCCTCATCACCCTCTTGCAGGTTGCTGATCGTTACCCGATGGCCGTGGCTTTCAGCCCATCGCATGTACATTCGCATCAACATCTGTGCCCAGTCTTGGCTTTCCGTGCCTCCGGCGCCGCTGTTGATCTTCAAGACACAGTCCATCGGGTCTTCCTTTTGGCGCAGCATATTCATCAGTTCAAGGTTTTCGATGGCAGCAACAGCCTTTCGATAGTCGGCATCCACCTCTTCTTCGGTTACCATTTCGTCGTGATAGAAGTCGAAAGCCAGTTGCAGCTCATCGGTATATTGGCGCACTTCGCGATAGCCGTCGAGCCATTTCTCGATGCCCTTTACCTTCTTCATCTGCTCCTGTGCACGTGCGGGGTCGTCCCAGAAGTCAGGAGCCTGCGTGCGAAGTTGCTCTTCTTCAAACTCTACTTTCTTCCGGTCGATATTGAGATAACGGTTAAGTGCATCGGCCCTTGCCGTTACGTCTTTGAGTTGTTCTGCTGTAATCATCTTGAATCAGTTACTGGCGATATCGCGCTGCGTGTCCGGTTGCTCCTCATACATCTTATCGATAAGCTCTTTATAATTCTTATATATAATAGCTCGGCGCAGTTTCAGCGTGTTGGTAAGCTCTCCGCTCTCGAGCGAGAAGTGGTGAGGCAGCAGCGTGATGTATTTTATTTTCTCGTAATTGGCCAGCGGTTGTTGCAGCGTGTCGATACGTTCTTTCAGCATATCGCGCACTTTGCTACTGGCACAGAGGTCTTCCCTGCTGGTAAACGGTATGTCGTGGTCGCGGGCCCACTCCTCAATCAGCCTGAATTCGGGCACGATCAAGGCCGATACAAACTTATATCGGTCGGCAACTACAGCTACCTGATCGATGTATTTATCTACCAGCATCATCGTTTCGATCATCTGCGGGGCGATGTATTTGCCGTTGCTGGTCTTGAAAAGGTCCTTGATGCGGTCGGTAAGATAGAGCTCTCCGTTTTTCAGATACCCCGCATCGCCGGTTCGGAAGAAGCCGTCGGCATCGAAAATCGTGGCATTAAACGCCTCGCGCTTGTAATAACCGCGGGTGATTGTGGGACCTTTGAGCAGGATTTCGTTGTTTTCTCCAATCTTAATCTGAATGCCTTCAATGGGCCTTCCCACCGATCCGATGGTGTAAGGCGCATTCTTATGGTCGCACGAAACAGTGGCTAAGCTCTCCGTCAGACCGTAACCAACGAGCATCGGAATGCCGATGGCGTGGACGAACTCCTCGACTTCGGGCGACACCGTGGCGCCTGCCGTGGGAAAAATATTGGGGTTTTCCAATCCCAACTGCTTGCGGACGAGACTCAACACCGTCTTGTTATACATCCTATATTCCAATTGCAAAGCGAGCGGGGGCCGCTTGCCACGACTCAGATATTCAACGTTGTACCGCCGTCCCACGGCCAACGCCCGCAGAAACAGCTTACGCTGGAAACTTCCGGCATTATCGATCCGATCCTTGACACCCATATACACCTTCTCCCAAAACCGTGGGACAGATGACATACAGGTGGGATGTGTCTCGCGCATTGACTGCTGAATCTCTTTGGGATAGGTGTTGACGATCAGTTCTGCACCCACACTCAAACATAGATAAGTCCACGCCCGCTCAAAGATATGCGTGAAAGGAAGGAAATTGATCACACGATCTTTCTCGCCAATAGGCACACATCGAGCATTAGCTTCAAGTCCGGCGGCATACTGCCCATAGCTGAGCATCACGCCCTTGCTATCTCCCGTTGTGCCGCTCGTATAAAGAATGTTGCACAGATCGTCGTCCGAAGCCTCCTTCCAGCGCTGCTCCAGCTCGGTCTGTCGCGGCAGATTCTCACCCAAAGCGAGGAAATCCGAGAAGTAAAGAGCATTGGGATCGTGGGTGCTGATGCGCACACTGTCGTCGAAAATGATGATTCTCTCAAGCGTGGGGCACAATGCAAAGATGCGGTGAGCCTTGTCATACTGCTCTTGTTCGCCCACAAAGAGGAAGCGAACAGCGGCATCGTTGATCACGTATTGAATCTGTTGCTCGCTGCTCGTGGCGTAAAACGGAATCGTGACAGCCTCACACCATAAGCACCGAAATCGGTATAAAGATAATGGATGCAGTTTTGCGAGAACACGGCAATGTTTTCCTGCGGTTTAATTCCAAGATTGAGCATCGCATTACTCACCTGTTTCACGCGCAGAGAGAACTGGTTCCACGTCACGGTTTTCCATTTCAGACTACCGAAATTACGGAAAGTGATGACGGGTTTCGTGCCGTATTTCTTTGCCTGTTCATGTATAAGCACGGATAGATGACATCTGTTCTGCATACGTTTCGCATCTTTGGATTGTTACGGCAAAGGTAATACAATTTACAAAAAAGTGCAACCTTTTGCCGTATTTTAACGCGCAACTGCGCACGCAAACGGCTTCCTTTCCTTGATTTACACAGTTGTTCTCAAACAATCACTCGTTGTCCGTTTTCTAACCAATGGTTAATCGCAGCCCAAATAACCATTAACCGCCATACAACTAACAGTTAATTGGAGCGCAACTAACGGTTAGTTAGAAAGCGAAAAGATGTCATTTTGTCTCACATTGCCGACAAAATGACACTCGTTTACATGTTGGTATGCTTGTTGCACAATCTTCTGTGAATTTGAAACAAAAATAAACTAAATAATTAGGAGGATTGATTATGTTACCAATTATGCACAAAAATTCATGGTTACCGAGTGTATTCGACGACTTTTTCAACACTGACTTTATGCCCCGCGCCAATGCAACGGCACCGGCTATCAACGTCATCGAAAACGAAAAAGACTATGTTGTGGAACTTGCCGCACCCGGATTGAAGAAAGAAGACTTCATTGTCAACATCAACAATGACGGAAATCTGACCATCAAGATGGAGCAGAAGCAGGAGAATAAAGAGGAAAACAAGAAGACACATTACCTGCGCCGGGAGTTCAGTTACTCTAAATATGAACAGACATTGTTGCTTCCCGACGACGTAGATAAGGAGAAAATCGCAGCCAAAGTCAACGACGGCGTGCTCACGGTGGTACTCCCTAAGCTGTCACAAGTCGTGCAAAGTGCAGGTCGTCAGATCTCAGTAGAGTAAGATTTCGATAGAATAGCTCAGTAAATCAAGCATTAACAAGTCAAAGGAGTCAAGCCAATGGTTATACATTCGGCCTGACTCCTTTCCTTTTTTTTACAGCTTTACGCTTGGTGTCGATTCAGTTTTCGTGCCAGTTGGAGCAGCAAAGGAATGGTGAGCAGCAGCGAAAGTGCAATGCAGATCCACATCGTTTGTGCATTGCCTCCGAATAAATCAATAAGTTTCAAGTCATTGACACCGGGGACGAAAGCATAGAGTGTGCAGATAATAGAGTTGTTCACCGAATGCAAGACCAAACTGGGAATGATGCTTCGGGTGCGATAATACATCCAGCCGAATAGCAACCCAAGCATCATTGCATGCGGAGCTTGCGCCATATTGCCGTGAGCTAAACCAAAGATAATGGCCGACAGCAGGATGGCCAACCAATGGAGTCGTTGCGAGAAAAGTGCTAACAGGCAACGGAGAATGGCGCCCCGGAAGAGAATTTCTTCTGCAATGGGAGCTAAAACACCTATGGCCAAATAGCCGAAACCGTCACCCAACAAGGTGTTCAACATTTTATCGATGTCGCTTGGAACGTCGACATCAATCCATTCAACCATCCAAATAGACGGAACAAAGGTGACCAGACCAAGCAATATCACCCACATGAGCGTGCCCCAAGGCTTGCTTCTTAGATAATTCAACGATATCGGTGTCCATTTGCAGATGACAAACAGCAGAATGACAAGAGTGTTCGACACCACGGTCAATGCAATGATTGCCGTCGGATCCATCGGAAATCCGTTTTGAAATGTGGTGACCGCTTCGGCCATCGATAGTCCGCGAGACAAGAGAAAAGCCATGCCCACGATGACGGTAGCGAAGAATTGAATCAGCAGATAGACTCCGATAAACCACAAGACGTTGAGAATGTTTTTAGCTGTTGTTGTCATTTGCTTACGAATTAGAGAGTTGTCAGTGTGAAGAATACGTGCGTTTTATAAAACTGTTACAACCTTTGATACATTGATCAAAGGCCGTTCAGTTGGCGAACACGCCTTTCATCGTCGGCCAATTGGGTTTGAAGTTGCTGCAAGTCGGCAAACTTCCGTTCGCCACGAAGTCGTTTTAAGAATTGCACTTCAAGTTTCCGGCCGTACAAGTCAGCATCGAAATCCAAGATATGGGTCTCTACTGACAGGCGCGTTCCATCAAAAGTGGGACGTGTTCCCACACTTGTCATCGCCGGAAGTAGCTCAGTTGTTTCATCAATACGCACTTGCGAGGCATAGACTCCTATCTGCGGCAGCAGCTGACACACCTCATTCATATCGAGATTGGCCGTGGGAAAGCCTAATTTATGCCCGTTTCGGAAACCATGCACCACATGAGCGGCAATCGTGTAAGCATAACCTAAACAGCGATTGGCCTCTATCAGATCGCCGCGTTCAATGGCTTTACGGATCACCGAAGAGCTAACGCGAATGCCGTCAACCGTGATTCCGCGGCTTTCCAACACTTCGATGCCCAACGCTTGACCGTAGATGCGATATTGTTCGATGCCTTCCGATCGGTCATGACCAAATCTATTATCGTATCCGATGATGAGTTTGCGCACGTTGAAACGGTCTTTCAAGATACGTTTCATAAACTCTTGCGCTGTGAGTGCAGCCATTCGACGGTCGAAATCGAGTACAACGCACTGATCAATACCTGTTTCTGCGAGTCGCGCCAACTTCATGTCGGGGGTAGAAAGCATCCTGGGCACATAGTCAGTATCGATAACTTGGCGCGGATGACAAGCAAATGTAATGACCATAGAGGCCAAACGACACGCTCGGGCTATGTTAACGACATGCCCGATAAGGTACTGATGGCCGCGATGAACACCATCGAAGAAGCCGATTGTGGCTACTGCGGGAGGAAACGAGCCGTTTATTTCATGCACGATTATCATGACTTGCTCCTCACTACTTTATGGTTTGCTTGCTCGATTGCTTTCTTTTGATCCATCGACTCAACTCACCGACCCAAAGAACAACAGATGTCGAGGCAATGATCGAGATCCATTCGACGGGCGAAAGAGGTTCGGTGCGGAACATCTTACCGCCGAATGTCACGATAATCCATTGTCCGCCGAGGATGATTAACAGTACAAGAATGAGTCCCCGATCCAAAAAGAAATGACGGAAAGCCGAATGATGCGAGCCGAGTGACTTCGCATTGAAGAGGTTCCAGAACTGAAGCATCACGAAAACAGTGAAGAATATCGTGAGTTCATGCAATTGGATGCCTGGGTCGGAATCGTATTCGTAATAGAGAAGGAGGCCCGACATCAATGCAAACAAGGCTACACCGGCCACGCAGATGCTCCGAATCATCGAGCGCGTGATGATGAAATCGGTGCTGCGACGCGGCTTCTCGTTCATCACTTCGTGCGAAGGCGGCAGCGAAGCCAGTGACATCGCAGCGAAAGTATCCATTATCAGGTTAACCCATAATATCTGGGTGACGGTGAGCGGCATCGCCATACCCACCAGTGAGGCGCAAAGCACGAGCAATAGAGCAGCCAAATTGACCACCAACTGGAAGTAAAGAAACCGCTGAATGTTCTTATACAGTGACCGACCCCACATCACCGCGCGGGCGATCGACGCGAAAGAGTCGTCCAAGAGAGTCATATCCGATGCTTCTTTGGCTACACTCGTGCCCGAGCCGAGCGACAAGCCCACGTGCGCATAATTGAGTGCGGGCGCATCGTTGGTGCCGTCTCCCGTAACGGCCACAATCTCGCCGTGGCGCTGCAATAGCTGAACCAACCGCTGTTTGTTGTCGGGTCGGGCCCGCGACATCACTTTCAACCCCTCCACTTCGGCGTAAGCCGCCTCATCGCTGAGGCTGCAAAGTCGGTGCCGGTGATGTGTCGACTGTTCGGATGGGCAGCTTCAACCTTATCGTCATCGGCTGTCCAGATACCGATTTGCCGCGCAATCTCGATGGCTGTGGCCGAAGTGTCGCCCGTAACGATCTTCACCGTAATGCCGGCACGCCGACATTCGGCCACAGCCGACGGTACATCGAGACGCAACGGATCGCTGATAGCAACCAAGGATTGTAGTGTAAGCAGTGCATCCGATAGCTCGACAGCCTCATCCCCGGTATCTTTCCCTTGGGAGAGGGGAGCAAGTAATGAAGCAATATCTGTTTCGGTATCTTGCAGCTCACGATAAGCCAGCGCCAAAGTACGGTTAGCGGCCTGCTGAAAAGCCGTTAAACGCTGTGCAAGTAACGGTCTTTCGTCGGGCGAAAGACGGCAAATCGCCAGAATAATTTCAGGTGCTCCTTTGACGAAAAGATAACGGCGCCCCTCGACACGGGCAATGGTAGCCATCAGCTTTCGCTCTGTTGAGAACGGGAGTTGCACCTCGATGTCGGCTCGCTCACGCAATTCGTGATAATCAAAGCTGTGCTTTTGAGCCCACGTCAGCAGTGCAATCTCAGTGGGATTACCTATCCCGCGCCCATCATCGGCATCGAGATGGGCCGTGGTATTCACAGCAATGGCTGTGGCCAGCAATCGGTCGTCATCAGAAAGGGGAACCATCTCGCGCACTTCCATTCGGTTTTGCGTCAGCGTTCCGGTCTTATCGGTGCATATAACGGTAACTGCACCCATTGTTTCGCAGGCGTGCAGCTTGCGAACAAGATTGTTGCTGCGCAACATTCGGCGCATATTCAGGGCCAGACTCAGCGTTACCGCCATTGGAAGTCCCTCGGGAACGGCCATCACAATGAGTGTAACGGTCATCATAAAATAGTTGAGCGTGAGCTCGGTCATCCGCAGATAATCACCCGAATGCCACACCGTATCGGTCAAAATACTGTGACCGAGGAAAAGCACGAAAGCTACCACGGCCACGCACGAGCCCAATTTGCTGATGAATCGGGCCAGTTTACCAAGCTGTTGATTGAGAGGCGTCTCTGTGCCGGTGGTTTCCGTCGACTTGCGAGCCACTTTCCCGATTTCCGTTTCATCGCCCACGGCCGTAACACGAGCCACACCGCGGCCGCCCATTACCATCGTCGAACGCAACACTTGGTCGGCTGGATAAGCGTCTTCGGTGTGTTGCCCTGCGGCGTCTGCATATTTCGTAACCATCGGTTCGCCTGTAAGCGACGACTCGTTGATCTGCAAATCCACGGCGCTGAGCAACTGACCGTCGGCCGGAATCTCGTCGCCCACCTCTATAATCAAGATGTCTCCCACGACAACATCACGCCGGGCAATCTCCTGCACACGGCCGTCGCGTTTCACTTTAACGGGTTGTTCCTCATCAAGCGACGTCAGTACACTGAACTTTCGGGCTGCATCGCGCTCGAAAACGAAGCCTACCGTCGTGGCGAGGAATATCGCAACGAAGATACCGATGGTCTCGATGAAGTCGCCTTCGATAAACGCCAGCACGAGCGAAACAAATGCCGTGAGAAGCAAAATCTTGATCATCGGGTCGCGATATTTATCAAGATAGAGCTTCCAAAGCGATACGCCGCGCGGCGGTGTAAGTATATTGCTGCCATGCAGACGCCTACTGGCCTCTACTTCCGGCTGCGTGAGACCGCCGTCGACGGTTTTTGTCGTAAAGTCTGATACATTCATAAATGTCTTGTTGAGCCCACAAAGGTAGTCAAAAATCGTCGAACGACAACTGAATTCTGTCTATTCCTAACGTTTTTTGCAGAAAAATCGCCTTGCATTTATTTCGCTCAATCAAGAAAAACCATTATCTTTGCATCACCGAATAGGTCTGCTCCCATAGTTCAATGGATAGAACGTAGGTTTCCTAAACCTTTGATCCGGGTTCGATTCCCGGTGGGAGTACTTCTTGATTGATCCTTTCACAGTATCAACAAACGGTTAATCGCGCTCCAACTAATGCTTAGTTGGAGCGCGATTAACCGTTAGTCACAACGCGATTAAGCATCAATTAAAAGCGGAAAGATGAACATATCCCGCAGAAAAAACGTAACTTTGCGCGCAATATAGTGCAAAACAAACAAAAAAATGAGACAGATTATCAACCATCTCACCGACAACGATGCTTATACTTTCAGTTGCCAGTATTATGTTTTACAGACTTATCCGCGGGCAGAAGTGGAATATACGTTCTTCGATCGCAACGGAACGATTTATCCCGAAGGGTTCGGCAAGCTGGTGAAAGAGCAGATTGCGCTGATGCCCAACGTGATTATCACCGACGAGGAGATTGCGTTTATGAAGCAGCGGATGTATTATCTACCCGAATGGTACTTCACATTCCTGCGCGGTTACAGGTTCGATCCGCGCGAAGTGACCGTCTCGCAAGACGAGGTGGGGCATTTGCACATCTCCATTCGGGGTAAATGGTATGCCGCGATCATGTGGGAGATGCCCGTGCTCTCCATCGTTTCGGAACTGATGCACGAGTTGCGGGGTGATATTCAGCGTTATAACTCCGAGCGAGAACAGCTGCGGGCCGAGGCAAAAGCCCGCAAGATATTCAGCAACGGACTCATTCTGAGCGATATGGGAACGCGCAGGCGCCTCTCTTTCGACCATCAAGAGATGGTGGTTCACACAATGAAAACTGTCTATGAACAGGGCGGTTACGACGATGATAACGGTCATCACCTGGACTGGGCGGTTTACGGGCACGAGCAATGTGTTTCTGGCGATGAAGTTCGACCTTATTCCGATCGGCACAATGAGCCATCAGATCATCGAATTTGAGGAGAATGTGAGCGGTGTTTTTGAATGCAACTTCAACGTTATGCGCAAATTCAGCGATGTATACGACGGCGATAACGGCATCTATCTTTATGACTGTTTCGGCGACAAGGTGTTTTTCGGCAATCTGTCCAAGCGTATGGCAATGATGTTTACAGGTCTGCGGGTAGACAGCGGAGTAGAAGAAGAGCAGACCGAGAAGATTATTCAGAAGTATAAATCATTGGGAATAGACCCCAGAACCAAGCAAGTGGTGTTCAGTAACGGACTCAATATCGACCGCGCCATCCAACTCCACCAATACGTCGGAGGGCGAATGCAGGACAGTTATGGTATGGGTACGTTCCTCACTTGCGACGTGGAAGACTGCAATCCGATGAATATCGTGGTGAAACTCACCCGTTCACGTATCACTGAAAAGCGCGAATGGCACGACTGCGTGAAGCTTTCCTGCGACCAAGGAAAGACACTCGGTAATCCCGAAAAGTGTGCCTATCTGCTCAAACAGATAGGATAAGACGCACAACTATCGATTTTCAAGGTTGTGATTGTTAGGCAACGACGGCATAAAAAAGCATCGCCGTTGCCAGGATTACGATGAAAGCCAAAGCCATGATGAGCCACATCAAGCGGATGTTATGATCTGCACGTCGTCTCATTTCTTCTTAGGTAGCAACAGTTTACGATATTCCTGTGGCGTGTTGAGCAGTTTTTCGGCCGCCTGCATCTGCTTGTCCGACCGCAGAGAGTGCTCAATTGCGCCGCTCTGATAGTAGTAAGCGGTAACAATATCATTAGTAATCAGCTGTTTGATAACAGCTTTATTGTAGTCCAGATCTTTCTCCACGTTGTGGCTCAACTTCTTTTCCAACTGCTCGAATTCGGCTTTTGCGTCATCATAATAGCCCTCGAATTTGGCTAATTTAACGAGATTCTTCAAGTATTTCTCGCTTTCACGGTCATAGCTGAACCCGCTTTTGAGCACCCGTTGCTTGAAATCGGCATAGTCGGTATCACTTAGTTCAAATTCGGATGCAGGCGCAATGGCGGGATGTTTGGCAATATACTCCACCTCATAGTTCATCAACACCGAATTGGAATCGACATATTCGAGATAATAAGCGATGTTAGGCAGCGAGTCGGGTTTGATTTCTACGTCGGGCTGAATGCCTCCGCCGTCGCGCACTTCACGCCCATTGGCCGTGTGAAAAACCTTGGTCAGCGAGTCGGGTACGTGCTCAACGTATCCCCCGTTACTGTGTTTGTAGTTGATGGCTTGAATACATCGGCCGCTGGGAATGTAGTATTTGTTAGTCGTCAGTTTCAGACTCCCGTTGTAAGGCAGGTCTACCGACATCTGCACGAGCCCCTTGCCATACGTGCGGGAACCAAGAATCACAGCACGGTCAAGGTCTTGCAGGCTGCCGCTCGTAATCTCTCCGGCACTCGCTGTGCCGCCGTTGACTAAGACGACGATGGGCATCAGCGTATCGATTGGCTCCACTGCGGTCTTGTAATCGCGGTTGGCGCGCTTGAGTTTACCACGGTTCGACACGATCGTCAATCCCTTTCGCACAAACATATTGACGATATCCACAGCCTCTTGTTCCGATCCTCCGCCATTGTTTCGCAGGTCGAAGATGAGCGATTTCATCCCCTTGGCTTTCAGATCCATCACCGCACGGCGCATCTCTTTGGCACAACCCTCGGTAAACTGACGCAGACTGATGTAGCCGACGCCGCCCTTTCGCATCCCGTAATACGGCAAAGCGGGTTGCTTAATAATGCGGCGCGTGACCTTGACGCGCATCTCCTTGCCGGTAGACCAACGCTTGATTCGCAGGACAATGCTGGTTCCAGGGGTACCACGCAGATGTTCGCTGACAAACTTCGAGTCCTTACCCGCCATCGAAACATCGTCGATACCCAAGATAATATCACCCTTACGCAGTCCTGCTTCGGCCGCAGGCATACCGCGATAAGGCTCGTCGATGACGGTGTATTTCAGTTTCGGATAGTATCGGATGAGTGCTCCGATGCCCGCAAACTTGCCTGTATAGATCTCTTTCAACTCCTTCTGCTGTTCTGCCGGGAAGTAAACCGTATAAGGGTCGAGGCTCCGCAGCATTGCATTAATGCCATTTCCGATCACTTCGTCGGCGTTAAGCGTGTCGACATACATCATATCCAACTGCTTATAAATGGCATTGAAAACATCCAGATTCTTAGCTACATCGAAATTGTGATCTTTGTTCTGAGCAACCAACGGGATACCTATCGCAAGAAAGGCCACAGCCGTTTTCCATCTCATTGATATCCAACCGTTTGTAAACATACCGTTAATTGGCATGTGAAAAGATGCTTTTCGGCGTGCAATTAACGCTCTTTTGGCGTGCGAAAAAGCATGAATCGCTTCGCACCAAGATGCTATCTGTCTTTTCATATCAACTTCATTTATTTTCCGGACACCGTATATCGCTGGCCCATTGTGTGTTGCAAAAGTACGATTTAATCGTTACAATCCGTGCTTTCTACCCCAAAATTATTCCAAATTGCATGACTAACGAAATTTTTCTTGAATTTATTTGGCGGTTTCAAAAAAACGGTTTACCTTTGCACTCGCAATGCTTCAATAGCTCAGTTGGTTAGAGCACCTGACTGTTAATCAGGGGGTCGTTGGTTCAAGCCCATCTTGAAGCGCAACAAGGATGACTCTTCGGTCATCCTTCTTTATTTATATCCATCTTCACATCATGTAAAACAGCTATTCATAGTCTGTTATCGATTGCAAACATCGAGATAAATCAATAAATAACAAAAGGGTTTTAAAGAGAGGTGTATCCTCCTTTACTTTTCACATCATCAATGAGTTGTCGGAAGATTCGATTGTGAGAAAGCGTTTCCGGATGCCCCGTGAGAATCATTTGGAGGCGTGCACGCGTGAGAGCCACATTGAGTTTGCGATCAATCAAACGGTCGTCTTCCTCAAAACAATTGCTTGTGAGAAAGTCGAGTTGATAACGATTCTGCACGGTAAAGGAATAAATGATGACATCGCGCTGTGATCCTTGATACCGTTCCACAGTGTCGATGCTGATCGAAAGAAGTTCATCGATACCGAGTTTATCGATCTCACGGCGGATCATGGCAATCTGATTGCGATAAGGAACTATGACGCCCACGGTGCGCTGCACATCGAATCGTGGTCCGTAAAACCGATAAATGCGTTGCAAAAGACGGGCAGTGATACGAGCTTCATCAATATTTACCTTATCAGAAAGATCGCTTCGGCGGCATGGTTTTGATGGAAAGAACAGCACACGATGCCTCTTTAACATGTCGTCCAATGCATCGAGCGACGGCAAAGTATAGTCGATCGCACTCTCTTCTTGATGGGGACAGGGAACAGGCAACAGTTGTTCGCGATGGTAGAACATCCTGTTGGGGAAATCGGCTACATCGGGGTGCATCCTACCTTGCCTTTGCAAGACGCCGACAAAGTCTTCCCGACCTTGCGATCGTTCCCATTTGATAAGACGTTCGAACAGCGATTGACGACAATTATCAATTCCAATGGCCTGCAATTGCGGATCATCAACAGCAGAAAACACTGTTTCTTGCTGCACCACGGCAGGCAATTGCTTGTGGTCGCCGATAAGAATGAATTTGTCGATATGGGTCACGGCGTTTTCACCCGACCCGAAATGCGCAGCAAGTAAGCCTATCATAGCTGGTTCCAAAATCTGACTGGCTTCGTCGATAACGGCCAACGAAAAGTGTTTCAATTGAAAGATGTTGGTGTGCGACAACATGGCCGACGTCGTCCCGACAAAGATCGTCGTCTCGCGAATACGTTGTTGCGCAGCCTCCAACTTCGGACAATCATCCATCACGCGGTCGATGAGGTAGGGCCGAAAGCGTTCATCGCATGAAAATTCATTACCGATGCGCACAAAACTTAGCTCGGCCGCACACAGCATCGCGCATATTTCGTCAATGGCTCGATTGGTGTAAGCCATCAGGAGCACGGCTCGCCCAGGGCCGGATATGACTTCTTCCTCTACAATATACCTCAACGCCATACTCGTCTTGCCTGTTCCCGGCGGACCGACAAGCAGAAAATAATCCACGGCTTGCTTGGCTTTGAGCAATATCTCATCATAGTAGGGATGATAACTCCGCGTGAGACAAACCCGACGATCACATCGCGGAACCCGTTGCCCAAGCAACAGCGCCTTGCGATCCTCCGTGGTCGTGACAAACGAATACAAACTCCGAATGGCACCATTCGTACCCACATCGCTGCCTCCATGCTCAATGGCATAGCGCATCGATGGTCGATGTAGGTCAAAGACACGAGCATTCTGCTGACCATCGGTGAGATGCACCGTGACGAAGTCTACACCTATCTCGGCCATCACACCTTTATATAATAGTGCCCGACGCACATCGGGTTCGCCGTCGTAAGCATACAGATAGATCATATCTCCTTGGCGGAAGTTGGGCAAGAAGTCTTCGCCCTGCTTGGGAACCGAGAGCGTGAGCGTATCAAAACCGCTATAATCATGACTCCGCTCCTTTCTGACGATGCGCAGATCGGTATAGATATTGCCAGTCTCACGCTTCTCGACCAAAGGCATCGTCCAAAGATCAGACCCATTGTTGCCGATTCCCTCCTGCACACCGAGTTTAGAGGCGGCTTGCTCGCGATAAACAAAGGTCATCATCCTACAAAAATAAGCGCGTTCCAATGCCGAGAGCCGATGCAGCGGATTCGTAATTGCCTCGATCTGAGGTCGTTGAAACTCTCGGAAGAGCCTCGTCTGGCAATGACGCTCATTCAAGGTGTCGGGCGAAAGCTCGTCGACGACACGCTCAAAACCCTCCTGCGCGATGCCCAACTCATAGGCCACGAGACGATTCCGGAAGCGGAGGGCTTCGTCGAAGAGTCGATCATAATAGTTCACCGACACCAGTCCGCCCGGCAACGGATATTTGGAATACAGCAGATACGCATCCACCCGATTGCGCGAGAGCCTGAGATTATGCCGCAACACACCGTAATAAAGCAGTAACTGAACATAATGATCCTCTTTCTGAAAACTGCCATAAGCATTCGGAAACCCGCGTTGAATGTTGTAATTCGTCCCCGACTTCTGCTCCACCAGCAGCCGGAAGTCGGTTGTCATCAAGTCGACACGTCCCTGGATCCCCAAGGCTTCACACACAAACGACGGTTCGAGCACCACCTCCTCTCGTCGATAGCGACCGCCGTCGGCAAAGAGATAATCCACGATCTCCTCAATGTTGTGGGCCTGATTGATGGCAGCCGTGCGGAAGTCTTCCCGTTGATTCAAGTCGGCACACGTGGTGTAAGCCAGCACCCGTTCCTTGAAACTGTTGCGGAATGTCGTCGTCCAATCATAACACGAGCCTTGATCGATGATATCATCCAGTGCACCACCCGCAAAATGTCCCAAGAGAATAGCCTGCGAAACTGCAGCCGGCATCATCCGATTCACCGTATAAGCCAGCGGATGATGACCATAATCTGTGAAGCAACGCGCAATGCTACTGATGTCTACCAAGAAATCAGGCTCGAAGATGATCCGTCGCGGAAGCAGTGCACCCTCATCCGAGCGCGCACAATCCAGCAGATTGAGTTGCGTCCCCACCCGAACCAACCGCCGCAGATCGCTCCATCGTTCGTCACCGAGATCCACCCGCAACTGCTCACCCACTCCATCGCTGTCCACCTCCACCCGCAATGCCGCTCCATCCAAAGCCTGCACCATGCAGCGCACATAGCGATCATCAACAGTCCGCCTATCGGTCGGCTGCGCTCCCACAACCGGAATCCGCCCCACCAACGTCGAAGGCACTGCCGTCCGAAACACAGCCGAAATGAGCAAACACAGTGCCCGACAATCCTGCGCCACCTCGTCGGTCGTCAACAGCTCACTGCGATTGGAGTCGCGCCGCAGCTGCTGAATCGCCATCGCATCGCCAACGCCGATCCCCCGATCCTTACACAGAAAATCCACCTGCGCAAAGAGATTGCCAAACGTCTGCCGTTCGCCGCCCAACCCCTCCCGGCACGTCAGCACCAGCGCCTCGTGCATCATCCTGTTCACACCCGGCACACGCGCCGCCTGCGCCCGAACGATCTCCTCGACACGTCCGAACAGCTCCGCTGCCGTAATATTCTCCCTGGAACTATACATCACTCCTCATCGCTTGCCGCCAACAAAGGTAAACATAAAAAACCATCATTCTGCCTCGTCACGCCTTCCCTTTCACAAAGATCTTGCGATAAGCCGAACCGGCATTCTCCAACTTCCCCGACGCCTCCAACTGCGCAACGAGCCGATAAACCCCACTACGCGAGAGATTCAGACGCTTGCGCAAATCATGCGGCGTGATAAACGACTGTTCGGCAAAAAGCTCTGCGAGCGCAGCCTCCACCTTGGCCGAAGCCGGCATCTCCGTCGCCGGTTCGTCATACGTGGCATTCTCAAACTCCGCCTCCTGCAGCGCCTTCATAAACGCCTTCTCAGGACGGAAATTCACCCCGCGCACGGCAGCATGGCGCAGCCGAAAGCGATGCGAGCGCGGGTCCTCATATCGCTCGCCCTCGATCGACAAAGAGAAATAACCAAACCCCGGCAGATAAACCCGATTGCCCATCAAGAGCTGATCGATCACCTCCGAGCGGATCGCCTCGAGTGCCCCCACCATGTCAGCCAATGTCTGCGATGTGGCCCGCTCGATATGCCTTTGCATATCGTCCAGTCCCACCGTGCGATACTCCACCGGCACAGCCTTCCATTCCGTCTTCTTCGAGACGCTGCCCGTGGTCCTCAACAACTTGTAACGTACTGCCATAATCTTCCTTTCCTTTCTATTTCTATCAAACCATTCATTCACTCCACCCCCAACGATCACAACCTCCATACCTGCAATTGAATCATAGAAGCACTCTCGTAATCTATATAGGTACTCAATGATCACGCCTTCTATACAAGGTGATCACAACCTCTATATCTGCGATTGCAGAGATCCCTTGCAAATCGAATTATCATCGTGATGAAATTTTCGTACCATCGTGATGAAAATTAAATATCATCCGCATGAAACAAATTTCTCATCACGGTGATAATCCAATTAGTAAGGGACAAAGATAATACAACCTGCGGAATAAACCAAAAGATCTTCCGCCTTTTATTCAAATCATCAATATAAGGATATTCGCACCCAGGCTCTTCGCTTGCCGATCAGGAGGCAACGGACTGGGTAAGAGAATCATTGCGGATAGGGGCCGCCAGTGGGAAAATTTATGTGGGAATCAGCGGGGCGAACCCTATAAACACACGGTGACGGCAGTGTTTTTAGGATAAACTCGGTCGGTATTCAGCATCGGCAACCATCGGCGCACGATTAGCGACAGGATGATCAAGGCTGACGGTTTAGCGGCCGGTTGATGAAACAGTGCCGGATCACTCCTTCGATTTCAGAATGCGATAGGCTTGACCGCGCTCTACCTCAATGTGGAGCCGACAAACAGACTCTAAGGTTGTTTTCAGGCGTCGGATCAAGGTATGAAGCGTCTCGCTGGGGTCATCTTTCTTAGGCCATAGCGCAGCAAAAATCTCGCTTTGGGAAAGTCGATGACTGTCGGCCATGAGAAACATCTGCATCAACTGTGCCTGCATCGGCGTGAAATGTACTTGCTCGTGACGCTTATTGAAAAAGGCAGAAACTGTCGATGAATAAGTGAGTTCGCCGTAAAGAGAGCGCGATGAAATGGTATCAAATCGATGTTTGCGTGCATAGAGCACAGCCCATAAGCCCCAAAGCGTGGCCACCAACAGCAATGAGAGCGGCAACCGTTGATCAGAGATGCTGAATATCGTTGCCATCGAGCAGTTGGCATAGGCTCTTAATCCGATGAAATGGGCTGATTTATCCGCTGGCAAGAGTTTGCTGCATGTTGTGTCGATGTTCTCGCCGTGCAGACAATAGGCCAACGATGCACGAGTTTTCAGTTGGTCGATAGTGAGATGACGGCGATAGGTGCGGAGCGTATCGGGTGTCAGTTCTTCGCTCGGATGCTCCTGCACCGTCAAAACGAGTGCCCTGTTGAGATCATTCACGATCCGACGTTCCGCTTTCCGATAACATTCGATACTCGATAACATCGATGAAATGGCGAAAAATAGAAAGATTGCGATAGAGACTTGCGGTTCATAAGGCATTGATGATTTGCGTTTCTACGATTCATTCACACGATCGGCAACGAGATTCCATTGATTTTCTGATACACATCGAGGCATATACATCGGTCATACCGCTGATATAATCGATGACCGACATGATGCGCGTTTCCAAGTCGGAACTATTGATGTCGTATTGGCTGCTGAATCGTCGGATCAATTGCTGCGAATGAAATCGCTCTGGCGTGACGGCCGCCCCGATGAATGTGTCCATCAGCGTCTCCATAATCTTGTAACCGCTGAGTTCCACGTCTAAAACAGGCTTGCTATGGTAGATCTCTTCATAAGATTTACGGGTGCAATTGCGATAGGCTTCACGCTGATGTGGGCGGATATGATCGATGAGTCCGCCCTCAAAAGTACCCGAAAGTATGGCCGCTTCGTTATCGACGAAAGCATCAACACACTCGTTTTCGAGTTTTCCCACAGCGCAAGCACGCATGTAGACCACCTTTTCGTTGTTGTCGGTCACGCCTTCATCGACGATGCGTTGGCGTATGCGTTGCTGCATGTCATCGTCAAAGAAACCCAGTAGCAGGTTTTCGGTTTCTTCGAAAGACAAGATTTTCAACTTATGCGCATCTTCGATATCCATGATTTCATAGCAAATATCGTCGGCAGCTTCCACCAAATAGACCAGCGGATGACGCGCATAACAGATCGGCTCACCCGGCTTCGACTTACAGAAAACGCCCATTTCATCGGCTATTTTCTGAAAAACAGGCGCTTCGGACGTGAAGAAGCCAAACTTCTTGTGCTTCCCAGCCAAACCACTCACAAAAGGATATTTCACGATGCCGGCTAATGTGGAATAGGTCATGACAAAACCACCTTCTCGCCGACCGTTAAATCGATGAGTGAGCAGCCTGAATGCATTAGCATTACCCTCAAAATGCGTGATATCCGACCAAAAATCGGCGCTTAACCGACCGTTGAGCGCCTGTCCATTACCCTCTGTAAAGAACGTCTGAATGGCTTTTTCGCCGCTGTGTCCGAATGGCGGATTACCCATATCGTGGGCCAAACACGCTGCACTGACGATCGTTCCGATTTCCTCGAAAAGCGTTCCCGCGAGTCCGGAATGACGTTCTTTCAGCTTGGAAGCAACATCGTTGCCCAACGACATGCCCACAGACGCCACCTCCAAACTGTGAGTGAGGCGGTTGTGAACAAACACGCTGCCCGGCAAAGGAAACACCTGTGTCTTGTTTTGCATCCTTCTGAACGGCGCAGAGAAGATCAGTCGGTCGTAGTCGCGCTTAAATTCAGAACGATCATCGTGGCGTTCGGCGTGTTGATATTCCTGTCCCAGCCGTTTATTAGAGATGAGTTTGCTCCATTCCATCGTCTTTTTCGTCATTTGAATCATGTTTTTGCAAAAATACGAAAATAATTCAATACGACCTTTCAAATACCATTTATTTGTCGGTTTTGCGCCTAATGCTCCGTTGGACGAATGACAAGCAAGGGACGAAAACAGCCTGTCGGATAACACGCTTATTACTTATAGACTTCTAAATTACGGTCTTTCGCACACCAACTCACATCTTTTGGGTTTGTCATTAACCATTAGTTGCGTAGCGATTAACAGCGGGTCAGAAATCCGTTTGTATATGATTGGGAATCAATTGAATATGTAAATCATTTTCATCATTCCGTTTTTAAAGGATTGGTAAGAGCAACGCCCCTGCCTTTCGATTATTTTCGTGGGGCAGTCGAGCGTAAAAACCCACCCCAATCACCCATAATTGATATTTATCAAGTATTTATTTGGTGGATTATTTGCATTGTATTACATTTGCATTCGAAAAGAGACATTAAGAAAGTCGATACTACCAACAAACGAACAAAGATCTACCAATTGCCGATTTTATAACGTTTTCTGTCGACAGTTTCGTCTCTACTAAAACCAAATTTATTAATTCTTAAACATTACAAGAATGAGAAAAAAGATCGAAAACTCGCATACTATATGGCGAGTGTGTGTGACTGCATTGCTGATGCTGCTGGTCACGAGTCTCTATGCACAAGATTTCACGGTGAAAGGATCGGTGAAAGACGCGCAGGGAGAACCCGTTATCGGAGCTTCGGTGACGGTGCAGGGGCAGAAAATGGGTGTCATCACCGATATCGACGGTAATTACACGATCAAGTGTCAACCGCAGTCGACACTGTTGTTCAGCTATGTCGGTTTCAAGACCAAGAGTGTGGCCGTGGGCGGAAGAACGCGGATCGATGTGGTGTTTGAGGACAACGAAAACGCGCTCAACGAAGTGGTTGTAACGGCTCTGGGTATCAAACGCGAAGCCAAAGCACTGGGTTATGCCGTTACGGAGGTGAAAGCCGGCGAATTGGAACGTGCCAACACCATTTCGCCCGTATCTGCCTTGCAAGGTAAAGTGGCCGGTGTGGAGATCAATCAATCAGATGGTGGTATGTTCGGATCAACCAAAATACAGATCCGCGGAGCCTCAACGCTGAACAAAAACAACCAACCTATCTTCGTGATCGACGGTGTGATCCTTGACAATGCAACAAGTGATTCAGGCGATGCAGACTGGAATTCGGATATCAACGACTACGGAAACCAGTTGAAAAACCTCAATCCCGACGACTTCGAAAGCGTGAGTGTGCTCAAAGGAGCAGCTGCAACGGCGCTCTATGGATCGCGAGGTTTGAACGGTGCTGTGGTGATCACCACCAAGAGTGGTCGTGGTGGTGGCGGTGTCACAGTGCATTTCTCACAAAGCATAGGACTCGAAACCGTTTACAAATCGCCTGATTTGCAGAATCGTTATCTGCAAGGTTATTTCCCCGGAGCCGTTGAATACGGTGATTATTACAACAAAACGGGTAGCCGTTGGGGCGATAATATGACAGCGTATGCAACCAATAGCAAGGGCGTATACTCCATGATAGAACAGGCTTCGCAGTCAGGTACGGGCTGGGGACCTGATGTGAGCTGGGCCTCGGGTAAAGAGTTTGAGCAGTATGACGGGTCTCTCGGTTCGAATCGAATTTATAAGAACAACTATAAAGACGCCTACGACACAGGCTTTAACACCAATACCAACATCTCATTGCAAGGCGGAAACGACCGCACAACATTCTATGCGTCGGCCTCTTACAAGTATAATAAAGGCACAACACCGCGCAACACGTTCAACAGATTCTCGTTCTTAGGCAAAGGTTCACAGAAAGTGGGCAAATTGGTAACGGTCGATTTCAGTATGAACTTCACGCAGTCGGAGCCGCGCAACGCTCAACAGAACATCGGCGAAATGTTTGCTAATGGTTCATTCCCGCGCGAATACGATGTCAAGAGATACAAACATCTTTATAAAGGAACACATGGCGGACTCGCAGATGCAGCTTACGGCGATCAATATCGGGCTGTTCCGGGTCGCAGTTTATGGTGGAACATTTACGAAAACGATTACAAACGCACGGAACGAATGATCAGACCCGTGCTCAATGTGAGTGTTCAAGCCACCCCTTGGTTGCAACTTGCCGTGGGCGGAAACGTGAACTATTATACGATTGATAGCGAAGGAAAGTATCCCGGATGGAAATATGCCAACGAAGGAGGCGATTATTCGCTTACACATACAAGCACAACGCAAGAGAATCTCTATGCCGTGGCCAACCTCAATAAGCAAATTAATGATGAATTTGAGGTGCACGGATTCCTTCGCGAAGAATATTTCAATCAGCACGCACAGTATCATTCCGAGTGGACTAACGACGGATTGATCGTTCCCAATCAATTCTTTATCAAGAATTCAAAGAAACAAGCGGGCTTCGAGGGATACAAATTCAACACCAAGCGCATTGTTTCCACGATCTTTGCAGTGGGTGGAAGCTGGAAGAATCAGCTCTACTTAGACATCACCGGACGTAATGACTGGTCGTCGGCATTGGTTTACAGCTATGGAAGAGGCAATTTCTCGTACTTCTATCCGTCTGTTTCGGGTTCGTGGATCATCACCGAGAGCTTCAAGAAACAGCTTCCCTCGTGGGTGTCTTTTGCCAAAATACGCGCTTCTTGGGCACAAGTGGGTAATGACACATCACCTTATTACATCAATTCCGGATACGAATTGAAGACCTATTCCAAAGGAGATAACAAGATATATGGCCTTTCTTTGGACGACAAAATCAAGAGTACGGACCTCAAACCAGAGCGTAAGAACGCTTGGGAGATAGGACTTGACTGGCGATTCGTGGATAGTCGCATCGGAATTGACTTCACTTACTATCGTGAAAACACGCGAAATCAAATCATGTCTATCGACGTTCCCTACTTCTCGGGCGTAAAAACAGAGCTTATCAATGCTGGAAACATTCAGAACTCTGGTATCGAACTCGCTCTGAATACAACTCCGATCAAAAACCGCGATTGGCAATGGGATCTCAATTTCACATATACCCGCAACCGCAATAAGGTTGTTTCGCTGAGTGAAGACGTGGCTTCTTACATCGTGCTTGATGGTTATCCCGATTACGGAAACTATCGAATCGGCTCGGTGGCAAAGATCGGTTCCACTTACGGAATGCTGATGTCAGACTCTTGGATGAAGACAGACGAAGCCACAGGAAAGCCTATTGTCGGTTATACGAACAATTACCGAACCGTTTATTATAAGCGAGGCGGCACCGTAAAAGAGGTGGGTTCGATGCTTCCCGACTTCCTCGGATCACTCAACACCACGCTGCGCTATAAGAATGTGAGCCTTTATATGCTGCTCGATGCACGTTTCGGCGGTTATGTTGCATCTTATAATTCACGCTATGCAACGGCTTACGGTTTTGCAGGAACAACCGAGAAATATCGTAAAGGCATTGAATGGATCAGCCAATATGCTGATTCCAAAGGTGTCAAATATACTGATGGCTTCATTCCTGATGTTGTTTTTGACAAGGGAACAATCGTCACCACGCCTTCGGGGAAACAGCAAGACGTCAGCGGAAAGACTTATCAAGAGGCTTACGAAAAAGGCTATGTGGAGCCTGCTCATTTACAAACGACTGCGTATTTTAAGAACAATTGGGGGCAGGGAGTCATCAACAACGATTGATTCAAGAAATTGAATTACATTGCATTGCGTGAAATCACTCTTTCGTATGCATTCCCTTCGAGCATTTATCGACACTTGGGCGCCAAGGCACTCTCTGTGAGTGTCACTGGGCGTAACCTTGCTTACTTACTCAATACGGCACCAAACCACGAGAATCCTGAGTCTATTCGTGGCACAGGAGCCTCTCAATTCCGTATGCGTTCATTCTCACCTTACACGGCAAGTTATCTTTTCACCATTAACGCAACATTCTAACGAGATACCAAATTATGAAATACAAGAATATCATGAAGCCCTTTGCGGCTGCCCTGTTGACGCTACGCTCATCCTCACTGCAAGTTGCAGCGCAGACGAGTATGCTAAAATCAACACCGATCCGTCGATTATCAACAAGGCCGATGTTAAATACTTGTTCACCCAAGAACAAGTAGCCTATCAGCCATTCGACTATTTATTTTGGTTTTACGACGCCAATTATGTGTCTAAATTCGCCCAAGCTTACACGCCATCAGGCAGTTTTGGCGACCTGTTCAACCAAATGGGGGAACTGGGTGGTGCCGGATCGCGTTACGTTGAGGCTAAAAAGTATGAGAAAGAAATCCATAAAACCATCGATGAAATGGATTCCGAAAAGGCCAAACAATATCAAGACATCAGGCTATGGCCAATACGCTCTCGGTGTATATGGCACTTTATGACTGCGATATGTATGGATCCATGCCTTATAGCGAAGCTGTTAACTTCCGTTATGGTGGCACGCTCACCCCGAAATACGATTCGCAGAAAGAGCTTTTCGATCAATGGATTTCTGAAATCGATGCAGATATCAAGACACTTGCAGCTCACAAAGAGTCGCAAGCAACTCTCGGAGACAACGATTTGGCCTATAACGGCAACACTTCGAAATGGCTTAAATTTGCTAACGGTGTGAAACTCAAACTCGCCGTGCGGCTATTGCATCAAGATAGGGCACGTGCCATCAAACTGGCAGAGGAAGTTGGCGCGAGCGAAGCTAACATCATGAGCTCTATCGAAGATGATTACGTATATAATAAAGGTACTGGCGGCGATGGTGGCGACAACACTTACGGCACCGGAAACGATGTAGGTCTCGGCGCAACAAGCAAGAATGTACTCGACTTTATGAAGAAAAACCACGATCCCCGCATGCTCGTGATGTTCACAAAGAACAGTTTCAACTCTGAGGTTATACAAGCTTTCTTCGACGCTCAAGCCAAAGGCGACACCAAATGTGCTGTTCCCCAATATATCCTTGACAACGTAAACTACACCACCGATGCGTCGGGCCACAAGCATTTCACCAGTTGGAAAGGCGACGGCGAACCTTGGGTGCGTTATTACGGTATTCCTATCGGAATCAATTTGAACGATGACAAGAATTACATCGGTGCTAACAACTACTTCGTTTCGACACGTTGGCAAGTCACAGACGGCGATGCATCGAAAACCTATCGTCCTTACTCCACATTTAATGAAGAGATGGTGCGCGGACGCGTAGACTTCACTTTCCCCACAGCTCCTAAGGGAAAGGTCGTGCAAGACACCGAAGACAACCCGCTTTATGAAATGACTCTGAGCACAGCCGAGGTCAATCTCTATCTCGCCGAATTTAAATTGCTCGGTGCAAATCTGCCTAAATCGGCTGCCAGTTACTTCAAAACAGGTGTCGAAGCATCCGCAAAGGCTTACAACAGACTGGCAACGCTCAACAAAATACCCTATTACAATCAGGCACATTGCAATGATCCGTTCGACAAACCCGTCACTTACGGCGACACGGAAATCGCAAACATGATGGCTAACGCCGATTACCAGTTGACAGGAAACAAAGCTGCAGACCTCGAAAAGATCTATATTCAGCTCTACCTTCACTTCTACTATCAACCCCTCGAGCAGTTCGTCACCGTACGCCGCACGGGTATTCCCAAGGTGGGAAGCAATCTCATCCCATGGGTCAGCATGAAAGCGAACACCGAAATACCGCGTAGGTTCTACATCACCGAGCCCAAAGACTTCAACAAGATGAAACCATTCATCATTGCAGCAGCACAAGAGCAGGGCTTCACTTTCACCGATGGACAGAACCCCTCATTGCTCAACACCGAGCGCGTGTGGTATGACAAAGGTGCGCCCAACTTCGGCGAAGGCCCCAATTATTGATCTTCACACGATCGGTTGATCCCCCTTTCAAGGAGAGATATGCCCCGGCATGTCTCTCCTTTTTATATTAGCGGAAGTCACTTTCTATTCCACTATGAATCAATCACATACAATCAGTATTCCAACTCACCGCCAATGGCAGTGCAACCAACGGTGAATGAAGCTGCAAATAACGGTGATTCGGACCATGACCGACACTTAATTGGAAACAGCTTTACCGCCATTTGAGAATTAGCCATTGAGCATTGATAATCCCCTTAGACCTATTCCACCTCCTTTTTTCGAGGACTTGGAGGGGATATTAAATATCAATAAAGATGTGAGTGGATGTAAGAAAATATCTGTAAATTTGCAACCGATGAGATGGAAGATAATCATACTATCGGCCATTGTAACGTTTTGTTCCTCGCAGATGCGGGCGCAGACTGACCGTCCGGGACATGTCAATCCCGAAGATCGTGTCGTGGACATGAACGATCCCACGTTTGTGCCAATGGTAAAAGTAGGCAAAGTGTTGCTCAGAGGCGATAGCATTCAATATGTCGAACTGAATAACGTCTACGTTTATCCGCCTATCGTGTTCAAAGATGCGCAGCAACAACAAGCATTCAATCGTTTGGTGTATAACGTTAAGAAAGTTTTGCCTATTGCAAAAGAATGCAACACGATTATTCTTGAAACTTATGACTATCTTCAAACCTTACCAAACAAGAAGGCAAGAGACGCACATCTCAAAAACGTTGAGCAAAGTATCAAGCAGGAATACACGCCGAGAATGAAAAAATTGACTTACGCGCAGGGTAAACTTCTCATCAAATTGGTTTACCGTGAATGTAATTCCACGTCGTATAATCTTATCCAAGCCATTCTCGGTCCGGTGCGTGCAGGCTTTTATCAGGCCTTTGCGTGGATGTTCGGAGCCAGTCTTAAAAAGCAGTATGACCCCAACGGCGTCGACCGTTTGACTGAACGCGTGGTGCTAATGGTAGAAGCTGGGCAGCTATGAGAGTATCGATACTGCAACGAGATATCATTTGGGCCGATCCCGCAAGCAATATTCGGGCGGCAGACGAGGCTATCGACAGGCAACGAGGAGCTGATCTCTATGTATTGCCCGAGATGTTTTCGACAGGCTTTGCAATGCAACCCGACGGACTTGCAGAGCCGAATGATGGTGAGACTCTGTACTGGATGAAATGCAAAGCGACCCGATGCGATGCGGCAATAGCAGGTTCGGTGGCCGTAAATGACGACGGAAGATTTTACAACCGATTCTATTTCGTTCAGCCGAATGGGCACGTCGACATTTACGACAAGCGTCATCTCTTCACGTACAGCGGTGAAGATAAATGCTTTACACGTGGTAATGAACGCGTAATTGTTGCTTTTCGAGGTATCAGATTCTTATTGGAGGTGTGTTATGACTTGCGTTTTCCTGTGTGGAGTCGTAATCAGAAAGACTACGATTGCATTCTGTACGTGGCCAATTGGCCTACATCTCGCATTGCTGCGTGGCGTACATTGCTGCGTGCCCGAGCCATAGAGAATCAGTGCTTTGTGGTGGGAGTCAATCGCGTGGGGCGTGATCCACAGTGCGAATATTGCGGAGCATCCGTTATTCTCGACCCTTATGGCAATACCCTTGCAGCTTGTGAGGCTAACCGCGAATGCGAAGCTACGGCACAATTGGATATGACCGCGTTGGTGAAATTCCGTCAGGAGTTCCCTGTTCTCAATGATGCTGATGCCTTCCTAATGAAGAAATAAACTTTCAGTTGAATTCATCGGCAGACCACTGAACGTCTATTGTTTGTCCGAAAGCAGCTTAAGCAGTGTGAGTGCTCTGTCTTCTGCGGCTTCCATCAACTCACGTTCACCGGGACCTTTATCGTTAATGCCGCAGAGATGAAGAATGCCGTGGATGATGACCCGGTGCAACTCGTCGTCGAACGACTTGCCAAACTGCTCGGCATTGCTACGCACCGTGTCGACACTTATCACGATATCACCATTGAGAACATCGCTTTCATCATAATCAAAAGTGATAATATCGGTATAATAATCGTGTCCGAGATACTCCCGATTGACTTCAAGTATCTTCTCATCATCTACAAACATATAGCCAATTTCACCTATCCGACGGTCGTAAGTAGCTGCAACGGTCTCTATCCAAGCCGAAGTCTCGCGCCGTTTCAGCCTCGGCATTTTGATGTTTTCACTGTTATATGTAATCATTTCTTCATTGGTAAGAATTCACTTACATCTTTTCCGAAGTGTATCAGTTCACGAATCATTGTCGAGCTGATACTTTCCATCCTCGGTTCTGCATAGAAAAGGATGGTGTCTATACCGCCGATCTGCCGATTGATATCGGCTTGTTCACGCTCGTATTCAAAGTCTTTGATGCTCCGAACACCTTTAATGATGAACCAAGCACCCTCTCGATGTGCAAACTCTACAGCCAAATCGTTATAGGCTTTGACCTCTATTCGAGACTCGGCGGCATAGAGTTCGGCAATGCTTTTCACCCTTACGTCAGAGCTGTACATATATTTCTTACGCTCATTGACCCCTACTCCAATGACAATTCGATCGAACAACGGCAACGCTCGACGCACAACAGCATCGTGTCCAATAGTGAACGGGTCAAAACTTCCTATAAAAAGGCCTGTCTTCATATTTTTATTCATCAAACAATCCAGGATGTCTCGCGGTGCTGTTAAATATATTTCGGCCGAAATGTTGATACGCAAGTTCGGTTGCCATACGGCCGCGGGGCGTGCGCTTGATGAATCCCTCCATGATAAGGAACGGCTCATAAACCTCTTCCACGGTGCCGCTGTCTTCGCCGATAGCTGTCGCAATGGTCGAGACTCCCACCGGACCGCCTTTAAATTTATCGATAATCGTGAGCAGAATCTTATTATCTATCTCATCTAAACCATACTGATCGATATTCAAAGCCGTGAGAGAGAGACGCGATATGGTTGTATCGATACGCCCATCGCCCTTTACTTGTGCAAAGTCTCGCACTCTGCGGAGCAACGCATTGGCAATTCGGGGCGTACCGCGAGAGCGTCGTGCGAGTTCAATAGCAGCCTCATTGTCTATCGGAACATTCAGAATCGAAGCCGAACGCTTAATAATTCGCGCCAGTACTTCGGGCTCATAATATTCCAAATGCAAGTTAATGCCGAAGCGGGCACGCAACGGAGCCGTGAGCAAACCGCTGCGAGTGGTGGCTCCAACGAGCGTAAACGGATTGAGATCAATTTGTATTGACCGTGCCGAAGGACCTTTATCAATCATTATATCGATGCGAAAGTCTTCCATTGCAGAGTAAAGATACTCTTCGACAACGGGTGAAAGACGATGAATTTCATCGATAAACAGCACGTCATTAGCATCAAGCGAGGTGAGAATACCCGCTAAATCGCCCGGCTTATCAAGCACCGGACCGCTCGTTAACTTGAATCCCACGCCCAATTCATTGGCAATGATATTGCTCAGCGTGGTCTTTCCCAAGCCCGGCGGCCCGTGAAGGAGCGTGTGATCGAGCGGTTCGCCGCGGTATTTAGCAGCTTCTACAAACACCTCTAAATTCTCCACCACTTTCGTCTGACCGCTGAAGTCGGCGAATTTAGGCGGTCTCAGTGCATTCTCGAAGTCGCGTTCGGCCGGCGAAATACGTTCGCCTCTGATATCAAAGTCGTCGTTCATTCTGTCGTTTGGCATTCCTTTGAAGTGCAAAGATAGCGAAATTAATCCACAAAAGAGTTGCTTCTGTGATGCTATTTTCGTGTTATTATTTTGCGGTGTATCAAACTTGGTCTACCTTTGCATCGATAAAAAACATTCAAAAGATCATAAAATGGAACGAATCACACGCAAAACACTTTATCGAGAAATCATGGATTATGTGATGATTGCCGTCGGAATGCTCTCTTATTGCATTGGATGGACCATCTTTTTGTTGCCTAACAACATCAGCACTGGCGGTGTTGCAGGACTTTCTTCGATTGTGTTCTGGGGTGCAAAAGTGCCGGTTCAGGTGACCTATTTCGGGGTAAATGCAGTGCTTTTGGCCATTGCTTTGAAGGTGTTAGGCCTCAAATTCTGCATCAAAACGATCTATGGCGTAGTGTTGCTCACGATGTTCGTTGCCGCATTTCGCAATTTTTTCCCTCACCCCACGATATTGACCGACCAACCATTTATGGCTAGCATCATCGGCGCAGTATTCTGCGGAGTGGGCATCGGATATGGACTCTCGTTCAATGGAAGCACCGGAGGTTCGGACATTGTGGCCGCAATCGTCAACAAATATCGCGACATTTCGCTCGGAAGGGTGGTTCTTCTCTGCGATATGACCATCGTAACGCTCAGTTATGTGGTGTTGCACAGTTGGGAACAAGTGATCTACGGCTACGTGGTACTCATCATCACGGCTTTCGTTTTAGACCAAGTGGTCAACTCTGGGCGCCGTTCCGTGCAATTTCTTATTATCTCCGATCGTTACGACGAGATATGCGAGCGCATCACGGCAGAGCTCCTCACCGCGGTTGCACCGTTATCGACGCCCGCGGTTATTACTCGGGCAACAACCTGAAAGTGTTGATCGTGGTCACCAAGCAGCGTGAAGCAGGCCTGCTTTATCGTATGATCGACGACATTGATCCTCATGCTTTCGTCACGCAAAGTGCTGTCATGGGCGTTTACGGCAAGGGTTTCGACCATTTTAAAGTGAAAAAACACCATGACGGTAATTCAATTATAACTGACAAGTCGACAAGTAAACAAGCAGACAAGATTTGATCGATTTTTAACTAATGGTTAGTTGCAAGCCAAGTAACCGTTAGTTGCACGGCGATTCATCGTTAGTTGCAATGCAACTAACGATGAATCAGAAACCCACTCCGGCTTCCCCAATAAGAGAGAGATGGACTTGGAAATCGAGGAAAACCTCTTTTTTAATCGCAATCACAGAAAAAATGGGATTTGATTAGGCTCGACTTGAAAAATTTTATCTATATTTGCAGCACTGATTTAAACATTAATATTAAACTAATTTGATTTACTATGAAAGTCTATGAGTATCAGGCAAAGGCCTTTTTTGCCAAATATGGCTTGCCGGTGGACAACAGTTTGGTGTGCCACACGGCAGAAGAGGCTGTCGAAGCTTACAGAAAACTGGGGGTGGAACGCGCTGTCGTAAAAGCCCAAGTACACACAGGCGGCCGAGGAAAAGCCGGCGGCGTGAAGCTGGGTAAGGATGAAGCCGAAATCAAACAGTATGCAACGCAGATTCTGGGGATGGATATCAAGGGTTTCACTGTCGACAGAGTGCTCGTCGGCGAGGCTGTTGATATCGCATCGGAGTATTATGTAAGCATCGTCATCGACCGTAAATCAAAGTCGGCCATACTGATGCTCAGCCGCGAAGGAGGTATGGACATCGAGGCGGTAGCTAAGGATACGCCCGAGAAAATCATCAAAATACCCATCGACCCGCTGTTAGGGCTGCCCGATTACAAAGCTCGCGAGGCCGCATTCACGCTCTTCGACGATATGGCTCAGATAAAACAAGCCGTTCCTTTGCTGCAAAATCTCTATCGACTGTTCAAAGAAAAGGATGCGTCTCTGGCCGAAATCAACCCGCTTGTACTGACAGGCGACGGCAAACTGAAAGCCATCGATGCCAAGATGACATTCGATAACAATGCCCTCTTCCGTCATCCCGACGTGTTCGAATTGTTTGAACCCACGCCCGAAGAGCGTAAAGAACAAGACGCTAAGGATAAAGGCTTCAGCTATGTAAACCTCGGTGGCGAAATCGGTTGTATGGTCAACGGGGCCGGTTTAGCAATGGCCACGATGGATATGATTAAACTTTACGGCGGAAATCCGGCTAACTTCCTCGATATTGGTGGTAGTTCCAACCCCACGAAGATTGTAGAAGCAATGAAACTGTTGCTCTCTGATAAGCACGTAAAGGTAGTTTTGATCAACATCTTCGGTGGAATCACCCGCTGCGATGATGTGGCTAAGGGGCTGATCGAGGCATTCAAGCTCATCGATACCACGATGCCGATCGTGATAAGACTAACCGGAACCAACGAGAAAGAGGGCCGAGAGCTACTCAAAGGCACCAAATTCAACGTGGCGCACACGATGGGCGAGGCCGGAAAGATGGCTGTAGAACTGGCTGCCAAATGTTGAACCGATAACCGAATAGTCGTAACTTAAAAACCGAAAACAAAATGAGTATATTGATAAATAAAGATACACGACTGATCGTTCAAGGCATAACAGGTCGTGACGGCGCATTCCACGCAACGAAAATGAAAGAGTATGGCACCAACGTTGTAGGCGGAACGTCGCCCGGGAAGGCCGGACAAGAGGTTGCAGGGATACCTGTTTTCAACACGGTTAAGGATGCTGTGAAGGCTACTAACGCCAACACATCTGTAATCTTCGTACCGGCTGCGTTTGCAAAAGATGCGATGCTCGAGGCTGCCGACAGCGGCATTAAACTTATTATCTGTATCACCGAGGGCGTTCCGACGCTCGATGTGGTAGAGGCTTACCGCTATATCCGTGACAAAGGGGCCAATCTCATCGGCCGAACTGCCCCGGACTCATCTCACCTGATGAGAGCATGGTGGGCATTATGCCAACAAACATCTTCAAGAAAGGACATACCGGCGTAATCAGTCGCAGCGGAACGCTGACTTACGAGGTCGTAGCTAACCTCACGGCAAACGGTTTTGGACAGTCAACTGCTGTGGGAGTAGGTGGCGATCCCATCGTAGGCCTCTACTTCCAAGACCTTCTCGAACTGTTCCAAAACGACCCGGAGACCGACAGTATCGCACTAATCGGCGAGATAGGAGGCGATGCCGAGGAGCGCGCTGCTGATTATATCAAACGCTGTGTGACCAAACCCGTAGTGGCATTCATTTCCGGTCGCGAGGCACCCAAAGGCAAACAGATGGGCCACGCGGGTGCAATCATCTCCAGCGGATCGGGTACTGCGGCCGAGAAAGTGGCTGCTTTTGAAGCTGCCGGCGTACCGGTTGCACGCGAAACGAGCGAAATTCCCACCCTATTAAAGGCTAAAATGAAATAAGGCTGACAGTTTGAAATGATACGAAAAGCCTCTATTCGGGATGCCGAACATCTCGGATAGAGGCTTTTTAACCACCCCCCCATACGCTAAAAATGATGAAAATTTATATTGTTATTCCGTGTTACAACGAAGAGGAAGTGCTCTGTTGGGCAGTGGATAAGTTGCAGACAGTGGTCGATAGGCTGCGAGACGAGACGGCAACAGAGGCTCGTTTAATGCTTGTCGACGATGGAAGCAGTGACAAGACGTGGCCTTTGATTTGTCAACTCACCGAGAAATTCGCCAACATTTCAGGTATCCGACTGTCTCATAATGTAGGACATCAGCGCGCATTGTGGGCCGGATTGGAGCAGACTGTCGACCAATGCGATGCTGCTGTATCGATAGATGCCGACCTGCAAGATGATGAGAACGCCATTATCGATATGGTTAAGCAAGTCAAGCAGGGCTGCGACATCGTCTATGGCGTGCGTAAAGAGCGCAAAACAGATGCGTTCTTCAAACGCTTTACGGCACAAACTTTTTATCGACTGATGCGTTCCGTGGATCAGGAAATGATTTATAACCACGCCGATTATCGAATGATGACCGCACGGACTGTACGTGCACTGCTGGCGTTTCCTGAACGGAATCTCTTTCTCCGAGGCTTAGTTCGTCAGTTAGGATTCAATGAAGGTTTCGTGTTTTACAATCGGACTGCGCGCACGGCAGGGCAATCCAAGTATCCATTGCATAAGATGCTCAGCTTCTCTGTCGACGGAATAACGTCGTTTTCGACAGCTCCGCTCAAATGGATTACCGTCATCGGGCTGCTGATGACATTGGTTTCGGTTGTGATGATTGGCTTTGCGTTGATTGAATACGCCCAAGGCAATACGATACAAGGCTGGACTTCTACCCTCACTTCACTTTGGTTTATCGGCGGCGTAGTAACGACCGGCGTCGGAATCACCGGTGTTTACGTCGGAAAAATATACACCGAAGTGAAGCGCAGACCACGATACTTCGTGATGGAAAGACGGAATTAACACCCGGGAAACGATTCTGCATGCTGCAATTAACCGTTAATCACAGAGCAACTAACGCTCAGTTGTCGTGTCATTAATGCTTATTTACACGGTATATAACAGTTAGTTGCAAAAAGATTTGTATATATTTGAAATTCAATGGGATATAAGGCATTCTCAATACAATGTGAGAAATGCCGGTAAAAAGGCATGCAGAGAAACCCTAAAAAACTAAAAAACAGTACTTTTTTTTGGTTATGATCGCTTAAATTTCTATATTTGCATCAAATAAAAAACATATCGAGCCATGTCATTTAGCGAAAGCTGTAACCGAATTTTCAATCAAGCCATTGAAGATTATCACGTGAAAGACAACGTGGATACACCGATCAATAACCCGTATGAAAGAGAGTCGATCAACAACCGACTCTATCTGAAATGCTGGATCGACACGGTGCAATGGCATTTAGAAGATATCATCCGAGATCCCCACATTAATCCCGCTGATGCCTTGTCGCTGAAACGCCGCATAGATCTGTCTAATCAAGACCGGACAGACCTTGTGGAGCAGATCGACAGCCATTTTCGGCAGAAATATAGCGATGTAAATGTGTTGCCGGATGCACGGATCAACACCGAGAGTCCGGCTTGGGCAGTGGACAGATTGTCTATTTTGGCCCTGAAAATCTATCATATGCGCGAACAAGCAGAGCGCACCGATGCCGACGATGCACACATAGACAAGTGTCGCAGCAAGTTGAACGTGCTGCTCGAACAGCAAATTGATCTCGGAACAGCTATCGATCAGCTGCTCGACGACATCGAGGCGGGACGGAAATATATGAAAGTTTACAGACAAATGAAGATGTATAACGATCCGTCCACCAATCCCGTGCTTTACGCCAAGAAATGAAAACGGAGCACATCCTCGTCATTCGGTTTTCCGCTATGGGCGATGTGGCCATGGCTGTGCCCGTCATTGATTCGTTGGCCAAGCAATATCCCGAGGTGCGCATCACTGTTTTGAGTCGACCTTTTGCTCGTGTACTTTTCGAAAAGTTGCCACCTAACGTTGGCTTTATGGCTGCGACATAAAGAAAGAGTATCGAGGTGTCGGCGGACTCAATGCACTCTATCGTCGGTTGGCAGCCAAACGCTTTACGGCTGTGGCCGATCTGCACGACGTGTTGCGCTCGAAATACTTACGAATGCGGTTCTGTCTCAGCCGCAATAAGGTGGCACACATCAATAAACAACGCCGAGGAAAACGTTGGCTCACGGCCAAACACTGTAAGAAATTGGTGCAACAGCCCACCGCTTTTCAAAATTACGCCGACGTGTTTGCACGTCTTGGTTATCCCGTGAAACTCGATTTCCGGTCTATCTTTCCACCAAGCGGAGGCAACTTGCAACTCCTTCCTGCGGCCATCGGTAGTAAAAAGTCTTTCCAACAATGGATCGGTGTTGCGCCATTTGCGGCCCATCGCGGCAAGATTTATCCGCTCCCGAAGATGGAAGAAGTAATTGATTTGCTGACCCAAAGGCACTCCTCGTGTCGCATTTTCTTGTTTGGAGGCGGCGAAACAGAGCGAAAACAACTCGCCGACATGGCTGTACGTCATGCGCAGTGCATTTGTGTACCCGACGTTTTGGCAGGATTGGAACAGGAACTTATACTCATGAGTCATCTTGATGCGATGATTTCGATGGACAGCTCTAATATGCATCTGGCTTCACTCACAGCCACTCAAGTGGTTAGTGTATGGGGAGCAACTCATCCTTTGGCCGGTTTTATGGGATGGAATCAGTTGGCCGACAATGCCGTTCAATTGGATTTGCCCTGTCGTCCATGCTCCGTCTACGGCAACAAACCCTGTTTACGCGGCGATTATGCATGCTTGAACGACATCACCCCGGCACAAATCGCCGACCGGGTGGAACGAATTTTGCAAACAAAATTATAGATTTTGATAAACAATAGATTGATTAATAACTAAGAAACAAAACATGATGAAAAAGTACATTTGCGAAACTTGCGGTTATATTTATGATCCCGCAGTAGGCGATCCCGACAGTGGCATCGAACCTGGAACAGCTTTTGAAGACATCCCCGAGGATTGGGTGTGCCCGCTTTGCGGCGTAGGTAAAGATGATTTTTCTGTTGTAGAAGAGTAAACTCAACTGAAAATAACAAATGAAGTAGGTCGACTCATAAGTGAGTCGACTTCCTTTTTTCTTTCCATTTCACCCTTTTAGTCAATGTTTTTTAACAAAGTCTTGGCCATTTAAGACTTTTTTGATTAACTTTGCGGCATAAAACCACACGATTAACAACAAAAAATGAAAAAATTATTCACTCTTGCCTTTGCGCTAATCTTGTCCGTAACCGGAAGCGCAAAACAAGAAGCCAGTGTGTCGGGAATGACATTCGGCATGGATTATACACAAGCCGTGCAACAGATCGAAGCTCAATTCGGAAAACCGGCGATAGCTACCGAACAACAACTGACGTATAATGACGTGCAGTTTATGGGCATTCGGTTTCACCAAGTGAACTTCAAATTCGGACAAAACAAGTCTGGCAACATCGTACTTAACGAAGCACGGTTTACAGTTTTATCGAAAGATAAACACAGCGCACAGCGTTTCACACAGTTGATTGCTAAAAAGATGGAGGCCGATTACCCCGACTTGTCGATGGATATAGAAGATGACGGTGCACCTTTTTATAAAGGTGGTAGCTCACCAGTGGATAATAGTCGGCTGTTTACGATTTATCAGTTTCGCCAAAACGGCAAATATGCATCGGTGTTGAGGTTTGGACCGATCCGCTTCTAAACTGATCCCCTACCCCATTTTGCTGCAAATAAGCAGTACATGACGGCCAACAACATCGGTAGTAGCGAAAAGATAGATATCGCCACCATCTTTCAAACGCAGTTTCCGACGCAGTTCAGCCACGGAAAGAGGGAAATTTCGCACAGCGATATTGGCTTGCCGAATATAAGAAAAGGCTTTTTTGAGTACCTTTTTATTCATTGAAACCACCTCATTTATACGAAAATGACGGCCTGGAAAACCCGTAACGACGTCTTCGGAAACAAATAAATGAGAGTCGTGAGCAAGGCTTTCAACATTGAATTTATTCGAAAGCAGACCGAAACATCCAGCTTTCATAACAGCGGAATGCGGCTCATAGAGGTGCATTCCGCTGTGTATTTCAGCCTCAAAAAGTCTTAATGAACTCTTCGTTTCATCGTCTTCGATATACGAGAAGACGCTGCCATCATTCACACACAACACTTGCCGCGGTTTATTCTTATGCTTTCCACCTTTCGAAAGCACCAGAAGCAATTCCTTACATTCATTTTTCACGGCCACAATATGCACTTCATCGACCACACGGTCGATACTTTCAAGATCGGCAACTGCCTTATGCCAATCAAGCATCGGCGACAGTTTAATCAGCACATGGGTCGCTTTTTCAAGCAACTCCATTTCGATTTGTCGAATATCAGGCGTGCAATCACCGATCGCAAAGGCCTTCCCGCCATACTCATTACGGCGTGCCGGATCGACGAAAATCAAACTCGCAGGCTCCATTTCATGCAAAAACGCAATGCTATCCACACACATTACACGTGCTTGCGACAATCCAAGCAACCCGAAATTATGTCGAGCCACCTCGCATAAATGCGCTTGTTGCTCCACATAAACAGCCTTTTTGAATCCCTGTGAGATAAAAGCAAAATCCACTCCAAAGCCTCCCGTGAGATCAACAAACGATTCACCGCCCAGTCGTTGAGCAATGTTGGCCTTGTAAACAGCCGTTTGTTCGGATGAACATTGCTCCATCGAAAGATGCGGCGGATAAACAATGTCAGGCACAGCGGCCCATGATGGTAATTTGATACGTGCTGTTCGGTGCCCCCGAATCTGATCAATCGCTTGCAGAAGGTCTATTCCTGGCCAACGTGCAGCCTGCAAAGCCAACTGCTGCACATCATCATCGGCATGCTGATTGGCAAAATCTAAGGTCAAAGAATCAATCATTACCAAACATATTAGTGGATCACCCGATATGACTTTCGGGCTTGGGCACGCGTCTTGAAATTGAAATGCCACCACTCGGTGCGCAACGGACGGAATCCAGCAAACTGCATCACAGCACGCAGGAGTTCCCGATTGCGTTGTGCCTGACGGCTGATGCGATGCGCAGCAACCAGTTCTCCCTCACGATCGATATGCGAAAGCGGCGTCATGGCATCCACACGAGTGCCCATCGGAATGCTGTCGCCGCGCAGAGTGCATAGTGTAATATCCACGGCCAACCCATAATTATGGAGTCCTCCGCCATGAGCGGGATTGCTGACATATATATTTTTAGACGTGTTTTTCACCAGATTCCACATCCGTTGCTGTATCGTCATTGGCCGTGCAGCATCATATACTTTCAGACTCAGATCCGGCCGCAAAACCTTTAACCGTCGCTGCGCTTTGACCAATGCTTCAGCCGCCTGCGGATGCAGATATGCTGTGCGCAAATCGTCATAAAGCACGCTCCCCGTAAAGTTATCGGCACGAGCATACATCAACGAAACGAAGATGGACGGATCCAATCGTTGCACATTGACAAGCCCTTGTTTTCTCAACGATTCGGCTGTTCTCCCCTCCCGTTGAGCAGTCATGCACATGGCGATCATGCACATAACAAAAGCAAAAATTCCCCTTTTCATCGCACTTTTTGGGAATTCCTTTCCAACCAAGCCGCGGCATAAGAACATGTGGCCACAGGTTTAACGTCCTGTTCGCGAGCATAATCATAAGCTGCACGAACCAATTCGGAAGCGATTCCACGACCTTCCAAAGGTTTTGGAACATACGTGTGCACAATGTCAAGCATCCCATCGCGTAAATCATATTCAACAAGAGCAATGTGCCCTTCAATCTCAACAGAGATTTGGCTCAGAGCTTTATCATGTTTCAGTGCGGCCTTCATATCGTGTTGTTGCATCTGTTTGGCTTTGTAATTTTTATAAATTCAGTTGACAAATATACGCATTATCTTTCTGAGAGGCAAGCAAACAGCCTCTTTTTTCGAGCATCAAACCATTTCAGCCCACCGTTAAGCGCGTTGCGACTAACCGCTATTCAGCCTGCGATTGACCATTAATTGCACGGCAGCTAACGGTTAATCGGAATAGGTTTCACCGATAATCAATCAGTATCAAGACAACAAAAAGAAACGGGAAATGATGCAAATGGTCATGAAAAAGGGCACATCGATCCATAACCGATGTGCCCTTAATATTTGAATTACGCCAAGCGTAATTGATAATTAGTCGTTGAGTTTGGCAGCGATGAACTCGCGGTTAAGACGAGCAATATTCGCTATCGACTCGTTCTTCGGACATTCGGCCTCGCAGGCACGCGTATTCGTGCAGTTACCAAAACCTAACTCCTCCATCTTCATCACCATAGCTTTAGCTCGACGAGCAGCTTCGGGACGGCCTTGGGGCAACAATGCCAACTGACTTACCTTCGAACTGACGAACAACATAGCTGAACCGTTCTTGCAGGCAGCCACACAAGCAGCACAACCTATGCACGTAGCGCAGTCCATTGCCTCGTCGGCAGCCTCTTTGGGGATAAGAATTGCATTGGCATCTTGCGGCTGACCGGTGCGTACGCTGATGTAACCGCCGGCCTGGATAATCTTATCGAAGGCTCCTCGATCGACCATACAGTCTTTAATTACAGGGAATGCGGCCGAACGCCAAGGCTCTACCGTGATGACGTCTCCGTCGTTGAAGCGGCGCATATAGAGCTGACACGTAGTGGCTCCGGTGGCCGGTCCGTGCGGATGTCCATTGATATAGAGCGAACACATACCGCAAATGCCCTCGCGACAATCGTGATCAAAGACAAAGGGTTCTTTGTTTTCTTCGATCAACTGTTCGTTAAGAATGTCCAACATTTCGAGAAATGAGGTGTCACCTGGGATGTCTTTCATCTCGAACGTATCAAAATGACCTTTCGCTGTGGGGCCGTTCTGACGCCAAACTTTAAGCGTAAAACTGATATTTTTATCCATTATAATGTTAGTTTTTAAGTTGATGAGTCATTGAGTCGATGAGTTTTTAATAGAGACTATACCTCTTTTCGAAGGAAACATGAGTCGTATCTAACTTACAAACTTGTAACCCTATAAACTCACAAACGCAATTACGACTTGTAATTTCGTGTTTGCACCTTAATATATTGATAGTTAAGATCCTCTTTTAACAGCGTAGGCTCGGTATCATCAGAACCTTCATACTTCCAACAAGCAACATACATATAGTGCTCGTCATCACGTTTGGCCTCGCCTTCCTCGGTTTGCGACTCTTCACGGAAGTGCCCGCCACAACTCTCGTTACGGTTAATGGCATCGTAAGCCATCAGCTCTCCCATCGTAATAAAGTCACGAAGATGGATCGCTTTGTCAAGTTCCACGTTGAGACCTTCCTTCTCTCCGGGAATGCGCACGTGCTCATAAAACTCTTTGCGCAATGCTTTGAGCTCGACAAGCGCCTCTTTCAAGCCTTCGAGATTACGCGCCATACCTACCTTATTCCATAAGATCGTGTAGAGTTTCTTATGAATATGGTCGACACTCTCATCTCCCTTTACATTATATATAAGGTCGATTTCAGCCTGAACAGCTTTCTCAGCCGCTTCAAACTCGGGCAAATCTGTAGAGAAACGAGGCACTGTGATCTGATCGCTCAGGTAATTCTGCATCGTGTAAGGTATCACATAATAGCCGTCTGCAAGGCCTTGCATCAGCGCACTGGCACCTAATCGATTGGCGCCATGGTCTGAGAAGTTACACTCTCCGAGTGCAAACAGCCCCTTGATGGATGTTTGCAGTTCATAGTCTACCCATATTCCACCCATTGTGTAATGAATTGCGGGGTAGATCATCATTGGGTTTTCATAGGGACTTACATTCGTTATCTCCTCGTACATATCAAAAAGGTTGCCATAACGCTGCTCTACTACATCACGACCTAACCGTCCGATAGCTTCCGAAAAATCAAGGAACACGGCCAAACCTGTATTGTTCACGCCAAAGCCTTTGTCACAACGCTCTTTCGCTGCACGGCTGGCAACATCACGAGGAACGAGGTTTCCGAATGCAGGATAGCGCCGCTCAAGATAGTAGTCACGATCTTCTTCGGGAATATCTCTACCCTGAAGCGTTCCAGCTTGCAGTTTTTGGGCATCTTCAAGCTTCTTAGGTACCCAAATTCTACCATCATTTCGCAGCGACTCCGACATCAAAGTCAATTTCGATTGCTTATCTCCGTGAACGGGAATGCACGTCGGGTGAATCTGCACAAAGGCTGGATTGGCAAAATAAGCACCCTTACGATAACACTGAATAGCAGCCGTACAGTTGCAGCCCATTGCGTTTGTAGAGAGGAAATAGGCGTTACCATAACCGCCGGTAGCGATACATACAGCGTGTGCAGCGAATCTTTCGAGCTTGCCTGTTACCAAGTTCTTGGCTATAATACCGCGGGCCCTGCCGTCGATAACAACGAGATCTTCCATCTCATAGCGTGTATAGAGTTTTACCGTGCCATTATGCACTTCCTTGCTCAGGGCCGAATACGCACCGAGCAACAACTGTTGACCGGTCTGTCCCTTTGCATAGAACGTACGACTAACCTGCACTCCGCCGAAAGAACGGTTCGCAAGCATACCTCCGTATTCACGAGCGAAAGGAACCCCCTGCGCTACACACTGGTCAATAATCGATGCACTGACCTCTGCCAAACGATAAACGTTAGCCTCACGAGCACGGTAATCGCCTCCTTTAATCGTATCATAAAACAGTCGATAGACTGCATCACCATCGTTCTGATAGTTCTTTGCTGCATTGATACCACCTTGTGCAGCAATCGAATGGGCACGACGCGGAGAGTCTTGAATACAGAAATTGAACACGCGGAATCCCATTTCACCAAGCGAAGCAGCAGCAGATGCACCCGCCAAACCCGTTCCTACGACGATGATATCAAGTTTACGTTTGTTTGCGGGATTAACAAGCTTCTGATGAGCTTTATAGTTTGTCCACTTCTCTGACAGTGAACCTTCGGGAATTCTTGAATCTATTTGTGACATAATCGTTATTTTTTACGTAATAAAGGATGAATTATCGACAACAGAGACTGGGTGCACAGCCGAACGCGAAAGCTAAAACGACAACTAAAAAGCCTAACATCAGCAAGGTCGTATAAACCAAACCAATCGTCTTCCAACGGTCGAACCAAATCTTTCCATTGATTCCCAAGGTCTGCATTGCACTCCAAAAGCCATGCGAAAGATGAAACCAAAGGGCTGCTAACCATACAACATAGAGCACGACAAACACCGGATTGTTGAACGTTTCCTGAATATATGCAAAGCCATCAGACGGACTGAAGCGCGTGGGAAGATGCAGAAGCTCGGCAAACATCATATTATACCAAAAATTGAAAAGATGCAACAGCAGACCCAATACAATAATCAAACCCAGCACCAGCATATTTCTCGATGCCCACTCTACCTTAGGACTCCAGTCGGTAACGGCATAACGCTCTGCGCCACGTGCTCTACGATTCTGCGCTGTCAAGATAAATGCATAGACAATGTGAATCACTGTGAGTGCACCCAGGCCCACTGTAGCAACGACGGCATACCAGTTGGCACCCAGAAATTCACAAATCAAATTGTAAGCACTACCCGAAAAGAGTGCCACTACGTTCATCGACATATGAAATGTCAGGAATAAGACAAGCGCAATGCCGGTTACCGACATGATCACCTTCCTACCGATAGATGAATTAATTAACCACATAAATGATTGATTTTTAATTATTTAATTGTTATTTTTTTGATTTTCCGTTTTGCTTTTCTAACTTTCTGACACACTTTTCAAGTGAAACAATACCCACTTATAAGGATGTTTCACCCCTAATTTGTGTGCAAAAATACTATATTTTAGTGATTAATCAAAGGTTTTTCACCAAAAATCAAATTAAAATTCTTACTTTTGCGGAAAAAAGAAAAAGCAGAGAATTTAAGTAAAGAAAGCGAGATTGCAAATCGACAAACAAAAAAATTGAAAGCGATTAGCAATATCCTAAGGAATAAGTAACGAGAGAATACGTTGCGCTTGGCTTAAAAGCTCAACAATCCAGAAACTTATAGCGTATGCAATTTAAATATGATGTCCTCATTATTGGTGGTGGACATGCGGGCTGTGAGGCTGCTTCAGCCGCTGCTAAACTCGGTGCAAAAACCTGCCTCATCACAATGGACATGAACAAAATCGCCCAAATGAGCTGCAACCCAGCTGTAGGAGGAATAGCGAAAGGGCAAATCGTACGTGAGATCGATGCTCTCGGCGGACAAATGGGACAAATAACCGATGCCACAGCGATACAATTTCGAATGCTTAATCGTGGTAAAGGACCAGCCGTATGGAGTCCTCGTGCCCAATGCGATCGCATGAAATTCATTTTAGAATGGCGTAAAAAGCTCGATGAAATCGATCATTTAAGCATTTGGCAAGATCAAGCCGACGAACTGATTGTAGAGAATGGTGAAGCCGTTGGCATTCGAACGATATGGGGAGCAGAGTTTCGAGCCAAAAGCATTATCGTTACCGCAGGTACATTTCTTAATGGATTGATGCACATCGGACGCTATCAGATTCCCGGCGGACGATGCTCTGAACCCGCAGTTTACCATTTCAGCGAAAGTATCTCACGTCACGGCATTCGCGTTTCACGAATGAAGACAGGCACACCGGTACGCATCGACGCCCGAAGTGTACATTTCGAAGATATGGAAAGACAAGACGGTGAAACCGATTTTCACCAATTCAGTTATATCGGTGAAAATCGGAAGTTGAAACAATTGCCGTGTTGGACATGCTATACAACGAAAGAATCGCACGAAATTCTTAACCAAGGACTTGCAGATTCGCCCCTTTTCAACGGACAAATTCAAAGTACGGGCCCACGATATTGCCCATCCATCGAAACCAAAATTGTCACTTTCCCAGACAAAGATCAACACCCGCTGTTTTTAGAGCCAGAAGGCGAAAGCACAAATGAGATGTATCTCAACGGTTTTTCATCCAGTATGCCAATGGACATACAGTTAAACGCACTTCACCAGATACCAGCTCTGCGCGAAGCAAGAATTTATCGAGCTGGCTACGCGATCGAATACGATTACTTCGATCCGACACAACTCAAACAAACATTAGAATCCAAGGTCGTGAAAGGTCTGTTCTTCGCCGGCCAAGTCAACGGAACCACAGGTTACGAAGAAGCTGGAGGACAAGGAATTGTAGCCGGGATCAACGCCGCCTTACAGTGCACTGGCAACCAAACATTCACGATGAATCGGGACGAAAGCTATATCGGAGTACTCATTGATGACTTAACCACCAAAGGAGTAGACGAGCCTTATCGGATGTTTACATCCCGTGCAGAATACCGAATTTTATTAAGGCAAGACGATGCTGATGCTCGTCTCACCGAGAGAGCCTATCAAATAGGACTGGCCGACCGTAATCGGTATGATTGGTGGATGCAAAAGAAAGAAGCCATTACTCGTATCATAGACTTCTGCAACACCACTTCGGTGAAACCAAAAGAAATAAATGCGCAGTTAGAAGCCATCGGCACCACCCCACTTCATGAAGGTTGCAAGGTGGCTGATCTCATTGCGCGTCCGCAAATCACATTGGGTAATCTCTCAACGATCATTCCCGAATTAAAGACATTGATTGATTCAGCCCCGAACCGGTGTGAAGAAATAGCCGAAGCAGCCGAGATCAAAATGAAATATAATGGTTATATTGAACGAGAAAAAATCGTAGCAGAGAAGATGCATCGCCTTGAAGGCATCAAGATCAAAGACAGATTCGACTACGAAAAACTGCACGAAATCTCCACTGAGGGTCGTCAAAAACTTGCAAGAATCAATCCGGAGACACTCGCACAAGCCAGTCGCATCCCCGGAGTATCGCCGAGTGACATCAATGTTTTGCTCGTTTTACTCCACAGATAATCGTTTCACGTGAAACAAACAGGTATTAAATAAATTCATAACGCATTGAAAATGAACAACAAACTATTGTTAGACAATCTGAGATGTATTCCAGATTGGCCCAAAAAAGGCGTCAATTTCAGAGATGTCACCACCTTATTTAAAAACCCAGAGTGTCTCAAAGAGATCACCGAAGAGATGTATGAGCTTTACAAGGACAAAGGTATTACCAAGATCGTTGGCATCGAAAGTCGAGGCTTTGTGATGTCATCCGCATTGGCATTACGTCTGAATGCCGGTATCGTCCTGTGCAGAAAGCCCGGCAAACTGCCGTGTGAGACCGTTCAAGAAAGCTATGCCAAGGAATATGGGAAAGACACGATCGAGATTCACAAGGACGCCATCGATGAAACCGACGTTATTCTCTTACACGACGATTTGTTAGCAACCGGCGGAACGATGAAAGCAGCTTATGATCTCGTTAAGAAATTCCATCCGAAGAAAGTGTATGCAAATTTCATCATCGAATTGGTCAATGAGGGCATGAACGGACGTGAAGCTTTCGACAACGAGCTTGAAATCTCCAGCCTTATAAAAGTATAGCAAGAAGACACAAGGCAACAAGCGAGAAATCAGGAATATTTAGAGCACTTGCGAAAAGCCGTTAAACGAAATGCGAATAACGGCTTTTCGCAGTGCAAACAGATGCTTTTCACAAGACGAAAACCATCTAATGAGGAAACAGCTTTATCTTACTCACAACCCGGTTGATCATCAATCGCCGACAGACTCACATCGTTCAGCGGAGGGGAATAGCGTTCCACGTGAAACACAAAGGCACAAATCGCCTTTAAATAAAGGAGAAATCAAATGACAAAGAACGAAGACGAGAAGCGTCTTTCACGCTTAAAGAATATCGTTTCAAACATGCCCGAAAAGCCTGGCAGCTACCAATTCTATGACGATAACCACACCATTATCTATGTAGGAAAGGCTAAGCGATTGAAGCATCGTGTGGCATCATACTTTCACAAAGAGGTGGACCGATTCAAGACAAAGGTACTTGTGAGCAAGATTCATGACATTTCTTACACAGTTGTCAAAACAGAAGAAGACGCACTCCTACTGGAAAACAGTCTCATTAAGAAATACAATCCTCGTTACAATGTGTTGCTGAAAGACGGAAAAACCTACCCCAGCATCTGCATTACCAACGAAACATTTCCTCGAATACTCAAAACGCGCATCATAGACCATAGGCTCGGCACTTATTATGGACCCTACAGCAATGTCACAGGTATGAACGCAATGCTCGAACTCATCAACAAACTCTGCAAACCCCGCACTTGTCACTATCTGCTTGAACTTGAAAATATCCAACAAGGAAAATATAAAGCCTGTTTGGAATTTCATATCAAGAACTGCGACGCGCCCTGCATCGGCAAGATCTCTTATGAAGAATATCGAGAGAACATCGCCCAGGCGCGAGAGATTTTGAAAGGGAATGTCCGCAAAGTGAGTCAAGTAATCTATGAGATGATGCAAAAAAAAGCAGACGAATTGAAGTTTGAAGAAGCCGAAGTCTTGAAAAAGAGGTATCTGCTGATCAAGCATTTCTGCACTAAAAGCGAGGTTGTGAGCCACACAATCGATGATATCGACGTTTTCACGATCACCAATGATGACAACCACAAGAATGCTTTCATCAATTACATTCACGTCAAAAACGGTACGATCAACCAGAGTTTTACGTTCGAATATAAGCGGAAATTACACGAAGCAGATGCCGATTTGCTCATCACAGCTATCACCGACATCCGCGAAAGACTGCAAAGCACAGCCCGAGAGATCCTTGTGCCATTCGAGATAGAGTGGAAATTAAAAGGTGTAAAATTTGTTATTCCGCGCCAAGGAGAGAGAAAACGCCTGCTGGAACTGTCGGAAATGAACTGCAAGCAATATAAATTCGATCGATTGAAACAAACCGAAAAGCTCAATCCGGAGCAAAGAGCGACACGCTTAATGAAAGAGCTGCAAGACAAATTACACCTGCCCAAACTCCCATTCCAGATCGAATGTTTCGACAATTCAAACATTTCGGGCACTGATGCGGTGGCAGGCTGCATCGTTTTCAAAGCGATGAAACCGTCGAAAAAGGATTATCGAAAATACAACATCAAGACAGTCACAGGACCAGACGACTACGCATCGATGCAGGAAGTGGTACGTCGGCGTTACAGCAAGATATTGTCCGAAGGCGAACGGCTGCCCGATCTCATCATCACCGACGGTGGAAAGGGGCAGATGGAAGTCGTTCGGAAAGTCATAGAAGACGAATTGGGAATGAATATTCCCATTGCTGGCCTGGTCAAAGACGATCGTCACCGCACCAACGAATTGCTTTACGGATTTCCCCCGATTGCCATTGCGCTCAATATCAAATCAGAATTATTCCGCGTTTTGGCACATATCCAAGACGAGGTGCACCGTTATGCCATCGCTTTCCACCGTAACAAACGCAGCAAACGTGCGTTGCACAGCGAGTTAGACGACATTCGCGGTATCGGTCCCAAAAGTAAACAGGCACTTCTCCAAACCTTAAAGACAGTGCAAAACATCAAAGAAGCTGATTTCCATACGCTCACATCAATCGTCGGAAGACTACGCGCCAAGATCGTGTTGGCCCATTTTCAAGCGCAAGAAACAGTTCATCGCACGACGAAAAAGCATTAATCAGCGTGCAAAAGAGACTTAGTGGGACTCTCATAAAGCGTTAGTTGTAAATCTTTTTTATGCCATTCTCACCACAAATCCATATTACCTATTGATTATCAATAAGTTGCAAAAAGACTCAAGCATCAAAAATCTGCGAATCAATCGGCATCAACAAACTGCTTCGATTGGCTCAAAATCGTATCAAAGAATTACTCTCCAACACCAAAATCATGATTTTAGGAGCAGAGATTTGGTTGTTTTCACAAAATTAAATACCTTTGTAAAATGAGACTTGTCATACAAAGGGTGAAACGAGCAACGGTCACTATCAATGGAAAAGTGAAATCAACGATTGGTCAGGGACTTTTAGTGCTCGTGGGAATTGCGCCCGACGACACTGGCGAAGACTTGGAATGGCTCTCAAAAAAGACGATTGCATTGCGCATTTTCGACGATGAACAAGGCGTAATGAATCGCTCTGTGACCGACATCGGGGGCGAAATCATCGTGGTGAGTCAATTCACTTTGATGGGCGATTGTCGCAAAGGCAACCGTCCGTCATGGATCAATGCCGCACCGCACACGGTGGCAATCCCGCTCTATGAAGCCTTTTGCAAACGCCTCTCCACACTGTTGGGCAAACCGGTGGCCACTGGTGAATTCGGCGCCGACATGCAGGTGGAACTCGTCAACGATGGTCCGGTGACGATGGTGATGGAACACCCGCACCCCGAAAAGGCTCCAACAGAGATACTTTCGCTTGTCTCGGCCCAACAACTCGTGGACAAATGGGTGAAGACTTACGGTGTGCGCTATTTTTCGGAACTGACAAATATGGCGTGTCTGACCGAAGAAGTGGGCGAATTGGCACGTATTATGGCCCGCACTTACGGTGATCAGAGCTTCAAAAAAGGTGAGAATCACGATCTCGGAGACGAAATGGCAGACGTGCTTTGGGTGCTACTCTGCCTTGCAAACCAGACTGGTGTCGACTTAACCGAAGCCTTTCGGAAAAACATGGATAAGAAAACTGCACGCGATCAAACACGACATCTTAATAACAATAAACTGAAATAAAAATGACAACAACACCAAACGTCGAACCAACTCATCATCATCACCATCATGATGAGCCGCAAAAGAGTCGCTATGAAGAGGTTCTCAACAAGTACAACACAGACATCAACGACGATGAAGTGCGCACGGCCGTGCAGCAAATCATCGCTGAAAAAGTGCACGAAAACGACAATTTAGAGACAAAAAAGTTCCTTTTCGGTAGCATCGAACTCACAACGCTCAAGACAACAGACTCTGATGAGAGTGTGATGGCATTCACCGAGCGTGTCAATCAGTTTGACGCCGCCTACCCAAATCTACCCCACGTAGCCACGATCTGCGTTTATCCGTGTTTTGCTTCGATTGTGAGCGAGACATTAGAAGTAGACGGCGTGGAGATTGCTTGCGTCTCCGGGAGTTTCCCTTCATCGCAGGCGCTCATCGAAGTAAAGATTGCCGAGACGGCATTAGCCGTGAAAGACGGAGCCACGGAGATTGATATCGTGATGCCGGTAGGCAAGTTTCTCAGCGGCGATTACGAAGGCGTGTGTGACGATATCAGCGAGTTGAAGCAGACGTGTGGCACTGCTGCAATGAAAGTTATCCTCGAAACGGGCTGCCTCCGTAATGCTTCCGACATCAAAAAAGCCTCCATTTTATCGATGTATGCAGGTGCCGACTACATCAAAACATCAACAGGCAAGGAGAAAATTGCTGCTACACCCGAGGCCGCTTACGTGATGTGCCAAGCCATCAAGGAATATTACGACGAGACGGGAATACAGATCGGCTTCAAGCCCGCAGGCGGAATCAACAGTGTGATGGATGCACTCACCTATTACACAATCGTAAAAGAAGTGCTCGGCGACAAATGGTTGACTAATAAATGGTTCCGTTTGGGCACGAGTCGGTTGGCTAATCTCCTGCTGAGTGAGATCGAAGGAGAAGAGATTAAATTCTTTTAAAAAGGAGAGAAGTGAAAAAGTGAAAGAATGGAAAGGTGGAAAAGAGATTTCGGCCAATGTCCTTTTACACTGC
>NZ_BAIX01000006.1 GCF_000613405.1 Hoylesella enoeca JCM 12259 | reverse complement strand
CGTAAAAAACTAATTTTTTGCCTCGTCGCCGGGTGTTTTTTCGTAAAAAACTAATTTTTTGCCTCAGCGCCGGGTGTTTTTTTGTAAAAAACTAATTTTTACCTCAGCGCCGGGTGTTTTTTTGCATTATAAATAAAAAAGCCAGGTGCAATCTCTGCAGCCAGCTTTCCAAATTAGAGAGTTATAAAAAAATCAAGTTATGAATATTCTTTGATAATCTTCATTCCTTCTTCCACAGCCTGCATATTCAGCGGAATGAGACTGTGGTGACGCTCGGGGAGCGTTTTATAAAGCGCCTTGTGCAATCCGTCGGTGCTCACGATGGGGCAGACTTTGAGTAGTCCGCCTAAAACAATCATATTAAAGACCTTGGCATTGTGCATCTCGGCAGCCTTATCCATCGCATCAATACGATAAATCGTGATGTCTTTGCGGGTGGGCGGAGTCATTATTCCATATCCGTCGTAAATCAGGATGCCACCAGGCTTGACCTTAGGTGCAAACTTATCCAATGACGGTTGGTTGAGAACGATGGCCACATCATAGTGGCTGAGAATGGGCGAAGAAATTCGATCGTCGCTAATGATAACCGTCACATTGGCCGTTCCGCCGCGTTGCTCCGGGCCATAAGCCGGCATCCACGTTACTTCCTTACCCTCCATCAGTCCCGAATAAGCCAGAATCTTGCCCATCGAGAGCACTCCCTGACCACCGAAACCCGATATGATAATTTCTTTCTTCATCTTTCTTCACTCATTTCGTCGTGTCCTTGAAGTCACCTTTCGGATAGGCTTCAAACATGTTTTCTTCCATCCATTTGTTGGCCTCGACAGGCGTCATCTTCCACCCGCTGTTACAGGTCGATACAATTTCGACCAAGGATGAACCTTTTCCGGCCATTGATGCATCGAAAGCCTTACGAATGGCACGTTTGGCTTTGAGGATGGACGACACTGTTTCGACGCTCTGCCGAGTGACATAACACGTGCCGGAAAGACGCGATGCCAAATCGGTGATGTTCAATGGATAGCCGTGGAGCTTGGGATCGCGACCGTAAGGACACGTCGCCGTCTTCTGTCCTACAAGTGTGGTGGGAGCCATCTGTCCACCCGTCATACCGTAAATGGCATTGTTGATAAAAATAATCACGATATTATCGCCGCGATTGAGCGCGTGGATGGTTTCGCAAGTACCAATACAGGCCAAATCGCCATCGCCTTGATACGTGAACACCAAGCGATCGGGCCACAGATGTTTGATGGCCGAAGCCACAGCCGGCGCACGTCCGTGGGCTGCCTCCTGCCAATCGATATCAAGATAGCGATAAGCAAACACGGCACATCCAACGGGGCAAACGCCCACTGACTTATCTTCCATCTGCATCTCTGCGATGACCTCCGCCACCAACTTATGCACCACTCCGTGCGAGCATCCGGGGCAGTAGTGCATCGCCGTATCGTTCATCAACACCGGTTTCTGATAAACGAGATGTTCGGGGGCAATGATCTGATTCTCCATTTAGAATTTCTCTTTCAATACTTGTACTATCTCGTCGGGTTCTGGCACAATACCTCCCAAACGACCGAAATATTCTACGGGCACAGCTCCGTTTACAGCCAGTCGCACATCTTGCACCATCTGACCGGCATTGATCTCCACAACCAAAACGCCTTTCTTGCCTTTTGCCATGTCAGCTATCTGTTTAGAAGGGAATGGCCATAGCGTAATGGGGCGAAACAGACCAACTCTTACACCCGTACTACGAGCCATTTCGAGTGCTTTCTCAGCAATACGGGCCGCACTTCCGAACGAGACGATCAGATAATCGGCATCGTCTGTCTGCAAGGTTTCATATCTCACCTCACGCTCTTTAATCTCGTTGTATTTCTCTTGAAGATGAAGATTGCGCGCCTCCATCGTTTCGGGTTTCAATTCGAGCGACGTAATCACGTTGGGATTACGATCTGCCGTGCGTCCGAATGTCGCCCAAGGACACTCACGTTTGATTTCTTCCTCTGTGCGACGAGGCTTGAAAGGAGGCAACACCACTTTCTCCATCATCTGTCCGATAATGCCGTCACTCAGAATCATAGCCGGATTGCGATACCTGAAAGACAGCTCGAAAGCCAGATCCACAAAGTCGGCCATTTCTTGTACAGAAGCCGGAGCCAGCACGATAACATTATAATCGCCGTTGCCGCCGCCTCTTGTAGCTTGGAAATAATCGCTCTGCGAGGGTTGAATCGTTCCCAACCCGGGTCCCCCGCGCTGCACATTGACAATGACGCCCGGCACCTCTGCGCCTGCCATATACGCAATACCTTCCTGCATCAGTGCAACACCAGGACTGGAAGATGAAGTCATCACTCGCTTGCCTGCACCGCCACCACCATATAGCATATTGATAGAAGCCACTTCACTCTCGGCCTGCACGACCGCCATACCCGTGGTTTCCCATGGTTTGAGTAGTGCTAATGTTTCAATGATCTCGCTCTGCGGCGTGATCGGATAGCCGAAATATCCGTCAACACCACAACGAATGGCAGCATGGGCTATCGCTTCGTTACCCTTCATCAATGTTATTTCCTGTTCAGCCATCATGTTTCCTCAATCCTCTTTCTTCATTCGATATACGGTGATACATCCGTCCGGACAAACGATTCCACACGATGCACATCCCGTGCACGCATCGGGGCTCCCCGTTTCCACGTAAGGATAGCCGTGGACGTTCACGCGTTTCTGTACCATGATGATGACATCCTGTGGACAGGCTTCTATGCAGAGGGAACATCCCTTGCACCGATCCGTATCTACCACGATGGCACCTTTCATCTTACTCATATTGTTTTTGTATTCTAACAATCCGTCAGGGATTATAGGCATCCTTATTATAAAAGTTCAGAATAGATTCCAACATTTCCTTGGCTTGCACGGCCGGGCTGTCAGGATCAAGGGCAATGGCTTCCATATAGTTGTTGAGGCCATCTGCCAATTACCTTCCTGGCGGTATTCATTGCCGCGGCGGTAATATTCCTCACTCGTCATTACTTGTAAAACTCTTTCTTACCGGCTGCCAATGTGTTCTTCATCAGAGAACAAATCGTCATTGGGCCGACACCGCCCGGCACAGGGTGATAAACGAGCACTTAGGTGCCACTTCATCAAATTTAACGTCTCCGTTCAAGCGGAAGCCGCTCTTGCGACTTGCGTCGGGTACACGAGTTGTACCCACATCAATAACCACGGCTCCTTCTTTCACCATATCAGCTGTTACGAAATCCGGACGACCAATGGCGGCAATAATAATATCGGCTTCGCGACATTCCTCTTTCAATGTTGCAGAATGACTGTGGCATACCGTTACTGTGGCATCGCCGTATTGTTTCTGCATCATCAATTGGGCCATCGGCTTACCCACGATGTTACTTCTACCCAGAATGACACACTTCTTACCACTGGTCTCGATATGGTAGCGCTGTAACAGCGTCAGGATTCCTAACGGAGTAGCGAGATGAAGCATGGCAAACCGATAGACATGCGGCCTACGTTGACTGGATGGAATCCATCGACATCTTTATGATAGTCGATCGCTTCGACGATCTTCTGTTCGTCAATGTGCTTCGGCAGCGGTAGCTGCACGATGAAGCCGTCGACATCGTCGTCTTTATTCAATTTATCGACACAAGCCAACAGCTCTGTCTCGGTGATATTTTCCTCGTAGCGAATGAGCGTAGATTTAAATCCGCATTGCTCGCAAGCCAGCACCTTATTCTTGACATAGGTCTCCGACCCGCCGTCGTGTCCCACGAGTACGGCCACCAAATGCGGTTGCTTACCGCCATTCGCAACAATGCATTTTACTTCCTCAGCGATCTCTGCCTTGATTGCCATGGCTGTCGCTTTACCATCAATAAGTTTCATAGATATTATCATTTAAAATTTAGACATTCCTTTCATCCGGCCCATCATGCCTGCCATTCTTCCCATCCCGCTGCCGGTGACCATCTTCATCATCTTTCGCGTCTGGTCGAATTGTTTGAGCAGTCGATTCACTTCCTGAATGTTGGTGCCCGATCCTTTGGCAATACGCTGCCGTCGACTTGTGTTGAGCACCTCTGGATGCTGCCGCTCCTGCGGTGTCATACTCTTGATGATGGCCTCGATACCTTTAAAGGCATTGTCATCGATATCGACATCCTTGATGGCTTTACCCACTCCGGGTATCATCGATGCCAGGTCTTTCAGATTACCCATTTTCTTGATCTGCTCGATCTGTTTGAGAAAGTCGTTGAAGTCAAACTGATTCTTCTGAATCTTCTTCTGCAACTTCTTAGCCTCTTCTTCGTCAAACTGTTCTTGCGCACGCTCCACAAGCGAAACAATATCGCCCATACCGAGGATTCTGTCGGCCATACGTGCAGGATGAAAGACATCGAGTGCTTCCATCTTCTCGCCGGTACCCACGAACTTAATGGGTTTTGTCACCACCGTACGAATCGACAGGGCTGCACCGCCGCGGGTGTCACCATCGAGTTTGGTTAGTACCACACCATCGAAATCTAACCGATCGTTAAACTCCTTTGCTGTGTTCACGGCATCTTGTCCTGTCATCGAGTCTACCACAAACAAGGTCTCATCCGGCTTCACGGCTTCTTTCAGCGTGGCTATCTCGTTCATCATCTCTTCATCGATAGCCAAGCGTCCTGCCGTGTCTATGATCACCACGTCATGACCTTTGGCTTTAGCCTCTTTAATCCCATGCTCGGCAATCTCAACAACCCTTTTGTTGTCGGGTTCCGAATAGACGGGGACGCCCACCTGTTCGCCCACCACTTTCAACTGATCGATGGCTGCCGGACGATAAACGTCGCAGGCCACGAGCAACGGATTCTTGTGCTGCTTGGATTTCAGCAGATGGGCCAGCTTACCGCTAAACGTTGTCTTACCCGAACCTTGCAGCCCCGACATCAGGATAATCGACGGGCGACCGTTGAGATGCAGCTCCGAGGCCTCGCCTCCCATCAGTTCAGCCAGTTCGTCGTGTACGATCTTCACCATCAATTGCCCGGGCTTCACGGCAGTGAGCACGTTCATGCCCATCGCTTTCTGTTTGACCGTATCGGTAAAGGCCTTGGCAACCTTGAAGTTCACGTCGGCATCCAACAATGCCCGACGTACATCTTTCAGCGTCTCGGCCACATTGATCTCGGTGATTCGCCCCTCACCTTTTAATATCTTGAAACTCCGTTCGAGTCTTTCACTTAAATTTTCAAACATATATCCTCGGTATTAACCTCATTTTCGATCTGATCGATCGATACAAAATTAAACAATCCCCCAAGAAAAGAAATCATTGGGAGTTATGTTTTAAAGTATTTTAAATGTATTTCAACCAAAAGTGCGCACACCTACTCACTCTGTGCAAAAAAGCGATTGCATCCCAGTTGATCGTTGTCTCAGAACCTGAATCTGGCAATCAACGGTAAATGATCGCTGTAACCATCATGATAGCATGGGCCATGATAGGTGCGTTTTGGACGGACGCCACCGTATTTCTCATCATCTTCCAGCAGAAAACGGAAGTCGCCGATGCGGCATTCTGTCATATTCTGCGCCACGCTCGGACTACACACAATCTGATCGAGCTACCCCATTCTCCCCTGAATCGATAAGAGCCCTTGGCACCGTTATTGCCTCGTGCTCCCGCAGAGATATTTTTCACGCCATGAGCATACAGCCGCCGCAATGCAAGATCCTCCGCATAATCGTTGAAGTCGCCCGCAATGATAATATGTGCCTCGGGCGAAAGCCGATAAACAGAATCCACCGCTGCTCCCAAATAATCGGCTACCAAAAGGCGATGTGCCTCGTGGCCCCTTCACCGCCTGCCCGACTCGGAGCATGGATCACGAAAACATGCAGCGTGTCGCCGCTGATCATCTGCCCGCAGACATACAGCAGATCACGCGTGGGCCGCATATCCCCCTGCGTCTTGATACGGATGGAATGATGATGCACGGGGCGAAACGAAAAGGGAGAATACAACAACGCCACATCAATGCCTCGCACATCGGGCGAATGGGTCATCAGATATTCATAGCGAGCTTTGCGCAGGAGCGATCGTTGGGTAAGATCGCGCATCACACTGTCGTTTTCCACCTCGCAGAGCGCCACCATATCGGGTAATGCCCACGCACCGTCTGTCTCTCCGCAAGCCATGATCTCTTGTCCAATCCGATTCAGTTTGCGCCAATATCGCGTGCGTGTCCAATGATGATCCGATGTAGGCAGAAACTCATAATCTTGCTTCAGACTGTCGTGTTGGCAGTCGAACAGATTCTCACAGTTCAGCTCTACGAACGTGAACAGACTCATCAACAATGTTAATATCATACGCAAAAGGAGATAAAACCACCTCGAAACCTCTCCCGCACGTTAACCTCTCTGCACTTAACCGCCCAGAGAAGTCAGCTGCCATAGCACCTCCATCGGTAAGGATTCGGCACAACTGTCACATCACACAGTGCAACAAAGATAATCATTTTTCGCCTCGGTTTTACACATTTAAGAAACTTTACACATCCTTTCCGCCGCCCAGCTCCTCCTATCCTCGCCTCTCACTACTCGTATACTTGTGCCCCACTACTCGTATACCTGTCATCGACAAGTCGTATACCTCTCATAAGGACCTGGCAACCCACCTGTGAGCGCTAATCGACAGAAATGATGTGCTCTTGAAGAAGGGACAGCATGATAACCGGACATAAACAGATACTCCTTACTCGAAATATTCTGATCGGCAGTTAAGAAATGTTTTATTTTATAGCTTGCCGAACCTTTCCCAAAAATATTTTTCATATCTTCGCAACAGAAAGAGACTTACAATGATATAAGTTTTCATCATGACTAATAACGGGTATTTACATACATGCAACGAGAAGCATTCTCTCAAAGAAGCAATTATCTCGTTTGTCGTTACCCCACAAATCATGGATCTCTCTCAATATAGAGAATTGGTAGAGACGGGCGGTAACTTGGCCGCAGACTTTCAGAAGTTTGAACCCATCAAAACCATGGAGGTTCATGTAAAGGCAGGGTTAGCAGAGTCTCAGCGAAAGGAAGAATACATCAGTGGTTTTAAACTGATAGGCTTCTGCAATGCCAAGGCAACAAATGTTATATAAGGTATCAACCAACAACCTAATATAGGTCTGTTTACCTTTAATACAGTTGATTACGAGGGTTGGACAGCCTTTTCTACTCTTGCATTGAGAAATGCCGAAACGATAGCACAGTTTAAGTCGATATATAAGGTCGCTTTATTCAGTGTATCATTCATAGACGAATTTTATTTCCTAAAAGACAAATACACCCCGGCGGAACTCTTCAATAAGGGATCACACAACCTCCCACAAGGAATATTCGATTCACAGCTCATCGACTATAATTTGACCATGAACCGATAGGATGAGGGGAGGAGCTACCAGGAAGACTTGGCTATCAAGGTGTTTGATGAAGTAGACAAAAAAACGATACGCATCATTGAGAATATAACATTCGGAGCAGGCTCGGTTGAATTTACAAAACTATTAGCTCAATCCCAGTTTAGATCTGATCTTAACTTTATTCATAGTAAGAATAAGTCGATGTTGAAAGATATTCTTACGCCGACAACCTCAGACTTGATCAAATTAGACAAATGATACCACCATTGCCATCCTATAATATTCAAGAAGCACCAGCCCACATAGAGTGTATTTCCCTCACCGTACAAGACTCAATGGGGGTTAGCTCTATATTCTCTCCTTTCTCAGCCATTCAGAGAAGCTCGATGCAATTCAATGCACTGAAGAATCGCGTCAGCGAGATCAGTGTCTTTCACGAGAATTGGGACGGACAAGGGGCAGCGGCCATTTCGGAAACTGTCTGTAAGAACACCTATAAGTTTTTGGATCAGATCTTGAAGTTTCGCTTCGACACCATGCTTTCTCCCGAAAGCATCACCCCGACACCATACGGCACAATCGTTCTTGATTTCGAGGAGGAAGAAAGTGTAATATCTGTCGAAATTGGAAGAACAGAATTGGGATATTTTACGGAATATAATAGAGATGATCTTCAAGATATATTGTCTGACGGTATAGAAACTGATTTCAGAACATTACCAGAGGAACTCGTTGCAGTCCTTACCATACTTGCAGAAGAGAAAGTCTACACGCATGTTAATGCCTAAAACGATAGAAAGTGATGAACCGTGCGTGCGTTGCATCTTCCATCCGATGATGTATAGCGAACACAAACGGAGCCTGAAAAGAGAAGCTCTCTTGCCTGCCAAGAACAAACGGGAGGTGTCGTTGTTAAGGTTAAGATATATGACCCAGGAGTTCTGTATAAATCATGGTAAGACATTGCAGATGAAAGGCAACACTTTTTGCTGTTTGGCAACTATCACGAAGATTGATATCGAGGAGGTGGATACGGGAGATGGGGTTTCTTGCAACCTACGCTATGCACCCATGCACAAGACAAGAATGCGCAAATATGCCTCACAGCTCATCAAGCGCATGAAGGTCATCTATCAGGTCACTGCATAGACCTTTCTTTCTACCACTACTTTTCATCTTACGATCTCACTATGCACACATCGTGCTGTATTGTGCTTTTTTACAATGATTTATTTTGCGGCACCATGAAAAAGTAGTACATTTGCCACTGAAATTTCACACTAAGAACGTATTACTATGAGTTTGAAAATTGTAGTGCTTGCCAAGCAAGTACCCGACACAAGAAACGTCGGCAAAGATGCTATGACTGCGGAAGGGACCGTGAATCGTGCCGCTTTGCCTGCGATCTTTAATCCCGAAGACTTGAATGCGCTGGAACAAGCGCTCCGCTTAAAGGAACAACATCCGGGGTCTACGGTGGGCATCCTCACGATGGGGCCTCCGCGGGCCGGCGAAATCATTCGGCAGGGACTCTACCGAGGAGCCGATACGGGGTGGCTATTGACCGACCGCCTCTTCGCTGGCGCTGATACGCTGGCCACATCGTATGCCTTGGCCACGGCAATCCGTAAGATTGGCCAAGTGGATATCGTCATCGGCGGTCGGCAGGCTATTGACGGAGATACGGCACAAGTGGGTCCGCAGGTAGCCCAGAAGTTGGGATTGAACCAGGTGACCTATGCCGAAGAGATTCTGAAAATAGAAAACGGCGTGGCCACGATCCGGCGGCATATCGACGGCGGCGTGGAAACCGTCGAAGCACCATTGCCTGTCGTTATCACGGTTAATGGCAGTGCAGCTCCCTGTCGACCTTGCAATGCCAAACTGGTCATGAAATACAAGCGCGCCACTTGCCCGATGGAACGCAAGGCCGACGATGCTTATACCTATTTGTATAAAGAGCGCCCCTATCTGACACTCAACCAATGGAGTGTGGCCGATGTAGACGGCGATGCTGCCCAATGTGGCTTGAGTGGCTCTCCCACCAAGGTGAAATCCGTGCAAAATATTGTTTTCCAGGCCAAAGAGAGTAAGACGCTCACGGCAAGCGATGCGGATGTAGAGGAACTGATCCGAGAATTGTTGAACGAAAAGATCATAGGGTAAGAAAGACGGGATAAGGAATAAGATGGAGAAGGAAGCAAGGAGTGGATTGTCTCTCATTGCATCTCACAGCCTTTCATTGAAAACGCACTATTTCCTACGTATTATTTTCTACTTCCTACTTATTACTTACCTGCTCATAATTAGTAAAAGCAAATGAATAACGTATTTGTATACTGTGAGGTCGAAGGCACCCGTGTGGCCGAAGTGTCGCAGGAGCTCCTCACCAAAGGCCGTAAGTTGGCCGATCAATTGAGTGTCCGGCTGCATGCCGTGGTAGTGGGGACAGGCCTCAAAGGTGCTGTCGAGCAGCAGATCCTGCCCTATGGCGTGGACAAACTCTTTGTGTTCGATGCCGAAGGACTGTTTCCTTACACGTCGGCTCCCCATACGGACGTGCTCGTCAACCTGTTTAAAGAAGAGCAACCGCAGATTTGCTTGATGGGGGCAACTGTCATCGGGCGTGATCTCGGACCGCGTGTTTCATCTTCGCTGACCAGTGGATTGACTGCCGACTGCACGCAGTTGGAAATTGGTGACTATGATGATAAAAAGGCCGGACGTCATTACGAGAATCTGCTCTATCAGATTCGGCCTGCATTTGGCGGTAACATCGTGGCCACGATCGTTAATCCCGATCATCGCCCGCAAATGGCCACCGTGCGTAGCGGCGTGATGCAGCGCGAAATCTTGGATGAAAATTATCAAGGAGAAGTGGTTTATCCCGACGTGGCTCAATATGTGCCGCAAGTGGATTATGTTGTGAAAGTGATTGATCGGCACGTAGAGGAGGCTAAGCATAATCTCAAAGGTGCACCCATAGTCGTAGCTGGTGGTTACGGAGTGGGCAGCAAAGAGGGATTCGATCAGCTCTTCCTCCTGGCCAAAGAACTTCACGGCGAGGTGGGAGCGAGTCGTGCTGCTGTCGATGCAGGCTTTGTAGAGCATGATCGACAGATTGGGCAGACCGGCGTAACGGTTCATCCCAAGGTTTACATCGCTTGCGGAATATCGGGCCAGATTCAACATATCGCTGGTATGCAAGATAGTGGTATCATCATATCCATCAATAATGATCCCGATGCCCCCATTAATCAGATCGCCGATTACGTCATAGTGGGGACAGTGGAAGAAGTGGTTCCGAAATTGATAAAGTATTATAAAAAGAATAGTAAGTAAGTTATGCCAAACTATTATACAGATAACCCCGAGCTGAGGTTTCATCTTCAGCATCCATTGATGCAACGGATTGTTGAGCTTAAAGAGCGCAACTTCGAGGATAAGAACAAGTATGAAGATGCGCCTGTTGATTTCGACGACGCCATTGAGAACTATAACCGGCTGCTCGAAATAACCGGCGACATTGCCGCTAATGTTATAGAACCCAATGCCGAAGCCGTAGATCAAGAGGGACCGCACCTCGTTGATGGTCGGATGCTCTACGCATCGAAGACATACGAGAATTTAGATGCAACCCGAAAAGCCGGACTTTGGGGTATCTCTATGCCTCGCCGGTATGGCGGACTCAACCTTCCGATCACGCCGTATTCCATGGCTTCGGAGATGGTTTCATCTGCCGATGCAGGCTTTCAGAACATTTGGAGTTTACAAGATTGCATCGAAACACTCTACGAATTTGGTAATGAAGAGCAGAGAAAGAAGTATATACCACGCGTTTGCAGTGGAGAAACAATGTCGATGGACCTTACCGAACCCGACGCCGGTTCCGACTTGCAGCGTGTTATGCTCAAAGCCACTTACTCGGAAAAAGACAAATGTTGGTTGCTGAACGGCGTGAAGCGCTTCATTACCAATGGAGACTCTGACATACACCTCGTTCTCGCTCGTTCAGAAGAGGGCACACGAGATGGTCGCGGATTGTCGATGTTTATCTATGACAAGCGTCAAGGCGGCGTAACTGTACGTCACATAGAGAACAAATTGGGCATTCACGGATCTCCGACGTGCGAACTTGTCTATAAAAACGCCAAAGCCGAGCTATGTGGAAGTACCCGGTTAGCTCATCAAATATGTAATGGCGCTGATGAACGGTGCCCGTCTGGGTATTGCAGCACAGAGTGTAGGCGTCTCGCAAGCAGCCTATGCAGAGGGATTGACTTACGCGAAGGAACGCAAACAGTTTGATACGCCTATTATCGAGATGCCGGCTGTTTACGATATGTTGTCGAGAATGAAGGCAAAAGTAGATGCCGGCCGCTCCATTTTATACCAAACAGCCCGTTATGTAGACATCTACAAGGCTCTGGATGACATTTCCCGCGAGCGCAAACTTACCCCCGAAGAGCGTGCAGAGCAAAAGAAATACACGCGATTAGCTGATGCATTCACGCCTCTTGCGAAAGGAATGAACTCCGAATATGCCAATCAAAACGCCTACGATGCCATTCAAATTCACGGCGGTTCGGGCTTTATTATGGAATATAAGAGTCAAAGACTCTACCGCGATGCACGTATTTTCTCTATCTACGAGGGTACAACGCAGTTGCAGGTAGTAGCTGCCATTCGTTATATTACTAACGGAACGTATCTCACAATGATGAAAGAGATGCTCGAAACAGAGGTAGCCGAGGAGCTGCGTCCGCTCAAAGTGCGTGTCGAAGAGATGGTTAAGCGATATGAGCAGAGCATCAATTACGTGAAAGAAAGTGGCAGTCAGGAAGTCAACGATTTGCTTGCGCGCCGCCTTTACGATATGACCGCCGAGATCATTATGTCTCTTTTGATTCTCGATGATGCCACACGCGCGCCCGAACTTTTCACCAAGAGTGCCCATGTTTATATCCGCATGGCCGAAGAAGACGTTTTAGGTAAGAGCGCTTTTGTGACGCGTTTCATCGCCGAAGACTTGAAGTATTATCGGCAAATGCCTATTGAGTAAACTTCGAAGCAGGATTATTCAGGTTGCGAATAGCATATTTTTGTGATTAAATAATGCTATTTCGCGTAAAGGAAAAGTCCGTATCGCAATTGCGATGCGGACTTTTTAGATAGTGATTTTTGTTCATTCGATTTTCCTAAGCACCCAAAGCCATTTTCAACTAACGATTAAACGTATTTCAACTAACCGTTAACAGCATTGCGATTTAGCATTAATTGCGATACAACTAACAGTTAGTCGTAATTGACCTTTTAGTAGATCGAAATTCAGTAAAATATAAAAGAGAATGTTCCCGATGATCAATTCTTGTCTGTCAATGATCAATTGGGACTTCGATCATTCACCAATGATGGTTGCGATTAGGATTCTTTCTTCTCCGTTTTGGCGGAATTCGCAAAGATAAATACCTTGCCAAATACCGAGGTTCAGTCGACCTCGTGTGATCGGGATCGACAAACTCACCCCCGTGATGACCGATTTGACATGTGCTGGCATGCCATCTCTGCCCTCCAATGTGTGTTGAAAACCCTTTGTGTTATCAGGAATCAGCCTGTCAAAAGCAGTCTCTAAATCGCTGCGTACAGCAGGATCGGCATTCTCATTGAGTGAAAGCGCACAACTGGTGTGCTTCACAAAAAGATTCAACACACCCGTCTGCGGCAATGTAGGGAGTCGACGCATGATGTCGCCCGTGATCAAATGGAAGCCGCGCGGATGCGGATCGAGTGTTATTTCCGTTTGAAACACCATCAGCCTTTGAGTATTTGGGCAGCGTGTTCTTTCACTTTGATCTGCTTGGGTGTGATGATTCGCTCGATGACCCCCTGCTCGTTAATGATAAAAGTGGTGCGGAACGTACCGAAATATTTGCGGCCGTACATACTCTTCTCACCCCAAACGCCGAACTGTTCTACCAGTTTTTTGTCCGTATCGGCAATGAGCGGGAAGGCAGTTGATTCTTGTCGATAAACTTGTGATGCGATTTCTCGTCGTCGACGCTCACTCCCACCACGGCGTATCCCTGTTTGCGCAGCTCCGAATAGTTGTCGCGCAGGTTGCAAGCCTCGGTCGTGCAGCCCGAAGTATTATCTTTCGGATAGAAGTAAAGCACCAATTTCTGTCCGGTAAAGTCGACCAATCGTATTTCTTTTCCGTTCTCGTCGCATCCCAAAATGTCGGGAGCCTTATCTCCGATTTCCATGATTTAATTTCCGTTTTGATGTTAAAATGCGTTCGCAAAGATAGAGATAAAAACCGAAAAACATCTAAATGGCTTTCAGAAATATGCTTTTCAGCCCTGTTCGGTCCTCTAATTCTTGCTTTCTTTTCCTATTTTCATTCGGATTTTGTATATGAAACGAATGATTCTCATTTATTTTTTCGTGCTTTACGTTATTTGTTTTGGTTCGCCACTCACCAAAAACAATGAATAGATTTGGGCGAATGCGAGATTTTCTTTACTTTTGCAATGATATAAATATGTATAGAGACAAGTTGATATATGAAGAAACTGATCATGTTCCTCATGCCCGTTTTGTTGCTGATTCCACTGCATGCATCGGCAGATGATTACACAATGCTGTGGCAGCAAGTGAAAACAGCCAGTGAAAAAGACTTACCTAAGACACAGATCAATATTTTAAACAGAATCGTTTCCAAGGCTTCGGCTCAGCGAGATTACGGACATCTGATCAAAGCTCAGGTGATGGCGTTGGGGCTTCAGTCTCGAATTGCTCGCGACTCATTGATGCCCGGGATCGAGAGATTGCAACAAACGGAGGCCCAGTTACAAGGAAAGGATCCTGTGTTGCAGGCCGTTTACCAAGCCATTTTAGGTTTGATTTATCAGGGAGACAGTCGTTTAGATGGTGCAACTAAGCGGAAAAGTCAGGCTTATTTTGATGCAGCACTGAGTGATCCCGCGCTTTTAGCCAGCCAGTCGGCAGGTAGTTATGTTCCGGCTATTACCGAAGTGAAAGACAGCAAGGCGTTTAACAACGACCTGTTGCACGTCATTGGTTTTGAAGGAGCACGCTATCAACAACTCTTCGATTACTATTCCAAGCACGGAAATGAAGCTGCCGCCAGTCTGTGTGCAGCTCGAATGCTCGCGGCCGATAATTGGTTGTGGGGTGGTTGGCGTCAATATTCACGACGCTTACATGTGGCTGATTCGCTGCTCAACGTTTATCAACATGTTCCCGAAGCTGGCGAGTTGGCCCTGACACGCTATGATCTGTTGGCCGGAAGTGGTCAAGCCGATGCCAAAACCAAGTTGGATTACATTCAATATGTATTGAAACAATGGTCCAATTGGCCTCGGGTGAATCAACTGAAAGGGAAAATAGCCGAGCTGACACAGCCCACTTATGTTGCCCAAATCGCTGATCAGCAGGTGCGTTCAGGGCATCCTTTCAAGGTGAATTTATCTCATGTGCGCAATATTTCATCTCTCACGATGCGTATTTGGCGCGTAAACGTAACGGGCGAATATGTTGGCAATCCGATGGATGAGCACGATTTCAAATATCTTTCGAAGCGAATGAAACCATTGCCAGAGGCTACACAAACTCGCACTTATGTCGGCATGCCCAACTACCAATTGTCAACCGACTCGATTACGGTGCCTGGTTTGGCTGCGGGCGTTTATCTATTGGAGTTCAGCTCAGGGCAAACCAAAATCCCCATACAACGCTCGTTGGTTTACGTTAGCGGATTATTTTTACTTAGCGAAGACTTGCCTGACAACTGTTTTCGTTTTGCCGTAGTCGACAGAACCACAGGATTGCCTGTTAAAGGAGCACAGATTAAGTTGCATTATGAAACAGACAAAGGTGAAGACAGCGCATTGCTGAAATGCAATGACAAGGGAGAAGTTTTCTATTCGATTCCCAAAGATTTAGACAACGATATAGAAGTGTTTGCTTATACGTCGTCGGACAAGGGCTTTCAACAAGTTATGCTCCGTGACAGTTACTACTATTATAATAGCGAATCGGATCAATGCAATATCCAACTCTTCACCGATCGCGCACTTTATCGCCCTGGACAGGTCGTCCATGTGGCTGCCATCGCTCATCAAAACATTGATGGCAAGACGCCGAAAGCTGTGAGTGGCGCAAAGATTCGATTGAGTTTGATCGACACCAATTACAAAACGGTGAGTGAGAAATTCGTTACCACCGATGCAATGGGCACGGCTTCGGCCGACTTCCAACTGCCTTCGAGTGGGTTGACAGGTGCTTTTTCTATCCGCACCGATGGTCAGGCGCCGGGTTATGTATCGTTTTCTGTTGAGGAATATAAGCGTCCCACGTTCCGAATAGAGTTCCCTAAGATCAGCCAGAAATATGCTGCCGGCGACACGCTCGTGATCAATGGTAGTGCGAAAAGCTTTGCAGATGTGCCTGTTCAAGGTGCTAAGGTGCGCTATACTGTCACTCGCCGCCTTGCACCTTGGTTCTGGTGGAGAAGTCGCAGAACTCAAAACGAAGAGGTGTTCAGCGCCGATGGTGTAACAGATAACAACGGAAATTTCCCCGTGAAAGTTCCTTTTATTTTGCCGAATGAGGATAATCGTTCGGAATACGGCTTCTACTGCTATGTCGTTTCAGCCGATATTACCGACCGAAGTGGTGAAACTCGCCATGGCGAAACCTGTCTTCCGCTGGGGAGCAAACCCACAGCTTTTCGTTGTGAGATGCCTTCCCAGATTGACAGAGATAGTACGTTGACCCTCAAATTCAATTATCTCAACAATGCCGGAGAACCTATCGATGCTTCGGTGAGCTATTCTTTCGATGGGAATAAGATCAAGCGGATTGCCCGTTCCAACACACTTGTGACGCTGAATGTCAAAGACTGGAAATCGGGTCGATATCAGATGCAGGCCGTTTGCGGCACAGACACGGTGCACAACGAACTGATCGTGTTCAGTCTTCACGACAAACAGCCCGCTATCAAGACGCATGATTGGTTTTATCAGACGGCAAATGTGTTCCCTGCCGACGGTAAACCGGTCTTCATTCAAGTGGGATCGTCCGACCCCGAACAACATATCCTCTATTCGATTGCGACTGCCGACTCTGTGATTGAGAATGGCGTAATCGATCAAAACAGCATGTTGAACACCCGGAAATTCACCTATCAACCGTCGTTCGGCGATGGAATCGCAATCACTTATGCGTGGGTGAAAGACGGAATCATGTACACGCACACCGCCAATATCCGTCGTCCGTTGCCCAATCTCCGGCTCAATGTAACGTGGAAGACATTCCGCAACCGGCTCACACCAGGTCAGAAAGAAGAGTGGACACTGCAAATCACCCGTCCGAACGGTCGTCCTGCCACGGCGCAATTGCTGGCAACACTCTATGATCGGTCGCTTGACGAAATCCAACGATTATCTTGGAGTCTGCCGATTTCGTTGCGTTTGAGTCTTCCCAACATGTATTGGACGAACTATGTAGGCACGAGTTTCAGCGTGTCCGGTAGTTTACCCGTTTCTTATCCCCATGTTGCGCGACTCGAATACAGTCATTTCTCCAATGAAATGTTTCATGCTTTTGACTATATGAGAGATCAAAACGGACTCATTACGGAAGCTTATTCCGTCGCCTATGTTGGTTCGGTACAAACTCGTTCGATGGGCCTTGTCAAGCCGATGGGCGCAAGTGTTGAATCATCAACGCTTAGTGAGCTTGCGTTTAAGGGTATTTCAGACGACGTTCAACCGCAAATCACAACGCAAAAAGATGTTTCCGGTCAGCTGCGTGAGAACTTCAATGAAACGGCATTCTTCTTCCCCGCATTGCAGACTGATACCAACGGCCTGATAACTATGAAGTTTACATTGCCCGAAAGCATCACGACATGGCATTTTATCGGCATTGCCCATGATGCCGAAATGCGTCATGGACAACTCGAAAGCGATGTCGTGGCCAAGAAAACTGTGATGATTCATCCCAATATTCCGCGTTTTGTGCGCAGCGGAGACCATGCAACCATTACGGCACGGGTGATGAATACCACGGATAAAAACGTCGTTGGAACAGCTCAAATGGAGTTGATCGATCCCGAAAATAATCGAGTGGTTTACACGAAAAGCTGCAAATACACGGTGAAAGGAAATGAAACGCAGGCCGTTGCATTTGAATTAAACTTATCGGAAGGCTCTAAGCTCGCCTCGCTTGCTGGTTCTTTATTGATCTGTAAGGTAACGGCTGCGGGTCAAGGATATGCAGACGGCGAACAACATTATCTGCCGATACTCTCCGATCAGGAGTTGGTTACCAACACGGTGGCATTCACCCAACATACACCCGGTACGCAAATGATTGATCTCGACAAGCTGTTCCCCGTGCGCAACGAGCGAAACCGGCTCACGATCGAATACACCGAGAATCCCGTTTGGCTGATGATCCAGGCGCTTCCCTATGTAGGCAACATCTCGAATGGTGATGCCATCAGTCTCGCTTCGGTCTATTATGTAGACAAATTGGCGTCGTCTCTGTTGAAATCAGCGCCGCAGGCCAAACAGACTTTTGAACTTTGGCGGCGCGAGAGCGGCAAGGAGACCTCTCTGATGAGTGCTCTTCAAAAGAATGAAGCGTTGAAATCGCTCGCGCTGAACGAAACTCCGTGGATCGGAGAGGCCGAAAAGGAAGCCGAACAAAAGCGTTTGTTGGGTAATTTCTTCGATGAAACGATGCTCAACAACAAATTATCCACACACCTCAACAAACTCTCCGACCTGCAATTAAGCAACGGATCGTGGAGCTGGTATCCGAAGATGAAAGGCAGTCTTTATGTGACACTCATCGTCACCGAGATGCTTTCACGCCTTAACGCGATGATCGGCAAACAGGCAGAAACATCCCGAATGCTGACATCCGCATTCAAGTTTATGGGTAAAGAGATTCATCGTGAAGTACGGTCTATGAAAAAAGAGGAGGCCCGAGGCATCCAAGGCGTACGTCCAAGCGAGTCTGCCGTACATTATCTTTATCTTTGTGCCTTGGCCGACTCATCGCTTTCGGCCTCAGCTTCGGCCGACAAGGCTTATCTGATGAGCCGTTTGGTCAAGCAGATCAATGCTTTCACGATTTACGGGAAAGCCATTTCGGCAGTCATCTTAGGCAAGAACGGCTATCGCCAAAAGGCTAAGGAGTTTCTCCAAAGCATACGGGAATACACGGTTTATACACCTGAAATGGGACGTTATTTTGATACACCGAAGGCTTATTACAGCTGGTTCGACTATCGAATACCAACAGAGGTGGCAGCCATTGAGGCCATCAGGCTCATCGAACCTACCGATGTCAAGACCGTGGAAGAGATGCAACGCTGGCTGTTGCAGTCTAAGCGGACACAGAGTTGGGGTACCACCATCAATACCATCAACGCCATTTATGCCTTTATGAACGGTAATATGGACAAGCTGGATGTATCGAAAACAGAACAAGCTGTGCTCTCCGTAGACGGGAAACGCCTCGAAACACCGAAGGCAACGGCCGGTCTGGGCTATGTGAAAACCACTGTCAGTGGTGAGAAAGCCCATACTTTCACAGCTCGGAAAACATCTTCGGGAACGTCGTGGGGGACTGTCTATGCGCAGTTTATGCAGAAATCGACCGGTATCAAGGCCGCTTTCTCCGGGTTTAAAGTAACCCGCGAGATTCTCGGCGGCACTCACCTGCGCGTGGGCGACAAGGTAACGGTGCGCATCACGATAACGGCCGACCGCGATTACGATTTCGTTCAGATCGTAGACAAGCGTGCAGCGTGTCTCGAGCCGGCCTCTCAATTGAGCGGATATGCCAACGGTTATTACTGTACACCGCGTGACAATGCCACCCATTATTATGCAGACCGGATGTCGAAAGGCAAACATGTCATCGAAACCGAGTACTACGTAGACCGCGAGGGACAATATTCCACAGGCATCTGCACTGTGCAATGCGCTTACAGTCCGGGCTATTCGGCACGCGCAGCAGCACAGATTCTAATCGTAAAGTAAGGAAATTGAATAATGATAAAAAGACATTTGACGGCCGTTCTCCTGTCAGCCTTATCGGCTCTGACGGTTTCGGCTCAGCGAATTACCACCCAACAAGACCTTATCGATTGCGGACAGGTGCTGTTCAGAAAGCCTGTCACCGTAACGTTTGATTTGAAAAATAAAGACAGTAAACCGCTGGTCATCAGCAAGGTGCTCACTGGTTGCGGCTGTACCGATGTAGAATTTCCCCGCGCGGCGATACCCGGTGGCGAGTCGTTTAAGGTGAAAGTGACCTATGATGCTAAGCAGATGGGGCATTTCGAGAGGCTGATCGACGTTTATGCAGTAGGTGTCAAACGCCCGTTAATGCTGACCTTGCGAGGCGTTGTCGTGTCAGAGGTCGTCGACTATTCGGGTACTTACCCTTATGTGGTCGGCAATCTGCTCACAGATATGAATGAAATTGAGTTTGATGATGTGAGCCGCGGCGAGCGTCCTACCTATAAAATACACATCTTCAACAATGGAATCAAACCCGTGCAACCTGTCGTAATGCACCTGCCCGACTATCTTTCGGCTGCCGTCTCACCGTCAACCATTACTCCCGGACACGCCGGTGTGATGACCGTTACGCTTGATTCGCACAGGCTTCGGGGTTTCGGCCTGACGCAAACTACTGTTTTCCTCGGTATGTTCCCCGGCGATAAGGTGGCCCCGAACAAGGCAATCGATGTGTCGGCAGTGCTTTTGCCGAGTTTCAATCAGATGACTGAAGCTGCCAAACGACTTGCACCCAAGATTCAACTCTCATCCACCGAGCTCCATTTAAACACTCTCGGTGATCGGAAAAAGGCACGCGGAGAGATTCTTTTGCAGAATGTGGGAAAATCGAAGTTGGAAATTCGCAGCCTGCAAATGTTTACTTCGGGTCTGCAAGTGTCGCTGAACAAGACGCGGTTGGCCCCCGGCGAGAGTGCGAAATTGAAGATCACGGCTGTGGCCGAGTCTTTGAAATCGGTCCGAACCAAGCCGCGCGTGCTGATGATTACCAATGATCCCGATGCGCCGAAGATCATCATAACCATCGACGTGAAATGATTCAGATAGAGATAGACAACGGAAGCGGATTCTGTTTCGGCGTAACCACGGCCATCAAAAAGGCAGAAGAGGAACTTTCTGCGGGCAAAACGCTCTATTGTTTGGGCGATATCGTGCACAACGGGATGGAAGTAGAGCGGCTGCACGCCCGCGGCTTGGTAACTATCAATCACGAACAGCTGAAAGACTTGCACGATGTAAAGGTGCTGCTGCGAGCTCACGGCGAACCGCCCGAGACTTATGAGACGGCCCGTCGCAACCGTATCGAGATCATCGATGCCACTTGTCCGGTGGTATTGCAGTTGCAGCGGCGTATCAAACGGCAGTTCGACAGCAAGCCGCAAGCGCAGATTGTGATCTTCGGTAAGAACGGTCATGCCGAGGTTTTGGGGCTTGTGGGGCAGACAGAGAGCCGTGCCATCGTTATCGAAAAGTTTGAAGACGTACGTCATCTCGACTTCAATCGCGACATATATCTTTATTCTCAAACCACGAAAAGCCTCGAAGAGTTTCACCGAATCATCGAATACATCCAGAGCCACATCGCTTCCGGTGCCACGTTCAAGAGTTTCGACACCATCTGCCGACAAGTAGCCAACCGGATGCCGAATATTTCCGGTTTTGCATCCAAACACGAAGTGATACTTTTTGTCAGCGGACATAAGAGCTCGAACGGTAAAGTTCTATATGGCGAATGCAAACGTGTGAACCCAAACAGCTATCATATCGAACGGGCAGAAGAAATCGATATGCATTGGTTTCAGGGTGTTCGGACAGTCGGAATATGCGGAGCCACCAGCACACCGAAGTGTTGATGGAGGAGTGCAGGGATTATATCATCAACCATCTTGCACTTGCATCGACGTCGACTGCAACGCCTCGGGAAAACGAAAAACCTCAAACAAAAGACAACATTTGATCCCTTGATTTTCGATTGCATGCAGAGCACTTTGCCATTCATCATTAAATGCACGGCCAATAATCGTCAGTTGCACGCCGATTAACGGTTGTCGGCAGGCTGATGAACCATCAATTGGAAAACGTATTGCTATTCACCTGAAAACAGAGAACACTCGGAACAAACCAGACAGACCATAAAACGAATAGAAAACAATATGCAGGTTGGTGTCAAGCGCACCCACCTCTATCTTAAACAAATCATGAAATGAACAGAAACTTAACGCTCTCGCTGACAGGGGTCACGCTGGTTGCCCCCGTTTGTAGCGCTTTGGCTCGAAATCATCAGGACCAAACGACAAAACCGATGAACATTGTCTACATTATGAGCGACGATCATTCGTATCAGACAATCAGTGCTTATGACAAGCGATTTATCGATACACCCAACCTCGATTGGATTGCCGACCACGGTGTTCGATTCACAAACAGCTACGTGGCAAATTCACTCAGCGGACCGTCGCGGGCTTGTATGCTGACGGGAAAACACAGTCACGCCAACGGATTTACAGACAATACCAAGACGTTTGACGGCGGCCAGCAAACTTTTCCGAAGCTATTGCAGAAAGCGGGATATGAAACTGCCATCATCGGTAAGTGGCATTTGACATCTGATCCCACCGGTTTCAACTATTGGGACATCCTGATCGGGCAGGGAGATTATTATAATCCTGATTTCAAATGCAACGGAAAACGGCTGCGTAGAAACGGTTATGTGACCAATCTCGTGACAGATCTGGCGCTTGATTGGCTCGGAAACAAACGCGACAAGACCAAACCTTTCTGTCTGTTACTGCACAACAAGGCGCCGCATCGTGTCTGGGCTCCCGACACCTGCGACCTGGATCTTTATTCGGAAAAGATTTATCCCATTCCCAGTACATTCTATGACGATTATGCCGGGCGCAAAGCTGCGGACAAACAAAAGATGAGTATCATCAAGGATATGGACTTGGTGTACGACTTGAAGATGGCAGACAAGGAGAATGAGATACATTCCGATCCTGAATTAGAGAAGTGGGGACGTGCCTCTTATCTGCGGATGACGCCCTCGCAGCGGGCTCAATGGGATGCGCATTATGAACCGGTGATTCGCAAATTCAAGGAGATGAAGCTTTCGGGAAAGGCCTTGGCCGAGTGGAAATACCAGCGTTATATGCACGATTATCTGCGGGTGATTCACTCGATAGACCGAAATGTGGGACGGGTGATTGCCTATCTCCGTGCAAATGGGCTTTTAGACAATACAATGATTGTCTATACATCCGACCAAGGATTTTATATGGGCGAGCACGGATGGTTCGACAAGCGCTTTATGTATGAAGAGTCGTTCCGCACGCCGTTGTTGGTCTATCTGCCGGGAGGTAAGAAAGGTGATATCACGGAGATGGTACAGAACATCGATTACGCACCGACTTTTCTCGATTTAGCCGGTGTCGAAGTGCCGAAAGACATCCAAGGGGTTTCGATGCTTCCGTTGCTCGAAGGGAAGAAAGTGAAGAACTGGCGCAAATCTCTTTATTATCACTACTACGAATATCCTGCCGAACATTCCGTTTGCAGACATTATGGCGTGAAGACCGACCGCTATGTGCTCATCCATTTCTATAACGATATCGATGCGTGGGAGCTTTACGATTTGAAAACCGACCCCGAAGAGATGCACAATCTATATGGAAAGCCGGGTACGGAGAGGATTATCCGCGCGTTGAAGAAGGAGTTGTTAAGATTGCAAGTGCAGTATGACGACCCCATCCGAAAGACCGTTCGCTGATGGAAGTTTAAAAAATGGGAAAACAACGCGTCGCTCATAAGCGAAAGCTCCAAAAAAGGAAAAACAACGTGTCGCTTGCAAGCGAAAGCTCGAAAAAGAAAAAACAATGCGTCGCTCACGAGCGAAAGCTCAAAAATGAGGAAAACAACGTTTAGCTCACGAGCGAAAGCTTAAAAATGAAAATTTGATATCTTTGCACCGAATTAAAAAGGGATAAGGGATGGAAAAGAAGACAATACCTGTTGTGGGAATGGCATGCGCCGCATGCTCGGCCAATGTGGAACGCAAACTGCAGACGCTACCGGGCGTCGTGTCGGCAACGGTGAGTCTGCCCGGGCGCAGCGCTCTGGTGGAATACGATCCCGCACAAATCTCGCTCGAACAAATGAAGAGCGAAATCAACGGAATCGGTTATGACCTCGTGATCGAGCATGATCGGTCGGTCGTGGAGATCGAACGCACGGCGTTTCGGCGGCTCCGTCGCAAGACGATTTTGTCTTGGTCGTTCGCGGCTCTGTGTATGTCGATCTCGATGGGATGGCTCAACATCGGTTCAAAAGCGGTCACCAACCAAGTTGCTCTGCTGCTCGCGCTGGCCAATCTGCTGCTTTGCGGCCGCGAATTTTATGTCATTGCATGGCGACAACTGCGTCACGGGTCGGCCAATATGGATACGCTCGTGGCACTTTCCACGGGTATTGCGTTCGCATTCAGTGCGTTCAACACCTTTTTCGGCGCATCGGTCTGGGGAAGTCGAGGCATCGAGTGGCACACCTATTTCGATGCTTCGGTGATGATTATCACGTTTGTTCTCACGGGGCGACTGCTCGAAGAGAAAGCCAAAAACGGCACGGCGAGCAGCATCCGACAGTTGATGGGATTGTCGCCGAAGACTGCCCGCCTTGTCATTGGCGATGCGGTGGAAGATGTGCCGCTGTCGACCATCGCTGTGGGGGATCTACTCGAAGTGCGGGCGGGTGAAAAAGTGCCGGTGGATGGGCTTGTGACGCAGGCCGAAAGTTTTATGCTCGCCGATGGGGCGTATGTTGACGAAAGTATGATCACGGGCGAACCAACGCCGGCTTTGAAACAAAATGGGTCGCAGGTGTTGGCCGGCACGATTGTTTCGCAGGGCAAATTCCGATTTCGTGCTAAGCAAATCGGCGAGAACACGGCGCTTGCCACATCATTCGAATGGTGCAAGAGGCGCAAGGTTCGAAAGCTCCCGTGCAGCGAACAGTAGACAAAGTGGCGCTCATTTTTGTGCCTTCGGTGGCCGGTATAGCCCTACTCACATTCTTGCTGTGGTGGATTTTCGGCGGTCATGCAGCGCTTCCACACGCCGTTTTGTCGGCCGTTGCCGTGCTGGTCATCGCCTGTCCCTGTGCGATGGGGCTTGCCACGCCCACGGCTCTGATGGTGGGCATTGGCAAAGCGGCGCAAAACAATATTTTGATTAAGGATGCCACGGCGTTGGAGAGTCTGCGATCGGTCGATGCAATGGTGATCGACAAGACCGGAACGCTCACCATTGCCAATCAGAATATCGATTTTACGAAAGCCGACAGTCTGCCTCTTGAAGTGCGCGAAACGCTCAAACCGCATGCCCGCGAGGCTATGGAAGATTTGCAGCGGCATGGTGTGGAGGTCTATATGATGAGTGGTGACAAGGAAGAAGCGGCTCGATTCTGGGCCGAACAAGCCGGAATCGCGCAATATCGCAGCCAAGTTTTGCCGCAGGATAAGGAGGATTTGGTGCGCCGTTTGCAGCAGTCGGGCAAACGAGTGGCAATGGTCGGCGACGGAATCAACGATACCCAGGCGCTGGCTTTGGCCGATGTGAGTATCGCAATGGGTCGAGGCACCGACGTGGCCATGGATGTTGCACAGGTAACACTGATGAGCGACGATCTGCGAAAGATTCCGTCGGTCATCCGATTGAGCCGGAGGACCGTGCGGATGATCTACGAAAATCTCTTTTGGGCATTCATTTACAACATCGTTTGCATCCCGTTGGCTGCCGGCGTGTTGTATATTTTCGGCGTCGATTTCCAAATAACGCCGATGTGGGCGAGTGCATTGATGGCCTTTTCCAGTGTGAGTGTGGTGCTCAACAGTCTGCGATTGAGATAAGTTTCATCCTTTGCTCTCTCGTTGGAAAGAGAATTGCTTTGTCTCAGCCTCTCTTCCAAGAGTGGAGAAAGAGTGGGCATTGCATGATTGCATGTCATGTAACGATTGTTGAAAACATGTTCACATCACCCATCACAAGATGAGGCTGCGTTCCCATTACTGATGAATGGTACGACAACTCATGGTTAATTGCTGCGTGATTAATCATTAAACAACGGGCAATTAACGGTGAATTGCAAATGGTTTTATGTGTGTTTGAAAATCAATTGGATATCAACATAAAAATACCCCTCTCCTTTTGGAAGAGGGGTTGAGGGTGAGACCGTGCCTCGTCAATTACAAACCGAAACGGTAACCGGCTGTGAAGGTGAGGAAACGGTTCTTAGAATGTCTGGTGTCTGAGAGTTCTCCGGTGTAGATATTGGTCAAACCGATGTTGTAACGAATGTCGAGAATCACATTCATATACTCGTAAGAAAAGCCGACCGGAATAGAAAAATCGACGCGACGAAGTTTGTCTCGCAATGCTGTTTTATGCTGTTCGGTGCTGCCATATTGCTTAGCGCCGAGCCGATCCGTGGTGATTGCCGTGCGTTCCGATTTCTCTTTGGCATCTGCCAAAAAGCTCGTTTGAATGCCGGTCTTGATGGCCAAACCGGGAAGCAGATAATAGTTGCCGACCAGTGGCACGTTGATATAATGCAAATCGGTGTGCCAATTGTGATAACCTGTTGATTTCGAATCGCTCTGAAACACCTCCAAATCGGGAAATTTGCTGCCTTCCGTTGCATAATAGGCTCCCAACGCGATGCCGATTTGTCTCGAAACGGTGTATTCTATATCGAAACCCGCTGCCAGTCCGCCGCTATATCGGGAGGCAATTGACTTACCGTCGTGGCCCGTTGCCACTTTTGTATCGGTCGTGTTGGCCACACTCACACCGAGTTTCGGTATGATTGAGATTCGGCCCAAAGCTCCCTGAGCGTTGGCTATATGACCTCCTGCTAAAAGGATCAGCGCTATAAGCAGTTTCTTGATCATTCGGTCTGTTCCTCCTTCACTTGTTGATATGTTCACTCATTCCCTTTATTGGCACGCTTCCGTTCAAGATGATCGAGGAGAATCTTACGCATTCGCATACTCTTCGGCGTCACCTCGACATACTCATCGGCCTTAATGTATTCGAGACACTCCTCTAAACTCATCACGGTTTTGGGTATCACGCGGGCCTTCTCATCACTGCCCGATGCCCGAACATTGGTTAGCTGCTTGGCCTTCGTTACATTAATCACAAGGTCGTTGTCGTGAACGTGCTCACCGACAACCTGCCCTGCATAGACTTCTTCACCCGGATCGATAAAGAATTTACCGCGATCCTGGAGCTTATCGATAGAATAAGCGTAAGCCGTTCCGGTTTCCAAAGCAATCATTGAGCCGTTGACACGACGCGTAATTTCACCTTTATAGGGTTGATATTCTTTGAATCGGTGCGCCATAATAGCCTCACCCTGACTGGCTGTGAGCACATTCGTGCGCAAGCCTATAATACCACGCGAGGGTATGTCGAACTCAATATTCACACGCTCGCCTTGACTTTCCATCGAAATCATCTCTCCTTTGCGACGTGTCACCATATCGATCATCTTGCTCGAAAACTCTTCGGGCACATTGATTGTAAGTTCTTCGATGGGCTCGCAACGTGTACCATCAATCTCTTTATAAATAACCTGTGGCTGACCAACCTGCAATTCATAGCCTTCTCGGCGCATCGTCTCGATTAAAACAGACAGATGGAGCACGCCACGACCGCTGACAATCCAGCTGTCTGTGCTGTCTTCAAACGGGCGCACACGCAAAGCGAGATTCTTTTCAAGCTCTTTCTGCAAACGTTCGTTGATGTGTCGGCTCGTGCAGAACTTGCCTTCCTTGCCGAAAAACGGTGAGTCGTTGATCGTGAAGAGCATACTCATCGTGGGTTCATCGATTGCAATGGGTGGCAACGGCTCCGGATTGTCGAAGTCGCAGATGGTATCGCCGATCTCAAAACGCTCTAATCCGATGACGGCACAGATATCTCCGCTGGCAACTTGCTCTGTTTTGGCGTGTCCCATGCCTTCAAACGTGTGCAGTTCTTTGATTTTTGTCTTTTCCATTGACCCGTCTCGATGACAGATCGTGACGTTCATGCCATCGCACAAAGTGCCTCGATGAACGCGCCCTACGGCTATCCGGCCCGTGTAACTCGAATAATCCAGACTCGTAATAAGCATTTGCGGGGTTCCCTCAATGTGTTTTGGGGCGGGAATTACTTCGATAATCTTATCGAGAAGATAGTTTATATTGTCCGTAGGTGATTTCCAATCTTCGGCCATCCAACCGTTTTTCGCCGAGCCATAGACTACCGGAAAGTCGAGTTGATCTTCTGTTGCGTTCAGTGAAAACATCAAATCGAACACCATTTCATATACTTCCTCGGGCCGACAGTTAGGTTTGTCTACCTTATTAACTACTACCAACGGTTTCAAACCTATCTGCAAAGCTTTCTGCAACACAAAACGAGTCTGTGGCATAGGCCCTTCAAAAGCATCGACAAGCAATATACACCCGTCGGCCATATTGAGAACGCGCTCCACTTCGCCACCGAAGTCAGAGTGTCCCGGAGTATCTATGATGTTGATTTTAGTACCTTTCCAATTGATTGAGACGTTTTTGGAAAGAATGGTAATGCCTCGTTCGCGTTCCAAATCGTTCGAATCTAATATCTGTCCGCTGTTATCCTGTCCGTCACGGAAAAGCTTTCCGGCGAGCATCATCTTATCCACAAGTGTCGTTTTACCGTGATCGACGTGGGCGATGATTGCAATATTCCTGATGTCTTGCATTTTAATACCTTAAAAAAAATTACGATGCAAAAGTACGAAAATTAATTCACAATGCTTCGTTGATGGTCCACAATTCATAGACTAATATGTTAAAAACAAGCAAATTATGAATTATGAATTACGAATTACAAATTAAATGTATTACCTTTGCACTCGCATTTTAGCAAAATAATAATTAATAACAACAAAGCTCTATGTATTTAGACAAGGCAAAAAAACAAGAGATCTTTGGAAATTACGGAAAGTCTAACTCTGATACTGGGTCAGCTGAGAGCCAGATAGCATTGTTCTCATACCGTATTTCCCACTTGACGGAACACCTCAAGCGGAATCATAAAGATCATACTACCGCCCGTTCGTTGACGAAATTGGTAGGAAAACGCCGCGCTTTACTTGATTACTTGTACGATCGCGATATCAATCGCTACCGTGCTATTATCAAAGCTCTTGGACTTCGCAAGTAATGCGCATTTGCAAAAACAGCAAATCGCCGTAAGTTTTTCGATAACTTGCGGCGATTTTTTATGCTTTTGAATTCCTTTCTCAGTATTTCCTAATTCTTATTTTCATTTCGAATACTCACTGCGGACTGCATAATGCCTCGCAGACTCGGTCTTGGAAACGTCGCCCGTTGCGGCCGTGCATCACGCCTTGATTGATGATCGAGAAACAGAGGCGATGTCCGTTGGCAGCCGTGCAATAGCCCGCCAAACTACTAATCCCCATCACTGTGCCGGTTTTAGCTTTCACATTGCCGTTGGTGAAAGGGCCGCGCATCCTGCTTTTCAGCGTTCCATCGTTGCCGGCAACAGGCAAAGCAGGAAGCAGATGCAAGTAAATGTTGCCGTTGTGATAGGCATATCGCATGAGCCTCACTTCTAATTCGGGACTGACATAATTATATAAGGAGAGTCCCGAACCGTCGGCCAGTCTGTATCTTGACGGATCCATCCCCACTTTGGCGATGAGTCGATCAATGACAGCACGTGCGTTCTTGGCCGTTGCGGGGCGATTGCCCGTGGAAGAAGCGATTTGGTAGAACATGGATTCTGCATAAAGGTTGTCGCTTTCTTTCAACATACGCATCAAAATTTGGTCGATCGTGTGAAAACGAGACACAATGCAATAAGCGTCTTGGGGCTTGCGAGCCTCTCCCGTGACTGCTTCGACCACGATACCGGATGCACGTAACTCATCGATCAACCGTTCGACAAAAATGTCTTTGCGCCCGATCAGCAGTGGAGAAAGCACGGGATTATCGTCATCCCAGCACCAACCTTCGCCCAAAGAAGCAGTATCTTTCATCGTTTTATCGGCAAAAATATGACCGCGAATCGTGTCTACGCCCATTTTGTGAAAGCTTTCAACAAAGGCTTTGAGATCGTCTGAATTGAAACGCGGATCAAAACCGCCCACGCAATAAACATCGCCTGCCAATACATTGTTGTCCACTCGTCCCGTGTAGCACAGTTCGGTCTTAAACCGATAAGATCCGCCCAAGCGGTCAATTGCAGCAATGGCCGTAATGATTTTCATTGTCGAAGCGGGCCGCATGAGCTGGCGTTCATTGACGCGAACGATGGCCGAGTCGGCATCGAGGTCGTAAATCATCAGTCCCACTTGCGAAGTCTTGAACATATCGGCCTGTAACAATCTGTCGATATAATGCTGGACAGACTGCGGCCAAGGTAAGGCCACGCTGTCACGGACCAGCGAATCGATGGCCGTCGAGTCTGCAACGATTTCCGACCGACTGTCTTCTGTTGTCTCTTCTTCGATTTGCGCCGCCGCAGGCAACGTGAAAATCAAAAAGAGCAACCCCAAATATTTCTTCATTTCTCGTTTTGCTCCTGTCTCTTTTTTAGTTCGGCGATAAAAGCCTCGCTGTTGTCGGGAGTGACACTCATTATCCGTCGCGCACCGTATTCGATCAACAGATAATGCGACAAGCCGAAAGCGGTTTTCATTCGAGTACATCGAATGATTTCGTCAACGGCAATCGTCATTGGTTTTGAGAATCTTCCACGATTGATTCGCAGCACTTCGCCACGGTCTGAAGCTGTAAAGGTATATGTGGTGTGGATCATTCGCTCGATCATCAACACCACAATCACGGCCACAAACATGCCTGGCAGTGCCGCCTTATGCCAAAAAAGATAACATGCAAGCAATGAAAACAGTGTTATGCTACACTTATTCGCCATCGTGAATTGCTGATGAAAGATTCTCTCCATAACGCTTGCAAAAGTACGCTTTTTTATCCGTAAGTGCACCGGTTGGTAAGTTTTTATGAGTTTAATTAACGCATACTTCCGACGTTTGGGTGTCGACGTCTCACTATTCTGCGGCTGCCCGCTGATACTGTTGTAGCAACCATGCTTGCTGTTGGTCGATGGTGAGCTGGCTGTTATCGAGTTCGATGGCATCGGAAGCCTTTCGGAGCGGACTCACTTCGCGATGACTGTCGATGTAATCACGCTCTTGCACGTTTTTCAGAATATCGGAATAGTCAGCCGAAATGCCCTTGGCTTTCAATTCATCAAAGCGTCGTTGTGCACGCACTTCGGCACTGGCCGTGACGAATATTTTAAGTTCGGCATCGGGAAAGACCACAGTGCCGATGTCGCGTCCGTCCATCACAACACTTTTGTTGGCTCCCATGCGTTGCTGTTGAGCCACCAACGCTTCACGCACAAAAGGCAAGGCAGCTATCTGGCTGACATTGTTGGAAACCTCCATCGTGCGGATCTGTTGCTCCACATTCTCTCCGTTGAGAAGCGTGTCGGGCTGCCCCGTCTCGCGATTAATGGTGAATGAGACGGTGATTAACGGCATTTCGCGTTCCAACTCAATGCTTTTCACCGTGCGATTAACGGTGATTTGGCCGCGCCTCAACGCATAGAGCGTAACTGCGCGATACATGGCGCCTGTGTCGATATAAATATATCCGATCTCGCGCGCTAAGTTTTTAGCCATCGTACTCTTACCGCACGACGAATAACCGTCGATGGCTATCGTTATTTTTTTCATCCTGTTTAAAGACTATATGATACATTCATGATGAGAGAAGACGAGGAAACATGATATTTCCCGTAAGCAATATGCAGCTTGAAACGTTCTAATTGCAGTCCGGTTCCAAGCGAAAGACCGGCGCCGTGACTGCTATTGCCGTCGCCGTCGGCTATTTTCATTTCGCGTGCTCGCCGAAAGTTGTAGCCCGCCGCAACGTAGATGCGCTCCGAGAGCAACACATCCACGCCCGCAGTGACATGATTCACGAAAGCATAATGCCAATGATTGAGATCTACAAGTGTAGCAGAAAAACGCAACGGCATATCTTCGAAACGCTTGCTGACACCGAATTGCACATCAATCGGCATGCGCTCATAGTCCTCGTTATAGGCTTTCAGCTGTCCACCAAGGTTTTTGGCCACGGCCGAAACCGACCATTGATGGTCGGGATCATAATAATTGACACCTAAGTCGACACCCATCGCCAGCGAATTGTAGTTGCCGAAATACGAAGTGATCACTTTTGCGGTGATGCCTCCGATCAAACGCTCGGACAATTCATAAGAAAACACCCCTGAAAAAGCAATCTCATTGGCCGAGAATTCGCCTATCTGCACGCCGTTTTCGTCTGTCTGGCGCATCCGTCCGTAGTTGATAAACTGCACGCCGGCGGCAATCGTGGCTGCATCTCGGATGATTCGGGTAAACGATGCACTGCCATAGTTCACGCCGCTCATATAATTCATATAATTGAGATTGAGCGTTTTATCACTCACCGAACCGAGAAGTGCAGGATTATTGAACATCAACGGCGCATTGTCTTCAATGAGTGTGATGTTGTCTCCACCCAAAGCCGCAGCGTGAGCACTTATCGGAAGCCGCAAAAAATGGTAAATTTCTCGACTCGTCTGAGCCTGTATCGGTAGCAAAATGACCGCAAAAAGAAAGGTGAAAACAACTTTTTTCATCTGTTTTTACTATTTTCTCGGCAAAGATACGGCTTTTTCCAAATATCTATACTATATTTGCATCAAATTCGATAACGGGTCTTTGGCCTATCCGGATGGATGTGGCCCGCCCCCGAAAGGATAAGAATTGGAGCGTAAAAAGTCTGAAAAGGCCGATTTGGAGAGCAGTCGCAGCACGGGATTTCTGCTGGGATTGATTCTCGTTTTATCGTTGTTGTTCGTGGGATTCGAATTCAACAGTCGTAATGGCGATGCCGAATCTGTCGGTAACGAGCTTGACGATATGGCCCAAGACATCGTGATGCGCCCCGCCACAGACCCTCGGGATATGATTGCGGCCGTGTCTCCGAGCCTTGCATCGCAGGCCATCACGGATAAAATCAAGGCCGTGGACAAAGCCGAAAACAATCCCGAGAAAGTGTCGCCCAACAGCAATCCGCTGATGGTGGGCGATGGAGACGGACAGGTTTCGGATGCAAATGTCACGCAGGCACTACCCCAAACACCGGTGGAAGAGCACGGTCCGAACGATGTCCGCATTGTAGAAGCATTGCCGGAGTTCCCCGGCGGGATGGTGGAATTGATGAAATGGCTCACCAAGAATCTGCATTATCCTCCCTATGCACATCAACAACGTATCGAAGGAAAGGTGGTGGTGTCGTTTATTATCAATACAGATGGCAGTATTGCAGAGGTGAAGCTGGCTCGATCCGTCGATCCTTTGCTCGACCGTGAGGCGCTCCGCGTGATCCGAATGATGCCCAAATGGAAGCCGGGCATTCAAAACAACAAACCCTGTCGAACGATGTTTGCCGTGCCGGTGGTGTTTAAATTATAGATAAGAGAAGACATGTTGACAGCCGATGAAATATTGACAAAGGTGAACGAATATATCGACGGACTCGCATATGACCGTCAGCCGGACACGCTTTATGCACCGATCAAATACGTTTTATCGATGGGCGGCAAACGAATCAGACCTGTACTGATGTTGCTGGCCTATAATTTGTATCGCGATGATCCCGAAACCATTCTTCCGACAGCCTGCGGGTTGGAAACCTATCATAACTATACGCTGTTGCACGACGACCTGATGGATCGCGCAGAATTGCGTCGCGGACATCAGACGGTGCACAAACGATGGAACGATAACACTGCCATTCTGAGCGGAGATACGATGTTAGTGCTGGCGTATCAACGCATTGCGCAATGCGATCCAGATAAACTCAAACCCGTGCTCGACCTCTTCACTGAAACAGCTTTGGAAATAGGAGAGGGCCAACAATATGATATGGACTTCGAAAACCGCAACGATGTCACCGAAGATGAATATATCGAGATGATTCGTTTGAAGACAAGTGTGTTGCTGGCATGTGCTTTAAAGACAGGCGCCATCCTCTCGGGAGCGCCCGAGAAAGATGCGGACACACTGTATCAATTCGGCGAACAGATCGGACTTGCCTTTCAGTTGCAAGACGACTTCTTAGATGTTTACGGCGATACGCAGGTTTTCGGCAAAGCCATCGGCGGCGACATCGTTTCCAACAAAAAGACTTATATGCTGATCAATGCCCTGAACCGGGCCTCAGCTAAGCAACGCGCCGAGTTGGAACAATGGCTTGCGATGCCGCATTTTGATGCCCAAGAGAAGATCGCTGCTGTCACTTCATTATATAATGAGATCGGAGTCGACCTGCTGGCGACGGACAAAATCTCTTATTTCTATGATCGAAGCCGCAACTATTTGGCTGCACTTGACGTGCCCGAGACGCGCAAACAGGAATTGATCGCCTATACTTCGCGAATGATGAACCGTCAATATTGAGCCCATGCCATACAGACGACTGCCCAAAACAGATGCTGCAAGACTGAAAGCATTAAAGACTTTGCTCGACAACAATGAAGTCTATACGGTTCGTAATCGCTTTATCGATTGGCAAACACTCAATCGCGCCCAACCCGCTTACGACCGATTGCTCACAGCCTGTGAACAATATCGCGTGTGTTTGCAGGCTCAAACGCGCTCATCAAGTCGTTTTGACAAACTCCAACACAAGGCTTCGATCTACGTAAGTCACTTTTTGCAGGTGTTGTTGATGGCTGTCGAGCGTGGAGAAATCAAACGTCAGCATCTCACTCTTTACGGATTGCCCCATGACGCCACGTCATTGCCCAACTTCAAAACCACAGACGGCCTCATAGAATGGGGAAAGAGCGTGTTGGAAGGAGAGAAAGCACGACTCAAAAAAGGTGGACGACCGATCTATAATCCCACAATCGGAATGGTGTCTACGCATTGGGACATCTTCAAAAACATTTATGAACAGCAGAAGATACTGCAAAGTCGCACGCAAAAAGCCTTGGAAGACATTCAGAAACTACGTCCGGAGGTGGATGAAATACTGTTGGATTTGTGGAATCAGATAGAAAAACATTTCGAAAACGAACCTCCGGAAGTGAGATTCGAAGCGTGTCGCAAGTTCGGAGTGGTTTATTATTACAGGCGACACGAGGAACATTTGTATTGAATGAAATACGTAGATACACACACACATCTTGATGGCGAGGAATTCAGAGACGATCTTCCGCAAGTCATCGAGCGTGCGCAGGCTGTCGGGGTAAGCAAAGTCTTTTTGCCCGCCATTGATCTCTCGTCGGTCGAATCCATTCAAAGAGTCTGTCGCTCCTATCCCGGTTATGCCTATCCGATGATCGGTTTGCATCCCGAAGAGGTGAAAGCTGATTTCCGCGAAGTGTTGGCGGAAATGCGTCACCAACTGGATCGCAACCTCACTGACCCCGGAAAAGACATCCGATATATCGCTGTGGGCGAGGTGGGATTAGACTTTTATTGGAGTCGGGAGTTTCAACAAGAGCAATTAGAGGCGTTCGAGGAGCAAGTGAAATGGTCGGTTGAGACCCGACTTCCGCTTTCCATTCATTGCCGTAAAGGGCAAAACGAGATGATACACATCCTCAAACGCTATGCCGAAAACCTGCCCGGCGGCGTGTTCCATTGCTTTACGGGCAACGAAAAAGAAGCTGCCGAGTTGCTGGCTTTTGATCGTTTCGCTCTCGGAATAGGCGGTGTGCTCACCTTCAAAAGCAGTCATCTGCCGAAGTCTTGCCTCATTTGCCATTGTCTCGACTCGTTTTGGAAACCGATTCGCCGTATATGGCACCTGTTCCGATGCGCGGAAAACGTAACGAAAGCGCCTTTGTGAAATATGTTTTGCAGCGATTGGCAGCATGTTTCGCCATCTCCGAAGAAGAAGTGGCTCGTCAGACGACAGCCAATGTGCAGCGCATTTTCGGTGTATAGCAGTTCTCGGAATTTACAGAAAATCGCTGTTTACATCGAATTTTCCATCAATTCATGCTGAGAATCAAGATAAAAGCTTTAATTTTGCAACGCAATTGAAAAAGGAAAGGTGCTCGAGTGGCTGAAGAGGCACGCCTGGAAAGCGTGTAATCGGCGAAACCGATTCGGGGGTTCGAATCCCCCTCTTTCCGCAAAAGTCGATGAAATCCTCCGTTGATGTTCAAAATCAGCGGAGGATTTTTTTATTGAAGAATGGCGAATGAAGCCTGTTGCATGGTTGTGCGAAGGGCCAATCATCCAACATTTCACTTGCAAGCGATGTGCAAGAAACACTTTTTTGTATATTAAATTAGGTCTTTCCGTAAAATATAATTACTTTTGCAACTCATTTAAAAACAATAATATCGTATCGAATATAAACTAAGACATCAGAAATGAAGATCTCATTTGAAAACCCCGACAAGCTGAACGGCCTGCTCACTTTGACTGTTGAAGAGGCTGATTATCAAGAAACTGTCGACAAAACATTGAAAGATTATCGCAAGAAAGCTAATATTCCGGGCTTCCGTCCGGGTATGGTTCCGATGGGACTGATCAAGAAACAATTCGGCACTTCTGCCAAAATGGATGCTATCAACAAGTTGGTTGGCGAACAAATCTATAAGTATCTGCAAGAGAATAAGATTCAGATGCTGGGCGAACCACTGCCTTCGGATAGTCAGGAAGCGCAGGATTTGGAGAAAGAACCGCCCTACACGTTCAAGTTTGACGTGGCTGTTGCGCCTGAATTTAAGATCGAATTGACCGACAAAGACAAGATAGATTATTATAAAATCACGGTCGACGACAAACTCATCGACCAGCAAGTAGATATGTTTGCATCGCGTGCCGGCAATTATGAGAATGCCAAGAGTTATGAGGATCGTGACATGTTGAAAGGCGATCTACGCGAACTCGATGAGCAAGGCAATACCAAAGAGGGCGGCATTACGGTCGAAGGAGCTGTGATGATGCCTGATAATATCAAGGTAGAGGATCAAAAGAAACGTTTCGATGGTGCCAAATTGGGCGACATTATTACGTTCAACCCGAAACAAGCATATCCCAAAAGCAATGTGGAAATCGCTTCGTTGCTAAACATTAAGAAAGAAGAGGCCGAGCATGTGACGGCTGATTTCAGTTATCAAATTACCGAAATCCGTCGCTTCAAGAAAGCGGAGATCAACCAAGAACTCTTTGACAGCGTTTACGGTAAGGACGCAGTGAAGAGCGAGAAAGAGTTCCGCGAGATGATTGCAGGCGGTTTGAAGGGGCAGCTTGAGGTCGACAGCGACTACAAATTCATTCAAGACGTCCGTAAATATGCAGAGAAAAAGGTGGGCAAACTCACCTATCCGGATGCGCTCTTGAAGCGAGTTATGCTACGTAATAATAAAGAACGCGGTGAAGAATTTGTTGAGAAGAATTACGAGCAAAGCTTGAAAGAACTCACTTGGCATCTTATCAAGGAACAGCTTGTGGCTGCAACGGGTATCAAAGTGAATGACGACGATATTCGTGAAACGGCCAAAGAGGCTGCTCGTGCACAGTTTGCGCAATACGGAATGAATAATGTGCCCGATGAATATATCAGCAATTACGCCGACGAAATGTTGAAGAAGCGTGAGAATACTGATGGACTCGTAGACCGTTCTATCGATCGTAAGCTCACGCAAGCACTCAAAACGGTGGTGAAACTCAATGAGAAAGAAATCTCGCTCGATGATTTCAATAAATTGATGAGCGAATAAGAAGAAGTTAACAAGTTGACAAACAAACGAAGTCGACGCGTTGACAAACTGACAAATAGGCTCAATAGGTAACTATATAGGTCGACGAGCGGACGAGGCGAAAGCCTTTGTTCGCTCGTCTTTTTTGTTGTTTCGTATAAGAGATGAGCATTGCAAGAACGATGATTAACGCTTAGTCAGCGTGCGAAAGACGGTTAATCAGCGTGTGAAAAGGGCTTACTTGCAGCCCCGTTAACGGTTATTTGCAGAGCGTTTCCGATGTCATCGCTTAGTAAATGATATCGTGTCATCCTCTTTTTTATGAAAAATAAACGAATCGAAAAGAATGGTTATCGACTTTTTTGTGTAACTTTGTTCCTACAACAAGTCAAAGAGAGGTGCCTATCTCTCATGTCTTACATCGAAAGGAAAATTTGAATGAACGATTTTAGAAAGTATGCCACCCGACATTTGGGTATAAACAGTATGGTGCTCGATGATGTGATCAAGTCGCAGGCACAGTATCTCAACCCCTATATTCTTGAAGAGCGTCAGCTCAACGTCACGCAGATGGACGTATTCTCGCGCTTGATGATGGACCGAATCATCTTCCTCGGTACAGAGATTGATGATTACACGGCCAACACTTTACAGGCACAGTTGCTCTATTTGGACTCTGTTGATGCCGGCAAAGATATTTCCATCTACATCAATAGCCCTGGCGGAAGTGTCACTGCGGGCCTCGGCATCTATGATACGATGCAATTTATTGCCAGCGATGTGGCTACGATCTGTACAGGTATGGCTGCTTCAATGGCTGCCGTGCTGCTCGTTGCAGGCCAAGAAGGTAAACGCTCGGCCCTCACCCATAGTCGGGTGATGATTCACCAACCGTTGGGTGGTGTGCAGGGACAGGCTTCCGACATCGAGATCGAGGCCAAAGAGATTCAGAAATTCAAGAAAGAACTCTACACGATCATATCTGAACACTCCCACACTCCGTATGAAAAGGTATGGAAAGACAGTGATCGCAACTACTGGATGACTGCCGATGAGGCCAAAGAATATGGTATGATCGACACCGTTTACACCAAGAAGAAATAGCGAATGGCTAAGAAAGTGTGTAGCTTCTGTGGCAGAGGCGAAGACGAAGTGAGATTGTTGATAACCGGAATGAACGGTTTTATCTGCGAGAATTGTGCACAACAGGCTTACCAGATTGCGCAATCGGCCGGCGTGCTTGATACCGACGAGGAGGAGCACGCAGCCGATACAGGATTCAAAGTGAAGAAAGTTCCAAAGCCGAAAGAGATTAAGAAGTATCTCGATCAATACATTATCGGTCAGGATGAGGCTAAACGCTTCCTCTCGGTAGCCGTTTATAATCACTACAAACGGCTGCAACAGCCCAAGGATGACACAGGAGTGGAGATCGAGAAGAGCAATATTATTATGGTGGGAAGCACCGGTACGGGTAAGACTTTGCTTGCCCGTACGATTGCAAAGATGCTTGATGTACCGTTCACCATTGTCGATGCGACGGTCTTTACAGAAGCCGGTTACGTGGGAGAAGATGTCGAAAGCATCCTGAGTCGTTTGTTGCAGGTAGCCAATTATGACGTACCTGCGGCCGAACGAGGTATCGTTTTCATCGACGAGATCGACAAAATCGCCCGGAAAAGTGATAATCCCAGCATTACGCGAGATGTAAGTGGCGAGGGTGTTCAGCAAGGATTGCTCAAACTTTTGGAAGGAACGATGGTCAATGTACCGCCGAAAGGCGGGCGGAAACATCCCGATCAAGACTATATCCACGTTGATACGAAGAATATACTCTTTATTTGCGGCGGTGCGTTCGATGGTATCGAGCGCAAGATTGCACAGCGACTCAACACGCATGTCGTGGGTTATAACTCCGTGCAGAATGTGCGTAATATCGATAAAAACGACCTGATGCAATACATTCTGCCGCAAGATCTCAAATCGTTCGGCTTGATTCCGGAGATTATCGGGCGTCTACCCGTTCTCACATATCTTAATCCTCTCGATCGCGAAGCATTGCGTCGGATTCTCAGCGAACCCAAGAACTCGATCGTGAAGCAATATATCAAGCTCTTCGAAATGGATGGGATCACACTCACTTTTGCCCAAGAAGCCCTCGACTATATCGTCGACAAGGCGATGGAATATAAGCTCGGCGCCCGCGGATTGCGCTCGATCGTCGAAGCTGTGATGATGGATGCGATGTTTGAAATTCCTTCCAAACGCGTCAAAACATTCGAGGTGACCCGCGATTATGCCGTGGCTCAACTCGACAAAGCACATTTACAAAAATTAGAATCTGCATGAATCACAGATCTCCATTTGCCTCTTTGCAATGGGAGGTGAATGGAGATCTGTTCTGAAAAACCGTTAAATGCGTTCCGTTTAACTGCTAATCACACGCCGTTTAACCGTTAATCGTAAGGCGAAAAGCCGTTAAACGCGATTCGCAAAAATACTGCTTACCGACTATGACAATGAAAGTTAATCTGACAAAAGAACTTAAACATTATTTCGGCTTTGATAAATTCAAAGGCGATCAGGAAGCCATCATCCGCAATCTGTTGGCCGGAAACGACACGTTTGTGTTGATGCCGACAGGCGGCGGCAAGAGTTTGTGTTATCAGTTGCCCTCGCTCATCATGGAGGGGACGGCCATTGTCATTTCGCCGCTCATCGCGTTGATGAAAAACCAGGTGGATGTCATCAACGGAATCAGCGAAGACGGCTGTATTGCGCACTATCTGAACTCATCTCTCAACAAGGCAGCCATCACGCAGGTGATGAACGATGTGCGGGCGGGCAAAACCAAACTGCTTTATGTGGCACCCGAATCGCTGAGCAAAGAAGAGAATGTGGAATTCTTGCGAACGGTCAAAATCTCGTTCTATGCCATCGATGAAGCGCATTGCATATCAGAATGGGGGCACGATTTCAGACCTGAATATCGCAACATTCGGCCCACAATCAATAAGATCGGTGCTGCTCCCGTTATCGCACTCACGGCTACGGCCACCGACAAAGTGCGTTCCGACATCAAGAAAAGTCTTGGAATCGCCGATGCACAAGAATTTAAAAGCTCGTTTAATCGCCCCAATCTGTATTACGAAGTGCGTCCGAAAACCAATGATATCGACCGCCAAATCATCATGTTTATTCGTCAACATGCCGGCAAAAGCGGTATTATCTACTGTCTGGCACGCAAAAAAGTGGAAGAGTTGGCAGCTATCCTGCAAGCCAACGACATCAAAGCGGCACCTTATCACGCAGGTCTTGACAGTGCCACTCGCTCTCAAACACAAGACGATTTCTTGATGGAACGTCTCGATGTGATCGTGGCCACGATTGCATTTGGCATGGGAATCGATAAGCCCGATGTGCGTTTCGTCATCCATTACGACATCCCCAAGAGTCTCGAAGGTTATTATCAGGAGACCGGTCGAGCTGGTCGCGATGGCGGAGAAGGACTTTGCATCACGTTTTATTCGAATAAAGATATTCGCAAGTTGGAGAAAATCATGGACGGAAAACCCGTTGCCGAACAAGACATCGGCCGTCAGTTGCTCCAAGAAACGGCAGCTTATGCCGAGTCATCTGTGTGTCGGCGCAAGATGTTGCTGCATTATTTTGGTGAGGAGTATGATGAAAACAACTGCCATAACTGTGATAATTGTCTTCATCCCAAGGAGAAAAAAGAAACCCAGAAAGCACTGCTCATCGTGCTCAAGGCCGTCAAAGCCGTTAAGGAAAACTTCCGCACAGATTATATTATCGACTTTGTGAAAGGGCGCGGAACCGATGATATCGTGTCGCATAAGCACAATGAGTTGGACGAATTCGGTAGTGGAGAAGACGAAAACGATAAGATCTGGAATCCGGTCATACGTCAAGCCATCATCGCCGGCTATTTGAAGAAGGATGTCGAGAACTATGGACTGCTCAAACTTACCGCTGCCGGCAAACGATTTATTAAGCATCCTGTGTCCTTTATGATTGTGGAGGACAAGAATTTCAAGAGTGATTACGATGAGGAAAACCATGATTCGGCTGCAGCTGCACTCGATCAGGAACTCTATGCGATGTTGCGCGATTTGCGAAAACGCATGGCTGCCAAGTTAAATGTGCCTCCCTATGTGATCTTCCAGGATATTTCGCTCGAGCAAATGGCCACGATGTATCCGGTCACAATACAGGAATTGCAGAATATTCAAGGTGTAGGCGCCGGCAAAGCGAAACGTTACGGCATTGAGTTTTGTAAACTGATCGGGCAGCATTGCAAGCAAAACGACATCGAAAGACCCGAAGAATTGCGCGTGAGAACAGTCGCCAAGAAGAGCATGCTCAAAGTAAAGATCATCCAAAGTATTGATCGTCAGATTCCGTTAGATGAGATTGCGAATGCTCAAAACATTGATTTCAGTGATTTGCTTACGGAAATCGAAGCCATTGTTTACAGTGGAACGAAACTCAATATCGATTATTTTCTCGATGAAGTGATGGATGATGAGCGTGTGGGTGACATTTACGATTATTTCCACGAGAGTGTAACCGACAACATCAATACGGCCATGAAAGAGTTGGGGGGCGATTATACGGAAGATGAAGTGCGATTGGTGCGCATCAAATTCTTGTCTGAAATGGCAAACTAAATGTCTTTCCTGCAACTCAAAAACAGCGATGCGCTGCTGACATTGATACGTGAGGGGCGACCGATGACACGTCGGGAGAAACTCAGTTTGATTGTCGGACTGAGTATTCCGTCTATTCTCGCTCAAATCACCAATGTGTTGATGTTTTACATTGATGCAGCAATGGTGGGTCGATTGGGGGCCCGTTCTTCGGCTGCCATCGGTTTGGTGGAATCGTCCACATGGCTATTCGGGGGTATCACGACGGCTGCCTCAATGGGATTCTCGGTGCAAGTGGCCAATTTTATTGGTGCAAACGACTTTGTAAAAGCGCGTCAAGTGTTTCGTCACGGACTCATTGCGACCTCTGTTCTCAGCTTGTTGATCATGTTGTTAGCCGTTGCCGTGGCCCGGCCGTTGCCTTATTGGCTTGGCGGCGGAGCTGATATTGCCCGCGAAGCATCGCTTTATTTCCTGATCATTGCACTCGCCGTACCGTTTTTTCAACTATCGAGTCTCTCCGCATCAATGCTGAAATGTTCGGGCAATATGCGTATTCCGAGTATTGTCAGCGTAATTATGTGCGTGTTTGACGTGCTGTTTAATTATCTCTTCATTTTTGTTTGCGGGCTCGGTGTGCCCGGTGCAGCACTCGGAACAGCCTTAGCCTTTGTCTTGGCAGCCTCGATCGAAGCCTATTTTGCCATTTTCCGCGATCGGATATTATCATTGCGACGAGTGGGTGAGAAGTTTTTCTGGGTGGGAAATTACATCCGTAATGCTTTCAAAATCGCCCTCCCGATGGCCGTGCAATCAATTCTGATGGGCGGTGCACAGATTGTCAGCACAGCGATTGTTGCTCCGTTGGGCAACATTGCTATTGCAGCCAACACGTTTGCCATCACTGCCGAGAGTCTCTGTTACATGCCGGGCTATGGCATTGGTGATGCAGCCACCACGCTGGTGGGGCAGAGCAACGGTGCGGGAAGAAACGATCTGTGTCGCAGTTTTGCTCGGATGACCGTCTTTTTGGCTATGCTTGTGATGACGCTGATGGGCATTGTGATGTATGTTTTTGCTCCTGAGATGATCGGATTGCTCACACCTGTGGAAGAAATCCGCCTTTTGGGCACCGATGCTTTGCGTATCGAAGCCTTTGCCGAACCGATGTTTGGTGCCGCCATCGTTACGTATTGCGTGTGCGTGGGTGCCGGCGACACGCTGCGTCCGGCTTTGATCAATCTCGGTAGCATGTGGCTTGTCCGACTGACATGGGCTGCTGCCCTTGCACCCACCTACGGATTGCGTGGCGTGTGGTTTGCAATGGCTGTGGAACTCACGCTCCGCGGTACGCTTTTCTTGATCCGATTGTTCCGCGGCAAATGGATGGGGCGCCTTGTCTCAGCATGATATTGATTTGCGGTAAAGTGTAAGGGCAGAAACAATTAAGCGTCCATCGCCCTGCAATTAAGCATGAATTGCGCTGCGACGAACGCTTGGTGGGAAAGCGACTAACAGTGAGTTGTTTGGTCAATCGATAAAGCCAAACCGTGCAGTGAGGATTGCTGCACCAGCGTTTTAATGTTCAGAAGGAGGAGATGATACTGCAATCTGAGTGTATAACGACTCAAAGCGTGCTCTGAGTTGGGCTTTATCGTCGATGATCGCACGGATTGTTTTCAGATTCTCTTCATTCGGAGAGTTGGGAATCCATAACCGAATGTAGCCGTGAGACGAATACTTGTTTTCCAAGTGAGTGATGAAGCGTTGCCACTGCGCTTCCTTATCTTTCTCGGGATAATGTTCCAAACCATATTCCAACGTGCGTCGGAAAACGATGTCGGGATCCAAATCGCGGTCGGCTTCGGCCACAATCTTGCCGTAAATATTTCTCGGTGCGTGCGAGGCCGACGCTCGATGATCTTCCACGGCTTCTTTCATGATCTTGATTTGTTCGGTTGAAAACCATTTGCGTAGTCGTCTATCGGCTCCGAGAATTTTGCCGCTTGTGAGATGATGCACGGCTCGCGGGCCGGCCAAACCCAGATCATGATAAGCGGCGACAACATAAGCCATGTTGGTGTCGGCCCCAATCTTGCTCGCCAATTCCAGCGAGCGCCGGATCACGCGGGTGATATGTGGCAGTTGATGAGCCTTGTCAAAAGCTGTGTAACGGGGAAGAATGTTTTGCTCGATAAACTCCATCAAGTCGAGCGATACAATGGGAAGTGTCGGCATTCCGTGTTGTTTTTTGTTTGCAAAAATAGCGTTTTATCCGTAACTTTGCAAGAAAATAAGATGAGGATATGATAGACGAACATGCTGTGCAGACAAATTCGGCCAAGGCTTGGGTGTTAGCTTCTCGCCCCAAAACACTGACAGGAGCAGCTGTCCCGGTGATGATCGGCACGGCTTTGGCATTGCGGGATGCGGCCTGGCAGATCAATCGGATGCCGGCAGTGTTGTGTTTCCTGTTTGCTTTTATCATGCAGATTGATGCCAACTTCATCAACGATTATTTCGATTTCATCAGGCACGATGACGACGAAAATCGATTGGGACCGAAGCGAGCTTGTGCGCAAGGGTGGATTACTACTGCGGCCATGCGTCGGGGCATAGCCATCGTCACGGTGTTGGCCTGCATGGTGGGTGCTCCGCTCATTGTGTGGGGCGGCCTGGAAATGATCATCTGCGGGGCGTTGTGTGTCGTTTTTTGTTTCCTTTACACAACACATCTATCGCGTATGGCGATGGGCGATGTCCTGGTGCTATTGTTTTTCGGCATCCTACCGGTCGTGTTGACTTATTATCTTGAAATGCCTGCGGGAGAACAGCATGTCACTTGCGAGGTGTTTGTTGCCTCGATAGCTTGCGGAACGGTTGTGGATGCGCTTTTGGTAGTCAATAATTATCGTGATTTGGAGAATGATCGGCGGGTCGGAAAACGCACATTGGCCGTCGTGCTGGGTCCTGCGCAGACACGACTTCTGTATCTTGGGTTGGGGATCACAGCATGTCTGCTGGGACTGGTTTTCATCAGCAGCGGCAGCCTTTGGGCCTCCTTGCTCCCCATGGTCTATCTATGGTTGCATGTCGGAACTTATCGAAAGCTGGTGCAGATCAATCAAGGTCGCGCCCTGAATCGTGTACTCGGCGACACAGCCCGCAACATATTCCTTTATGGACTCCTTGTTGCGGTCGGGCTACTGCTGTGAGGCGAGGCATAGGTCGCTCATCAGATAAGGAGTGCCACATGCAAAACGATTGATTCACTCTTTGCCCACACTCAATTTATTGATTAATTATTTGCTCATTTAAGAAACTTTACTTACCTTTGCCCCCGGCTTCGCCCCCTTCGCCCCCTAAGTTAGGGGGATGGGGGTCTGAACAAGCGAGAGACCGATCAAAAGGATCAAACGAGAATATGATTAAACAAGCAAATATAAACAGCCGTAGCGCGATGCAAAAGAACTTCGATTCTCTTGCATCTTTTAACGCTTTATATTTGCATATCTCGGAAAAAGTCTTAACACACACACACACACACATCTTACCTGGCATAGACGCCTTTCACGTCTCAGCCTACGCGCGCGCGAGGGAAGACGGCTAAACTCCTATAAACAAAGGGCTCACCGGAGTTCCCTTTGTTCCCCTTTTTATACCCTTTTGCCAACCGAGCAAAAAGCAAAATAAGATCGAATTTATTCATCAAAACATAGAGAAACAATGAAGAAAAAAGAGAGTTTAGTGGGCTACGAGAAGCCCGAATGCTCCATCATAGAGTTGGAGACAGAGTGTTTTATCTGCGGCAGCCCGAAAGTCACGCCCGGCGGAACCTCTTTTCAGGAGGACGACTGGGAGGACAAAGGCGACATCGACGCAGGAGAGTTTGAAACAGAGTAAAAAGAAAAGGATGACAACAATGAAAACAAGAGCATTATTATTCGGCATTGCGCTCGGTGCAATCGCCCTGTCGTCGTGCAGTAATGACGACAATACCAAAGATCAGAAAGAAGAAACGCAAGGCGTGCGCTTCACCATTACTGAAGAAGGATTCGGAGCTGACACCGAACTGACGCGTGCCACACCATCGGCCCAGCCGCAGATTATCGAGGCCGGCGACTGCGAGGCTGAAATATCCATCGAGCGTGCGCCCGCTGAGAAACTCGTCGCAACCCGCGGCGTAACCACGCCCGTGCATTACACCATTCGCGCCTACCATAACGGAGCTTTACGAGGCGAAATGAAGGGAACGTTCACGCCGACCGGTTTCACCCCCGACGCCGGCTATAACGCATACATGCTGTTAGGGAGAAACCATACCTACGATTTCGTCTGCTTCAACGACAAAGTAACGCCCAACGGCAACAATCTCGACGTAACGCTGGCCAACGCCAAAGACGCCCGTATTGGGCACCAGCAAATCGCGCTTACAACAGTCGACCAAACCATCAATCTCTCGTCGAAGCACGTCGGCTGCCGAATACAGACAATGATACGTTGCAAAAAGCACTTACCCGCCACGACGGCTACGTTCGCTTCTCGCGGCGCCACCGTTCCGCAAACCGTTTCTTACAATCCCGCTACCGACACTTATACTCCCACGGCAACAACAACCATTCCCACCACAGCCAATAATTCGCCGGCCAGTACTGAGACGATCTACAGTTCATCTGTTTACGGCGAAGCCTATAACTACAGCTCAATTTGTCCCGATTATCATTACGTGCTGCCGACGACCGACGCCAAGAACTTGCAACTCAATTTCACCGGCGGCACGATCTTCTGGAATCCTCTAAACTTTTCAATCTCCGGCCTAAGCACCACCAGCAAGCCATTGATTGCCAACGGCTCCTATACAATCAATATCAAGATGAAACCGCAGTTCACTTATCTGATGAGTAACGGCGATATCGGAACTTTCAGGGAAACGACCTTTGGCGGTGGCAGCAAGACCCCCATCGCCGTAGTACTAAACAGAGGAACACACATGGCCATAGCTCTGAACAATACTGTATATACACCATCATGGTCCACCTCGTCCTATCATTGGTTACAAACCAACACGCATAGTGTAGCGAACCTAACAGATGCATTAACCAGTCAGGCTACGAGTGGCATAGAAGAGACATGGAATCCAGCTTATACACATAGCAATGTAACCGGCAATAAGGTAAAGGCCTTGAATCCTGATTTCCCTCCATTCAATGGTGCTGCCAACTATAATCCGGGCACGGCTTATACCGGCCTTACTCCCTTGCAATGGTATTTACCGTCGTTCAGCGATTGGAAATGGATCTATCCCTTAGGCTTCGGCGATACTCCGGGAGGGTATGATAACCATTACTGGTATGGTAACTTAGTCAATGAGGCATTTACACAGGTGGGCGGAGTTAAGATAACAAACAGGAGTTATTGGTCAAGTACGGAGGAAGGTATCCCCGGCGATTATAGTGGTGTCGGAACAGCGACTTTGGAACAATCATACTTCGCCTTATACAGCGGTCGAAAGTACCACCACTACCCCATTCGCCCGTTCGTGAAATATTAACGATATTAATTGACGATGGAGCGGAATAAATTATTGCGAGGGCTAAAAAGCATTTTTGGCGTGAGAATAAATTATGACAGCACCACAAACGCTCGTTGGGCGGAAAAATAAATTATTTCGGGGCTAAAGCAATTCCTTTGGCCCCGAAATAATTTATTGTAAGGCCAAAAACACGCCCGAGAACCCCAAATAAATGATGACGGCATCAAAAGAATATTTTTCCATGTAAAATAAATTATTACGACGATGAAAACAATTATGAAGATCAATGTGAGCTACGTTTCTCAGTTCAACAACGCACGACACGCGCAGTTTCATCGCAAACAGCATGAGTTGGTGCACGCAGCCGATCAAGCGAAGCTGCACATGCCGGCCGAGGTGATGAACGAGTGGTACAGCAAAATTTTGCTCGAAGTGGAGATCAATAAAGAGGCTGCTGCATCGGTGCTCAGCCAGCGATTGATCGACAAAGACAAAGAGCGGGACGGACTGCTGTCGAACTTGTTCGGCATCGTGAAAGCGCAGAAGAAGTCGCCCGTAAAAGTGCTTCGCGAAGCAGCCGAGGTGCTCGATGTCGCCATGCACCCGTACACCGGAATCCAGGGCGAGGCGTTCGAAGTGGAAAGCGCACATGTGGCTGGTTTGCTGATGGATTTGGGCAAACATGGCGCAGAGGTTGCGGCGCTGGGCCTGACGATGGTGATTAACGAACTTCGCACGGTGAACGACGCTTACGAACAGTTGCGCGGGCAGCGCCGGGCCGATGCCGTGGCGAACCAGTTGCCGCCGTCGCGAGTGGTTCGCCCGCAGACAGACGAAGCATTCGAAGTGGTATGCCAATATATCCAAGCCGCATATCTGTTCGCCACAGCCGACGACGACAAGCAAATGATCGCCACACTCGTGGACGGCATGAACAAAATCACTGCCGAATTTAAAGCCAGCCATAACGAAAGTTGGGCACAGCAAAGTAGACGAGGGGACGAGTTAACAAGGTGACTTTGTGCGCAATGATGATTTAAAATGGCGGGTTGTCTGTAACTCGCCATTCTTTTGTTCTTTTCTTTTCTCTCATTACTTACCAATTCTTATGTCAGGACTCAATGGCTGAGATATGACATCATTTCTTTCCAATTCTTTCCAATGTTTGAAGAATTGGAAAGAATTAGAAAGAAAGTAGAATGGGATATTTCCCGGAACCCATTTGTCGAAATAATGGGGGGGGTAATCTGCAAGGTGGGTTTTGCTTTTCAATTGATTTGTCGTAATTTTGCAGCCAAATTAAACGATGATGAGAAATCTCACAGATGCCGATTTGGCCAAGTTGCTTGATCAAGAAATCTTCCACCAAATATCCGAAGCAGCCGATTCGTTAGGGCTGGATTGTTATGTCGTTGGCGGTTATGTGCGCGACCTTTTTCTCGAACGCGCTTCCAATGACATTGATGTGGTGGTGGTGGGAAGTGGTATTCAGGTGGCCGATGTGCTGAAACAGCGACTCGGGAAGCGGGCACATATCTCCGTGTTTCGCAATTTTGGTACGGCGCAAGTGAAATACAAGGATATTGAAGTGGAGTTTGTCGGTGCACGAAAAGAGAGTTACAGTCATGATTCCCGCAAACCGATCGTGGAAGACGGAACGTTGGAGGACGATCAAAATCGCCGAGATTTCACCATCAATGCATTGGCTGTATGTTTAAATAAAGACCGATTCGGAGAGTTGGTCGATCCTTTTGACGGGTTGGCCGATATGGAAGACGGACTGATTCGCACACCGCTCGATCCCGACATCACTTTTAGCGACGACCCACTGCGCATGCTTCGCTGTGTGCGTTTTGCTGCTCAGTTGCGCTTTTTCATCCACGAAGAGACTTTCGAATCACTCGAACGCAATGCTGATCGCATTCGGATCGTCAGCGGCGAACGCGTTGCCGACGAACTCAATAAGATTATGATGACCGATCAACCCAGCCGCGGTTTCTACGAATTGTATCGTTGCGGGCTGCTCAATCTGATTCTTCCGGAACTTGTGAAGCTCGATATCGTGGAGACACGAAATGGGAAATCGCATAAGAATAACTTTTATCACACGCTCGAAGTGGTGGATAACATCAGTCGGAAGACGGATAATCTCTGGTTGCGTTGGGCTGCCATGTTTCACGATATAGGCAAACCGAAGAGCAAACGGTGGGACAATGCGGCGGGTTGGACATTTCATAACCACAATTATTTGGGCGCGAAGATGGTGCCGGAGATATTCAGACGATTGAAGTTTCCGATGGATTCGAAGATGAAATACGTGCAAAAGCTGGTGGATTTGCACATGCGTCCCATTGTGATTGCCGATGATGTGGTGACCGACAGTGCCGTGCGCAGGTTGATGAACGATGCCGGCGATGACATTGACGACCTGATGACGCTTTGCGAGGCCGATATAACGAGCAAGAGTCAGGTGCGGAAGCAGCGTTTTCTCGATAATTTCCGTATTGTCCGCAGCAAGTTGTCTGATCTCAAAGAGCGCGATTACAAGCGTTTGCTTCAGCCCTGCATCGATGGCAACGAGATCATGGAGATGTTTCATTTACCCCCTTGTCGCGAAGTGGGAACATTGAAACAGACGCTCAAAGATGCCGTTCTTGACAATCGGGTGGCCAATGAACGCGCCCCGCTGATGGAACTTTTGATGAAAAAAGCGAAGCAAATGGGACTCGTTGGTGGTAACTGATCACCATTCTTTTTATTTCTCTGCGCAAATCTTTTTATTTCTCTGCGCAAATCTTTTTATTTCTCCGCGCCATTCTTTTTAATTCTCCGCGCCATGCAAAATAGCTCTTTTCGCGTTGCGAAAAAGGCTTCGTTGGCGTACGAAAAACCGTTAGTTGCAGCGCAATTGACCGTTAGTTGCAAAGGCGTTTGTATGCAGCTTATATTCAGTTCAGAAAGAGTCGCTTGTAGCGAGAAGCTCAGTTGTATTCCGCTTTTTCGTAATTTCGTTTCCCATCCTCAATAATTATTGTTAAAAGAAAAAATGAGGTGTAACAGCGTGTGGTGATTATTCGTATCTTTGCGAACGGAAACTTGATAATTGTTTTTGGTTTTCTGAAAGGTGTATTCAGGTAACACTGCAAGTGAGACGGAAAATTTGAATATATAATATAATAAGGTATGGAACTAAACAAGTCGTTTTTGATCGGCGCCTTGGCTGCTTTGATGATTTCGTGCGGCAATAGAGGCGGTATGAATTTGAGCGATAACGAGTATCCGGTGCGCACAGTCGAAGCGCAGGATGCCGCTTCGCAAACCACGTATCCGGCTACAATCAAAGGTGTGCAGGACGTAGAGATTCGGCCGAAAATATCCGGATTTATCACGAAGATATGTGTCCGCGAAGGTCAGCGTGTCAATGCCGGGCAATTGTTGTTTGTCATTGATAATGCCACTTACCAAGCTGCGGTGCGTCAAGCATCTGCTGCGGTGAACACGGCACGAGCTCAACTCGGCACAGCGAAGTTGACTTATGACAACAGCCAGCAATTATTCAAAAACAAAGTGATTGGTCAATACGAACTGCAATCGGCTCAAAACACCTATGAGAGTGCACGGGCGGCATTGGCACAAGCACAGGCATCGTTGGCTTCGGCTAAGGAAACGCTGGGCTTCTGTTATATCAAGAGTCCCACGAGTGGCGTAATCGGGAGTCTGCCTTACAAAGTGGGCGCCCTTGTCAGTGCATCAAGTCCCGACGCACTGACCACCGTTTCGAATGCGAGTGCGGTGGAAGTGTATTTCTCTATGACTGAAAAGGATGTCTTGGATATGACCAAAGCCGATGGTAGTGTAAGTGCGGCGATCGCGCGGATGCCTGTTGTGAAACTGCAATTGGCCGATGGAACGATCTATGATCACCCCGGACGAGTGACCAAAATGAGCGGCGTGATCGATCCGTCGACCGGTTCCACCTCGATGATTGCACGTTTCGATAACCCTAAGCATCTGTTGAAGAGCGGTTCGTCGGGCGCAATCATTGTGCCGCATACCAATAATGCTGCGATCGTTGTGCCGCAGGAAGCTGTGACACAAGTGCAGGATCGTTATTTCGTTTATGTCGTTGGTCCTGATGGAAAGGTGAAATATACGGAGGTGAAAGTGGATCCTAATGATGACGGAGTGAACTATGTGATTACTGCCGGGCTGAAAGTGGGTGACCGTTTTGTGGTTAAGGGCACGTCGTCTCTGACCGATGGAATGGCGATTAAACCACTCACCGAAGCGCAATATGCCGAGAAATTAAAAAAAACGGCACAAATGGGAGCAGACCAAGGAGACTTGAATAAACTGAAAAAAGATTTCGGGAAATAAGTCGGAAAGGCTTGGCGCAACAGCGACTGATGCTGTGTGCGTAAGCTGATTATATCTAAAATAAACGCAAATGAAACTTGATAATTTCATCAATCGCCCCGTGTTGTCGACGGTCATATCGATATTGATCGTCATCTTGGGGCTTATCGGGTTGGTGTCGCTGCCCATTGAGCAGTATCCTAACATCGCCCCACCTACTGTTATGGTGCGTGCCTACTATCCAGGAGCCAGTGCTCAAACAGTGTTAAACTCCGTTGTGACGCCGCTTGAAGAGCAAATCAATGGTGTGGAAGGTATGACTTATATGACATCTTCGGCTACTAATGATGGCTCAGGCAGCATAACGATTTATTTCAAACAAGGAATGAACGCCGATATGGCGCAAGTCAATGTGCAAAACCGTGTGACCCAAGCCAGTTCTCTGCTTCCGGCAGAGGTTACGCAGGGTGGTGTGAGCGTGCAAAAACGCCAGACTTCCACCGTGCTTTTATTTGCTTTGATCGGCGATAGTACGCGTTATGATGAGCAATTCCTCTCCAACTATGCAACAATTAATGTGATTCCGGCTATCAAACGCGTCAACGGCGTGGGTGATTGTGAAGCAATGGGAGCCAAGACATACACGATGCGCTTGTGGCTTGACCCCATCAAGATGAAGCAACACAACTTGGTTCCGTCGGATATTGCAGGTGTTCTCGCACAGCAAAACATCGAAGCTGCTCCAGGAAAGTTTGGAGAGCAAAGCCAGAATCAATACGAATATGCCATCAAATATAGAGGAAGGCTTCAAACTCCGGAAGAGTTCGGCAATATGATCATATCTACCGACGATAATGGTCAGACCATTCGAGTGAAAGATGTGGCCCGAGTGGAGATGGGCGCATTGTATTATGCAGTGCGACAGAGTCTTAATGGCAAGCCGTCTGTGATGATGATGGTCACTCAAACGGCTGGTTCTAATGCCACACAAATTGTCAATGACATCAAGAAAGTATTGGCTGAACAGGAGAAGTCACTGCCACCAGGCTTGGAATTCAAGGCCATGCAAGACGTAACGGAGTTCCTTTATGCCTCAATCAATGACCTTGTAAAGACGCTGGTCGAGGCTTTCATCCTCGTGTTTATCGTCGTTTACATCTTCTTGCAGGATTTCCGGTCGACGTTGATACCATTAATCGCGGTGCCTGTGTCGCTTGTCGGTACATTCTTTTTCCTCTATGTATTCGGGTTCTCACTCAATTTGCTGACTCTTGCGGCGTTAGTGCTGGCCATAGCCATCGTTGTCGACGATGCGATTGTGGTCGTCGAGGCTGTTCACGCGAAGTTGGATCTTGGCTATAAGTCGGCCAAAACGGCATCCATTGATGCAATGAGTGAGATCTCCGGAGCCATTATCTCCATTACATTGGTGATGTCTGCGGTGTTCATTCCTGTCTCTTTCCTTGGCGGAACATCCGGAACGTTCTACAAAGAATTTGGTATCACGATGCTATAGCCATTGTGATCTCGGCTGTTAACGCTTTAACGCTTTCTCCGGCATTGTGTGCCATCTTGCTGAAACCGAAAAACGAAGACGGAAGCGAGCGTAAAATGTCGATGATCGACCGTTTTCACGCGAGCTTCAACGCCACATATGATAAGGTGTTGAATAAATATAAGGTGGGTGTTCGGCGTATTGTAGAGCGTCCGATTATTGCAGGCGTGGCTGTGTTGATAGGTATTGCTGTGCTGGGAATCACTGCAATGAACACGAAAACGGGTCTTGTGCCCGACGAAGACACCGGAACGCTCTTCGTAACGGTATCTACTCCGCCGGGGACCAGTCTCGAAAAGACGAGTCAGGTAATGGATCAGGTAGACGCGATGTTAGCTACCAACCCGGCCATCGACGGTCGTACGCGAATCACCGGTTATAACTTCATTGCCGGACAAGGCTCCAATCAAGGTACATTTGTTCTGAAACTCAAACCGTTTGAGGAACGAAACAAAGATGAAGGACCGTTGAAGTATATCGGCGTGCATAACGAGGGCTCGATGATGGTACTCGGAATGATCTATAAACAGACCGCAGCTATCAAGGGAGCACAGGTTTTAGCCTTCCAGCCTCCTATGGTAATGGGTTACTCTTTGACCAATGGTTTGACCTTTTCAATGCAGGATCGCACCGGCGGTGATGTGGATAAGTTCTTCAAGATTACGCAAAACTTCCTGGCAGAGTTGAACAAACGACCTGAGATTAGCAATGCGATGACCACGTACAACTCTAATTATCCACAGTATATGATGGATGTCGACGTGGCAAAATGCAAACAGAGCGGCATTGCTCCAAGTGTAGTGCTCTCCACAATGCAAGGTTATTTCGGCGGACTTTATGCTTCTAACTTCAATGCTTACGGTAAACTGTACCGCGTTTACATTCAAGCTGCGCCCAGCGCACGCACGGATATCAAGAGTCTAAATAATATTTACGTGCGCACTAATGCTGGAATGGCTCCTATTAACGAGTATGTGACGCTGAAAAAAGTGTTCGGTCCGCAAGACATCAATCGTTTCAACCTCTTCACTTCCATTAATGTGAATGCCAGTGCAGCTGACGGTTACTCAACGGGTGATGCCATTCAAGCAATGGCCGAGGTTGCAAAGACGACGCTTCCGCAGGGTTATACCTATGATTTTTCAGGTTTGACGCGATCCGAACAGGAGTCGAGCAATTCGACAATGATGATTTTTGCGCTTTGTCTCACATTCGTTTACCTCATTCTGAGTGCACAATACGAGAGCTATTTGTTGCCACTTTCTGTCATTCTTTCTATTCCGTTCGGACTCGCCGGAGCGTTCCTCTTTACGCAACTCTTCGGTAGAAACAATGACATTTATATGCAGATCGCGCTGATTATGCTCATCGGATTACTTGCCAAGAATGCAATCTTGATCGTAGAGTTCGCTCTTGAACGGCGGCGTACAGGTATGGCAGTGTCTTGGTCGGCCATTTTGGGAGCTGGAGCACGACTTCGTCCGATCTTGATGACATCTTTGGCAATGATCATTGGGCTATCACCGATGTTGATTCCGACAGGTGTCGGTTACAACGGAAACATGACTTTGGGTGCCGCTGCTATTGGAGGAATGCTCATTGGAATGCTTTGCCAGATTATGATTGTACCTACTCTCTTTGTGATTTTCGAGCATTTGCAAGAGCGAATCAAGCCGATTACCTTTGAAGATGAAGAGAATCCCGAGGTGGCTCGTGAGTTACAACCGTTCAAACGCAAGCCGATCGAATATAAAATGGATGAATAAGATAAGGTTATGAAGATTAAAAATATAATCATTCTGGGGCTTGCGGCAGTGACGTTCACTGGTTGTAAGAGTCTCTACGGTAAGTATGAGCGACCCGATGTCAATGCACGCGGATTGGTGCGCGACGCTGTTTCGGCTACCGATACATTAGCCGTGGCCGACACTTCGAGCTTCGGCGATATGCCATGGCGCACGGTTTTCACCGATCCTCAGCTGCAAACGCTGATCGAACGAGGATTGGCCAACAACACAGATTTACTCAATGCCGTCCTCAATGTGAAGATGGCAGAAGCCCAACTCAAAGCAGCGAGACTGGCATTTGTGCCTTCGTTCACATTCTCTCCGCAAGGAACGATCGCTTCATGGGATGGGAACAAGGCCACGAAAACCTATCAGTTGCCTATCGCAGCAAGTTGGTCAATCGATCTTTTCGGCAATCTACTCTCGCAAAAACGCAGTTCTCAGATGGCGCTTTTGGGTACACGAGATTATCAGTTGGTTGTCAAAACTAATGTGATCAGCGGTATTGCCAATATGTATTACACCCTTTTGATGCTCGACCGACAATTAGCGATCGTCACAGACATGGAAAATCTTACCAAAGATACATGGGAACTGATGAAGATTCAGAAAGATCTGGGACGTGTCCGATCCACAGGTGTACAGAGTGCAGAGGCCAATTACTATTCGGTTCAGACTCAGCGCGTGGATCTCCAACGGCAAATCCGCGAAATCGAGAACTCTCTCTCGTTGTTGTTAGGTCAACCTGCACAGACGATTATGCGTGGCAAACTCGAAGATCAGTCGTTGCCCACCAATTTATCGACGGGTATTGGTATCCGAATGCTCAATAATCGTCCCGACGTTCACTATGCCGAGATGTCTTTGGCGCAGTGTTTCTATAATGTAAAAACGGCTCGCGGCAAATTCTATCCTAACTTAACGATCTCCGGTTCGGGCATATTCACCAACAGTTCGGGCATGGGTATCGTTAATCCGGGTAAATGGTTGTTGTCAGCTGTGGGTAGTTTGGTGCAGCCAATATTCCAACACGGACAGATCATTGCAGGACTTAAAGTGGCCAAAGCGCAATATGAGCAGGCTTATAACAAGTGGCAATACGCCATTCTGAGTGCTGGAAGCGAGGTGAGCAATGCGCTCGTCGTTTACAATTCGGCCGAAGAGAAGAGTCGATTGGAAGCTAAACGCATCGCCACTCTTAAACAAAACGTGGAGGATACCAAGCAATTGCTCAATCAATCGAGTAGCACCTATCTTGAAGTGATCACTGCCCAGCAGAGTCTTCTCAATGCAGAACTCGCCAAAGTGACAGATGATTTCAATAAGATGCAGGCTGTGGTGAATCTTTATCAAGCGTTAGGAGGAGGCGCCAAGTAATCGAGTTGATTGTTGGAATGCACTCACAAACATAACAACTGCATAATTCACAGACCCCAAAACTCATAAACTTAAAAACTGAAAATATGGCAAGCGAGATAAGTCCAAAGGCAGAAATCTCCCCCAAAGCGAAGATCGGGGACAACTGTAAGATATTTCCCTTTGTGTATATAGAGACCGACGTGGAGATCGGAGACAATTGTGTCATCTTTCCTTTTGTCTCGATACTCAACGGTTCACGGTTGGGCGCGCACAACAAGGTGCACCAAGGATCCGTGATCGGCGCTCTTCCGCAGGATTTCGACTTCACGGGAGAGAAAACCAAACTGATTATCGGCAACAATAATATCATCCGCGAGAACGTGGTGATCAATCGTGCGACCCACACAGGTGGTCAAACCGTTATCGGAAACGATAATTTCCTGATGGAGGGGGCGCATATTTCGCACGACACGAAGGTTGGAAACGGTTGCATCTTCGGTTACGGAACCAAGATTGCCGGTGATTGCGAGATCGGCGACGGAGCCATTTTCTCCAGCAATGTTGTCGAAAAAGCCGGCACACGCGTAGGTCAGCGGGCGGCTATTCAGGCCGGAACCACTCTCTCAAAGGATGTCCCGCCCTATATCATCGTTGGCGGATATCCCGTTGCTTACGGCGGACCCAACACCGTGATGATGACCGAAGACGGTATCTCTGATAAGATTCAGAAACACGTTGCGAATGCTTACAGATTGGTTTTTCATGGTCAAACCAGCGTGTTCGACGCCGTGATACAGATCAACGAACAAGTTCCCGACAGTCCGGAAATACGTAACATCGTGAACTTTATCAATGCAACGAAGAAAGGAATAATCAGTAAGATGTAGCTCATACCTCTGCATCTTGCTTTATTTGTAGAAGGGCTGACCGTGAGGTCTGCCCTTCTTTGATTTCAGATTGATTCGCAGCCAAGTTGAATCATGTAGACTCCTTGTTTGTTTAAAGATCCGATAAGATAAGGTTTGCAATCATTTCCGCCGAATTCTCTACTCGATCGATTTTCAACTCAATAGAAACCACTTTGCCGTTAAGCGTTAATCGTAGCGCAACCAACCGTTACTTGTGTGCCGATTAATGCTTAGTTGTCGTGCAATTCGATGCAGTTTGCAATGGCATTTATGAACCGTTGTTTTCGCGTTAATAGTAGTTAATCTCTCGTTTTATCCTACTTTTTTTCGTTACTTTGCAACCGATTTGGTGTAATAGCAGCTTGGGGAATGAGAAAGAAGCGCAATAAAGCCCGCAGCCGGCATGGTTTGCAGGCCGTAACTTTATGCATCAGCACAGCTTTGGTGTTGATATTATTAGGATTGGTCGTGTTTTCCGTGCTTACGGGTGAGCGTCTTTCGGCTTATGTGAAAGAGAATCTGGTGGTTACGATGATGCTTGACCAAGACATGACCCATCCCGAAGCACAGAAGATTGTGGCATCGCTCGGTGCGCGCCCTTACATCAAGAATATCACGTATATCAGTAAAGAGCAGTCGCTCAAAGAAGCGATTCGCGAGATGGGAACAGATCCTTCGGAGTTCACCAACGGCATAAACCCTTTTCCTCCGTCGATAGAACTGACGCTGAAATCCGATTATGCCAATAACGACTCATTGAGATGGGTTTCTGCCGAACTGAAAAAGTATCCCAAAGTGAGTGAAATCACTTATCAGAAAGATCTGATCGAGAAAGTGAATCAGAATCTGACGAAGATCGGTTTTGTGTGGCTCGTCTTGGCAATACTGCTTACTTTCGTTTCATTTACGCTCATCAATAACACCATCAGATTAGGAATCTACGCTCGAAGATTCTCCATTCACACCATGAAATTGGTCGGCGCGTCGTGGGGATTTATACGAGGCCCATTTGTTCGGAGGGCAGTTCTATCGGGCATTTTAGCTGCTTTGCTGGCCGATGCCGTGTTAGCCGGTTGCGTCTGTGCACTTTTCAATTATGAACCAGACGTTCTCGGTATCGTCACTTGGGAAATAATGGCCATCACAGGGGCCTCGGTGATTCTGTTCGGGATTGTTCTCACAGCATTGTGTGCCTATATTTCGGTCAATAAGTTCTTGCGAATGAAGGCCGGAGAGTTATATAATATATAGGAATTAAGGAGTTAAAGGAGTCGGGGAATTAAGTATATTATCTTAACTTCTCGCACAGATAAACGATTAATTATGGATAAAAGAAACTTTGCTTTTGATCGAATCAACTTCCTGCTGTTAGCTGTCGGGATGCTGATAGTTATCATCGGATTCGTCTTGATGAGTGGAGGCAGCTCTACGGATACGCACTTCGACCCGACTATTTTCAGTGTACGGCGTATCAAAGTGGCCCCGATTGTTTGCCTTGTCGGTTTTGTTTCGATGATTTATGCTATCATTCGTAAACCCAAAGACGAACCGAACGACTGATGACTATATTGCAAACGATTATTCTGGCAATTGTAGAAGGATTGACAGAGTTTCTTCCCGTGTCGTCGACCGGGCATATGATAATCACACAAAGCTTGTTGGGCATCCCCAGCGATGAGTTTGTCAAGGCGTTCACTGTTATCATTCAGTTCGGTGCCATACTGTCGGTTGTGGTGCTGTATTGGCGTCGTTTCTTCCGACTTGACCACAGTCCGGCATCCGAAAGCGCATCGAATGTGCAGCGATTTCTGCACAAATGGAATTTCTATTACAAACTCCTCGTAGCTTTTCTACCTGCAATGGTTATTGGCGGACTGCTCAATGGTGTTATCGACAGACTCTTGGGATCGGTGATGGTGGTTGCAGTGATGCTGGTATTAGGCGGTGTTTTTATGCTCTTTTGCGACCGATTGTTCGACAAAGGCCGTGAAAACACGGTGTTGACAACGCGTCGAGCACTGTACATCGGACTCTTTCAGTGTATCGCAATGATACCGGGCGTATCTCGATCAATGGCTACCATTGTTGGCGGAATGGCCCAGAAGCTCACCCGAAAAGATGCAGCTGAGTTCTCGTTTTTCCTTGCCGTACCCACGATGTTTGCCGCAACGTGTCTCGATGTGCTGAAAATGGTGCTCCGAATGCACGAAACCGGTGACACGGGCGTATTTGTCGATCATCTCGGAACATTACTCTTGGGCAGTGTTGTAGCCTTTTTCGTGGCACTGCTGGCCATCAAAGGTTTTGTGGCTTTCCTCACCAAGTATGGTTTCCAAGCGTTCGGCGTTTATCGGATTATTGTCGGAGGATTCATCATTGTATGGCTTTTATTGGGACACTCATTAGTAATGGTAGACTAAATGAATTTCAACGAAGGAGAAATTATCTATATTAATAAGCCTTACCGACTGTCGAGTTTTGGGGCACTGGCCCATATTCGCTATTTGATTTCGCAGAAGTTGGGTGTCAAACGGGTGAAAACGGGACATGCAGGAACGCTCGATCCCTTGGCTACAGGTGTCTTGATTTTATGTACCGGACGTGCAACGAAGCAGATAGAAAGCCTGCAACGACACACAAAAGAATATATTGCGACTCTTCAATTGGGCGCAACTACCGCGAGTTATGATATGGAACATCCTGTAAATGCTGTTTTCCCGACAAATCATATTACGCGAGAGCTAATCGAAGAAACACTCAAACAGTTTGTTGGAATCATCGAACAGGTGCCACCTTCGTACAGTGCGTGCAAGATAAATGGTGATCGCGCCTATGATTTAAGGCGTAAAGGCAAGGAGGTTGAGCTTAAACCGAAAACCGTGCAGATTGATGAGATCGAGCTGACTGCCTTTGATCGGATGTCGATGCAGATGAGTATCCGTGTGGTTTGCGGCAAAGGGACTTATATTCGGGCGTTGGCACGCGACATCGGACGGGCTCTCGGCAGTGGTGCTTACCTCACTTCGCTGTGCCGTACACGCGTAGGCGACGTACGATTGGCGCAGTGTATCGACTACAATCATTTTCAGGAATGGCTCGACCGACAAAACATTGAACAGTAAAGGAGAATAAATAATGAAGCTATCACAATTTAAATTCAAACTACCCGAGGAGCAAATCGCACTCTATCCGCATAGTATCATCCACTCAGTAACGAATGATGACGGCTTGGAAGAGTCGGTTCGCGTTACGCGTAGGGATGAATGCCGCTTGATGGTACTGCATCGGAAGTCGCAAACCATCGATATGTACAAGAAAGATAAGAAAGGAAAGCCCATCGAAGGTGAGTTTTTGGATTTCCGAAATGTACTCGATTATTTCGACGAAAACGATACTTTCGTGTTCAATGATACCAAAGTTTTCCCCGCACGACTATACGGAATGAAGGAGAAAACAGACTCGAAGATCGAGGTTTTTCTGCTTCGCGAGCTCAATGCAGAGATGAGACTCTGGGACGTTCTTGTCGAACCGGCCCGTAAAATACGCATTGGCAACAAGCTGTTTTTTGATGACAGCGGTACGATGGTGGCCGAAGTGATCGACAATACCACCAGTCGCGGCCGCACGTTAAGGTTTCTTTACGACTGTCCTCACGATGAATTCAAACGCGAATTGTTTGCTTTGGGAGCGGCTCCATTACCTCATTACATCATTGATCATAAAGATGCAGACGGCAATTTAGATCGACCTGCAACCAAGGAAGATTTAGAAGACTTCCAAACCATATACGCCAAGAACGAGGGAGCAGTCACTGCGCCGGTTTCCGGATTGCATTTCAGTCGCGAAATGCTGAAAAGAATGGAGATCAGGGGCATTAACTTCGCTTATATTACGTTGCATTGCGGACTCGGAAACTTTCGTAGCATCGAAGTGGAAGACCTTACTAAACATAAGATGGACTCCGAACAGATGATCATTTCGGCCGAAGCCTGCGACATTGTTAATCGCACCAAGGCCGCCGGTCACCATATTTGCGCCGTTGGGACGAGTATGGTTAAGGCCATGGAAACGGCTGCCGGTACAGACGGACAGTTGAAAGAGTATGACGGTTGGACCAATCGTTTCATCTTTCCACCGTATGATTTCAACATCGCCGACACCATGATAGCCAACTTCTATCATCCTATGTCGACATTGTTGATGTCTACGGCGGCTTTCGGTGGATATGACTTGGTGATGAAAGCTTATGAACTGGCTGTTGAAAATGGCTATAAGTTTGGTTGTTATGGTGATGCGCTTTTGATTCTTGACGATTGATCGGGCGTGATGCACACTGTATATTTAGCTTTGGGAACCAATCTCGGCGATCGTCGCGAGACCATTCGCGAAGCTGTGAAGCGTATTGGCAAAGAAGTGGGAACGGTTGAGCGACAATCGTCTCTGCTGGAAACGAAACCGTGGGGATTCGTTTCGGCCAATGATTTTATCAATGCCGCCGTGCGTGTCAGCACATCGTTGAGTCCGCGTCGTGTATTGGAAACCACGCAACACATCGAGCACGAGATGGGGCGGACGCATAAATCGACCAATCGGCAATACCACGACCGTATCATAGACATTGATATTCTGCTTTATGATGATATTGAAATAGACGAACCCGACTTGCATATCCCGCACCCATTGATGCACGAACGCGATTTTGTGATGCGTCCGTTACAAGAGATTTTGAAATAAACGAATGAACCAGTCAGTCAGAACTTTTGCATTGGTAGGTCTCATCGTATCGGTTCTTTTGCTGATGCACGCCTTACCCTCGTTGTCAATCGGCGGCACAGAATTGCGCAAAGTCAACCTCCTCAGCGATATTTCACCTTACAAACTCGATGAAAAAGACGTGGACGTCATTCCTCGTCCGGCACCGCCTAAGCCTGTCTTGACGGCCGACGTGCATGGAAAGCGCGTGGCATTTCAAGAGATTTGGCCCAAAGGTGTGACTCCCATCGTCGACTATTCGGGCGGATCGGCCGGCGGAATGGATCATTTCTATCGTTCGTTGACCACTGTCGGCAAGTTGAATAGGCCTGTTCGCATCGCCTATTTCGGCGATTCGTTCATCGAGGGAGATATTCTGACCTGCGATTTGCGCGAAATGTTTCAGCAGAAATTCGGCGGAAACGGCGTGGGATGGATTGATTGTGCGCTGATGTCGGGTGTGGTTCGTCGCACGGTGATGCAAAAGAGCAACGGGCTTGCTACTTATGCAGTGATGAAAAAGCCGTTTGATCGAGGGCGGCAGGGCATCAACGAACGCTATTTTGTACCCTCGAAAGGAGCCGTGATGACGGCCATGGGCACGCGCTATAAATCGAAGTCCACGCGTTGGGATGTGGCCCGGCTCTATCTCTCCACATCGAGTGGCTTGCAAGTAACCGTTACCGGCGATGCAAACAAGTGTCAGTTGCAATGCGTCCAACCGTTAAACGGCGTGCAAGAAACGGTCTTTCGCCATGCGACCAGTAGCGTGCGTTACCGGTTCGACAGTGTCGGGGCCGGCACTTACTTGTTTGGCGCGTCTCTGGAATCGGATCGTGGTGTGATTCTCGACAATCTGAGCCTGCGCGGATCCAATGGGCTGACGCTGCGAAACATTCCCATCAACACGCTGAAAGACTTTGCTCGGCTCAGGCCTTATGATCTGATCATCGTGGGGTTTGGTCTCAACGTGGCTGTGCAAGGCAATCCCAACAGCGTGATGAAACAGTATGCGAGGAATATGGGAAGAGCCATCGGTCACCTGCGCGAAGCATTTCCGCAGGCCAGCATCTTGATCATGAGTGTGTCGGATCGCGACGGTCGGTCGGCCGATGGCATCCGCACGTTGAAAGAAGTGGAACATCTCACGGCATTCCAACAGCAGATGGCTGCCGTGACCAAGGTCTCATTCCTCAATCTCTATCAGGCAATGGGCGGCGCAGAGAGCATGAAACGCTTGGTGGATAAGCGCATGGCCAACAAGGATTATGCCCATTTGAGTTACGGAGGCGGGGCTTATGTAGCTCGGAAAGTCTTCCCCTCGTTCACCGCCGGACTCGAAAACTACAAACGCCGGATAACGCTCGAAAGACAATGATAGACAAAATCCTGACTCAACTGACATATAACCCGCACGAACCGATGATCTTTTCGAGCGGACTTTTTCTCGTGCTGTTTCTCGGGTTCACGTTCGTTTATATGTTGTTGCAGCGTAAACTCACGGCACGATTGCTTTTTGTGACAGCATTCTCCTATTATTTCTATTACAAAAGCAGCGGATTCTATTTCTTTCTTTTGGCTATCGTCACGGTGAGCGATTATCTCATTGCCCGCACCATCGATGCAAACCGCGAGAATCGAACGCTCGGACGGCGGCTCGTTGGCCTGAGTCTGCTAATCGATTTAGGACTGCTGGGCTATTTCAAATATGCCAATTTCTTTGCAGGAATGCTCGCTCAAATGGTGGGCAACAACTTTCAGCCTTGGGATATATTCCTGCCCGTGGGCATCAGTTTCTTTACTTTCCAGAGTTTGAGCTACACCATCGATGTCTATCGCGGCCATTTGAAACCGCTCCCGTCGTTGCTCGATTACGCATTCTATGTTTCTTTCTTTCCGCAATTGGTCGCCGGGCCCATTGTGAGAGCCAGCGACTTCGCTCCGCAGATCCGTCGTCCGCTTGTCATCAGTCGCGACATGTTTGCGCGCGGCGTCTATTTCATTGCTATCGGACTGTTTAAGAAAGCCGTCATCAGCGACTATATCAGTCTCAATTTTGTCGACCGAATCTTCGATAATCCATCGCTCTATTCGGGATTAGAGAATCTTCTCGGCGTCTATGGTTATGCCATGCAGATCTATTGCGACTTCAGCGGTTACAGCGATATGGCTATCGGCATCGCGTTGTTGCTGGGATTTCATTTCCCGATCAACTTCAATGCACCGTATCGAAGCACGAGCATCACCGACTTTTGGCGTCGCTGGCACATCTCTTTATCCACTTGGATACGCGATTACATTTATATTTCGCTTGGCGGAAACCGCAAAGGCAAGGTGCGTCAATATCTCAATCTCTTGCTCACGATGCTTTTGGGCGGTCTGTGGCACGGCGCGAGTCTCAATTTCGTGGCGTGGGGCGGAATGCACGGAGTGGCTTTGGCCGTGCACAAATATTTTCGCACGAATGTCTTTCATCATGATCGCACGTATCAAAGTGCGGGCTTTCGCAAGTGGATCGCCATCTTTCTGACATTCAATTTCGTGTGCCTCACGTGGATATTCTTCCGCAATGGCACGTTCGAAGCATCTTGGGCGATGATTCATCACATCTTTGTCGACTTTCATGCCGAACTCCTTCCGCAAGTGATTATCGGCTATAAATACGTCTTTGCACTGATCGTTTTCGGCTATCTCAGTCATTATTTGCCCGACAGTTGGCAGGAGTCGCTCATCGGTTTGCTTCGTCGCGGTAATGTCTTGATAGATGCCGCAGTGATCATCGTTGTTATTTATCTCGTCATTCAAGTGAAAAGCAGCGGCATCCAACCGTTTATTTACTTCCAGTTCTGAAACTTTTTTAATTTTTCTTTGCCCGTTTAAGAATCTTTCCTTACCTTTGCCCCCGATTTCTTTCGCCTCCTTCGCCCCCTAAGTTAGGGGGATGGGGGTCTGAACAAGCGAGGCCGATCAAAAGGATTAAACGAGAAGTATGATTAAACAAGCAAATATAACCAGCAGCACGGCGATGCAAAAGAACTCCAATTCTCTTGCATCTTTTAACGTTTTATATTTGCATATCTCGGAAAAAGTCTTAACACACACACACACACACACATCTTACCTGGCATAAACGCCTTTCACGTCTCACCCTACGCGCGCGCGAGGGGAGACGACTAACCCCCAATAAACAAAGGGCTTCTCGGAGTTCCCTTTGTTCTCTTTTTATGCCCTTTTGCCAACCGAGCAAAGGGGAAAATTTCACGAATTATTCACTCAAAACATAGCGATTATGAACAGAAAACAATTAGAGAGTTGGGCTTACAGCAAGCCCGCAGTTGAGGCCATCCGCTTGGAGCCTCACAGCGAATTAATGGACACCTCGTTCCCCAACAGCGGTGGACACAAAAAGGCCGACGACGACGGCGACGATCTGAGCGCCAAGCAAGGTTGGTTTGACGAGGAAGAAGAAGACGCTCCACAACAATGGAGCATTTAACAAACAAGAGAGTATAAAAATTAAAAAAGAACAAACAAGATGAAGACAAACATTTTATCATTGCTCGCAATCGCCGGATTATTAACTTTTGCCGGCTGCGCCAGCGACGACACAGCAAATAAGGACAACAATGAACAAGAGCCGGGCACCGAAGGCCTCACCAGCTTCGTAGAAGAAGACAATTCGACCCGCACTACCGCCGAATATGACGGCAGTGGATTAAATTTCTATTGGACTGAGGGCGACCACCTTTGGGTGAATACCGGCACCGCCTTAGCCCCCGCATTAACACAAGACAGCAAGAACAATATCAGCAACCTACTTGTGCCTAATCCTGCTATACCGACCGGTGTTAAGCGGGCAGCCAAAGCCAGCTTTGCTTTCGCCGGAACTTATACTGCTTCGAGTTACCCTGTTCGTTACACCGGTAAAGGCAACGCCGATGGCAATAAGGTAAAGATCAAGGCTGCACAAAGTCAAACTATCCCCAACGACGCGAGCCATATTGGCGAAGACGGCGATTTTGGTGTAGCCCTGGCTCAAAAGCAGTCAGACAATAAATACCACTTCACCCTCGACCACAAAGCGGCTTACGTTACCTTTATGCCCTACACGACACAGTCATGGGGACCCAATGCCGTGATTCAGAAGATTCGTGTCTACACCGGCAACACTGCTGATGCGCTCGCCGGCACCTTTGATCTCGCCGATGATGGCACGTTGAGCAATGCCGCCGGCACGTCAAACAGCATAGAACTCACCCTCCCCGATTTCTCCATCCCCGGCGCCTTCTCTCACACCGCCAATGGCGCCACAATGGTCGTGAATCCCGGCACCTACAATAACGTCAGCATCGAATTTACCCTCCATGATCAAGTAAGTAACGTTACCAGCACCATTACCAAAACTTACCCCAGCGCAGCCTTCGCTGCCGGCAAGAATAAAAAGGTAAAAATAAACTTACAGATCAAGGAACCCTTCCAAGGCCTCTATTACATGTGGGATGCCGCCATAGGCCAACACTATTGGGCTGGCCATCTGGATGCCGAGGGGAAACCTGACAACAAGGACAATTATCCTCAAACGAGTACCGATCCCCGCTGGTGCAGAGTAGACACTTCTACGCCTTGTCCTCCCGCCAGCCGCAGCGCCAAGGATTGTCCCAACGTCAATGAATGCGTTTGGTATTGCAAGCAAGGCGATCCTCACTGGGATGATCAAACGCTCTGGACCTTATATGGCCACCTCTACAAGGGAGGCATATGGTTGAAGAAAAAGGCCAATATACCGGGCTTTACAGCCTCCAATTACAACGGCACCGATTACCGCATTGGAAATATCTCCAATATGAACTACAGCGTCACCCAAGGCAAGCCCAGTAACCCAAATGATTACTTCTATCTCCCCGCGCTTGGTAGATATTACGGCGCCGGCGTGCTGCCATTCGAAATTGGTGTGCGCGGCTACTATTGGACGAGTACGCCTATCTTGACAGGTAAGTACACCGCATTCGATCTGAATTTCAACCCTCACTACGTGAACGTGTATAGCTATCCTCGCGCGGCCGGTTTCCCGCTATTGAAAGCCCAATAATCCCGCGATCGGTTCGTCGGCTGCGGCCGACAGCTCCCCTAACGGGAAAATGACGTTTCCCCCCGGAGGGAGAATCAGAAAACGATAAAAATTGCGTTTCCCCCCGGAGGGAAAACGAAAAATCTGCGAAAACAACGCTTCCCCCCGGGGGGATAGCTTATTTTAGAATCTAATCAATTTTAAAACTATGGAAATTAAACAACTTCACAAACAGTTGCTCCAAAACATGGAGCATTATCAGTTTGCGTCGCGCGTGTTGCAGCTCTGCAACGAGGCGAAAGTGGAGAAACTCACGGCGGTGCTGGGTCCGCTCACGGCTGCCGTGGCCGACGAAGATCGGGTGTTGAACCAGCCGCGCGCCGGGGCCGATACCAAAGCGCTGGAAGAGGCCGACCGCAAACGCGACAAATCCTATCAGTCGCTTCGGTTGCTCGTGGCGCTGCATCTCAACAGCGCCGACAAGGCCGTGTTGGCCGCCGCCGAAGCCGTGGACCGCGTGATGAAGGCCTATCCCGACGTGGCCGCGAGCAACTACGACAAAGAGACGGGACTGATCAAAAATCTCGTGGCCGACCTGCGCACGGCCGATCTCTTGCGGCACGTGGCGCGGATTCAAGCGCAGGTGTATATCAACCTGCTCGATGCCGACAACAAAGCATTTGACACGCTGTTCCACGCCCGGGTGAAGTCGGGCGCGCCCGCCGGCTCGTTCGATATCAAACCGCTGCGCGCCGCCACCGACAAAGCGCTCAACGCCGTGCTGCGCCGCATCGACGCCCTCGACGAATTGGAGCCGTCGGCCCCAATCACCGCACTCATCACGCAATACAACAACCTGGTGGACAATCGTCGGACACTGTTGGCTGGTCGGGCGGCTACGAACAAGGCACACGCTGAGAAACAGCTCGAGGCGCTCCGCAAAGAACTCGATCCCCTCATCCGCAAGTTTGAAGAAGCCAACGACATCGCTCCCTTGGTCTTACAGTTCACCGGAAAAACACAAGGTTCGGGCAAGAAGAAGTCCTATGAGTTGGCGTATAGCACTGATCCGAAACGGACGCTGTGGGTTCTGCGCGAAAAGGACGAGCTGAAAGAAGTGAAAGAGTGAAAAGGAGAAAAGTGAATTAAACCGGGAAAGGGTGAAAAGATAGCTGGGGAGAGCTTCTTTTCACCCTTCTTGCATTTCGAAAAAAAACAGTAATTTTGTAGCGTTTTATATGCAAAATAGTGTAATGGAAATCATAAAAGAGTATGTGGAAGCGCTGATACGGCTGTGCGGAGTGGCAGGGCCGGCTGTGCCTGTGGTGCGTCATGTGGCGCTGGTTATTGTCACGTTGTTGCTGGCTTGGTTGAGCGGCTTGCTGTGTAAGCGCATTATTGTGCCGATGATTCATAAGGTGACGGCGCGGACCACGGCAGTGTGGGACGACATTCTGCTGAATGACCGTGTGTTGCTCACGGCTTGTCGCATTGTGCCGGCACTCGTGATATGGCAATTTTTGCCGATGGTGTTTTATCAGTTCCATTTCGTTCGTGAGGTATTGGAACGTCTCACGGCTGTTTATATCACGATCATGATGGTGCGACTGATCACGGTTTTCATCAGTGCTTTTACCCAATTGGAGACTTCGCACAGCTCGTCCGTCCGGCAATATATCAAGACATTTTGCGGTGTTTTGAAGATTGTGGTGATCTTTATTGCCGTTATCGTGACCGTGGGGATCGTTTTTGGCAAGAACCCGATGTCTCTTTTGGCCGGTTTGGGAGCCACTTCGGCTGTGCTGATGTTGGTGTTCAAGGATACGATCGAGGGGTTGGTGGCCGGTATTCGACTCACAAGCAATGAGATGGTCAAGAAAGGTGATTGGATCACTGTGCCTTCGACGACTGCCGACGGAGTTGTGGAAGACATCAGTCTGACAACGGTCAAGGTGCGCAATTTTGATAACACGATTGTCACGGTGTCACCGATGACGTTGGTGAACGGATCGTTTCAGAACTGGAAAGGGATGCAACAGAGTGGCGGTCGACGTGTAAAGCGAGTTGTCTATTTTGATTTCCGAAGTGTGAAAGCGGTTGATGATGAGCTGCGCAACCGTTTGTTGCAAGGCGGTTATCTGTCGGCCGAGGAGATGGAAGGCGAAGATGCCAACATCGGATTGTTTCGGAAATATTTTGAAAAGCATCTCGCTGCACGCAAAGAAGTGAACGAGAAACTGACAATCATGGTGCGGGAGATGGAAGCAACACAGTGCGGCTTGCCCTTGGAATTCTATTTTTTCCTGCGCGATCGCGAGTGGATCAATTATGAACATCAGTTGGCCACGATCATAGAACGCGTTTATGTCACGGCCGCTCTGTTCGGATTGAAGATTTACGAGCAATATCCCGAGCAGTAAACCGTGATGAATTTCTCTGCCGTTTTACTCGACTGGTTTACCCGAAACGGTCGCGATTTGCCGTGGCGAGACACTTCCGATCCTTATGCCATTTGGTTAAGCGAGGTGATTTTGCAGCAAACGCGCATCGCGCAAGGTCGTGATTATTGGGTGCGTTTTATGAAACGGTTCCCCAGTGTGAATGATTTGGCAGCGACATCAGAGGATGAAGTGTTACGACTTTGGCAGGGATTGGGCTATTATAGTCGTGCACGCAACCTGCATACGGCTGCCAAGCAGATTGTCGCTTGGGGTCGATTTCCCGATACTTTTGAAGAGATCAAACAACTGAAAGGCGTGGGCGATTACACGGCTGCAGCCATTGCGTCGATTGCTTTCGGTCTGCCCGTAGCAGTGGTCGACGGCAATGTCTATCGCGTTTTGTCCAGATACTTCGGCATCGAGACGCCCATCAATTCCACGGAAGGCAAAAAGGAGTTTGCCGCATTGGCTCAATCGCTGCTTCCGAAAGATGCTCCGTCGGCTTTCAATCAGGCTATGATGGATTTCGGAGCATTGCAATGCGTGGTTGCTCCGGGTGTGGCCAAAGGCGGAGAACAGCTCTCTTTCAAAACATGTGTGGATTGTCCGCTCATCGAGTCGTGCACGGCTTTTCGCACGGGGCGGGTGAATGAGTTGCCCGTTAAACTGAAAACGACTAAAATCAAGACCCGACACCTCACTTATGTGTATATTAAATGCAAAGGGAAAACGGCTTTTCACCGACGCGGCGCGGGGGATATTTGGCAAGGATTGTGGGAGCCTTATCTCGCAGAAGATGTGGAAACTGCCGACGAAAAGGATTCAAAGCTTCTGCCTTCAAAGATCGAACACATGCTCGACAACGATTTTCTGTCCGACGAAAAACTTCTCCCTTTCGAGGATGTTGAGAGTCGTTGTCGTTTGCTTCGCCGTCAAGTCAAACACGTTTTGACGCATCGTATTCTCTTGGCCGACTTTTATCTCCTTGAAACCGACGCAGAGCCAACGCTTCCCGAGGACTATATCTGGATTGATGAGCATGACATCGATCGTTATGCTGTGCCTCGCCTCATCGAAATTTTATTAGAATCACGACCTTAACGAATCGACTTTGACACTGTCTTTCACCGCTGCGGAATCCGTTTCCGGCACCGTCTTGACCGGCACCGGATCGTGAGGCTCGAACACACTGGCCGCCACCGTGTCGCCCGTTTCTTCTTTCGGAGCGAAACGACAAGCCGTGGAGATTGCGGCCGAAAGTATGACGGCCAAAACCAAAAACAATATTTTTCTCATACGATCGGTAAATCTACATTCATGCTTTGATATGGTTTTGTCGATGCAAAGATAGAAAACATTTTCAACAATAGGATTCCCAGCCTGGATTTTATGGCGATCTCGGAGTGGCTTGTATATTGATGAATAGCAAACGGATCAATGCACATTGCGATTAACCGTTAACGGCACGCCAAGCAACGGTTAATCAAATGGAGATTAATGGTTAATTACATCACAAATAACGGTTTGTTGAGGAATTGAATAGAAGAACTTTCATTGGCAACGAAAGTTTTAGGGTGGATCTCTCATTGCCAATGAAAGCTAATGAGGATTTTATTGCGGGTAATTTAGGTTCTCCTCAGCAATGTGTTCGAGCACTTCTGTCAGAAATTTGCGAGATTCCCAACGCGCCATCGGGAGATCGTGGAGCAGATAATTGCCGCAATCGCGGGGAGCAGTACCCGGGATTTCACCGTCAAACTCAGCTACGAAACGAAAAGTTCGCCGCATCAGATCGACGATATCAGACGATTGCAGATCGCCGCGCATCACCAAGTAATTGCCCGTGAGACATCCCATCGGACCCCAATAGATGATGCGATCTTTCCATTCGGGATCATTGCGCAGATAAGTTGCAGCGAGATGCTCAATGGTGTGGATAGCACCGGGATGTAAAACCGGCTCGCGATTGGGTTCCTTCATTCGTATGTCGAATGTCGTGATGGTCTCATTACCTGCTGCGTCTTGACGACTCACATATATGCCGCGTTTCAAACGGTTATGATCAATGGTGAAACTGGGAATCTTTTGCATAATAATTTGGGTTGATGAGTTGATGAGTTTTTAGTTGATGAATTATTAGAGTTTATAAATTTCAGCGTTTTTTAGTTTGCGAAATTCTGAGCTTTTGAGCTTATAAGTTTAAAAGGAACTTCTTCGTGACTTGGAAGGAGCCTTCGGCCAATCGATTCCAAAAGTCAAAATATTGAGCAGCTTGATGATCTTTGAGCGGTACATCGCTGATGATACGAAACGAAATGAATGGAGTCTGGTATATAAAACAAGTCTGCGCGATGGAGCAACTCTCCATATCGACGGCCATTGCGTGTGGAAAACGATCCAATATGGTCTGCATCTTCTCGCGGGAATCTACAAACCATTCACCGCTGACAATCTGTCCGCTATGTATCCGAGGCACATCCGGTCCGTTAATAGCCAATGCTTGCTCGATCAACTGGCTGGGAGCAGGAAACGTGGCGGGCATTCCGAGAATTTGCCCGTAGATACATTCGCTACCGCAATAGGCATCATGGTAAACACACTCCGTACCAACTACCACTTCGGTCACATTCAGCGACGTGTCAACTCCGCCTGCAACACCGGTTGAAATGATGAGATCGGGGTGGAAGTTGTCGATCATTTCCACGGCGCCGATAGCGGAATTAACTTTCCCGATGCCACATTGCTGCATCACAACGGCGTGATTACCAATTTCACCTAAGATGAAATCCTTATGATGGAGACGCTCCGTGCGACATGCACTGAGTAATGTTTTCAGTTGCTTAAACTCTTTGTCCATCGCAACGATAATACCGATTTTCATTTGTTTTATACTTAATCCGCGCACAAAATTACAATATTTATTCTGATTAATTGTTGAATTCGATTGATTTACAGTATCTTTGTAGCACTAAAATTAAATGTTAGTTGCGTTATGGAAATAGTGAAAAAGCATCTTTATGACATTCTTGCGGTGGTGATGTTTGCGGTCATCTCCTTTGTCTATTTTATGCCAGCAGACATTGACGGGCGAATCCTCTATCGCATGATAGCTCTGCCGGACGAGGCGCTGGGCGTGAAGCAACCGAATATTATGAGCAGACAGGTGAACGAACACGATGGAGTAATTCTACATTCAGCGGCATGCCGACCTATCAGACTGCTCCATCTTATAGCAGCACCGACACATTGACAACTGTGATGAATGCCTACCATTTATGGCTTCCGGATAATGTTTGGTTTTTATTTGCTTATTTGCTTGGTTTCTATATTCTGCTTCGAGCTTTCGATTTTCGTGAACTTCTATCCGTTTTAGGCGCCATCATGTGGGCCTTTTCCAGTTATTTCCTTATTATTATTGCTGCTGGACACTTGTGGAAAGTCATGGCATTAGCGTATCTTCCACCTATGATTGCAGGTGTCGTGCTTACTTATAGAGGGAAGTATCTGTGGGGCTTCATTGTTACGGCGATCTTTGCGGCCTTCGAAGTCAAGGCCAACCACGTACAGATGACTTATTACTATCTCTTTGTCATCGCGCTGATGATCATCGCTTTTTTGGTGCAGGCCGTGCGAGAGAAACAATTAGCCCGTTTTATTAAAGCCACATCAGTGTGCATCGCAGCTGCAGCCATCGGAATATGTATCAATTTCAGTAATCTGTATCACACATGGCAATATAGTCAGGAATCAATGCGCGGCAAAAGTGAGTTGGTAAAACAAAATGCAACTAACCAAACCAATAGTGGACTGGATCGTGATTATATCACGCAATGGAGTTATGGCATTGGCGAAACCTGGACTTTGCTTGTCCCGAATGTCAAAGGGGGAGCTTCTGTTCCATTATCTCAGAATCCAAAAGCAATGGCGCAAGCCGATCAACAATATATGCAGATCTATCAGCAGCTGGGACAATACTGGGGCGAACAGCCGGGAACGTCGGGTCCCGTTTATGTCGGAGCATTCGTATTGATGCTGTTCGTCTTAGGACTATTCATTGTTAAAGGACCGATGAAGTGGGCATTGTTGGCTGCTACTGTATTGTCGATTTTGCTTTCGTGGGGGCGCAATCTGATGCCATTTACCGACTTTTTCATCGATTATGTACCGATGTATTCTAAATTCCGGACAGTGTCTTCGATTCTTGTCATTGCCGAGTTTACCATCCCACTACTTGCTATGATGGCGCTTAAAAAGTTGATCGATCACCCCGAAGTGCTTACTTGTCAAGTCAAGTACATCTATATTAGTTATGCTTTCACCGGAGGCGTGGCTTTGTTATTTGCTTTGGCGCCATCGTTATTCTTTTCAGATTATGTGTCTTCGTCTGAAATGGAAGCGATGAAAAGCATTCCCGCAGCGTATCTCAACCCCATGTTGATCAATCTTAAGCAAATGCGCGAAGCCATCTTTACCGCCGATTGTTGGCGCTCATTTTGGATTGTTACGCTCGGAACCCTTTGTCTACTGCTATTCAAAGCCCGTCGACTTCGTGCCCCATGGCTGATCAGCGCTTTGATCGTGCTCTGTTTGATCGATATGTGGCAAGTAGACAAGCGTTACTTAAATGATGATATGTTCGTAGAGCGCAGTGCCCGTGACATGCCACAACCGATGACCGCTACTGATAAGCAGATCTTGCAGGACAAAAATCTTGACTATCGAGTATTAAATTTGGCTTCAAACACGTTTAATGAAAACGAAACTTCTTATTATCACAAGAGCATCGGTGGTTATCATGCCGCTAAATTGAGGCGTTACCAGGAGTTGATCGAAGCCTACATCATGCCTGAAATGCAACAAATGATGCCTGCAATTGTCAAGGCACAGGGCGACATGACCCGTGTAAACGGTGATTCCATTTATCCCGTACTCAACATGCTCAATACGAAATACATCATCCTGCCGCTGCAAGAAGGACAAACGGCACCATTGCAGAATCCTTATACCTATGGGAATGCATGGTTTGTAGATCGTATTTCGTATGTAAATAATGCAAATGAAGAACTTGATGCCCTACGAAAGATCAATCTTCGTCATGCAGCCGTAGCCGACGTGAAATTTAAGTCGCAATTAGGTGAGACCATCCAGCAAGATAACGTATCAATGGTAAAGATCAAGTCGTATGCACCCAATCGACTGTCTTACGATGTAACATCAGATAAAGGAGGCATATTAGTCTTTTCAGAGATTTATTACCCAGGATGGGAAGCCACTGTCGACGGACAACCCGCAGAATTAGGACGCGTCAATTACGTGCTTCGAGCCATGCACATCCAGCCCGGACGGCACCAAGTGACATTGCAGTTTTTCCCTGCTTCCATCAAGAAGACAGAGACCATAGCTTATATTTCATATGCTATACTTATTCTTGTAATCTTAGTCGGCGTATTCGTTGATTGGAAAAAAAGGAAACAGAAATTGTAACCGATGAAGAAATTATTATCACTTCCCCCGAATCTTGTTGATTGTTTTCACGATATAACGGGACTGAATCGAGAAGAATGGTTCTGTTGTTGCGATCCCGTCGATCGAAAGCTCGGTTCGGGCGGAGGATCTGCGCATTTGCTGAAAGCGGCTTTTGAGGCAACGAATAATGGTCTTTCGTTCAACGATTGGCTATCAAATGAGAGGAGACTCATGCTTCACGCCGGCGGACAGAGCCGAAGGTTGCCGGCTTATGCGCCGTCGGGCAAAGTGCTGACACCCATTCCCGTGTTTCGTTGGGAGCGCGGTCAGCGCCTATCCCAAAATCTGCTCTCTCTGCAAATTCCGCTTTACGAGCGAATCATGCAGGCCGCTCCGCCGTCTATTCACACGATGATAGTCAGCGGAGATGTTTATATTCGTTCTTCCGAATCGATCGGACCCATCCCCGATGTTGATGTGATTTGTTATGGTTTGTGGCTCGGTCCGGAGATCGCCAAAGACCACGGCGTATTTGTTTCATCGCGAAAAACGCCATCATCGTTGAAGTGCATGCTTCAGAAACCAAGTGTTCACACGCTCAGCGAACTCCTCAATGAGCATTTATATCTCACAGATATTGGTGTTTGGTTGTTCAGTGATCGGGCCATCCAAGTATTGATGCAACGATCACAGCGCAATGGCGGCATCATCAATTACGACATGTACGGAGAATTCGGATGTGCTTTGGGCACCGATCCCACGATTCTTGATGCCGAAATCAATGATCTTCGCGTTGCTGTCTTACCATTGCCAGGCGGCGAATTTTATCATTTCGGAACCAGCCACGAGCTGATCTCGTCTACGTTAGCCATCCAAAATCTGGTGAATGATCAGCGCGCCATCATGCACCATTCGCGAAAACCGCATCCGGCCATGTTCGTACAAAATGCGGAAATACAAATCCCGATCACCGAAAGCAATCGAAATTTGTGGATAGAGAATAGCTATGTGAGCCATGGTTGGCATCTTCAGCACGATCACATCATCACCGGTGTGCCGCAAAACGATTGGAGCATCGTCTTGCAAGCAGGCCAGTGCATCGACATAGTTCCGATAGGGGAGGGGAGTGTGGCTCTTCGTCCTTACGGTTACGAGGATCTGTTCCGAGGCGATCTGCATTCTCCCGACACGATATTCATCGGAATGCCTTTCTGCAAATGGGCTACCGAGCGACAAATTGATATCAATCGCATTGCAGGAGCAACCGACTTACAGACTGCCTGCATTTTCCCCGTAGTGGAGAGGCTAGCCGATGCCGAGCTTATACTGCACTGGATGCTCTGCGAACCAAAGTTGGCGGCAGGTCGCGAATTATGGATGAAAGCTCCGAAAATTAGTGCCGACGACATAGCTACACGTGCCAATCTTCGCCGTCTTACGAACCAGCGGCAGCACTTCCGCATTTCCAATTGGACAACTTTGGCTAAGAATTATCGGCATAGCGTGTTTTATCAAATTGATCTGGATGATGCTGCACACGAATTTGCTGCCAATGATATTCCGTTGCCCACTCCGTTGTCCGACGACGAACAGTTGCTCACGCGCATTCACGACGCAATGTTTCGATCGGAAGTGCAACGTTTGCGCGGTGAGGATGGTTGGGAACATGAGCAAAAAGCCTTTGCGCTATTGCGTCAGGGGCTGATCGAGATGGCGTCCGGACGGTCGCAGTCTCCTCGAATGTCTGTTTATGGCGATCAAATTGTGTGGGGACGCAGCCCCGTGCGCATCGACATTGCCGGCGGATGGACCGACACGCCGCCCTATTGCTTGATGGAGGGCGGAAATGTCATTAACGTGGCTATCGAACTCAACGGACAGCCGCCTTTGCAAACCTATATTCGTCCATGCACAGAACCGCATATCGTGTTGCGAAGCATCGATCTCGGCGCTTCTGAGACAATTAAAACATATCAAGAACTTGCTGTATATAATCGGGTGGGAAGCCCATTCTCCATCCCCAAAGCAGCATTGGCTTTGGCGGGCTTCCTGCCCGATTATACGGCCGAACGCTTTTCATCGCTTAAAAAACAATTGCGAGCTTTCGGCTGCGGCATCGAAATCACGCTCCTCTCTGCGATTCCCGCAGGTAGCGGATTGGGCACGAGCAGCCTGTTGGCGTCAACGGTTCTCGGTGCATTGAGCGACTTCTGCGGACTGGCTTGGGACAAAAACGAGATTGGTTTGCGCACGCTCATTTTGGAACAATTGCTCACCACGGGTGGCGGCTGGCAAGACCAGTTCGGCGGTTTGCTGCCGGGCATCAAACTCTTGCAGACCGATCGAGGATTTGAGCAACATCCTGTGGTGCGCTGGTTGCCTTCCGAGCTTTACACACAAGCCGAATATCGCGCTTGTCATTTGTTGTTCTATACAGGAATCACGCGCACGGCGAAGAATATTTTAGCGGAAATCGTTCGCCGGATGTTTCTCAATCAGCACACAGAGTTAGAACAGCTACGTGCAATGAAAGCACACACGATCGAAATGTATGAAGCCATCCAACGGCAGAATTTCACCAAAATGGGCCGTTTAATACGTAAAACATGGATGCAGAATCAGGCACTCGACAGCGGAACCAATCCCGAGTCGATCCATCGTTTGACAGATTTGATCGATGATTTGTGTCTCGGTTATAAACTTCCCGGCGCCGGCGGGGGCGGCTATCTATATATGGTGGCCAAGGACCCCGATGCCGCGGCTCGCATCAAGCAGATCTTGACTGCCCATCCGCTGTATCCCAATGCTCGTTTTGTGGATATGACTTTGAGCAGGCAGGGATTACAGGTAAGCCGTAGCTGAACGCTATCCGACAAGATCACAAAAATAAAAAAACAAAAAGGAGGGATGAGAATCTATTTGCCAAAGCAAATCTGTCTTCATCCCTCCTCTTCTATTCTTCATCCTCTATTCATCCGGAACCACGGGGCGCGTGCCGTTTTTGTCGGTCACAGTTGGCCCATCTTCCGATGTCTTCTTATTGTTTTTACGTGCGGGAGGCGTACTCGTCTTGACTAACTTTTCTTTCTCCACTTTTACCCATATCACATTGTTGGCGTCTTTATTGACCATGAGTTGATACACAAAATGTTTCTCAAGACTCCGTCTCTTGATGCCTGTATAGGAGAGTATTTTTGGCGCATAATTCAATTCTTTCTCGAAGTCGGGCAAGTATTTGAGCAAAAGTTTTTCTTCGGAAGTCTGCTTCACAATGACTTCTTTCTTAAATCGTTTGATCTGCGTATTAACCTCTGCGATAAAGTCGGCATAATCGGCATCGCCTCAATCTCGGCATAAGCATTGATACGCCTGATCAGAGCCGTATAAGCCTGATCTGTCTTGGCTCGCGCATTCTTCATCGCGCCTATCGCCTGCTTGGAGTGTGCGGTGTTGCGATTAGAGAGTGCATCACGCACTTTGAGATTAGCAGCTCTCATTCCATCAAGAAACGGCTTGAGTCCGAGCAACGTCACTAATCCGGCAAATTTGGTTGAGAGATCTTCGATGAAATTAGTGAGGAGACCCGTCTCGCGGTCTAATTGCATCTTGGGATCAATTCCGTAATCAATAATATGCTGCCAAAGCTTATCCGCAGCTTGCTTCTGTGCACCGGCCGGGAAATGTCTGAAGCTCTTTACGCCATTGCGATAACCGCGAAAGTAATGCTCTCGCTGCTTATCGAATTGACTGATTACATCACTCAACTCGTCTTTTTGACTCATCACAAGCGCACCGTTTTCATCCAAGACAGCCGCCGCAAGTTGATCAACGAGATCTTTTACCTTGGCATAGACCTTCGCATTTTTTTTAGCTTTCTGCGACACATCACTCATAAAATTGTAATGTGCACCATTGTTCACTCTGCTTAAAGCAATTGTTTTAATTTCTGCTGTCATAATTTTTCTGTTTTTGTAGGTTAATGTTTAAATTACTTATCAATTTAGGTTTTCTCAATATTTTCTATTTTAGGAATAACGCATTGTAGGCATACAAAACGCATTTTCTTTTGTCGCGGACGCATTGTAGGCATACAAAACGCATTTTCTTTTGTCGCGGACGCATTGTAGGCGTACAAAACGCATTTTCTTTTGTCGCGGACGTATTGTAGGCGTACAAAATGCATTTTCTTTTGTCGCGGACGCATTGTATCTCTACAACGCATAATTCCCGAATTGATTGAGCAAATATAATGATTTTTTGTTTTGCTTCCAACATTTTAAAGCAAAAATCTTCCATTTATTGCTATTTTTCTTCTTCATTGCATAGAAAAAGGCGTCTCAGACGCCTTTTTCACATGTTTCCTTCAACGGTTTGCGTTCAGGCATAAGCATGCATTCCGCCGAGCACATAGTTCACGCCGAAATAGGTCATCAAAATGGATAGAAAGGCGATGAGCATGTAGAGATGATAAATCAGCGGTCGGCGAAGCATGGGCAGCGTACGCGTGTGTATAGCCGCAGCGTAGAAGAAGAATGCAGCAATGCCTAAAATCGATGGTTTTAAAAGTAAGTGCGGCTTCCTGAGTGCGTTCTAACCTTCAGGTCTGGAACTGTTAAGACTTGAATTGGCCTTCAACCAAACCTTCTCGAGTGGAAAGAGTGCACACATCCCCGCACTTATTTGTATGTTATCCATCTGTTTTGATATTGCAAAGATACGATGGGGAATCTTCTCCTGCAATACTCAAAAATTGGTAATTCACGTTATCCTCATTTTTAGGTATGATTTCCCCTCGTGCAAAAACATGTCTTTTGCACGATGAATGGATGTTTTTTGCACGACGATTAAGCGTTAATCGGAAGTTGAAAAACGCTTCGTCACAGCATTGCTGATCACAGGGTGGTGTGTTATCAACGAAAACAAGTGAAATAGATGAACAAGAGTGCGGCGATGATGATGGCGATCGAAATTAATCGGAACAAGCAGCCGGTCACCTTTTTTATGATGATCACGGCCATAACGATACCTACTAATACGAAGAGATAATACAAAAAACTTGAACTCATATACCTATTAAAGATTAAATCAGATTATTTGAGCAGGTGAAGGAATGGTGTGGGGATGGGCGTTTCAAATTCCATTCGCCTGTGCGTAATGGGATGATAGAAGCAGAGCACATAGGCATGGAGACACAAACGATTCAAGGGATTGTCTCCGTTGCCGTATTTCATGTCGCCGCAAACTGGATGCCCCATATCGGCGCAATGCACACGAATCTGATTTTTACGGCCGGTCTCCAAGCGAAATTCCACAAGACTGTGTTCGACTGTTCGTTTCAACGTGTGGAAATGCGTGATGGCATACTTGCCGCCGTTGTCGACCGGACTGGAATAAGTGACATAAGCCTTGTTGTCTTTGAGCCAATTGGCAACGGTTCCGCCGTCTTCTTCCATTTCGCCTGATACCACTGCCACATAACGACGGTCGTAAACGATGTGATGCCAATCGCGTTCGAACAATTGTTCTACTTCGATATCTTTGGTATAAATCATCAGTCCGCTTGTGTCTCGGTCTAACCGGTGCACCACATGGGCCGTACAACGCTGACGTGTGCGTCGAAAATAATCATCGAGCACGGTCTTCACGTTGAGCGACGCATGTCCTGCGGCCATTGAAAGAATGCCCACATTCTTCTCCACAACGACCAAATGGCGATCTTCATAGACAATTTTGAGGTAGCGACTTTTGAACGTATCGTTTTTCTTCGATTTGCTTACGGCTACTTTCATACCCGGTTTGAGCGGGTAATTATATTGCGTCACCTGCTTGCCATTTACTTTGATGCCTCGCCCTTGCAGTGTGGCTTTGATCTTGCTTCGGCTTTCTTTTTTCAGCGTTTCAAGCAACCATGGCAGCAATTCGGCATTATGATCAACGGTATAGATGTCGTATCCGTCTCCATTTTGTGATGTATTTGTTCTCATTCGGCCGCAAAGTTACGATATTTTTATCACAGAGTGTGCACGCATCAGCCTTTTTCTCCATGCTGTTTAACGGCTAAACGCAACGCGATATTTGGTTTATCGGGATATTCTTCGTAACTTTGCACACGGTTAACAAGTGAACAGGTAAATGCAGTAAATGAGTGTTTGGTAGTAAACGATAGGTTAAAAAATCCTCATTGACTTGTCAACTGTTAACTTATCAACAATAATATATATAAGGAATGATAACAGTTACGAATCTTGCAATTCAATTCGGAAAGAGAGTTCTTTACAAAGACGTCAACATCAAATTTACTAACGGCAACATCTATGGCGTAATCGGAGCCAACGGTGCAGGTAAATCGACGCTGCTCAAAGCCATCAGCGGCGAATTGGAACCGAATAAAGGAACCATCGAATTGGGACCGGGCGAACGGCTCTCGGTATTGGATCAGGACCATTTCAAGTATGATCAGTATCGTGTTCTCGATACAGTTTTGATGGGACATAAGCCTCTTTGGGACAATATGAAAGAGCGTGAGGCTCTCTATTCGAAGCCGGAGATGAGCGAAGAAGACGGTAATCGCGCGGCCGAATTGGAAGACAAGTTTGCCGAAATGAACGGCTGGGAGGCCGAAAGCGATGCAGCACAGATGCTGGGCAACCTCGGTGTAAAAGAGAATTTGCACGAAAAGCAGATGAGCGAACTATCTAATAACGAGAAGGTTCGCGTGATGTTGGCCAAAGCTTTGTTCGGACATCCCGACAATCTGTTGCTCGATGAGCCGACTAATGACCTCGACCTCGACACGGTGCAATGGTTGGAAGAATATTTGGGTAACGTAGAACAAACAGTGCTTGTGGTCAGTCACGACCGTCACTTCCTTGATGCCGTGAGCACCCAGACCGTAGACATCGATTTTGGTAAGGTGAGTGTCTTTGCTGGTAACTATTCGTTCTGGTACGAGAGTTCGCAATTGGCATTGCGTCAGGCACAGAACCAACGTCAGAAAGCCGAAGAGAAGCGTAAGGAATTGGAAGAGTTTATCCGTCGTTTCTCTGCCAATGTGGCTAAGAGTAAGCAGACCACAAGTAGAAAGAAGATGCTGGAGAAACTGAATGTAGAGGAGATTCGTCCGTCGAGTCGCAAATATCCGGGCATCATTTTTCAAATGGATCGCGAGCCGGGAAATCAAATTCTCGAAGTGGATGGTCTGAAAGCGATAGACACAGACGGTACAGTGCTCTTCGATAACGTGAACTTCAACATCGAGAAAGGTCAAAAAGTGGTGTTCCTTAGTCATAATCCGAAGGCAATGACAGCACTTTTTGAGATTATCAACGGCAATCGCGAGGCCGATGCCGGCACATATAAGTGGGGCGTGACAATCACTACCGCTTATCTGCCTCTTGATAACACAGCTTTCTTCAACAGCGATCTCGACTTAGTAAACTGGCTCAGTCAGTACGGCCCAGGTAACGAAGTCGTAATGAAAAGCTATTTGGGAAGGATGTTGTTTTCGGGCGAAGAGGTGCTGAAAAAAGTCAATGTGCTTTCCGGAGGAGAGAAAATGAGGTGTATGATAGCCCGAATGCAGTTGAAAAATGCCAACTGTTTGATTCTCGATACACCGACCAACCACTTGGATTTGGAGAGTATTCAGGCCTTCAACAACAATCTGACAGGATTCAAGGGCAATGTTCTCTTTGCCAGTCATGACCACGAATTCATTCAAACTGTGGCCAACCGCATTATCGAATTGACGCCGAACGGCACCATCGATAAGCTGATGGACTATGACGACTACATCTATGACGAGGGCATTAAAGAACAAAAAGCAAAGATGTATACCATTTGATACCACGCATATATACGCCATTTCTGACACAGGTCCGTGCTAAACGAGACCTGTGTTGATGCGTATTCTGAGCAAGAATGGCAAGCTTTTTGCTACCATTGACATAAAATCAAAAAACGAGCAATGATGAATCAGAAAAAACAAAAGATAGACATAAAAGACGGAAACATTGCAGGCAATGAAGAGATGACGAATCAATGTTCTGAAAATGAGAATCAAACGACCTGCGAAACTGACCCGAACGCCTCAGATGAGCCAGCTGACGAAAAGGCAGAAAACCAAGATTCGTTGGCAGAAGCCAATGCAGAAATCGAAGAATTGAAAAATAAATATCTGCGTACTGTGGCCGAATTTGAGAACTATAAGAAGCGAACGCGCAAGGAAGTAGCTGATTTAATCCTCAACGGAGGCGAGAAAACGGTGGCTGCTATACTACCCATCATAGACGATATGGAACGAGCTATTGACAATGCAGCAAAGCCGAAGACATAAAAGCACTTGAAGAAGGTTGGGAACTGATATTCAAGAAGCTGATGAAAACGCTCGAAAGCCTCGGTGTTAAGAAGATCGACACCGACGGGAAAGACTTCGACGTAGACTATCACGAAGCAGTTGCAATGGTTCCAGGTATGGGCGACGACAAGAAAGGTAAGGTAATCGACTGCGTTCAGGCTGGTTATATGTTGAATGATAGGGTTATCCGTCACGCGAAAGTTGCAGTCGGGCAATAAGTATACATTTAATGAAAGGGCCCCAAAGACCCTTTCATTTTTATTTTATCCATCTTTTACAAATGGCAAAGAGAGATTACTACGAGGTCCTAGGCGTTGAAAAGACTGCCACAGACGACGAAATTAAAGTGGCGTATCGGAAAATCGCTATTAAATATCACCCCGATCGCAATCCCGGCAATAAAGAAGCTGAGGAAAAATTCAAAGAAGCTGCAGAAGCATATGACGTATTACACGATGCGCAGAAGCGACAACAGTATGACCAATTCGGTTTCGACGGTCCTGCAGGAGCTGGTGGTTTCGGTGGATTTGGTGGCGCCGGAGGCTTCTCAATGGATGATATCTTCTCGATGTTCGGCGATGTTTTCGGAGGACATAGCGGTGGATTCGGAGGTTTCGGAGGTTTTAGCGGTGGCAGACAACGACCGCAATATCGAGGGGCTGATTTGCGTTTGAAAGTTCGTTTGTCGCTTCAAGAGGTGGCAACAGGTGTTACCAAGAAATTCAAAGTCAAGAAAGACGTCACTTGTTCACACTGTCACGGAAGCGGAGCAGAAGGTGGTAGCGGCACAGAAACGTGTCCGACGTGTCATGGTCAGGGTGTAGTGGTCAAGACAGTACGTACAATGCTCGGTATGATGCAGACCCAAACGGAGTGTCCCACGTGTCATGGTGAAGGCTCGGTCATCAAAAACAAGTGTCACGAATGTGGCGGAAGCGGTGTTGTAAAAGGCGAAGAGGTGGTTGAAATCAATATTCCTGCGGGTGTAGCTGAGGGTATGGTGGTCAACGTTCAAGGTAAAGGCAACGCCGGTCCACGGCAAGGTACCAACGGAAATATCCAAGTTCTGGTTGAAGAAGAGCCTAACGATACTTTCATTCGCGATGAACAAGATGTAATTTACAATCTTCTCTTAGACTTTCCGACGGCAGCACTCGGTGACGAAGTCGAGATTCCGACCATTGAAGGTACCAAAGTGAAGATTAAAATAGAGCCTGGAACGCAACCGGGCAAGACGCTCCGGTTGCGCGGCAAGGGATTACCCGCCGTGCAAGGTTATGGTACCGGCAAGGGCGATTTAGTAGTAAATGTCAGCGTTTATGTACCAACCACATTGAGCAAAGACGAAAAAGCGATGGTGGAAAAGATGCGCGGAAGCGATAACTTTAAGGGAGACGCCGAGACAAAGAAGTCTATTTTCGAACGATTTAAGAACTATTTCAATTAAAAAATACAGGTGCAGACCAGCTCAAAGAGGCTTGGTCTGCACCTTTTTTATATATATACGATGAACTATCGAGAAACAGTTGAATACTTATTTAATAGTACACCCGTCTTTGAACATGTCGGAGCCTCTGCCTATAAAGAAGGTTTGTCCAATTCATTAGCCTTAGATGCGCATTTCGGACATCCGCATCGGACATTCAAATCCATTCATATCGCAGGCACAAACGGCAAAGGGTCTTGTTCGCACAGTATCGCTTCGGTACTCCAATCGGCCGGATACAAGGTGGGACTCTATACATCTCCGCATCTCATCGACTTTCGTGAGCGCATCCGAGTCAATGGTATTTGCATCAGCGAACAGGCTGTTGTTGATTTCGTTGAGCAGGAACGGGCGTTTTTCGAACCGTTGCATCCCTCGTTTTTTGAGTTGACCACGGCGCTGGCTTTTAAATATTTCGCCGAACAAAACGTTGATTTTGCAGTTGTTGAAGTTGGACTCGGTGGTCGATTGGATTGCACCAACATCATCACGCCTATCTTGTCAATCATCACCAATATCAGTCTTGACCATACGCAATTCCTTGGTGACACACTGGAAAAGATAGCCCGAGAGAAGGCCGGGATTATTAAAAGGAGCGTTCCGGTGGTGATTGGAGAATCAACAGAGCAAACTCGCCAAGTCTTTCAAAATCAAGCTGATAAGCAAGGAGCACCTATCACGTTTGCAGAAGACGCTTTCCGGGTGTGCGATTCGATATCTTTTGCAGGACAATTAATCGTTTATCGCACGCCAAATAATGGTGAGTTGCAGAGCGATTTAGGTGGAGTCTATCAGCGAAAGAATATGAACACCGTCTTGTGTGCATTGGATCAACTGCGCGAGATGGGTATTCTGAAAGGTGAGGAATGCGTCAGAGACGGTTTAGCTCATGTCTGCGAACGCACCGGTTTGATGGGACGTTGGCAACAAATACAATCTAATCCTACCGTGATCTGCGATACCGGACACAACGTTGGAGGCTGGGAGTATCTGAGTAAACAGCTCAATGACCTGCGATGCAGGCAACTCCGAATCGTTTTCGGAATGGTAGACGACAAAGATATAGATACCGTTATGAGTCTGCTACCTGCTTCCGCGCAATATTATTTCACACGAGCTACGACCCAACGGGCCATTCCTGCACAGCACGTTAAGGAGATTTCGCTTCGTTTCAAACTACAAGGAGAAACTTTTCCGACAGTTGCCGAAGCCTATCAACAAGCTCTTGAAGATGCTGATAAAGATGATTTCATCTTCGTGGGAGGCAGCAGTTATATCGTTGCAGATTTCCTTTCGTTTCTCCACCAAATGAAACACGTGCATTACAATTAATTGTTTTTAACTCAAAATTGCTCGCATTTTTCCCATGTTCGCTTGCTAAACTCAGTTTTTTTCAGTTACTTTGCAACAAAGTAAAATCACTAAAAACTTACTGATATGACGAACACGGTGGAGACAGAAAACATTTGCGGTCTGAAACGTAAGGACTTTCAGACACGCATTGACGGAAAAGATACCGACTTATACATTCTTAAAAACAGTGAGGGTAATGAAATAGCGATTACCAATTACGGTGGAGCATTAGTGGCAATCATGGTTCCAGATAAAAACGGTAACCGTGCCAATGTCATCCAAGGACACGATAATATTCGGGAAGTAATAGAGAGTCCCGAGCCGTATCTGTCCACTTTGATTGGCCGTTACGGCAATCGCATCTGCAAAGGAAGATTTCAACTACACGGCAAAGAATACAGTTTACCTATCAATAACGGTCCGAATTCACTGCACGGAGGTAAAAAAGGCTTTAACGCCAAGGTTTGGGAAGCGCTCCAAATGAATGATCACACATTGGTTTTAAAGTATGTAAGCCCTTACGGTGAGGAAGGTTTCTCGGGCGAACTCAAAGTAACTGTCGTTTATACGTTTACTAATGATAACGAATTAGTTATCGATTATATGGCTACAACGAATAAACAGACCATCATAAACCTTACTAATCACGGATACTTCTCATTGGCAGGAATCGCCGATCCGACACCAACAATCGATAATCTTATTTGTGAAATCAATGCAGACTATTATCTGCCGATTGATGAAACCTCTATTCCAACAGGTGAAATCCGCTTTGTCAAGGGTACGCCTTTTGATTTCCGGACACCTAAAACTATTGGACAGGACATCGATGCAGATAACGAACAAATAAAGAACGGTGCCGGTTACGACCACTGCTACGTACTGAATAAGAAAGAAGAAAGCGAACTTAGCTTTGCAGCTCGCATCAAAGAGCCCATCAGCGGACGTACAATGGAGGTCTATACCACCGAACCGGGTGTACAACTCTATACAGATAACTGGGCCGACGGCTATAAAGGGCAGCACGGAGCGACTTTCCCACGCCGCAGTGCCATCTGTTTTGAGGCGCAACACTTCCCTGATAGTCCGAACCATCCCTACTTCCCATCCGTCGTTTTGAAGCCGGGCGAACAGTATAAGCAGAAAACAATCTATCGATTTGGTGTTGAGAAATAAAGCAGAACACATCTGAAGAATCATTTAATATTACGAAATATGGATATAGAATATGTAAGAAGTCGTTTCATCAAACATTTTGATGGAAAGACAGGAAATATCTATGCGTCTCCCGGCCGTATTAACCTGATTGGCGAGCATACGGATTATAATGGCGGATTCGTTTTTCCCGGAGCCATCGATAAGGCATTATGGCCGAAGTAAGACCCAATGGTTTGCAGACAATAATGTGCTATTCTATCGATTTAAAAGACCGCGTGGAATTCAAAGTAGACGATCCAGTAGGTCCGAGAGCCAGTTGGGCGCGTTATATCTACGGCATTGTGCAAGAGATGCGGAAGTTGGGCGTCGACGTAAAAGGCTTCAATACGGCTTTCGCAGGCGATGTTCCATTGGGCGCTGGAATGTCTTCATCGGCTGCATTAGAGAGCTGTTTCGCTTTCGCTCTTAACGACTTGTTCGGCGATAACAAGGTTTCCAAATGGGATATGGTGTTAGCCGGCCAGGCCACAGAACACAATTATTGTGGCGTGATGTGCGGTATTATGGACCAGTTTGCCAGTATCTTCGGGCAGAAAGGCAAGTTAATGCGTCTTGATTGTCGTTCGCGCGAGTTTGAATATTTCCCTTTCGATCCGAAAGGTTACAAACTCGTGCTGCTCAATTCGTGCGTAAAGCACGAACTGGCAGGCTCTCCTTACAACGACCGTCGTAATAGTTGCGAAAACGTTGTGAAGCATATCGCCGCCAAACACCCTGAATCCAAGTTCGAGACTTTGCGTGACTGTACGTGGGAACAACTTGAAGAAGTACAGGCAGAAGTGGGCGAAGAAGACTACAAACGTGCTCATTTTGTTCTCGGAGAGAAAGATCGCGTCTTAGCAGTCTGCGATGCACTCAATGCCGGGGACTATGAAACCGTAGGCCGAAAAATGTATGAAACCCACGAAGGACTTAGCAAAGAATACGAGGTTTCGTGTGAAGAGCTGGACTATCTCAACGACATTGCCAAGGCAAACGGCGTTACCGGCAGTCGCATTATGGGCGGAGGCTTCGGCGGTTGCACCATCAACCTCGTAAAAGACGAACTTTACGATACTTTCATTACAGATGCAAAGGCTAAGTATCAGACTAAATTCGGTAAGGAACCGAAAATCTACGACGTAATCATCAGCGATGGTTCGAGAAAGATTTGCTAATCCGAAAGAGAACAAAAAACCTTTGGTCTGCAACTGAAACAGCGGTTGCAGACCATTTCTATGTATATTATTAAACCATCAAATAAAATGAACGAGAAAAAACAAAATGGCAGTATCATTGCGATTATCACAATGTTCTTCCTCTATGCAATGATTTCTTTCGTAACGAATCTTGCTGCACCCATTGGAGTTATATGGAAAAACGTATTTGCAGACAGTTCCAACGCCAATACCATCGGTATGCTGGGGAATGCAATGAACTTCCTGGCCTACTTCTTTATGGGCATTCCCGCCGGTAAGATGTTGACCAAAATCGGTTATAAGAAAACAGCTCTCATTGGCATTGCAGTCGGTTTTATCGGCGTATTCACACAGTTCTTGTCAGGCAAAGTAGAAGTCGGCGTTCCCGGTTTTGCTACTTATCTGGCCGGTGCATTTATCTCGGGATTCTCTGTCTGTATGCTCAATACGGTTGTGAATCCGATGTTAAATCTACTCGGCGGCGGCGGAAATCGCGGTAATCAACTCAATATGGTCGGCGGAACACTCAACTCTCTGTCGGGCACTTTAACTCCAATGCTTGTCGGAACACTGATCGGTACAGTTACAGCACAGACTAAAATGGTAGATGTAAACCTCGTAATGTACATTGCGATGGCTGTATTTGCAGGCGCATTCATCATATTGAGCTTCATTCCCATTCAAGATCCTGAGCTCGGTCGTACCACAGCCGATACCGTTTTCGAGCATAGCCCGATGGCATTCCGCCACTTTGTACTCGGTACCATCGCCATTTTCGTGTACGTAGGTGTAGAAGTGGGCATCCCCGGAACCCTCAACTTCTATCTCTCCGACACCTCTGCCAACGGCGCAGGCATACAAGGCAATGCTGCGGCAATCGGTGGTTTCGTTGCCGGAACCTATTGGTTCTTAATGCTTGTAGGCCGATTCTGCGGCGGTTTTATTGCCGACAAGGTGTCGAGCCGTACAATGATGACGGCCGCTAACATCATCGGCATCGTCTTAATCTTAGCTGCCATCACACTCGGCAAATCCACCACAGTAGATATGCCAGTATTTACGGGTTCATCGTTCCAAATGGTCAACGTGCCCATTGCAGCTATGTTCTTAGTGCTCTGCGGCCTTTGCACATCGATTATGTGGACAAGTACATTCAATCTTGCTACCGAGGGATTGGGCAAATACACGGCAAGTGCATCGGGAATTTTTATGGTAATGGTTGTCGGCGGCGGTCTGTTGCCTCTGCTTCAGAACTTCATTGCCGATAACTCCACTTATTTAATTTCTTATTTCGTGCCCGTCTTGGCTATGGCTTATATGCTGTTCTATGCCCTATTCGGCAGTAAGAACGTCAATACCGATATTCCGGTGTGATGTAGTAAACGATTTAACGATTCATTTAAAAGCCTGGTATCCCGATGGATAACAGGCTTTTTTCATGCCGCTTCTGTTTGATCGTCATGCAAGAAAGCTTCCATTGTTGATCAACCAATCGTTTTTTGCAAGCTCATTAAGCCTTTTTTAGCTTCCCAAAAGCCGTTATTCGCATTGCCGGGAATGGTTAACGAGATGAGACCCTATATTATATACCGATGAGGGTGCTGTTGAGTTGAGCTGATGAAAACAACGGAAAAATCCGGGAATAGGTAAAATACCGATTGAATCAATCGCCTATCTGAATATAAAATTGTATATTTGCACAAGATTAATCCATAATAACTAAAATAATGAATGACGTGAATCTAATGAACCGTGCAGCAGACAACATTCGTATTCTGGCTGTTTCGATGGTCGAAAAAGCAAAGTCCGGACATCCCGGTGGTGCTATGGGTGGTGCCGATTTCATCAATGTGCTCTTCTCGGAGTTCCTGGTTTACGATCCCGAAGATCACACTTGGACCGGCCGTGATCGCTTTTATCTCGATCCGGGACACATGTCTCCGATGCTCTATGCGGCTCTTGCGTTGCAAGGAAAGTTTACGATCGATGAACTGAAAGCCTTTCGTCAATGGGGATCTCCCACTCCCGGACATCCCGAACGAGATATTGCACGGGGCATAGAAAACACTTCAGGCCCGTTGGGTCAGGGGCATACGTTTGCCGCCGGAGCCGCCGTTGCTGAGAAATTCTTGGCTGCCCGTCTCGGTAAAGAGGTGATGCAACACACCATTTACGCATATATTTCCGACGGAGGCATACAGGAAGAGATTTCACAAGGTGCCGGGCGGTTGGCCGGTTTACTCGGACTGAACAACCTCATTATGTTCTATGACTCCAATGATATTCAACTTTCGACCGAATGCGAAGCTGTAATGCGAGAAGACACTGCCGCCAAATATGCGGCGTGGGGATGGAAGGTGCTGACCATCGATGGTAATAATGCAGACGAAATACGCCGCGCACTGACCGAAGCTAAGGCAGAATTGAAACGCCCCACGCTGATTATCGGCAAGACGGTCATGGGTAAAGGTGCCTTGAAAGACGATGGAACAAGCTATGAACACAGCGTAAAAACACACGGAGCACCGCTCGGCGGAGAGGCTTACAGCAATACGGTGAAAAACCTCGGGGGTGATCCTGCTGATCCGTTCGTGGTTTTTGACGAGGTGAAAAACCTTTACGCTGCGCGGCAGGAAGAACTGAAACACATTGTTGCTGCGCGTCGTAGACAAGAAGAAACGTGGGCAAAAGCACATCCGGAGAAGGCTGTCGAGATGCAGGAATGGTTCTCAGGACGGGCACCGAAAGTGGATTGGAGTGGCATTGCACAGGTCGAAGGATCGGCCACTCGTGCTGCAAGCTCGGTTTGTTTGAGTGTTTTGGCAGAGCAAGTACATAATATGGTGTGTTCGTCGGCTGATCTTTCGAACTCCGATAAGACCGATGGCTTCCTCAAAAAGACCCATTCAATGACGGCCGATGACTTCTCTGGCGCATTCTTCCAAGCCGGAGTATCAGAACTAACAATGGCTTGTATGTGTATCGGAATGTATCTGCACGGTGGCGTTCTACCTGCTTGCGGCACCTTCTTTGTATTCTCCGATTATATGAAACCAGCCATCCGAATGGCGGCTTTGATGGAAGTACCCATCAAATTCATTTGGAGCCACGACGCATTCCGTGTCGGAGAAGATGGTCCCACACACGAACCCGTAGAACAAGAAGCTCAAATCCGCTTGATGGAGAAGCTGAAAAACCATCACGGAAGAGACAGTGTGCGCGTGTTCCGACCCGCAGATGCCGACGAAACCACCGTTTGTTGGCAGATGGCTATGGAAAATATGGACACGCCGACAGCGCTGGTTCTTTCTCGACAGAATGTGACCAAGCTGCCCACAGGCAACGACTACAGCCAAGCCCGACGTGGAGCCTATGTGGTAGCAGGCAGCGATGACGATTTCGATATCATTCTTTTGGCTTCCGGATCAGAAGTTTCCACACTCGAAGCAGCGGCCGAACTGCTCCGTAAAGACAACATCCGCATACGCATTGTGAGCGTTCCTTCTGAGGGATTATTCCGTAATCAAACGCCCGAATACCAAGAGAAGATTCTTCCCCACGGCTCGAAAATATTCGGATTGACAGCCGGACTGCCCGTGACACTTGAAGGATTAGTGGGCGCCGAAGGTCGTGTCTTCGGCTTGTCGAGTTTCGGTTTCTCCGCTCCTTACAAAGTTTTAGACGAGAAGCTCGGCTTTACGGGCGAGCATATATATAAAGAGGTGAAAGCATTTTTAGCCAAATAGCCATGGAAATAAAGACTATCGGTTTAGCCAGCGACCACGCCGGCTTTGCGCTCAAACAGTTTGTCAAACAATATTTGGATGAAAAAGGACTGTCGTATAAGGATTACGGAACTTATGACGAGGCTTCGTGCGACTATCCCGATTATGCGCACGCGCTGGCCGAAGGCATTGAGCGGGGCGACGTTTATCCCGGAATCGCCATCTGCGGAAGCGGAGAAGGCATCAGCATGACGCTCAACAAACATGCGATGATCCGTGCTGCGCTGTGTTGGACGCCCGAAATCGCCCATCTGAGCAGGCAACATAATGATGCGAATGTGCTCGCGATGCCCGGCCGATTCATTGACAACGCCACTGCTCGGATGATGATGGACGAGTTTCTCAACACCGATTTCGAAGGTGGCCGACACCAACGTCGTATTGACAAAATCTCTATCCCCCAGTAATTAACTGTTAATCGCGTTGCAACTAACGGTTAACCAAAGTGCATTTAACCGTTAGTTGCACGCCAATTAGATAACTCATGAAAAGACTTGTTTTATCATTGGTCATTTGGCTTGCGTGCGTCGCAGTTTTTGCAAACGATCATTTCATCGCCGATCCGGCTTATCGGACCAAAGTGGAAAAGGCTTTCAGGCAGAAGATCAACCTCGTGGGAGATCGCTTTTTCAATCTTTCGGGACAGCAAATCACAACGAAAGAGCGCGAGGCTTTGGAATTTTTGTATGCCTATATGCCGTTGGCTGACGCCACAGATTATCCTACGACCTATTATTTAGACAATATTCGCACCTCGTTTCGCACCCAGAAAGAGATGACTTGGGGGCACAAAGTGCCCGAATTGCTATTCCGTCACTTTGTACTTCCAATCCGGGTGAACAACGAAAATCTGGATAACTCGCGCTCGGAGTTCTATCAAGCACTGAAAGATCGCGTAAAAGGATTGAGCATGTACGATGCCATCTTAGAGGTAAATCACTGGTGTCACGAGCACGTTACCTATCAACCGTCAGACGCGCGTACCTCTTCGCCACTCGCATCTATGCGTACTGCCACCGGGCGTTGCGGTGAAGAGAGTACCTTTGCGGTGGCTGCGCTACGCGCAATCGGTATCCCAGCCCGACAGGTTTACACGCCGCGATGGGCCCATACCGATGATAATCACGCGTGGGTAGAGGCTTGGGCCGACGGACGATGGTATTTCTTAGGGGCCTGCGAACCTGAAGCCGTGCTCAATTTGGGTTGGTTCAATGCCCCAGCTTCACGTGCAATGCTGATGCACACACGGGCTTTTGGTGACTATAATGGTCCGGAAGAAGTGATGCTTCGCACTTCCAACTTCACGGAAATCAACCTGATCGACAACTATGCAGCCACAGCTCGTATCGATTTCACCGTTGTCGACCACGCCGGAAAGCCTATAAGTCAAGCACGCGTAGACTTTAAGATCTACAATTACGCTGAATTCTTTACTGTGGTAACCAAATATACCGACACGAAAGGGCACACTTTTCTCACTTCCGGGCTTGGAGATATGCTCGTTTGGGCATCAAAAGATGGTTGGTACGGCTTTTCCAAGGCGTCGTTCGGTAAAGATAAGCAGATCACAATACGGCTCGATCGATGCGCCGCAACCGACAATCGCCGCCAATGTTATCCCGCACAGGTCTTCGATATTGTGCCGCCAGTCGAGAAAGTGATGTTGCCTGATGTGCCCGAAGACAAGCGGCAGGCTAATCTCCGTCGTTTCGCATACGAAGATTCGGTGCGAACAGCTTATACTTCGACATTCTATAACGAAGAGACAGCTCGCAAAGCCGCACTCGAAAACGGTCTGCCGGCCGATAGCATAACGGCTTTTCTCGTCAAGGCACGCGGCAATCACGCTGTCATTTTGTCGTTCCTTGTCCGTCATAAAGACCGTTCCGCACGTGCTTTCAGTCTGCTTCGATCACTCAGCGACAAGGATTTGAGAGACATTCCGACAGAGATTCTCGAAGACAACTTCAATGCATCAAGCGATGAAGTGTGCCCACGCGTAGAAGACGAAATGATTATCGCGCCGTTTAAACAGCAATTGGAAAAGGCTTTCGACAAGCAGACCGCCAACCGATTCCGTGCCAATCCCGCACTGCTTGTGAAATGGGTAAAGGCCAATCTGCGCCTCTATCCAGACCCGAAAGCCCTGCGTATTGCTCAGACTCCTATCGGCGTGTGGCGCGCGCGCCTTACCGACACACGCTCACGAGATATCTTCTTTGTTGACGTTGCGCGTAGTTTGGGCATTCCCGCACGTAAAGACGTCGTTACATCCAAGGTCCAATACCGCGAAAACGGCCACTGGATCGATGTCAACTTTGATGCCGTGCAACAACAGGCAGCCCCCACCGGCACGTTGGTCTTGACCTATCAACCCACGAAATACTTAGATGATCCGAAATATTATAGGCATTTCACGATTTCAAAAATAGAAAACGGAACGACGAGTTTACTCAATTTCTATGATGGAACAGCTGATGAGAGCAACGGAACACAGTGTCGAACACGTTTAAAGATGGTGCCCGTCTTGACGTCGGTACTTACTTGCTCACAACGGGTACGCGATTGGCCAACGGAAGCGTACTGGCCAACACGCAAATATTCACGATTCGGCCAGGTAAAACCACGACTTTACCGCTCGATGTACGTACAAGTACTGACGAAGTGAGTGTGATCGGCTCTTTCGATAGTGAATCGAAGTTCAGCAAAGACGGCAAAGACGTATCCATTCTCTCACAGACTGGCCGCGGATACTTCGTTGTGGGCATCCTCGGTGTTGGTCAAGAACCAACCAATCACGCCTTGCGCGACATTGCAAACGTCAAGTCTTCGTTAGATAAATGGGGTCGTCCGCTCGTTTTATTATTTGAAAATGAAGCCGACGCAGCCAAATTCAATGCCAAGGATTTCGGTGAATTGCCAACCAATACTATCTTCGGCATCGACCGCGACGGCAGTATTAAGCGCCAGATTGCAGCCCAGATGAAACTCCAAACCGATCGTTTGCTCCCCATTTTCATCATTGCCGACACGTTCAATCGAATCGTCTTCGTTTCCCAAGGCTATACCATCGGTCTCGGCGAACAACTGCAAAAGGTGATCAACAAGCTCTAAGCAACGAATATCAATCGGTAAACGATTGAGCATTGGAGCATAAAAGCAATTAAGAAAAATCCCGTAATCCTTATTCATAAAGGGTTTGCGGGATTTTTCTTAACGTGTTCTGATTTGGAGAAAAATGGTATTTTCTTATTTATTTTTCAGCCAATCATATCGTATCATCAAGTCTGACACCGTGTGTGCCTGCTTCAATCGCTTGATTTCCTGCGGCGAAACACCTTGTCCGCTGACCTCGACTTGCATGTCGGAACCCACTGCAGCTGGTGCTTTTGATGGATCGAGGATGCTCTGTCCGATACCTTTCCAGGCGTAATCATCCAAATGAAGCAAGTTGAGAATCGTGGGATACATGTCCACTTGACCCATCACCGCATCATAACGGACTCCCACCGGTGAATTGACGACAATAAAAGGCGTGTGCAGATGACTTGAAACCATCTTCCGACCAATGGCCGACCGACGGATATCTTCGCGATCGGCAGCCAATCCTTCATGGTCGCCCGTGATGACGATCATCGTATTTTTATAGTCGGGTCGTGTTTTCAGATAATTCAATAAGATGCCGAGTGCATGATCGGTATAGTTTGCCATCGTGATATAATCGCGCATTTTGACAGGATAATTGCCGTGGAGCTTGATACGTTTCAGCGCATCCGGCAAGACAAACGGATTATGACCGGAATACGTAACGAATTGGAGATAAACATGTTCGCCGCTTTTCCAAATTTCGCCTTGCCGCATTTTCTCTACGGCTTGCTTCATAAACGACACGTCGCCGAGCTTCTTTCTCGAACCCACTTTCTCATCCAAGCGCCAGCAAGGCTTAGCAAGCAGCGTATCGATACCGAATGATCGTGCTACGATAGCTTGATTCCAAGTCACTGCTTTGTCGACAGTGAGCAAATAACTGTGCGATTTCTCGCGTGCGTGCAAGGCTTTGGTCAGTGTCAGAAACGTGTCGTCAGGATAACGCATGGCATAACATCCGCTGTTGACAGGCAACATGCCGGCATTGAGCAGCAGTTGGCAATCGATCGACCGACCGCCTTTCACCTGTGTCAAGACATGCGGAGCGTAGAGCGTTGACGGTTCGCGCAGTATGCGGTTGAGGTTGGGCGTGATTTCGATGCCCTCTACCTGCCGTTCCAACACCCAACTTTCTAATGATTCGCAGAGCACAACGACCAGATTGGTGCGCCTTGATATGCTGTCGGACAACGGTCGATAGGCCGGTTTTTCAGCCATCCAATGTTCGATTTTGCGCTTCATTTCGGGCGTGAAAGGCCTGTCTGTTTGTATCGCATCATAGTAAAGATGACCGAAAATGGTGTACATCGGGACGATACATGTGTAATAATTGGCCGATTGCAGATGGTCGAAAGCCTTGGTGAGTCCGCCTTTCACAGCAAGCTGCACAGCTGAAATACCCGCCACGACAAGCGTGAGCACGGCATAAGGCATGATCACGCGCCGGCGCTTCGACATCGGGTGACGTCGGCGCAACCGATGAATGAGCAGACCAACTGTGGACAAAGGGAAGAGCAGATCTATCCATCGCATCGAATCAATGACGCTGGGGAGGAAGTCACTCAGATTTCCCGCCAGTCCGTAACTGCTCAATGGAATCACCGAGTTATAGGTGCGGCTGTACATCAGATTGCAAACGAGCAGCGCATCCACGGCAAACAGCACAGCCAGTTGCACCCAGTCGCGCCGCGTCACGATATAAGGCAGCAGCAAAATGAGTGTTGCAAGTGCCGTATTCACATAGAGTTCGGGCATCGAAAACGATGTGAAAGTGGTTTGGAGACACCAAATGACATCAAAAAGAATGAATTTCAGGAACAATGCGATGGCGTATTGCCGTGTCGGGGCATCCCATTGTTCGCGGGGAAAAATGCGGTTTAATAATCGTTTCATACCTGGGCAATTCTTGGTTTGTGTAAAAATTCCGACTGCAAAAATACAGAATTTAATTCGTAACTCGTAAAGATCCTATTGAGTTTTGAGCTTATCGATTACCAACACGGAATGAAGTGTTTTTCAATAGGCCGTTAATCGCAATGCAACCAACGGTTAATCGTGCGCCGATGAATGCTTTTTCGCATTGCAATCAATCGTCCGTTGAAACGGGGCAAACAGGCCGTTGAGAAAAAAGTTGCTCTCCATGCAATATCCAGCTGCCGCCATCCGTTCTTACATTGAGTTTTCCGGATTGATTCCGGAAATGCAATCCATCGATGACGGATTGTTTACCGACGATTCTTATTGATAAAAAATAACATTCGATTTATGAAATTTCATTTGTCCAAACCGCTCTTTTGGGTGTTTGTTCTCAGTGTCGTTGTCACGATTCCGTTTCTCGGATTGACCGATTTTCATTCCAAAGGAGAACCTCGCGAGGCTGTTGTGGCACTCTCCATGCTCAAAAACGGAGATTGGATTTTGCCTATAAACAACGGCGGCGATATACCTTACAAACCGCCATTTTTCCATTGGTGCATTGCGCTTTGCTCGCTTCTGTCCGGCTATGTCAGCGAGTTCACCGCCCGATTGCCGTCGGCACTGTCACTAATCGTGCTGACTTGCGCCGGCTACACATTCTTTGCGCGGCGCAAAAATCAGCAGATCGCCCTGCTGACAGCCCTGTTGACGCTCACGGCTTTTGAAGTTCACCGAGCCGGAACAGCGTGCCGTGTAGACATGTTGTTGACAGTTTTCATCGTGGGGGCACTCTATCTGTTTTTTCGTTGGTGGGAAAAAGGGAAACGGGGATTGCCCGTTGGTGCAGTGCTTTGCATGAGTGGAGCCGTCTTGACGAAAGGTCCTGTGGGATTCTTGTTGCCTTGTTTTGTGATCTTCGTATATTTATGGTTGCGCCGCGAACTGACTTTCCGCATTGGGTTGCGGCTCGTCGGCTTTGCAGTGCTGGCTTGTGCGTTGCCGGCTTTGTGGTATGTGGCGGCTTATCAAGCGGGCGGCGACAACTTCTTAAACCTCGTGATGGAAGAGAATTTCGGGCGTTTCATGGGGCGGATGACTTATGAGTCGCATCGGCATTCATTCGTTTATAATTTCGGAACATTGCTGACGGGGTGGCTTCCGTGGACAATTCTGTTGTTGATTTCGCTGTTTTCGCTGTCGTGGAAGCGTTATCTGCATCGGCTGAAATGGCCAAAATCGTGGTCGATCGGTCGTGAATGGAACGCGTTTAGAACTTGGTGTCAGCAAGCCGAACCGTTGCAGCTTTTCTCATGGTTGGCTTTTCTGCTCATTCTTTTGTTCTATTGCATTCCTTCGAGCAAACGAAGCACTTATCTGTTGCCTTGCTATCCCTTTATGGCTTATCTCATGGCAGAATACATCGTGTGGCTGATCGCATCGGGACGGGTGCGTTTCGTGCGTTTTTACACAGGTTTTCTGGTGGTTTTAAGTGCTGTTTTGATCACGTTGTTTGCGGTCGTTCGAATGAGACTTGTGCCTCATTCGATCTTCCACGGCAAGCATGCGACAGACAATTTGGCGATGCTTTCGGCCTTGGAGCATATCGACCTCATCGACATGGATGGCTTGTTATGGCTGGTGTTGTTGTTGGTGACAGGGGCAACGACCGCTTTTCTCATCAGAAAAGATGGTCGGCAACGCAACGAACACTTGGTGTTGAAAATGTCGATGATGGTTTTGACGCTGTTTGTTGTCATCGATGGCGTGCTTCAACCCGCCATTTTGAATACGAAATCAGATCGACCCGTGGCTGATTTGATTGAAAAACGATTTCCCAATGACCCCATTTACAGTTATATCAAAGCTCCGATGATCCACTTTTTTGCCACCGATTTTTATACCGGCGACCGCATCAGGCAGATCGAATTAGATGATCCTGCCGAGGGAATATTGATGATCGGAGCGCGTGATACGACTGAATATTTCGACCGGAAACGCCGAATCCTGAATCTCAAATATGTTACACACATTCCGAAAGAGATGACAGAGATTCACGATCAGATCTATTTCTATCGGTTTGAGAAGCGCGAAAAGAAACCGATTGACAATTAGTCTTGATTCGGATGACGGCTTGCCGTCATCCGTTCAACGGCTGATTTCCACGACATTATCATTAATTCTGGTGTGGAAATGATAAGAAGTTTCGAGGATTTCGAGGTTTTCGTTGATGTTATTGCTCGTCATCGTACCCGTGAAAAGATCTTCGGTGTTGATCGACGGAGCCGTATGAATACGCACGTGATATGTCTTTTCGAGCGTGGAAAGCACCATCCAAAGCGGCGCATTGCGGAATGTGAGTTCTCGCCGACACCAAGCTGTGGCATCGTTGACGGCAGTTGCGAGTGTGGTTACGGATATATGGCCTGTGCGTTTATCCACAACAGCCCATTGATTAGGCTTCATCGTGACGCTCTTTCCTGATGAAATGGCTGTGAGAAGCACCTTTCCCGAAGCTAAAACCAGTTCGGCTCGCGATTCGTCGCGGCGCGAATAAAAATTAAAACGAGTGCCCAACACCTGCACGTTGAGTTTATTCGACTGAATCAGAAAAGGATGTTTAGAGTCTGGATGAATCTCAAAGAAACCCTCACCATCAAATTTCAGCTGTCTCTTCGACTGATTAAACGAAGCCAAATCATATCGGATGGTCGAGCGCTCGTTCATCATCACCCGGCTGCCATCAGGCAAATGCACGGTTGCCCGTTCGTCGTTTCCGGTGCTGATCACTGTTTCCGGAACAGCAGAAGTGTTGAGACGATGCTGATATGTCATATAACCGGCGAGCAGCAGAGGCGGCAATACGACGGCGGCCAACTTCAATGCGTTCCACCAAAAGCGCTTGGAACGTTGCCGACGGGGCTGCACTCGCTGTCTTATCTGTCCCCAAATGCGATCTAAATGCGGCTGAAGAGTTTCGCCATCAGGCGTTTCCGAATGGCTCCAACGGGCATACATGTCGGCTTCTAAATCCTTATCGGTCATGTGGTTGACCGCTTGCCGCAAATCGTCTAACTCGTCAACGGTGATGCTGTTATCGTAAAATTTATGTTGTATATCACTCATTCTCTTTACCTTTTGCATGCTATCTATGATATAAAGACACTTATCTGGGGGCAAAATACCGATAGCAGCCGATCAATTAACAAAAAAAAGCAGGCTATAAAGGCCGTAGGCAGGACCCAACATTTGTTTTAACGCTTTCAAACCCAGCGAAAGTTGGTTTTTGACTGTTTGTTCTTTGAGATTCAATCGACGCGCAATATCATGGTTACTGAGCCTCTCCATCCGCGAGAGTTGCACCACACGACGCTGCGTTTCAGGCAATCTCGCAATGGCATCGTGCACCATTCGCACAAAATCATCATATTCCAACCAATCCGTATCACCATCAGTGAGTCGGCCTTTATAATGGAGATAATCCTCGAATTCAACGGAGTTGACCGTGGTGCGATACGCATTGATGAGAAAATGACGCATCCGAATGAAGAGCACAGCCCGCAAGGAATTGCTTTGTCGGATGCTCTGACGATGCGTCCAAAGCCAAACAAATGTGTCTTCGACAAGTTCTTCCACACACTCTCGTGATTTGCAATATTGCAAACCAAAAGCATAGAGCCGCCCTGCATATCGCTCATAGATCCCTCGCAACGCCTGTTGAGAATCTTGTTTCAGCTCCGCGATCAGTGTAGTTTCGTCTTTTCCCGTCCTCATTGTCGGGTGCAAATATACAGAAAAACTATTATTCCCTTTCCATTTCATGCTGAATAAAATAAAAAGCAGCAAACGCTCATCCCGAGAATCTGCCTACCCTCACAAAGCAAAAGAGTGAAAAGACAGCCTTCACCCATCTTTTCACCCTTTCACCTTTAAATATCCTTTTCTATGTTCCGCTTCCTCCTTCTTGTTCTTTCTTTTTCTTCTTTTTCTCTTCCTCCTCTTTGTCTTTCACCGTCTCATACGAGTTATCGCGCAGCGCCGCTTTCAGTTCCACGCCCGGCGTAAACGTCACGCGCGGCTTAATGGTATCGATATTAAAAGCTTTGGCCGTCTCCGCGCCCTTGCTCGACAGCGTCAGGCGAACCGTACCAAATCCGCCCAACTGCACACTGAATCCGTCGCGCAAATACTGCGGCAGACAATCAATAAAGTTTGACAACACGTTTTCGATGTCGCCCCGCGTCAGTGACGAGCGCCCCGAAATGTCGCGCGCAATGTCGTGCAGCGTCTTCTTGCCCAGGTTCACAGCGTTGGCATACAGTTTCACTTCGGTCTTGTTTTGCGGATTCTTCCGCGCTACTAATTTGATTCTCATACTATTACAAGTTTATTTTAAGTAAATAAATTATTACATTAATAGGTTTCCCTCATCGTTATATCCGATATAATTTTGCGGCTTCCGTATCTTTTGAAATTTATATACGGTTCCCCGTAAATTTTTATTTGATAAAAATATTTTTATATACGGTTCCCCGTAAATTTCTAACCGTATATAAATTTACGGCAAACCGTATATAAATTTTCTTCCACCCCTTCCCCGGTTTCACCGAGGCGGATCCGGTGGATGAACCAATCGCAAGGCTCACTCGAACGTCCCGACCCTGCACCCGACGCCGTTGTTGTTGTTGTTTACAACGATGCTCCAATCTTCGATGAACAGGCAGTAAGCGTTCTGGCTGATAAACGGGACCTTACTGGACGACCAGTAGTAGCCGACGTTACCAACGTCGTACAGCTGCCCCGAGTGGTAATACCCCAAGGCGGGCAGGTAGAAGTAATTACTTGCATCGGCTGCAGATGGGAGTCCTGACTTGATGCTACTGTTGCGGTTTTCGTATCTCTTAATGCTTGTGCGCATATCTGAACCGTCTGCGGATTTCTCTCTATTGTAATGATTTTTTGCCTGCAATACGTACTTCTTCTTCAACCACATACCGCCTTTATATAAGTGACCCATCGTGTCCATAATTCGTCACCATCCCAACGAGGATCACCGTACATAACGTACCAAGACATCTCGTTGGCGTTGGGAAGACCTGCACATGATTGGGTAGCATCAAATCTTACGCTACCGCCTCCTTCATGATACCACCGTGGATCGCTGGGGTTCCGAGGGTAGGCGCTGCCTGAGTTGCCAATGACCGTAGGCTGGTCTACATCTTTTACATAACCGGGCTTGTTCCATTCATGACCTGCCCAATATTGGTATTGTGCGTCCCACATATAATACTTATCACCAGCATAATCACGAATATTGAGGTTGGCCGTCATGTCGTAATAAGTATTTGCATTGTAAGTGAAAGAACCTAAGTTCTTCGTAATCGTCCCTTCAACGTTGGTTGCTACGTCTTTTACCCAGTAACGTACCCTTAAAATATGCGTGCCTGGCTTAATAACCATATAAGCACCGTTCGTTGCTACGCTGGCAGAAGTGGTGTTGAGTGGGAATCCGTTGGCATAAGTTCCGCTGCCCTTAGTGGTGAGGATGATCTGTTTACCTGTTCCACTACCGCCTGTCAACGCGCCTGATGAAGTAAGGGTGTAAGTATCGGTGATATCGTTGTCGGAAGTCACCTCTACTTTCGTTAGGTAGCAGTTCTGCAAGATGGTGTTGCTGGTGTAAGGCTGGAAGACAAGAATGGCTGCCTGGTGATCAAGTGTAAAAGAGAATGAATTACCACCAACAGGGCCTGTTGCGACAGCCGTGCCACAGTCGCCCGATACGCCAAAATGAGTAGTGGTGTTGGGTGCTGTCTGGGTCTGGGCAGCAGGGATATTAACCTGGTCTTTGTTGCCATTCTTTCCAGGATAATAAACCTTATACGATGCATTGTTATTAAACTTGCCTGATACCTTAAATTGAAAGAAAGCTGTTTTCGCTTTCGGAGCGTTGCTGCTCTTCTGCCATGTGCCGTCATCGTCCTGCACATAGATATAGTCGCCTGCCTCCCAATAGAAAGCGCCGTTGGTGTAATCCATCGAGGTGCGCGAAGTCGGCTCTGCGCCGGTTACGAACGTGGTCAGGTTTTTGTCAGTGCCGTTATCTGTGTCTGTGTCTTTCTGCGCCACGTCATCGTTGGCGCAAGCGGCTGTCAACAGCAAGCCTGCTATTAGCAGCGCCCATGTTTTGATTGTATTCATGTAAATTTTCATTTCGTGTTGTTTTATGAAATTAATAACTCTCTAATCCCAAAGGCTCTCCTCGCCCGCGGGGGTTGCGAGGCTTTCGTCCTCGTCTTCCTCGTCAAACCATCCTTGCTTGGCACTGCTCGGGCCTATGCCGTGTTGGCCAGGATTGTGCTGGCTGGGGAACGAAGTGTCCATTAACTCACTGTGAGCCTCCAAGCGGATGGTCTCGATTTCGGGCTTGCTGTAGCCCATTCTCTCTAATTGATTTTGTTTCATAATCGCTATGTTTTGAGTGAATAATTCGTGAAGTTTTCCCCCTTGCCGGATTGACAAAAGGACATAAAAAGAAGAACAAAGGGAACTCTCTTGAGCCCTTTGTTTATTGGTGTTTAGCGCATGCTTTACGCGCGCGCGTAAGGTAAAGCCGTGAAGGTGTCTACGCCAGGTGCGATGTGTGTGTGTGTGTTAA
>NZ_BAIX01000007.1 GCF_000613405.1 Hoylesella enoeca JCM 12259 | reverse complement strand
GCCATACGGGCCGTTTCGGCTTTATCGCGTGTGGTGGTTAGGTTCGTGCCGCTGACGGTTACGTCGTCGTTAAACGCTACGAAATCGTAGGTGCCGTAAGGGAGCCTTAGTTTATCTTTTGAGCTGGCATCGGGCGTGAATGTAGGTGCCCACATAGGGCCGCCGAACGTGCCTTTCATTTCGCCTTTCAAAGTACCACTCTGATAGGCACGGATCGTGTAGTGACCGTTGGCCGGTGATAATGCGCCGCGCGTTTTAGCTGTCGGTTCGCTTTCTACCGTTATCTCGGCTTCGCAATCGCCCAGGTCTACGATCTGCGGCTTTGCTTCTGCTGCGTTGGCTCTCGTTAAGGCTTCGTCTTCGCCAAACTCTTCGTTGGTAAAGCTGAATTGTACGGCTTGTGTCGGCTCTTTCTGCTCGTTATTCTCGTCGTTGCTACAGCTCGCTATCAATAACAGCAGGGCTGTGCTTAAAAATATATACTTTTTCATTGTTTTCTGATTTTTAATGATGATTACTCAAATTCATATTCTCCTCCGTCAACATCATCGTCCGGGTCCCAATCCTCTTCTTGCGAACCGGGGTGCGGGCGCACTGACGTGCAAATAAATCGCTCTGTCGCCGCTTCGACGACGTGGCATTCGGGCTTCAGATAAGCCATTAAACTCTCTACTTGTTTTCTCATTATTTCGTATTGTTTTAGTGAGTAAATGCTGCGTTATTTTCCTTTTGCTCAGTTAGCAAAAGGGCATGAAAAGAAGAACAAAGGGAACTCCGAGAAGCCCTTTGTTTATTGGGGTTTAGCTCACGCCTTACGCGCGCGCGTAAGATAAAGCTGTGAAGGTGTCTACGCCAGGTGCGATGTGTGTGTGTGTGTTAAGACTTTTTCCGAGATATGCAAATATAAAGCGTTAAAAGATGCAAGAGAATCGGAGTTCTTTTGCATCGTGCTACGACTGTTTATATTTGCTTGTTTTATCATCTCTTTAATTGTTCAGACCCCCATCCCCCTAACTTAGGGGGCGAAGGAGGCGAAAGCGAAGAATCGGGGGCAAAGGTATAACATCTTTTTGAATTAGACAAAGAAAATAAAGAAAAAATACAAAATTCCTTATTCGGCTTTTTTATTTCAAAGAAACTCTTTTCCTGTTAATCTTTCTGTATTCGCCCGGATATTAATGTTATTTAATACGGAAATGGTAGGAATCATAACAATTAGGCATTGTAATTATCGAAACAAATGTCTATCTTTGTAACCGAGATGAGAATCTCGCTAACCATATAACACATTAACCATTATGAAGACGGATAACTTAAAGATCACAGGAAAACACGACTTTTATAGCGTAAACGTACCTGTGGAGGAAGACGGAAACAAAGGACGTAATGATCTTTTAGGCGGAGAATATTGGTATAACTAACCACACCACCTTACTACCGGAAAGCCCCGCGGACATTAGTTGTCCGCGGGGCCTTGCTTTGTGGATCGGGGTTCGATAGCCCTTATCCTTGTTGCTTAATGATAAGAGCCTGTCCCTGCTGTGAAATTCAGATAGGCATGTTGGCCTGCCGTAACATTGACACGGTCTTGATCGCCACCGTTGCCACGGTAATCAATCTTGCCGGCAGCATTGACAATAAACTCGGTTCGCCACCAGTCATAACTGTCTAAGCTGACACACATGCGCACCTCACCGTTAGTGGTGAAAGCGGGAGATACAAACTCGCCACTCTCTGTGGTCGGAATGCTGAAGCGGTGAGCTGCACCAATCGACCAATCGTTACCTGCTACGGTACCGATCAGATAGACGTTGGGCGCCAGAATATCAACGCTGCGCGTGGTGCTGTTGACCACTTTGAGCAGATACCAGCCTGCATTAGCCACTTTAATGTTGCCACCGTCGTCGCTGGCACCAGCCCCTGCTACGTCGTTTATCGTGGCCGACGAACCGAAATCATCACCCCAGTCGGCCTGCGGAGCAAACTTAAACGACTCGCCCGCGTGCAGATAGATGATTGTCCAGAATGTGGGTGCGGTGCTGGCAGTGCCATTCACGGGTGTGAGTTGCTTCCAGGTGGCTCCCCAACCATACAGATTTCCGGTGAGGAAGAGTTCGGGATCGCTCATCTCTGTCACGGTGTAAGTCTGTGCCAGCATGTCGAAGTCGAGTCGATAATATTTTGTTCCGGCTACGGGAGTCACTTTCAGTGCTCCGCCCTCATTATTGTAAGCGATTTTTCCTGCTGTTGCATCCTTGGTAGCTGTGATACATTTGTCTTGCTTACCGAGGTTGGAGGCCGGCGTAAGTTTGAACTCCAAGCCTGTGCCAACTTGTGCTGCGGTGAGCGTGATGCTGAAAACGGGATTGAGATAAGGATCGCCGCCATTGTTGTTTACGGCAAATGTCTTATCGTTATAATTCCAGCTGTTGATCGTTCCAGTGAGATAATAAGTGTTGTCGATCTCCGGCGCATTGGGAGTAGCCTTTACCGTGGTGGTTCCTGTGGTCTGGATGCTCTGCCCGTTGATCTTCGTGAACGCCGTAACATCCATGGCAATCGTTCGTTGAGTAGGTCGACGGGTGTAGAGTGCATTGATAGAATCGGCCAGTTCACTGCTTTTCACGCGGCCTTTTGCATCGACTTGGAGTGTCTTTGATGCGCTTTTGTCGGCGTTATAGAGTTTAGCAGCGTAACTGTTGACAGCTGTTTCGCTCGCAGTAACCGTGGGGACGAACAGCTGCACAGAGTCGGTGGTGAGCGTCGCAAAGTTAATGTCGGCCGCAGGAGCCAATGCCAGCGTCACAGTTTTAGCCTCTTCGGTGTTCGACTGCGGGTCGGCCCAGTCGGTGTAATTGTCGGAACAGCTCGCCATCAGCAAGAGCGCCCCGATGGAATATAATAGTTTCTTCATCGTTTATTATCATTATGTTATCTACTAAAAAAATAGAAAGCCCCGCTGATGTCGTTGAACATCACAAGATACTTACCTGCTAAGGCAGGAATTTCGTTGCCTGTGGTGGTCGCAACTTCGTAGGGGAAACCGTCGGAACCCCATTCAGTGGAACCGCTCTTGAATTTCAAGCCCCCTTCCACCAGAGTGACGTTGGCCCGCCAGGTGTGATTTTCAGCACCAGCATAGGTGTCCACGGGTGTCATGCTTACGCTTCCGCTCTCCAATGCTGTGCCTTCGAGTGTTATGGATGCATATTTTGTAGGAGTGATATCCACCTTATCCATCGTGCAGGTCTTGCTCTTGGTGTTCATTGTAATGGTGTAATAGCCGGCCGCAGCAACAGTGATATTCCCAGGATTGCTGCCACCTTGGCGGATCACAAAGCCTGCGCAGACCACATCATAATCCAGTTGCCTGGCGTCTTGGGAATTTTGAACTCACCGCCAGTGGGAAAATAGGCTGTATATTCGATGGTTCCCTTGCCGGTTACACGATCATAAAACTCGCCGGCCTTGACAAACATGGGAATGAGTGACGTACCGATAGAAGCCGCATCATTGCCCCATTTGCCGTCACCAACGCAATTCCCCACAAGATACCACATTTCAGGGTCGGCATCTTTCAGTTCTACATAGTGGGGCACCACGTTGAATGTGATGGAATTAGAGTAGATCGTGTCATTATTGAGCACTGACAGCGCTCGTGCATAGACCTTCTGCGTGGCTGGCACATTGTCTTCTTTGTATTTAGCCAATCGTTGTAAGGCCGCCGAAAGATTCTCGGCATTCATTACGCCTTTACACTCGTTATAAACCGTAGTCAGTGTTTCGTAATCAGCTATGGTCTTGCCCGAACGATCGTTTAAAGCCGTTGATGTTGATATGTTATACTTATCATTGAGTGAAACTTGCAATTGATATTGCGCTGCGACGGGAAAACCATAAGCAGGTTGTGACCAAGTGAAATTGATTCCGTCTGAAAGTGCCAAATTAATGTTTTGTGCTGCATAAGCCGGTGTATTCAAGCTGAATGTCGTTGGCTCTTGAAGCGTGGGATTATTGCTGCGATCATCGCTACAAGCAGTGATGAGTGCTATGCTGCAAACAAATATCCCTATGGATTGAATGAACTTTTTCATTTTCTGTTCGTATTAAATAATAATTCTTATCAACCGTCATTTGAGTGGGGAGATGCAGCAAGGGATGCCACCCTTGTTGCAACTCCCGATGCTGCTTATCTGTATTCAGGGTTCTGTTTTAAATTCGGATTGGCAGCCAAATCATCGGTCGGGATAGCGAAGATATTCCTATATGCTTCGAAATTACGGCCTGCATAGGTACCACCTTTCCATTGCCAGATGTAATCGGAGTTGCCACCATATTTACCGAAGCGGATGAGATCCATGCGGCGACGGCCTTCGAAGTAGAATTCCCGACTCCATTCGTCACAGATTTCATTGAGAGAATAGGCTGCCTTTTGGGCTGCATGAGCACGGCTGCGCAGTGCATTGATGGCAGCAGTGCCGGCTGTTGTCGTTGTGCCTCCGTTCAAGCGAGCCGTTGCTTCTGCATAATTAAGATAGGCTTCGGCTGCACGAAGCAAGAAGAAATCGGCATCGGCGTAAGTCGTACTATGGCCGGACGTGCCGTCAGACTTGAAGTTTATGAATTTGGCTACGGAGAATCCGTCTTTGAATGTGCTGACATTGGTGTTGTCGATTGAACGGTCTTTTCCCCAGAATATAGCCCGATCGTCATTCGCCTTCTTGATCATCTCATAGGATTCAACATTGGGCGCGTCATCGTTGGGGAAGAACTTCGCAATCAATTGAGGACGAGCACGGTTGCCACCCCATGCTTGGCTCGACACACCATTCACCGCATTGCCGTCGTTTGGATTAGCGTGCATATCGTTAGCAAAAGTAGATGCGATGAGGAAGAGTGAGGTTCCCCAGCTCGTTGTCTTCAAACCATCTTGCAAAATGGGGAAGATCGCTTCCTTGGCAGCGCTCGACTCACCATTATCGCCCATAAAGAGCATCTGATAAGCAGTCCATCCGTTGGCACCAGTGGTGTTAAGCTGGTAGTCGGAGTTCATCACCTGCTGTGCATAATCGGCTGCTTTCTGCCACTGAGCAGTGCCGGTGTAAACCTCAGCATTGAGGTAAAGGCGAGAGAGTAACAACCAGTCGGCAGCTTTGTCTACACGTCCATAACCTGCATCAGTTGATTTCTTGGCCTTGGCAGCACTTAGATCACCTTCGATATCAAGCAACTCTTTCTCGATGAAGTCGTAAGCCTGTTTGCGGGTGTACTGTACAGGCCGTACACCATTGTCTGCCGTTGTAGTAAAAGGAATGTTTCCAAAAGCATCCATCAATAAGAAATATTGGAAAGCACGCACAAATCGAATCTCAGCAGTCATCTGCTTATCATAGTCGGCAGCATTGGCCAGATAGTCATTACAATAACGAATGCCATTGGTTAACCTATAATAATAGCCCCGAAGCATAGGATGTGAGGCATCGTAAGTATTGTAGCAGAATTGCGCAACACCATTATCGCCCCATCCGCAGATAGCTTCATCGGTGGTAAGCTCATTTGCATTGAACATTTGACGAATGAAACCAGTGGTTCCTCCATCTAATCCGTCGATATCACAGTCACCATTTGCGCCTCCGTTACCGGCCATCGCGATGTTGGCGTAACATTTATTGTATAGCGCAGCAACATCAAGTGTGTTCTCGTTATTGGGATTGATGTTCTTCACATCAAGATCGCCCGTACACGAAATCATTCCCATCGCAACCGTAAAAACTGCTGCCGGGATTATATTTTTAAAGTATCTTTTCATTATTATATGTCCTTTTATTGAATCAGAAATTCAGATTTACACCTACAATAAACGAGAAGGGACGCGGGTAAATGTTGTCATCGTAGCCGTTGTTAACCTCAGGATCGATACCTTTATATTTAGTAATGGTAAAGACATTCGATGCTGTTGCATAAACGCGACCACTCAACCCGTGCCAGTTACCAGCTTTCAGGAAATCTGAGAAGCTGTAACCCAACGTAATGTTATCACACTTCAAGAACGAAGCATTATGCACATAATAATCAGAGAGCATCGAGGTAACCTCATAAGTCTGCCAATTACGACCAAGAGCAGACACCGGTCTGTTAGACATAAACAACAGCGAATTAGACCAAACCTGGCCTGCACTCATATTGCTGTTGCCTGCTGAGAACGCATCGAACACATAATTGCCGAAGCTAGCACGAAGAGAGAAGCCGAGATCCCAGCTCTTATACTCCAATCTCGACGCTAACCCCATCGTGACAGTAGGTGCCGGATTCTTATACAAATACTTATCGGCATCGCTAATTACGCCATCGCCATTACGATCAACAACGCAGTCTCAATAGGATTCCCGTTCTTATCGTAAGCTTGTTGATAAACATAAAACGCGTTGGTGGCATAACCCACTTGGTTGTATTCAACGTATTTGTCGACTCCGAGTTTAATATCCGTATAGGGAACAGGTGAACCATCGGAAGAAACTCCTTTAAGATCAGTGATCTTGTTTTGGTTGCAAGTGAGGTTGTAATCCAATGTCCAATACCAGTCTTTACTCTGGATGGCCTTCCAACTCAATGCAAGCTCAACACCAGTGTTCTTCAATGAGCCTATGTTTTGCCAAGCATTGTTGCGTGCCATAGACATAGCTGCTACGGGAGCGTAATTCAACAAGTCGGTGGTTTTGCGATAATACCAGTCTAAACTACCGGAGAGACGTTGATTGAAAATACCGAAGTCTACACCTATATTATATGTTGTGGTGGTCTCCCACTTCAAATTCGGAGTGTAATTGCTTGGCCGATACAGTGTGCCATCGCCTATCAGAGGATAGTAACTGTCGCTACCCGTGTTCTTTTCAAATAGTAGTAGCCAGTTGAAGTCATTAATCTTGTCACCTGCTTGCTGACCTGTCATACCCCAACCAAGACGTAGTTTCAAGTCGGAAAGCCAATTCGCATTTTTGAGGAAAGGCTCGTCGTTAATCTTCCAAGCCAAAGCCACAGAGGGATAAAGTTTCCAATGGTTCTTGAAACGTGATGTTCCGTCATCGCGAACAGTTGCTGTGAGGAAATAACGATTCATATACGTGTAGTTAGCTCGACCAAAGAAAGACACCAAATAACTCTCTGTCTTGAAATGATAAGGCGTGTGAGGCAGTGTCTTGTTGGGATGTTCGCTATTTGTTGAGGGGTAGACTCCCATGTAATCATTCTCTTGTGAGCGCCAGAAATGTTGCCATTCATAACCACCCATGATATCGAAGTGGTGCTCTTTGGTGAAGTCCTTGAAGTATTGAGCATAAGCACTCAACGAGAGATTACGCTTTAAGATAGACTCTGAACCATGTGAACCATAATATATATTGGTAGGAGCTGCCGAGCTGGCGTTGCGATATTGACGTCCTTTTGAAATGTCGGCGCCCAATGTGAGGTGCAAACGCAGATCTTCGAAACCGTGTACTTTGTAATCGATATCAGCACTTCCTACGAACGTCCGGCTATAAGCCGGTTCCTTATGTTCATTGAGTATAGCCAGCGGATTCTTTGTGGCGTTAGTATTGAAACTGTAAGGCCATGTAGGATCACTACCGATTCCATTGGTTGTCCACTCAAAATAACCTCCGAAGTTGTCAAGCGTTTGATTCATCTTGCTACCTAAAAGGCTCTTATGATAATCTGAAGTATAAGCATAAGGGTCTTGAGTAGGATCCATACCGACAGCTGCTCCCACGGCATCTTTTACCTGGGCAAACTGTGTTTTGGCATACATTCCTTTACCATTCAGATTCAACGTAAGATGATTATCAAAGAACGAGGGGTTTAGGTTAATGGCTCCTGTTACACGTTGGAAATCTGTTGTTTTCAAGATACCTTGTTGATCGGTATAGCCAACAGATACGCGATAAGGAAGATTTTTCACTGCTCCCGCTACAGTTACATTGTGATCGTGGCTCACAGCAGTACGATAGATCTTGTCTTGCCAATTTGTATTGGCCGTTCCTAAAGCTTTATAAGCATCGTGAGAAGTACCATAGAGATTTTTAATAAAGCTGCGATACTCGTCACCATTCATTACATCAAGCGTCTTTTTCTTTGTACTGATAGTCAAAGAACCACTATAAGAGACCTGCGGTTTCTGTCCTTTGCGTCCCTTTTTCGTCGTGATAATAATTACACCATTAGAACCGCGACTACCATAGATAGCTGTTGCCGATGCGTCTTTCAATACATTGAACGACTCAATGTCCTGAGGATTGATCATAGCGAGCGGATTCGACAAACCTTTTACACCGTCGTTGTCCATCGCCATACCGTCGATAACGATCAGCGGATCGTTACTGGCATTCAGAGAAGAACCTCCACGCACTCGGATTTGCGCTCCCGAGCCAGGTGCGCCATCGTTAGAGACAACGTTGACACCAGCCACTTTACCTGCGATCATGTCTTGTGGATTGACCACCAAGCCCTTATTCTTCGAGTCGGGTTTCAAAGCTGTGACCGAACCAGTCAAATCACTCTTTTTCGCTACACCGTAACCGATAACCACGACTTCGTTCAATGACTGTGCAACATCGTCTTTCAGCACAATGTTTACTTCGGGAGCAGCCGCCACTTTGGCGTCTTGATAACCGATATAAGACACAGTGATCTCAGCGCCTGATGCCGCCTTGATGACAAAGTTGCCGTCAATGTCCGTGATCACACCGCCTTGTTGGCCTGCAACTCGGACTGTTGCACCGACAATGGGCTCGCCGGTACCGTCTTTGACGTGTCCTTTGACAGTGATTTGCTGTGCAAAGGCACTGACTGAAAGGATCAACCGAAAATGAGGGCAAACATCCTTAGAGGCATTGTAAATTTTACCTGCTTCATCATTTAATTTAAAAAAGTTTAGGTTGTTATCATTAATAATGTCAATTGTCTGCTTAGGCGTCGTTGTCTCCGCGTCTGTAAGAGACTCCGTTCGCATTTGTTATTAGGATCATCAGCGGTCGTTGGATCTTTGTCCAACCGCCTTTTAGCACTGCAAAAGTAAATTTTATTACATCTGTTTGTACTTTTTCCGAGTTAAAAACGTTCTTTAATACGCGCAAACGATTGCGCAACAATAACGCAAGTAAGTATTAACCAGTGTGCAAAAGATATAGGCTTATTACCTAAATTTGCGCAACTAATGTTACTAACCGTGACTGGACCTAAACTCATCACAATGAAAGATATCGCGCGAGAGTTCGGAGTCTCTGTAGCAACAGTATCGCGTGCACTGAGCGACAACAGTCGGATCAGCAAGGATCGACGTGAAGCTATACAAGCTTATGCGCGTGAACACAATTTCTATCCTAATATTATTGGTGCGCAATTGCGCTATTCCCGGGTGCGACCTACTCGAATCATCGGCGTGATCGTGCCTCAGTTGGTACACTATTACTTCTCTTCCATTCTTAGCGGCATCGAAGAAGAGGCGTTTGCACGCGGTTATCAGATGGTGGTTGCACAAAGCAACGAGCGTTACGAACGTGAAGAGAAGATTTGTCAACAGTTCTATAAAAATAAGGTATGCGGCGTGATCGTTTCCCAAGCGAAGGATACGCTGATGTATGAGCACTTTCGCAAACTGATGGATAATGACATCCCCTTAGTCTTTTACGACCGAATTTGCACGGGAGTTGAGACCAGTCGTGTGGTTGTCGACGACTATATGGGAGCTTATAATGCTGTGACGCACCTGTTGCAAACGGGTTGTCGGCGTGTGGCCTTTTATAGTTCGCCTATCAGTTTGGAGATTTCTAAAAATCGTTACAATGGTTATAAGGATGCACTTTTGCATCACGGCATTCCCGTTAACGACAGTTTGGTACGGTTCTGCGATAATCGCAGCGACGCCGAAGTCATTACGCCCGAATTGTTAGAGCGTCCCGACCGCCCCGATGCTTTCTTTGCCGTGAACGATGACACGGCTATCGGCATCCTTTATACGGCTAAACGAATGGGATTCCACATTCCAGACGATATCAGTATCTGTGGATTCACCAACGGCGAGCGTGCTATTGCCTGCGATCCGATGCTCACCACTGTGGAACAGCGTGGTAAGCGGGTTGGTGAGGAAGCCGCCAACATTCTCATTGGACAAGTCGAGGGCCTCATTCCCATAGGCAAAGTAGAGCGCCGAGTGGTAAGAACCAAACTGGTGATTAGAGGAACAACACGATAAAACTGTTTATTAACTGATTGTGTCGAACTGATTAAAATACTTACGGTCATTGTCAGGAAGATGGCATCACATGAACTATAACTCGTCGAAAAAGCAATGACCACAACTAAATTATGAATTGTGAGTTATGAATTATGAATTAAAACAAAAGCCAAATCTCAATTTCTGGAAGCTCTGGAATCTGAGCTTCGGGTTCTTCGGAGTGCAAATAGCTTACGCTTTGCAGAGTGCAAACATCTCGCGAATCTTCGCCACGCTGGGTGCCGATCCGCATAATCTGAGTTATTTCTGGATCTTACCGCCACTGATGGGAATCGTTGTTCAACCCATTGTCGGTACACTCAGCGACAAAACCTGGTGTCGATTCGGGCGCCGCATACCTTATCTCTTTGTCGGAGCAGCCATTGCCGTACTCGTGATGTGCCTCTTACCCAACGCCGGTTCGTTCGGAATGGCCGTTGGAACAGCCATGATTTTCGGACTGATTGCGCTGATGTTTCTCGACACAAGCATCAACATGGCCATGCAACCATTTAAAATGCTTGTCGGCGACATGGTCAACGAGAAGCAGAAAGCACTCGCTTACTCCATTCAGAGTTTTCTTTGCAATGCCGGATCTGTGGCCGGTTTCATCTTTCCTTTCTTCTTTACGGCCATCGGAATAGCCAACACCGCCGCCCCGGGTGTAATTCCCGACTCGGTGATTTGGTCGTTCTATGTGGGCGCGGGCATCTTAATTCTCTGTGTAATTTATACAACGATCAAGGTGAAAGAGTGGAATCCGCAGGAATATGCTGCTTACAACGGGCTTGATAAGCCGCTCGATGAAGAGAAGGTCAATCTCATCCAACTGTTGCGCAAGGCTCCGTCGACATTTTGGACAGTAGGAATTGTACAGTTCTTTTGCTGGGCTGCCTTCATGTATATGTGGACTTACACCAACGGGACGATTGCAGACACCTGTTGGGGGACTACCGATGTCGCTTCCGAAGGATATCAATCGGCCGGCAACTGGGTTGGAATCCTCTTTGCTGTACAGGCCATCGGCAGTGTCGTTTGGGCTTTGGTGTTGCCCCAATTCAAGAATATCAAAGTGGGGTACGCCCTTAGTCTCATCCTTGGCGGTATCGGATTCGCTTCTATCCCATTCATTCACAACCAATATGTATTGTTTGTTCCTTTCGTATTGATCGGTTGCGCGTGGGCAGCCATGCTTGCGATGCCGTTTGCACTGGTCACCAATGCTTTGCAAGGTTATGGGCACATGGGTGTCTACCTGGGCTTATTCAACGGCACCATCTGTGTTCCTCAGATCGTTGCAGCACTCTTAGGCGGCGTTATTCTCCATCTGATGGGATCCGTACAAAGCTCGATGATGTTCGTGGTTGGTGCGCTTCTATTTATGGGTTCGCTGTGTGTTGCAATCGTGAAAGTGAAATCATGAGAGAGGAGCAAGCGTAAAGGCCCTCACCAAAGAGACATACAGGCTTGGGAATCCGAATACGATCGCCAAGAAGAAGCGGTTTTTCAAAGAGCAAGACATGATCAAACGGCAAGACGATCGACTCGTGTTTGTCGATCTCATATATCAATTGTAGTTGGCCAAGAGCTATTAGTCAGAATACGTTCCGTATCTATCTATCGGTCAGATAGATACAAGGCGCATTCTGACTAACGGTCAATCGTCGTACAACTAACCGTTGGTTGCACGACGATTAACTGTTAGTTGGAAGACAATTTACTCTGAATGAGAAATAAAATTCAAGTAAAAACGTGCAGAAACAAAAGATTTTGATTACCTTTGCAAGGAACTGTCAATAAATGAATTATTTGTGGTGATGGACAAAGAAGTGAGAGTTATCATCAGCGGTGGCGGCACAGGAGGACACATCTTTCCTGCTATCTCTATTGCAAATGCTATCAAGATTAAGTGCCTGATGCCAAAATCCTCTTCGTGGGGGCGTTAGGGAGGATGGAAATGCAGCGTGTTCCGGCTGCGGGATACGAGATAAAAGGACTCCCGATATGTGGATTCGACCGACGGAATCTGTTTCGCAACGTCGTTGTTCTTTACAAAATATGGAAAAGTCAGCGGTTAGCGACGAAGATAATCAAGGCTTTTCGGCCCACGGTTGCAGTCGGAGTGGGCGGCTATGCCAGTGGTCCCACGCTTAATAAGTGTGCTGCAATGGGCATCCCCTGCCTCATTCAGGAGCAGAATTCCTATGCAGGCGTTACGAATAAACTGCTTGCCAAGAAAGCGGCTAAGATCTGTGTGGCTTATGAAGGAATGCAACGCTTCTTCCCGAAAGACAAGATTGTGATGACGGGTAATCCTGTTCGGCAGTCTCTTTTAGAGACAACCGTCACGCGGGAGGAGGCTGTTCGCAGTTTTGGTCTCGATCCTTCGCGGCGGGTTATACTGCTCGTCGGCGGCAGTCTCGGTGCCCGTACACTCAACGAAAGCGTACTGACCAGTTGGATTTGATTGCAAAGAGTGGCATACAAATCATTTGGCAGACAGGGAAATATTATCAGGCAGACATTGCCGAACGGCTGAAAAGGCACGCGCCGATGCCGATGTTGTGCGTAACCGACTTTATTTCGGATATGGGGGCAGCCTATCGTGCGGCCGATTTGGTGATCAGTCGGGCCGGCGCCGGCAGCATTTCGGAGTTCTGTTTGCTTGGAAAACCTGTAATATTGGTGCCGAGTCCGAATGTGGCCGAGGACCATCAGACCAAGAATGCAATGGCTTTGGTCAACCGAGAAGCCGCTCTTTACGTGTCGGATGCCGATGCGCCGCAACGTCTCTTGCCGTTGGCCGTCGAGACCGTGACCGATAATGCGCGGCTCAATGTACTGAGTGAGCACATCAAGACGTTAGGAATGAAAGATTCGGCAGCGATGATTGCAGACGAAGTTTTAAGTTTATGAGTCTGCGAGTCGATGAATTTTCGGTTCATCCGGTCTATATCAGATTAGCAGACAGGCCGATTTACGAACCGAATCGGCATCAACATAGGAATTCATCGGCTTAGAAACTCAAAACAAAACGAAATAATTCAAAAACTTATAGACTTAAAAACTCAAATGGATTTACAACATATCAAAGCCGTATATTTCATCGGTGCCGGCGGAATCGGGATGAGTGCGCTGGCCCGTTACTTCCTACATATGGGGCGGGTGGTAGCCGGTTATGACAGGACTCCCACTCCGTTGACTCGAGAATTAGTACAAGAAGGAATACCGATTCATTATGATGAGGACGTGGAAGCCATTCCTGAAGCTTGTAAAGACGTTCAGTCGTGCCTTGTTATTTATACGCCTGCCGTGCCGGAAACACACAAAGAGCTGGCATTTTTCCGCCGGCAAGGCTTCGAAATACAAAAACGGGCACAGGTTTTGGGCACACTCACACGCTCACACAAAGGACTTTGCGTAGCCGGAACACACGGAAAGACGTCTACTTCGACAATGTGCGCACACATCATGCACGAGAGTCACATCGATTGTAACGCCTTTTTGGGCGGTATTTCAAAGAATTACGGTACGAATTATATACTGAGTAGCCACAGCGATTACGTGGTAATAGAGGCTGACGAGTACGATCGCTCATTCCATTGGCTGCGTCCTTGGATGACGGTTATCACCGCAACGGATCCCGATCACTTGGATATTTACGGTACGAAAGAGGCCTATTTGGAGAGTTTCCGCCATTACACGACGCTCATTCAGCCCGGAGGTGCATTGATAATCCATACCGATTTGGAGATGAAAGCTAATGTCGGGGCCGATGTTCGCACGTTTACGTACAGTCGGGATGCAGGCGATTTCTACGCCGAAAACATCAAGATAGCCGACGGCGAAATCTCTTTCGACTTCGTTTCACCGTTAGAGAATGTACCGGGAGTGGTTCTCGGTCAGCCCGTTCCTATCAATATCGAGAACGGAGTGGCTGCAATGGCGATGGCACAACTTAACGGTTGCACCGCCGATGAGCTGCGTGCAGGAATGAAAACGTACCTTGGTGTAGAGCGACGATTCGACTTTCAGATTCGCAGCAACCGTCACGTGCTGCTCTCCGATTATGCACATCACCCGCAAGAGATACTGCAAAGCGCCAAGAGTATTCGTGAATTGTATCGCGATCGCAAGATAACGGCCATCTTCCAACCGCATCTTTACACCCGCACTCGCGACTTCTACGCCGATTTCGCACGTGCTTTGAGCATGTTAGACGAGGTGATTCTCTGTGATATTTACCCCGCTCGAGAGCAACCGATACACGGAGTGACCAGCCGATTGATATACGATCAGCTTGCGCCCGGCGTGAAGAAAGAGCTGATTCACAAAGAAGATGTGCTCGACTGGGTACGAAATCATGACTCGGATGTACTCATCATCTTGGGCGCCGGCGACTTAAACGATTACGTTCCGCAAATAAAGGCGATATTGGAAACGAAATAAATGCACGTCAACTGGCAGAAAACAACTCTCATTGTGCTCGATTTGGCCCTCGGGGGCTATCTTGTTGCAGCGTTCACGGCCTTTAACAAGCCCGATGAAACGGCTCGCGTGTGCACCAAAACGAGCATCAACATTCAGGATGAAGCTACTAACGGCTTTATCAATGCACAGGAAATCAAGGCCCGTTTAGAGCGGAGCCGCCTCTATCCATTGGCTAAACCAATGCGATTTGTCAATGCACGAGGCATCGAAGAAACGCTGAAAGAGAGTCCGTTTGTGAAAACCGCCGAGTGTTATAAGACCGAAGACGGACACGTAAACATCAATATCACGCAACGAATGCCCATCGTTCGGATCAAAGCCGACAATGGAGACGACTACTATATAGATGATAACAACTGCGTGATGCCTAACTCTCATTATACGTCTGACCTCATTATCGCCACCGGACACATATCGAAGTGGTTCGCAAAGAATTATATTTCTTATCTGAGTAGCGCGCTGATGGCCGACGATTTGTGGCGAAATCAGATCGAACAAATCAATGTTCTGCCTGATTATGGTATCGAATTGGTGCCTCGGGTGGGTGAACATATTATTTATATAGGGGCTTTGCCCGAGACCAAATATAAGAGTGAACGCGGCAAATTAGTGTCGGATTTCGTGAGAAAGAAGATGACTCGCCTCGAAAAATTCTATAAATACGGGCTCTCCCAAGCAGGTTGGAACCTCTATTCGTATATCAATCTCGAATTCGACAATCAAATTATATGTCGCAGGAGATCGCAACCCACAGAATAAGTGATAAAGAATGAAAAGATAAAAGTATATGACAAAGGATTTTATAGTAGCTATTGAGCTGGGCTCTTCAAAGTTGACAGGCATCGCCGGAACGAAGAATCTCGACGGCAGTATCACTGTTTTGTCTATCGTCAAAGAAGATTCTGCTTCGTGCATACGCAAAGGTGTGGTCTACAATATTGATAAAACGGTGCAGGCTTTGACTTCGATTGTGAACAAATTAGAAACCAATCTCAAAACGAAAATTGCCAAAGTGTATGTCGGAGTGGGTGGACAGTCGATTCGAAGTGTGCGTAATGTCATCGTGAAAGACCTGCCCGCAGACACGCTTGTGACGCAAAATATGGTGAATGAGTTGATGGATGCCAACCGCACAATGACCTATTTGGATCAGGAAATACTCGATGCGGCCACGCAAGAGTATAAAGTTGACAACCAGTTTCAACTCGACCCGGTGGGCATTCAGTGCTCAAGGCTCGAAGGAAACTTCCTTAATATCCTTTGGCGTAAGGCCTTTTACCGCAATCTGAACAAGTGTTTCGACAATGCAGGAATCGCTATTGCCGAGATGTATTTGGCTCCGTTGGCCCTCGCCGACAGCGTTCTTACCGAGCAGAACGCCGCAGTGGTTGTGTGCTTGTTGATTTAGGAGCCGACACAACGACCGTTTCTGTCTACGCAAAGAACATTCTTCGCCATCTGGCCGTTATCCCGTTGGGCAGCAATAACATCACAAAAGACATTGCTTCACTGCAAATGGAAGAGCAAGATGCCGAGAATATGAAGCTGAAATATGCTTGTGCGTTCACCGATAACGATGATATCGACAATACACAGATGCTTCCCATCGATGCGGAACGCACGGTGGAAAGCCGCAAATTTATTGAGATTGTCGAAGGACGAGTGCAGGAAATCATCGAGAATGTATGGTATCAAGTGCCCAACGAGTATGTAGACAAACTCTTGGGCGGCATTATTCTCACAGGAGGCGGCTCTAATTTGAAAGACATTGAGCGTGCTTTGGCCAAGTTCACACATATTGAAAAGGTGCGAACAGCTAAGTTTGTGACGCCTACCATCAACTCAAACAGCGAGGATATAACCGCTCACGACGCAACGATGAACACCCTCCTGGGCCTCTTAGTAAAGGGAGATGAGAACTGTGCAGGCGATGAAATCACCAACGATTTGTTCGGTGAGACCACTCCGAAGACCACTGTTACCACAGCTGATCTGCACAAAACGCCACGGCCTATCAATGAAACGACGGGACGAGGAGTGGTTCAAACCGAGGCCGAAAAGCTGAAAGCCGAAGAAGAATTACGCAAAAAACGAGAGGCCGAAGAGGCTGCCCTTGCAGAGAAAGAGGCCGAACTGCGTCGTAACAGTTTCTTCAATAAAACCTTCCGAAAGCTCAAAGAGTTCGGCGAAAAGATGATTAAAGAGGAAGAGTGATATCAATTGAAATTATGAAAGATAACAATTACAGACCCGGCATCGTGAATTTCGGAGATCCGGAGAAAGAAAACAGCATCATTAAAGTCATCGGCGTGGGTGGCGGTGGCGGTAATGCCGTCAACCATATGTATCGAGAGGGCATTCACGACGTAACTTTCGTGCTTTGCAATACAGACAACCAGGCTCTCAATGATTCGCCCGTGCCCGTGCACTTGCAGCTCGGTAAGGAAGGACTTGGGGCCGGAAACAAACCCGAAAAGGCACGACAGGCAGCCGAAGAAAGCCTTGATGACATCCGAAATATGTTAAGTGACGGTACCCGAATGGCGTTTATCACGGCCGGAATGGGTGGTGGAACGGGAACGGGAGCAGCCCCGGTGATTGCTCAAATATCGAAAGAATTGGGCATACTCACTGTCGGAATCGTTACGATTCCATTCCGTTTTGAGGGTCCGAAGAAGATAGATCAGGCCTTGGATGGCGTCGAAGAGATGGCGAAACACGTAGACGCGCTGCTGGTTATCAACAACGAGCGTCTCCGCCAGATATATCCCGAGCTTGCAGTGCTTGATGCTTTCGGCAAGGCCGACGATACTTTGAGCGTCGCTGCAAAGAGTATCGCAGAGATTATAACCGTTCATGGCCTTATCAATCTCGACTTCAACGACGTGAAAACAGTGCTCAAAGACGGCGGAGTAGCATTATGAGCACTGGTTACGGTGAAGGAGAAGGCCGCGTAAAGAAAGCTATCGACGACGCACTCAACTCTCCACTGCTCAATGATAACGACGTGTTCAACTCCAAGAAGATTCTGCTCAGCATCGCTTTTGCCAGCGAAAAGAAAGACAATCAGGGCTTAATGATGGAGGAAATGAATGATGTCAACGACTTTATGTCTAAGTTCGGAGACGACTTTGAGATTAAATGGGGCCTGGCTGTCGACCCAGAGTTAGGCAACAAGATAAAAGTTACGATTCTGGCAACCGGCTTTGGCGTAGAGAATGTAGATGGAATGAACACCCATCTCAAAAAACATACCGAGGAAGAAGCCAACCGTCTGGCCGAAGAAGAGGAGAAACGGGCCGAGCGGAGAGAACGACTCGACCGCTATTATGGTAAAGACAGCAACCACACACAGTATAAACGGCGCCCGCATATTTTCTTGTTCCGCCCTGAAGACCTTGATAACGAAGACATTATCTTGGCTGTTGAGAACACGCCAACGTATAAACGCACGCGCCAAATGCTTGAAGAAATCCGTCAACAGGCTGCTGGGAACATTGCCGTCGATGCCGAATCAGACAAGCCCGAACCTGTGCAGGGAACGATAAGTTTTGCCTAACGGAAAATGAGTAATTGATAATTCGCGCATCACATAAGCCCATAAACCAAAGAACTCATAAACTCACAAACTCGTAAACTTACAAACTCACAAAATATGTCACTATTCGATCAAGTCAGCAATGATATCAAAGAGGCGATGAAAGCTCGTAACAAGGTGCGCTTAGAGACCTTGCGCAACATCAAGAAAGTGTTTTTAGAGGCTAAGACAGCACCTGGAGCCAACGATACTTTGGATGATTCGGCAGCTCTCAAACTGTTACAGAAACTCGCAAAACAAGGTAAAGAGTCAGCTGCAACCTATGTACAGCAAGGTCGCCAAGACTTAGCTGATGACGAATTGGCCAGGTTGCCGTTATCGAGACATTCCTTCCGAAACCGCTCTCAGCCGAAGAAATCGAGCAAATTGTACGCTCCATCATCGCCGAAACAGGTGCAACAAGCATCAAAGAGATGGGGAAAGTGATGGGCGTAGCCAGCAAACGCTTGGCCGGTAAGGCCGACGGCGGTGCTATCTCGGCCGTAGTTAAACAGCTTTTGGGTAACTCCTAAGAGCAGCTTCACTACCGGCTCTTCTCCCTAAGGAGAGAAGATAGTGAATGACTTGTACATAATTGATTATCAGTTATATACAAACGTGACTGCGATTAACGGCTGATTGCATCACAAAAAGCCGTTAAACGCACGGTAATTAACCGTTAATCGAACGCCGTTTAACTGTTACTTGTATTGCGTTTAACCGTTAATCGGGAAGCACTTTGTATATTTCTGAGAATCAATCAAATACGAATCTCTTTTTATTCTTTTGCTTTTCTGTTCGGAAACGACTGCTTTCTGCTTGAAAAACGAGCGACTTCTATCCGGAAGCAATCACCTTTTACTTAGGAATCGAATGAAAACTGAGCAACCATTAACGAATAAAAGGCTACTATCAGCAGCAATTCTCTGTCTGTTTGCATTATTCTCGGCAGCGCAGAGGCCGTTACCGCTGCGATTATGGTATGATTCTCCCGCTACGTTTTTTGAAGAGGCGTTGCCCATCGGCAATGGAAAGATGGGCGCAATGGTATTCGGCGGAACCGACGATAACGTGATTTTGCTCAACGACATCACGCTGTGGACAGGCCGACCCATAGACCACAACCTCGACAAAGATGCCCATCAATGGATTCCGAAGATACGAGAGGCACTATTTAAAGAAGACTATCGGCTTGCCGATTCGCTGCAATTACACGTACAGGGCCCTAATTCGGCTTATTATCAGCCGTTGGCCACGCTGCATATCATTGATAACAGCGGTGGTGGTGCAAGCTGTTACCGGCGCGAATTGGATTTAGACAGTGCGCTGTGTCGCGATTTTTACGTACGAAACGGCGTTACTTTCACGCGCGAATACTTTGCATCACACCCCGATAAACTCATCGCCGTCCGACTCAGAGCCGACAAACGCAGTGCGATAAACTGTCGTCTGACGCTCACGGCATTGATTCCGCATTCCGTGAAAGCCTCAGACGGTCAGCTGATAATGACCGGAAATGCCGTGGGAGACCCTAAAAACAGCATTCATTTTTGCTCTGTTCTGCGGGTGAAAACCGCAGACGGAACGGTGACGGCAGCCGACTCGTCGCTCTATCTGCACGGAGTGAGCGATGCCGAACTATATTTCGTCAATGAAACGAGTTTCAACGGCTTCGACAAACACCCCGTCACGCAGGGCGCTCCGTACTCGGAGCAGGCCGCAAACGATATTGCCCACGCAATGAGCGGCACCTATTCGCTGTTTCGTAAGCGGCATATTACAGATTATCAACGCCTTTTCGGGCGCTTCGTTCTCACTTTGGGCGCATCCGAATACGATGCAATGCGCACTACAGAACAGCAATTACGCGATTATACTGACCATCCCGAACGCTCCAATCCTTATTTAGAGACACTCTATATGCAGTTCGGTCGTTACCTGCTCATTGCTTCTTCGCGTACTGCGGGAGTGCCGGCCAACCTGCAAGGACTATGGAATCCCTATGTGAAAGCACCTTGGCGGAGCAACTACACGGTGAATATCAACCTTGAAGAAAACTATTGGCTTGCCGAAGTCAGCAATCTTTCGGAAATGACAATGCCGCTGAACGCATTTGTACAAGCTCTCGCCGAGAATGGGAAATACACCGCTCGCAACTACTACGGCATTGATTCGGGCTGGTGTTCGAGCCACAATTCCGACCTCTGGGCTATGACAAATCCGGTCGGAGAGAAACAAGAAAGCCCCGAATGGAGCAATTGGAATATGGGCGGAGCGTGGCTTTCGCAGGCTCTTTGGGAGCATTTCGCTTTCACGCAAGACCACAATTATCTTCGAACTACGGCTTACCCGTTGCTCAAAGGGGCTTCGGCGTTTATGCTCCGATGGTTAGTCGAGAACCCGTTCAAGCCCGGTGAGCTTTTTACAGCACCCAGTACGTCGCCCGAAAACGAATATATCACCGACAAAGGATACCACGGTACCACGTGTTATGGCGCTACTGCCGATCTCGCTATTATCCGCGAGCTGTTCCGGAACACGTTATCCGCGGCCGAATTGCTGCAAACTGATACGGCATTGCAAACAAAGCTCCGTGCCGTTTTGCCCCGTTTGCATCCATATAGCATCGGAAAGCAAGGCGATTTGAATGAATGGTACTATGATTGGGATGATTTCGACCCGCAGCATCGTCATCAATCGCATCTCATCGGGCTCTTCCCGGGGCATCAAATCACGGTCGATGGTATGCCCGAATTGGCGCAGGCGTGTGCCCGTTCGCTTGAAATCAAAGGTGACAAAACCACGGGATGGAGCACAGGATGGCGTATCAATCTATGGGCCCGACTGCGAAACGCACAACGGGCGTACGCCATTTACCGCACACTTTTGACCTATGTGTCGCCCGATTGCTACCAAGCTCCGACCGAAGACATAGCGGTGGCACTTATCCTAACCTCTTCGACGCGCATCCTCCATTTCAAATCGACGGCAACTTTGGCGGTACCGCGGGCGTATGCGAGATGCTTGTGCAGAGCGACGGACAGCGTATCGACCTGCTGCCAGCCTTGCCCGACGCTTGGAAAGACGGTCAGGTACAGGGCATTTGTGCCCGAGGCGGTTACGAAATTGCAATGACTTGGAAAGGCAGTCGGGTCGTTTCGGCCATCGTCAAGAGCAAAGCTGGTGGACGGGTAACAGTTTCTTACAACGGAAAAAGCGTGACATTGACGCTTGGAAAAGGACAAAAAGCAATGTTGAAATGAGCAGATGGGCTATGTTTTTACTGCTTGTCGTAAGCTGGCAAGGGGCTGTTGCACAAGGATTCGGCACGCAATGGATCTGCGATCCGGCACTCGACGACACGTCGCAGGTCTGGTTTCGCCATACGTATGTAAGTCGAGGCCGCCCCGTACAGGCCTTTGTGACGGTGGAATCGACGGGCTCTTTCGATCTGTTTGTCAATCAACGGAATGTGAGTACGCGTGTTTTGATTCCTTGTCGCAGGTCTTTCGACGATCGTCCCATTGCGATTACCTATGATATCAGCCGTTTTTTGCAGCGCGACAGCAATACGATTGCAGTGTGGTATTCGCCTGCTTGGCCCCACCGCAACACCCGTCAGCTTGCCGTTTCCTATTATGGGTGGATGGCAGATGGCACTCCTTTCGCATTCAAAGCAGGTGAGGATTGGCTTTGTTGCAAGTCGAACCGGAGTCTGACAAGAGCCGGTGGTGAGCGGGTTGACGGCCGACGGAAATGTCAGAAATGGAATGCTGTCGACGCACCGATCGTTGGTTGGATGACAACTAACGTCATTTTGCACGACGATTCAGCCTTTGTTGCAATGCAACGAACGGTTAATGAGGCTGCAAAAGTATGTAAAATACGACGGCAACGATACTTTGATCTTGTAGGCGACAGTGTTTATTATGATTTCGGTCGGCCTTTTCGAGGTTGGGTCCGAATCACATTGCGCGGCGCGAAAGTGGGTGAGCGCATCTCGATCGACGGCTTGGAGTATGTCTGCAACGGCGAGATCGACGAGCAGGTGTGCCGTAAATTCACCATCACTAACCATCGCTGCGTGCTTATTTGCGGTGATTCCGATTTCCGACCGGCACAGATTCAAAAGGCGGAGGCTATCGAAATAGTGCCTGATCAGCGGCGAAGTTATTTCTATTAGCGATGCCGTTTCAGTGTTTTTCGCTATCTTTGCACTGTAAACCGCTAAACAATGACCGGAAAACAACTAAATGAAATCACCGTCAGATCACTGCTTTCTGTGCGTGAAGGCAGCAGTATCGGTACGGATTTCATCATTTATGATACATTCAAGCACACGCCTCTGCCCAATGAACCGCATCGAATGAAGTGTTTGGTGTTGGGGATTTGTTTGTCCGGAACAGCTCACTATTCTCTCGATACGATCGAATATCGCGTGAAATCCAATGATATTATCATTATCAGTGAGGGAAAAGTGCTAGATAATTATTATTTCAGTCCTGACTGCCAGTTGATGACACTCGTGCTCTCTTATGATTTTTTCTATGAGATTATTAAAGAAGTTCATGACCTTTCGGCCCTGTTTCTCTTTGCCAGAACTCATCCTGTGTGTTCGATGAAACCTGACGATGTGCAGACGATCGTCAATTATCTGCGTATGATTAAAGAGAAAACAGACGGGTGTAAACATCATTTTCGCAAGGAAATCGTGCGTTCGCTCATCACGGCTATGATCTATGACATTAGCAACAGCATCTATCTGATTCAGAATCTGTCGAAGAGCGAGAGGCTGAGAGGTGAAGTGATCTTTGCTGAATACATTAAATTGGTGGAACGAAACTTCCGCCATGAGCGTCGTGTTAGCTGGTATGCGCAGCAGCTTGGCATTACACCGAAATATCTTTCAGAGATGATTCGGCATGCGAGTAATCGCACACCGACTGATTGGATTGATAAATATGTGACGCTGGAATTGCGTGTTCTCCTGAGAAACTCTACTAAAACGGTCAAAGAAATCACGCAGGAAATGCATTTCCCGAATCAAAGTTTCCTCGGGAGATACTTCAAAGAGCATGTCGGTTTATCGCCTACGGCGTATCGGAAAAACTAAGATTAGGCTTTTCCGGATTGTGAATGAGTTGGGTTGTTGATAACTAAACATGTTGATTTACAAGTGTTTCGGTTTGCACAGAGGTCTTCTTTGCGGATCGGCTGATGCTGAGAATGGCCCCGATGTAGATACAATTAATGATGGTAGAAGTACCGCCTTTGCTTACCAATGGTAACGGTTGACCGGTGACGGGAGCAAGACCCACGGCCACGCACATATTGAAAATGGCTTGCGTTACGAGTAATAACGCAAGGCCCATGGCCAAGAATGCGGGGAAGGTATTCTCACAACGGTGGGCGATTCGACCTGTCCTGAATAAGAGAATAATGTAGAGTATGGCCACGAAAAACGCTCCTTCGATACCCATTTCCTCAATGATAATGGCGTAAATAAAGTCGGAAAAGGCCTGCGAAAGGAAGTCGCGCTCGTCTGAATTACCCGGACCTTTGCCCACAACGTTGCTTGATGCGATGGCAATATTGGCGTGAGCTATCTGCGCATCTTTGTCTAAATCGACGTCTTCGGGGGCAATCTGCTTCTTGTCTGCAAATTTATTGATGCGCGATTTCCACGTGTCGAAGCGATGAAAGACTTTCTTGATACCGGTGGTTTGTTGCTTGACGGTATCTGTCTGTTCGGTCATCGTCTTGCCGGCGACGGCTTCTCCGTGGTCTTCTCCCACCAACATTACAAGCGCAAAAAGGCACACAACAAGCAGGGTAGCGATGCCCAAGAGTCGGCCTAACTGTCGGAAAGACACGCGTCCGATAATCATCATCATAAAGATGATGGCACAAAGCAACACTGCTGTTGACAGATTCTCAAGCATAATGAGGGGAATAATGAAGAGACAAGTAATGAGCACGTATCTGAATGCATTCTTATCGGCTCCGTTTTCGGTCTGCATAGCGCTCAGTATCTGCGCCGTGGCAAGCACCATCGTGCCTTTTGCAATCTCGGAAGGCTGAAACTGTATGCCGATCAGGCTGATCCAGCGTTGTGCTCCATTGGTAGACTGGCCGGCAAAGTAGACCCATATTAGAGTAAGAAATGACAGAATGAGTAGGAACGGGGTAACGATTTTAAAGTATTTGCATTTGATATTGAGTGTTACTACCATAAAGAAGATACCCAGGAAGAGGATTCCCACGTGCTTGAGAACAGGTGCCAGGTAGCTGCCTCCTTTGTAAGTGAGTTGTGACGAGGCCGAATAGACCTCGACGACACTGATGATGCAGAGGAAGAAAAACACCATCCAGATTACCTTGTCGCCCTTGAAGATATTGCTAAGCGTTTGATTGTTCATTGCCGTTGGTGATGGATTGCAAAGCCTGTTTATAGAGATCTGACTAAGGTTTTGAATTGTTGGCCGCGGTCTTCCATATTTTTGAAGAGGTCGAAGCTGGCACAACAAGGACTCAGTAGTACCGTATCGCCGGGCTGGGCCATCTCGTAGCAGGCCCGTACACAGTCTTTCATACTGTGGGTATCGCGTATGGGGATGCCTATTCCATCGAAGAAGCGGTGCAGCTTGGTGTTATCGGCACCGAGATAAACCAATCCGGCGCATTTCTCCTGCACCAAAGGCTTGATCTCATTATAGTCATTGCCCTTGTCTTTACCGCCCAAAATCAGGATGACGGGCGTTTTCATACTTTCCAAAGCATACCAACAGGCATCGACATTAGTAGCTTTCGAGTCGTTGATATACTGTACACCGCCCACCTTGCAGACTTTTTCTAAGCGGTGTTCGACGCCCGGAAAGTCGCCGAGACTTTTACGAATGGCTTCTTTTTTGATACCGGCGATGTCTGAGGCGATGCCTGCCGCAAGCGAGTTATAGATATTATGCTTGCCCGTCAGACTCAATTCTTCTTGCTCCATATTGAAAGGCGTAGGCTCCTCGATGGTGTATTGGCCCTCTTCTATGTATCCGATGCTGCCCGATTCTTTGAGTTCGGAGAACGGATATTGTACGGCGCGGATGTCATATTTGGCCAATTCGCGCTTGATTACAGGATCGTCGTTCCAGTAAATGAATGAGTCGGCCGGCGTTTGATTCTGAATGATGCGCATTTTAGCATCTACATAGTTTTGCATACAGTTGTCATAGCGATCCAAATGGTCGGGGGTGATGTTGAGCAGAATGGCTATGTCGGCCCGGAAGTCGTACATATTGTCCAACTGAAAGCTGCTGAGCTCGATGATATAATATTCGTGCGGGTCTTCGGCTATTTGTAAAGCCAGGCTCCGTCCGATGTTTCCGGCGAGTCCGACATCATATCCTGCGGCCTTGAATATGTGATAGATGAGCGATGTGGTAGTAGTTTTTCCATTGCTTCCGGTGATGCAAATCATCTTGGAATGCGTGTAACGGCCGGCAAATTCTATCTCGCTGATGATATGAGTACTCTGCTCTGAGAGTTTCTTTACCATCGGAGCTTCTTTCGGAATGCCCGGACTCTTGATCACTTCGTCGGCATTCAGAATCTTCTCCGCAGTGTGCTGGCCTTCCTCCCAAGCGATTCCGTGACTGTCCATCAGCTGCTTATACTTGTCTTTTATGGCCGACATATCCGACACGAATACGTCGAAACCCTGCTTTTTAGCCAATATTGCTGCACCGGCTCCGCTCTCACCGGCTCCTAAAACTACGATTCTTTTCATCTCTTCTTTATCTGATCTTCAACGTAATGATGGTGAGTGCTACGAGGATTATCGTAATAATCCAGAAGCGAATGGTGATTTTCGACTCGTGAACAACTGTTCGCGGCTTCGTGACGAGGTATTTGCAGTCAGGGTCTAACTGCTCGTCTTGTGTGCGGAAGTTGTCGTGTATGGGCGTACGTTTGAATATTCGCTGCTTCACTCCGTGTCGTTTACCCAGCTTGAAGTACCAAACCTGCACGATAACGCTAAGACTTTCGACAAAGAATATGCCGCAAAGGATGGGTAAAAGCAGCTCTTTGTGAATGATGATAGCGCCTACCGCGATGATGCCTCCTATCGCCAGTGAGCCTGTGTCGCCCATAAACACCTGCGCGGGATAAGCATTGTACCAGAGAAAACCGATGAGTGCGCCGATAAAAGCACAGAAAAATACCACTAACTCTTGCGAACCGGGGATGTACATAATGTTCAGATAGGCTGCGAATTGTATGTGCGAGCTGACATAAGCCAATATTCCCAGGGCCACACCGATGATGGCCGAGTTGCCTGCACACATCCCATCCATTCCGTCGTTGAGGTTAGCGCCGTTGCTGACAGCCGTTACTACGAAGATGGTCATTATCACAAAGAGAATCCATCCGGCTGCAACACGACGGTCGCCGAATACACTTGTCACGCGCGAATAGTCTAAATTGTGTCCTTTTAAGAATGGAATCGTAGTCTTTAACGACTTTCGTGGCTGGGTGCGATGCTTGACAACGGTCTCCTGTCCTTGCTTTTCGATGGCTAAGTTTTCGTTAATCTTTACGTCGGGAGCGGCCCACAGCGTTACGCCTACGATGAAACCAATGCCGATTTGACCGATAATCTTATACTTACCTTTTAGTCCTTGCTTGTTACGTCGGAATATTTTGATGAAGTCGTCCATACCTCCGAGGAAGCCAAGCCATATTGTCGTGACAATCATCAACAGCAAATAAACATTGCGCAAACGCCCCAATAGCAGCACGGGAATAAGGATTGCCACAATGATAATGATGCCGCCCATTGACGGGACACCGATTTTCTTCACTCCGAAAGGGTCTATATTAGCATCGCGTTGTGTCTCGGTGATTTGCTTCCGCTTCAAAAACGCAATGAATTTTTCACCGAACCACGCCGAGATAACGAGTGAAAGGATCAGCGCCAACAATGCTCTGAACGAGATATAGCCCCAAAGGTGAGACCCGGAGATGCCGTATTGGTCAAGAACTCTGAATAGATAGTACAGCATAATACACCTGTTTAATTCATAAATTTATAATACATAATTGGCTTAACGCCAAACTTTGTTTCATAATCCGGACTTGTTGTGTGCCGAGGAAACAATGGGCGATTCAACTATTAACTATCACTGATTAACCGCCAATTGCTCTACCACTTCCCGATCATCGAAGTGATGCTTCACACCTTGTATTTCCTGATAGTCTTCGTGACCCTTACCGGCAATGAGAACAACATCGCCTTTGTGGGCCAACATACACGCAGTGCGGATCGCTTCACGCCTATCTACGATGCTGAGAACCTTCTCCCGCTGTCGCGAATTGAGGCCTTCGAGCATATCATTGATAATATCTTGCGGATTCTCAAAGCGCGGATTGTCGCTCGTAATAATCACTTTGTCGCTTTGGCGTACGGCTTCTTGCGCCATCAACGGGCGTTTACCTTTGTCTCGATTGCCGCCGGCACCACATACGGTGATTACTTTTCCCTTACCATCTAACACCTCGTGAATGGCATTGAGCACGTTAGCTAAGGCATCTGGAGTGTGTGCATAGTCGACGATTGCAGTGTAACCGGCCGCGCAATGTATCGGTTCGAGACGCCTCGCACGCTATGCAGGGTGCTGAGAACCACAAGTACATCCTCGGGGCGCTTTCCCAGCATCACGGCTGCACCGTAAACGGCCAGTAAATTGCTAACATTGAACTTGCCGATGAATTGAACTCCCACCTCACGACCATCTATTTCGAGGTACATTCCTTCAAAGTGGCATTCCAATAGTTTACCTTTGAAGTCGGCGGCAACGCGTGTTGAATAAGTCTTTACAGTCGCCTTGGTGTTCTGAACCATAATCATACCGTTTTTGTCATCAGCATTCGTGATGGCAAAAGCGGTCTTTGGTAGCCCATCGAAGAATGATTTCTTGGCATTGCGATAGTTTTCGAAGGTCTTGTGATAGTCTAAATGGTCGCGAGTAAGGTTTGTAAAAATGCCGCCGACAAATGAAAGGCCGCTGATCCGCCGTTGAGCAATGGCGTGCGAAGAGCATTCCATAAAGGCATACTCGCATCCTGCCTCGACCATTCGATGCAACAGCTGGTTTAATTCGATAGGATCGGGTGTGGTATGATCGGCTGCAATGGCTTCGTCTTCTATATAATTGCACACTGTAGAGAGTAGACCGCACTTGTATCCCATCGCTCTGAACATATTATATAATAAGGTAGCGACCGTCGTTTTGCCATTGGTGCCGGTCACACCTACTAATTTCAGTTTGCGAGACGGATCTCCATAAAAGAGCGTAGCGACTTTACCTGCTGCATCTTCTGTGGATTCCACCTGCACAAAAGTAACCCCTGTGGCCAACGATTCGGCATATCCTCGCACAAAACGGCCACTGCTCCCTGCTCGATAGCTTTCGAAATAAACTGATGTCCATCCACCTGCGTACCCTTCATAGCCACAAATAGATGTCCTTTCTCAATGCGTCGGGAATCGATGTTTACGCCCGTGATCTCCACCTCTGTATCTCCCAGGATGTCAAGTGGTTTGACATGTTTGAGCAATTCATTTAATTTCATATCGCGTTTTACTATTACTTGTCTTGCGTTTAAGTAGCTTTTGGGATGCAACTAACTGTGAGTTGCAATGCGATTAACACTTCGTTGTTTTCAGTTTAATTTTAGGTGACATATTTCCCGTTTATTTACTTCGCTACCGGGAGCCACTGATTGTTCTACAACGCTTCCGCGACCGTGTAGCCAAACACGCATGCTGCGGCTCTCCATGAGGTAAACGGCATCGCGAGCACCCATTCCCACGACGTCGGGAACACGACTCCGACCGTACATTTTCTCACGTTTCAGCACCACCATAGTGTTCCCTTGCCGTGTGGCTGTGCCCCAAATGGGATTACCGTCGGCGTAACTGCCACTCCAATCGGCATTGGTTTTGATGCCGAGATGCGTCAACACATAGTCAGCCGACAGTATATTACCGGCCTTCACATCAGGAACGAGGATAGAAGCAGAGTCTCGTGCGTCTTTGATATCCAGCTTGATGTCTTGCGCCATAATACCTTCGGCGATGTGGTGGAACACAACTCCGCTCATCCCTCCGCCCGAAGCGGGCAGTCCCGACTTCTGAATGCACACGATACAACTGTAACGCGGTGCATCAGCAGGGAAATATCCGGCAAAGCTTAACAGATAATCGGTGGTTCCCGACTTATAACCTGCGGCGCCTTAGACATCTGTGCCGTTCCCGTTTTACCCGCAACCTTGAACGAAGAAGAGCCGGCCTTCTTGCCAAGACCTTGACTTACGACGTGCTCTAATATCGTTTGAATCTCTTTCAAAGTCTTAGTCTTGCAGATTTGTTCGTGTCCCTTCACGGCTTCCGGTGGAAAATCCATCAGCACCTGACCGTTTTTCACAACCTCTTTCACAAACCGCGGACGCATCATTCGTCCGTTATTGGCTATTGCATTATAGAAAGTCAGCGTCGAAATAGGCGGAACCTGCGTCTCATAGCCTATACTCATCCACGGCAAAGCAGTGTCGCTCCAATTCAACCACTGCCCTCTGGCGTTCTTTTTCGGCATTCGTATCTTCGCAGGCGACGACCCAAGGAGCGGTATTTGCAGGTCGGCCGCCAAACCGACACGATAGATTCCGCGGACAAATCGGGCCGGATCGCTGTGGTAATAATTGTCAATGATGCGGCTCACACCGATATTCGAGCTGTAAAGCAATGTTTGCGGCAGTGTCAACAACCCGTAGCCGCCCCGCCGCCAATTGTGATCTTTCATCTCTCTGCCGTACATCGGCCACATGCCTCCACCCGTTTCTACCCGGTAAGTAGTGTCGACCATACCGTCGTCGAGTGCTACCATAATGGAAGCAGTCTTGAAAACAGAGCCAGGTTCAAGCAAATCGCTCACCGCGTGATTCTTAACCTCACGGTATTTGCCGTCTACACACTTCTCCATATTCACGATTGCCTTGATATCTCCGGTGCGAACTTCCATCACAATGGCTACACCCACGTTGCCGTTGATTTCTTTCAGTTCGTCGAGTACGGCCCTTTCGGCCAAGTCTTGAATACCGACGTCGATCGTAGTGACGATATCTGCACCGTCAATAGGCGGTGTATCCATAATGTCGAGGAACTTATTGAGCACCTTACGACGATGGATTATGCCGTTCTTTCCACGTAAAATAGAGTCGTAAGAAAGCTCCAATCCGAAGCGGGCAGTATCTTTCGCACCAAACATATCGCCCACCGTGCGACCTGCCAAAGAGCCATACGGACGCTGGCGGGCATTGAACTCTTCCGTATGAAAGCCGCTTTTATTCTGCGACAGACGGAAAACGGGCAGCAGTTTCACCTCGGAATAGATGTTATAATCAACCCGTCGCTTCCAGATAGGCCAGTGTCGGCTCATCTTTTTGCGCCCTTCCGCGAACTGTCTTTTAAACTCCGAGGCTGTTTGTTCAGGAAAAATCTGACTCAAACAGCGGCATATCGAATCCTCTTTCACATTCCACAACGAGTCGGTATGTGAATCGTGAAGAGCCTGAAAGTCCATATACAGCTTGAATTCAGGTAACGAACTGGCCATCAACTGCCCGTCGCAGCTCAGTATGTTACCGCGCAACGGCTTCACGCTAACGCTGTCTTTCTTCACCCGATCAGCCACTTTCATCCAATAGTCGCGTTTAGCGGTCATCAGATAAAGCGTTTTCGCGACGACAGCTACAGCCATCAGCGTCATCAAAATGGCGATGAAGCTGTAACGAGGCATTATCTTTTTATAATCGAATTTGCTCATTCCTCGGGCACGTTAATGATGAACGGCGGCTGATTGGCTATATGCAACACACTGTCTTTGTTATCTTTCAGCATATTGAGAACGTTGCTTTCGCGGCTCTTTTCCGTGATTTGGCTGCTCGTAGACAGTGCTTTGTAACGTGCATCCTGCAATTCTCGTTTCAGTTTATCTATCTCGATAAGGTCTTGCTGACAGCTGTATCGATTGGAAATATATATAAGCAGAATGAAAGCAATGAGCAAAAAGAGCCAGATCTGATGCCGAATGGTACTCGTGTTGAGAATGTCTCCACCCAAGATCTTACGCAAAGTAAAGTTGGCCGACAGTGGAGACTCGTCCTCAGTAGCCTGCTCTTTGATGACTTCCGTCAGCGTTTGCAATTCCTCTTCGGGCGCAGATATAGTGCCGGTCACCGTTTCCGGTGTGGAGTTGGACTGTTGCGGATCGGCTTTCTCGGTGTCCGCGGCAACATCGATTATTGTTTTTTCATCCTTGTTCATTTCTTTTCTGCAATTCTCAATTTGGCACTTCGGCTACGCGGATTGCGCTGTTGCTCTTCCGTGTCAGGCACAATCACTTTGGCATTGACCGCTTTCAGGGGTGTTTCTGTGCGTCCGTAGAAGTCTTGTTCAACCTTTCCGGCGGCATTACCGGTCTTGATGATGTTCTTAACAATGCGGTCTTCGAGCGAGTGATAGGTAATAACGGCAAGCCGGCCGCCCGGTTTCAGCATCTCGATAGCCGCTGCCAGCATCTCTTTCAGTGCTTCCATCTCGCTGTTCACTTCTATTCGGAGAGCCTGAAAGAGTTTAGCCATCTCCTTTTTTTCGCGTTCACGCTTGAAGAAAGGCTCAACAGCGGCAATGAAATCGCGTGTAGTAGTAATCGGCTTCAGCGTTCGCGCCTTGACCAAAGCTGCTGCAATGGGACGCGAATTGCGCATTTCACCGTAGAGATAAAATACGTCTGCCAATGCCGCTTCATCATATCGATTCACGATATCAGCCGCAGTTGTCGGCCCATTTGCGTTCATCCGCATATCCAATGGGGCATCGAAACGAAACGAAAAGCCGCGCTGCTCATTGTCGAAGTGGTGCGATGACACACCGAGATCGGCCAACAGACCGTCGATTTGCACCGTTTCGTAATACCGCATCCAGTTTTTGAGGTAACGAAAGTTGGTTCTCACGAACGTAAAACGCTCGTCTTCCATCGTGTTCTGTGCAGCATCGGCATCCTGATCGAAACCGAAGAGCCGGCCGGTGGAATCCAATCGGGCAAGAATCTCACGCGAATGGCCTCCCCCACCGAATGTAGCGTCTACGTAAACGCCGCCTTTTCGGAGGTTCAGTCCATCGATACTCGCCTCTAAGAGCACCGGAATGTGATAGGCTTCTGCCGTTTTGATCATATCGTTAAATCCCGTTTCCCGCCGTTGTTGTCCGTTATCCGTCAGTTGCAAAGGCAGTTTGCCTCGGCTGATCCGACTGTTTTTTCGGTTCAAAGTTACACAAATTTCCCCATATTTGACTATTCTTCCGCTGCAAAATTTATAATTGAGAATTGATCATTGAGAATTGTTTATTCATCGATTGAGTTTCGGATATTAAAACAGCGAGACTTACTTCAAATAGGTTCTATCTACTGTGATCTGGCAGGCATTTATAAACAGCACAACAACGAATCGTTAGTTAACCTCCAAATAAGCATCAATCGTAGTGCAATCAACGTTTAATTAGCGTGCGATTAACGGTTAACCGAGATACAGTTTGTAAATGTCTGCCAGCTCACAGTAGATAGAATCTATTTGAAGTTGGCTTTTAGGTGCTTTTGTTCAAGACCTAAGCAAAGAATGATCCTTTCTCAATTCTTAATTGGCAACAGCCTCCCAATTCCTTAACTTAGGGCGCTAAGGTTTTGGTTAAATGAATCATTCCTTTGTAAGTATAGACGGTGAGATGAATGACTGACCCCTTGGCAACATCTCGCAGCGACACGCTGAGATGGCCACGGACACTGTAATATTGAGGCACTCCGTTCTGATGATGCAACAAGGTGAGGTAAATGTGCGACACGTTGTTGGCCGATTGCTTGACGGAATCACACGAAACGCCGAGCGTCTGACGAGCATCGGAGGTGTCAGTCTTACCTGTTTTAACAGCGAAACCGATATTGAGATACTTCCGGTTGCGACTGATCCACGCACTCTCAAAGATGAGCGGATCGGTGAACCGCGTCTCACCCTCGGCCATTTTACGCCATTTCATCACAGGAATTTGCTTCATTCGCACCGCTTCCGGTCCCTCTTCGCTAAGGTTGTAATAGGCTAACACACGATAAACGGAATCGCCCCGTACGGCCCAATCAACCGTAATGCGCGGCGAAAAAGTAACGGAATCACCGTCGTCGGTGATAAGATAATCGACCACTCGGGGCGAAGTGGTGTGCAACTCGGCAAAATCGGCACGCAGATAAGAATATTTTCCGTCGCCTGTCCGGTAGTTTTCACGTCGGCAACTCATCACGATGACAAGCAGACCGACTACTGCAAGGAATTTCTTCATAGGTTATTGGGCGGCAAGATAATTGATGGCGGGATTGGCATACATTGTCAACAGGCGTTCACGCAGATAGGATTCGTCTTTGTTTTCAAGCTCAATCTTGGCCAACTGACCACTGATGTATTGTTCAAAAGCGGTTTGGTCGACATCCGTATACGCCGAACGGTAGGCCGTCGCCCCCCGAAGCAGATCGAGTGCAACATAATTGCAGGGGTAGAGTCGATAGTTTCGGTGAATCTGTCGGTCGATAAACGCAGCGACAGAAGCATACAGTTCGGTCTTCGGCAGCGCCGGATCGAGTTGCGTGAGATAGTTGTCGAGACACGGTGCACATTGATAATGGATACGCCCTTTGTATCCGAAAATACCCGTTTGCATACTGACAAGGTCGTCTTGCGGACTCTTCTTCCATCCCTGCACATCGCGTTTGAGCTGAAACTCCTGTGCTTTGAGATAGTCGCAGGGGTCGAATTCATACGAAATTGTCAGCGGAACGATATGCAATTGGATGAGTCGCTCGACCGCAGAACCAGTTCCTCCCATCGCCATCATTTTAAGAACGGCCTCCTGTGTACGGTCATCCGAGTCCTTAGCACGGCCTTCGCGCTGTGCAATCCACACGTTTTCGTGCTTCACATTCACTGCATAGTGCATATATTCGGACAGTCTTCGGCTGGCCGCCAGCATCTGTCGTATCGGCAGATTGCGCTCGACAATAAACGATTTGTTGACTCTCACGAGGTCTTTTATCCACGGAAGCGACAGCAGGTTGTCGCCGATGGCTATCTCACAGGTCGTCGTGAAGCCCGCATCTATGAGTAATTTGTCGAGGAAAGCAGAGTCGAGCACGATGTCACGGTGGTTACTTATAAAGGTAAATCGGCCCTGATTACTAATCGCCGAGATATCGATATCGCAGCTTTTGCTGGCTTTTGACAGGAGCTTTTCAAGAAAACCGTAACAGAAAGTGTGCTGAAACTCCAAGCCGGTCTTACATTCCCGCATCCTTGTTGCAAACACATCGAAAGACATTTCGGGCATAATGAAAGCGATAACTTTGCGAAACTGCTCGTTATTCAGCAGTCTTTCAAACACTTCGGGCAGCTCTTCGGGCTCGAAAGGACGTATCGGATCGAATTCAGATAGCGTGGACATAGATTCTTGTTGATTTTTGGGAATTGTGCGTTTAGACGTTAAATCGTGTGCGTTTAATCATTAGTTGGATTGCATTTAACCGTTAGTTGGATTACGTTTAACCGTTAGTCAGGTTGCGTTTAACGGTTAAATGCAACTCGACTAACGTCTTTTCACGACATCTGATTTTCAATAATATCGGTCAAGACATCCTTAATGTCTAAGCCAGCAGCTTTCACTTGCTGCGGAATAAAGCTCGTGGCGGTCATTCCCGGAGTACTATTGATCTCGAGCATATTGATGACATCGCGACCGTTTTGATCTTGGGAAATGATGTAATCGATGCGAATGATGCCGTTGCAATGCAATATGTCATAGATCTTCGACGTCTCTTCGGCCACCCGTTCGGCCGTTTCGGGATTGAGACGAGCAGGTGTTATCTCTTCGACTTGCCCGTTATACTTGGCGTCGTAATCAAAAAACTCGTTGTTGGTAACGACTTCCGTGGCGGGAAATACGACCGACTTGTTTTTCGTTTTGTAGCAACCGACAGAGATTTCCGTACCTTTCAGGTAACGTTCTATCATCACTTCGTCGCTCTCCATAAATGCAACGCGCAAGGCAGGAGCTAACTGATCGGCGTTCTTTACCTTTGAAATACCGAAGCTCGAACCGTCGGCCGCAGGCTTGACAAAGCACGGCCACCCAATGCGCGACGCTATTTCAGCCTCGGAATACTTATCTTCTTCACCGCGACGAAGCAGCAAACTGTCGGCCACATTCACACCGAAGCCGCGCAGATAATTGTTAAGCACGAATTTATCAAACGTCATTGCCTCGACCAAAACGCCACTTGTGCTGTACGGAATATGCAGAAGCTCGAAGTAACCTTGCATTATTCCGTTCTCACCGGGCGTTCCGTGAATCGTAATATACGCATAATCGAACACTACGAGCTTGCCATTCACCAGAAAAGAAAAGTCGTTTTTATCAATGGGAGCCGTGGTTCCGTCTTCAAAATGCACGTTCCAATCGAGTCCTTTCACGTCGACAATGTAGACATTATAGCGCTCTTTATCAAAGAAAGAGTACAAACCTTGAGCCGAACGCATTGAGACGTCATGCTCGGAAGAATCTCCACCGCACACGATGGCTATGTTTCTTTTGGGATTTTTCATATCTTTTGTGTCCTTAATTATCGTAAGTGTCGATGGTGGTACCCGTTATAAAGGCTCTCCATTTATCTATCAGCTGCTCCATATCACGCGGAAGCGGTGCACAGAAATCCATCTCTCGGCCAGTAGTCGGGTGCCGGAAGCCCAGCGTTCGGGCGTGAAGTGCCTGACGATTGCATAATTTAAAGCAGTTTTGAATGAACGACTTGTACGTCGAACTACGGTTACCGCGCAGGATTTCGGTACCTCCATAACGCTCATCGGCAAACAACGGGTGACCGATATGCCGCAAATGAGCTCGAATCTGATGTGTCCGGCCTGTCTCGAGCATACATTCTATCAACGTAACATAGCCGAAACGCTCGAGCACGCGATAGTGAGTGATGGCCGGTTTGCCGATACCCGAAGTGGGATCGAATACTTTCATCCGTAGCCGATCACGTGGATCGCGCCCAATATTGCCCTCGATGCGACCTTCATTTTCAGCAAAATGCCCCCACACCAAGGCGTTATAACTGCGCCGAGTGGTCTTATTGAAGAACTGAACACCTAACTTACGCTTAGCATCGGGCGTCTTCGCAACAAGCAACAGACCGCTGGTGTCTTTATCGATACGGTGTACCAAGCCAACCTCGGGGTCGTTGGGATCATACGAAGGCAAGTCTTTCAGATGCCAGGCAACGGCATTCACCAACGTGCCATGGAAGTTCCCGGCACCCGGATGGACAACAAGTCCAGCGGGTTTATCGACTACCAGCAGCTCAGCATCTTCGTAAACGATGTTCAACGGGATGTCCTCGGCCTCGATAGTGCTATCGTGTCGCGGGCGGTCAAGCATTAAAGTGATTACGTCGTTGGACCTAACTTTATAATTACTTTTCACCGGACGATCGTTCACATGCACAAAACCGGCATCCGCAGCCTGCTGAATGCGGTTGCGACTGGAATGCTGCAACTTCTCGAACATATATTTATCGATGCGCAACGGGCTTTGCCCCTCGTCTACAACGATGCGGAAATGTTCATAGAGCGGCTGTTGTTCATCTTCCAATTCGTCGATTTCTTCTGTATATTCAGTCATTATCACTTCTTTTCCTGACCGTTGGCCGGTGCGGGTTTCGGTGCTGTTGGCGACTCGTTCGTAGGCGGACCTGTCACCTCTTCGAACTCATCGACATCGCCTTCTGTGCCTTGTTCAATGGGGTCTACATAGTTCACGGAGTCTGATTCACTACGCATGCCGTTGCCGACTTGTATTGTCAGTACGTCGTCTATGGATATTCTGTCGCCAGTCGACACGTGGTGGCCCTGCACCAAGACACCGTACACCCAATCTTTTTCACCTGGAATAAACTCGGGTGGCCCCAACTTAAAGCCCATTGCCTTGAGTTTGGCCATCGCTTCACGCAGAGAACTGTTGTCGATAACATCCGGCAGGGTAATGGTCGGCGTGTTCAGCGAGTTGATCGTGAGGTAAACGATATGCCCGGTCTTCACTCGTTCTCCTGCACCCGGCGATTGGGCGAGGATCGATCCGGGTGGAAGCGTCTTGACATAACCCGTATCTGCGACTTCGACTTGCAGTCCGGCATCGTTGAGAATATGTTTGGCGTCTTCGTAAGATTTATGCAGCACATTGGGAATCGATATGGCTTCGCCGTGATGGGTGTAGATGTCGAGCCCGAATTTGACGCCGAGTCCCAACACAATGATCACCGCAATCATGGCTAAGAGATTGCCCCAAAGGTATTTACCCATCAGTTTATGTACAAAATCCGAAGACTTCATTCCGTTCGTTTCATTGTCAGATGCAAAGTTAGAAAATAAAAGTGAGAAACCGTGTTAGGAATTGATAATTGACAATTGAGAAGTGATAATTCGTTGATTGAGTCTCAAATACAAAACCAAAAGAGCATACATCGATTGAATGTTATATGTCATTAGTAATCAAATGTTTACAAACCACACGTCAATTGACTGTAAATGGCACGACAAGTAAGCATTAGTTGCAGCGCGATCGATGGTTAGTTGCAGTGTCGTTTATAGATATCTGATGGGGCATGAGCTATGGATTCCATGTGAAGTATGCTCTTTTGTTTTTGTATCTGAAGCTCAACGCCCAATTCTCAAGCCTTCATTCTCAATGAGGATTAAAGTCTTCCGTTCTCGTGATAACTGTAATATCGGCCATCGGTGATGATGACATGGTCGAGGAAATAGATGCGCATCAGATTGCAGGCATTCTTAACGAGCTGCGTGATACAATCGTCTTCGGGACTGGGCGAGTTGTTGTTGCTGGGATGATTGTGACAAAGTGCAACGATGGTGGCGTTGTTTAGCAACGCTTCTCGAATGATTATGCGCACGTCGATGGCCGTTTCGCTGATGCCGCCACGGCTGATGAGCACATCCTTGATGAGTTTATAGTTGCGATTCAACAGCAAGACGTAAGCCTCTTCGATGCTCAAATCTTGCATTCGGGGGTGCATCAGGTTGTAAATAGCCGTTGCCGAACTCAGATCTGCGCGTTCCTCGGCTTTCTCGCGAGCACGTCGCTTGCCCAGTTCGCAGGCTGCCAGAATGGTGATAGCTTTTGCTTCGCCGATCCCTTTATAGTTCATGAGATCGTGAATGGTGTGTTTTCCCAATGTATTCAGATTGTTGTTGCAGTCGTGTAGCAGGCGTTTCATTAAGTCAACAGCACTCTCCTGGGCAGAACCAGAGCCTATGAGAATGGCCAAAAGTTCGGCATTCGACAGTGCCGAAGCACCTAATCGTTCCAACTTTTCACGTGGACGATCTTCCAAAGACCATTGAGAAATGGGGAGGGAATCCATTATTTATAAAACGTTCGTTCAAAAGCGCTGAACGCATCGCGCCCTAACACGCAGCGTTTCCACCATGCATTGAGAAAACCGAAGCCGTAACCCATCAGTTGAGTAAAGGCTGCCACGACGGCCAGCAATGCCACTTTGAGGTTTCGAGAGACACGCAACGCATCGCCAAAAATGATGGCTGCATAAAACAAAAGTAGTGAGAGAGGCCATAACGAACGCAAAAAAGCCGACAATACGACCAATAACAATACGCCGACTGTGAACAACATCGGCAGTAAATGCACGGCTTTTAGCGATTCGGGATATTTTTTATAGAGATTGATTCGGGCTATTCCGCTGTTGTAAACTTGTCGAAAGAACTTGCGAAAATCGGTCCGTCGTTTGTGCCAAACCCATGCTTCGGGAAACAAACGACAGCTGCATCCGGCTTTAAAAATGCGTATTGAAAAGTCGATATCTTCTCCGAAGCGCATCTTGGAGAAGCCTCCGAGCTGCGCATAAACATCGCGTCGGATACCCATATTGAATGAACGGGGATAGAATTTATCGAGTTTCTTTTTGCCGCCACGTATTCCTCCCGTAGTGAAAAAGGCTGTCATCGAATACGAGATGGCCTTCTGCGTATCGGTAAAAGACGCGTGTGCGCTGTCGGGACCACCAAAAGCGTCGGCCGGTTCACGCTTCAATTCATCATCAACAGCCTGCAAATAACCCGCAGGAAGCACCACATCGCTATCCAACACAATGAGATAGTCGCCCGAAGAACGCTCGGCACCATAGTTACGAGACTGTCCCGGGCCAGAATTTGACTTCTCGAAATACTTCAAATCCAGCTTGTCGGTATAGCGATTGCACACTTCCCGGCATGTCACTGATGATCCGTCTTCGACGATAATCACCTCAAACGACTTTAAACTTTGCGTTGTGAGGCTTTCCAATAACTCGTCCACCTCGTCGGGACGATTATAAACGGGGATGATGAATGAGTATTTCAATAGTACGTGAGTTAGTGGGTTGGTAAGTGAGTAAGCTGTTTTGTTTTTAAGTATATGCGTTTTTAAGTTTTGAATGAATGGTAAGTTGATTTCAAAATCTTAAAAACTCATACACTTAAAAACATGTAGTCTCACTCTTTCACACGCTGCAAATAAGATCCGTCGCGCGTATCTACCTGCACCAGTTCACCTTCGTTGATAAACAACGGGACGCGAATTTCAACGCCGGTTTCCAATGTTGCAGGCTTGGTTGCATTTGTTGCGGTATCTCCTTTGAGGCCCGGTTCCGAGTGCGTGACGCGCAACACCGTCTTCACTGGCATTTCGGCGAAGAGCACAGTGCCGTCGGTTGTATCGGTAACCACTTCCACCACGTCGCCTTCTTTCATAAAATCGATGCCCGTAACGGCTTCTCTGGGGATGGGAGCTTGCTCAAAAGTCTCTTGATTCATGAATATATAGTCCTCCCCGTCTTGGTAAAGATACTGGTAAGGACGGCGTTCTATGCGCACGTCTTCGAGTTTGAAACCCACCTGAAAGGTGCGATCCAGCACGCGACCTGTGGTCACATTCTTCAACTTTGTGCGCATAACGGTGTTTCCCTTGCCCGGTTTCACATGCTGAAAATCGATGCAAGTGAAGATCTGATTGTCAAGACGGATGCACGTTCCGATCTTAATCTCCTGTGAATTGATCATTTTGTTTTATCTTGAATGAATGATAATATGTGTCGATTGACTGTTCTTTGAAGCGCTGCAAAGTTACAAATAAAATGCAAAAAACCGTAGATTGGACGCTAAAAAAGCGCTTTTCCTTGGTGATTACAAAAGAATTGCGTAATTTTGCACCCCAAAGCGTAAAATATTAACAATAAAAATACAGTCGTAACAATGAAAAGAACATTTCAGCCTCACAACAGACGGAGAGTGAACAAGCACGGTTTCCGCGAGAGAATGGCAACAAAGAATGGTCGGCGTGTGTTGGCATCGCGTCGTGCTCGCGGTCGAAAGAAACTCACAGTTTCTGATGAGCACCACGGAAAATAAGGCTTTCCGCACATCCTTTGCAGGTTAGTAAACCAACGTACGGCAGCAAATTCCTTGATCGGAGTTTGCTGTTTTTTTATTCATTTGTGCTCAACCGCTTGTTCAAAGGTGTGCAGCACGATACCTTTTCTGAGTTAGGTCGCAGCAGACGAGTTGACAAGTAAACGGATAGATCGAATAGATCGCGTTGCAACTCATGATTTGTTGTGACGTAAGTAAGCATGGGTTGTCGTGCGATTCATGCTTCGTTGCAACACAACTGACGGCTTGTTGCAGGGTGGTCCGCATCTGTCTGATAAATAAGGATATATAGATGCTATTGGTGTTATGTGTTTGGGGCTTTGGGACTACAACGTAATTGGCGAATGATGATTTGTCAATTCTTAATTGATCAATTCTCAAATGTCAGTTCTCAATCATCAAACAAGAGGTCCAACTCACCTAAAAGCTGGAAACTACGGCGGTGATAGGGACTGATGCCAAATGCACGGATGGCCTCGCGATGACGACGAGTGGGATAGCCTTTATTGCTCGCCCAATCGTACACGGGATATTCGCACGCCAGCTGCTGCATATATTCGTCGCGATGGGTTTTGGCCAGAATGCTCGCAGCAGCTATCGACTGATATTTTCCATCGCCTTTAACGATGGTGGTGAAAGGCAAATTCTGATAAGGAACAAACCGATTTCCGTCAACGATAATGGCCTGTGGGCGCACCCGAAGCTGGTCTAACGCGCGGTGCATAGCCAAAAAGCTGGCACGGAGAATATTGATTCGGTCAATCTCTTCGGGTGTAACCACTCCCACAGCCCACGCCAATGCGTCGCGCTCTATCGCCTGGCGGAGCTGCGACCGACACTTAGACGACAACTTCTTAGAATCGTTCAGCGCCGGATTATCATAATCATCGGGTAGGATAACAGCTGCTGCGAAGACGCTTCCGGCCAAACATCCGCGTCCCGCTTCATCGCATCCAGCCTCGATCAGACCGTTATAGTAATGTGGGGTAAGCATTCGACTCGCACTTAAAACATATTGCTTACACGCCGAATGCCTGCTACGAGTGCATCGATCTCTGCTTTCTTGTTGTACAAAGCAAATGAAGCCCGCACCGTTCCGGCAATGCCCAAGTGCGTCATTAGCGGCTGAGCACAGTGGTGCCCGGTGCGAACAGCAATGCCGAGGCGGTCTAATAGCGTGCCCATATCTAAGTGATGGATGTCGCGAACAAGAAAACTTACCACGGCATCCTGATGCTCTGCCTCACCGAACAGTCGTATCCCCTCAATTGTTTTCAGCTCCTGCACGGCATAACGGGTAAGCTCCTGCTCATGCCGTTGAATATTATCGAGACCGAGATCGGTCATAAATCGGATGGCCGTTGCAAGTCCGTGAGTGGCAATATAATCAGGTGTGCCGGCCTCGAATTTGAACGGGAGCTCGGCGAATGTTGTCTTTTCAAAGTCTACATTGGCAATCATCTCACCGCCGCCTTGATACGGCGGCAGGCGGTCTAACCACGACTCCTTGCCGTAAAGCACACCAATGCCTGTGGGACCATACATCTTATGTCCGCTGAAAGCAAAGAAATCACAGTCTAACTCCTGCATATCCACCTTAAAATGAGGAGCACTTTGAGCCCCATCCAACACCACGGGGACATCGTGTTCGTGAGCTATTCGGATGATGTCTTGCACGGGATTCACCGTCCCGAGCACGTTACTTACGTGGGCAACGCTTACCAATCGCGTGCGTGATGTAAACAGATTAGCATACGCCTGTATGTCGAGTTCACCGCGATCGGTCATTGGAATCACGCGGATGGCAATGCCTTTACGAGCCGCTTGTAACTGCCACGGCACGATATTAGAATGGTGTTCCATCACCGAGACAATCACTTCATCGCCCGGTTGCATCTCGCCGTCGCAGAAAGAAGTGGCTACAAGGTTCAGACTTTCGGTGGTTCCGCGGGTGAAAACAATCTCATTCGTCGAACGAGCGTTGATAAACCGGCGCACGGTTTCGCGTGCTTGCTCGTGCAAGTCGGTAGCTTGCTGAGAGAGATAGTGCACGCCTCGATGCACATTTGCATTGACATTGAGATACTCTTCACGCATAGCATCGAGCACACAAAGCGGCTTTTGCGTGGTAGCTGCATTGTCGAGATAAACCAACGGATGCCCATACACCTCGCGAGAGAGTATCGGAAAAGAAGCACGGATTAATTTATCATTCATCATTCACAATTCATAATTGGCACCTTCGATAGTAGACGTATCCCCTTTCATTATCTTAATCTCTTACTTTCTTACTCTTTTAATCCTCTTTTCATCTTTCATTAATCATCATTCATCCCTTTTCACCCTTTCACCTTTTCACTTTTCCATTCTTAATTGCCTGCATCCCTCACATCGATCGAGTTCACCACGGAAGCGTTTTTCCACTAAATGGTGCAGGCGATCGCGCAAAGGTGTGAGCTGCATTTGGTCGATCACCTCGTTGATAAAGGCAAATTCGAGCAAGAGCTTGGCTTCTTCAAGACTGATTCCACGCTGACGCATATAGAAAAGAGCGGCATCATTGAGCTGGCCTACAGTCGAACCGTGGGCGCATTTCACGTCGTCGGCATAGATTTCGAGCATCGGTTGCGTAAACATTCGAGCCTCCTTGGTGACGCAGATGTTCTGATTGCGCTCCTCGGAACTGGTCTTCTGTGCTCCATGACGTACCAATACGCGGCTCGCAAAAGCTCCGGTTGATCGGTCGTCGAGTACATATTTATAGAGTTCCCGACTGGTACAGCGCGGCACTTGATGGTCTATCATCGTATTGTTGTCTACGTGCTGTTGCCCGTCGGCCACGACACAGCCGCAGAGATTACATTCAGCACCCTCGCCTTTGAATATAAGGTCGGCACGATTGCGTGTAATTCCGTTGTGAAGTGTGATGACATTGTGATTCACCCGACTGTCGGCCTGCTGCTCAATATACACATTGCTCACCCTGACATTCTTGTAATGGGTTTCCTCCAAACAGTAAAGATCGAGCTGAGCGTTGGCTTCCACGTACGCCTCTATCACCTGTGTGGCCAGGAAATTGCGGTCGTCCATCGTGTGATCGCAGAAAAGAAACTTTGCTTCTGCACCTTCTTCGAGTACGATCAACACCCGACGGTTAACCATCAAATCGACATCCGAGCGGAGAATATTCACCACTTGAATGGTGCGATCTATCTTTACGCCCCGCGGAACATACACAACGAGTCCGTCTTCGGCCAGCATCGTGTTGAGCGCCGTTATCGCATCGTCGGCCGTTTGGGCCAACTTTGCATAATAACGGGCAATAAGCTCGGGCCGATCAGCAGCCACTCGGTTGAGCGAATCAACCAAAACGCCTCGGGCAGCTGTACTTTGGGTTGCGTTCGGGTGTAAAAACTGTCGTTGACAACGAAATACAGTGATGTACTCAGATTGGGAACGTCACAGCTGAAGACGTCGTATGGGTTGACGGGAATGTCGATTCGTTTGAGATTCAACCCGTAATCGGGCTCGAAAAGTTGCTGTATGTCGGTATATTTATATCGTTCTTGTTTACGCGAAGGGAACCCTTGGCGACGGAAGTCATCAAAAGCTCGGTCGCGAACGGCATTGAGCGGTGCAGCAGAATGGTCGAAAATCACCTGCCGATTGGCCTCATACAGGTCGATATATTGTTTTTCGCTTTGCATAAATTCAGTCTTCTTGCTTATTCACCGACCTCTGCTTTAATCCAGTCATAGCCTTTGGCTTCGATCTCTTTGGCTAATTCTGGCCCGCCGGACTTCACAATTCGCCCCTTGTAAAGCACGTGAATGACGTCAGGTTTGAGGATATCAAGCAGACGTTCGTAATGTGTTATGACTATAGTCGACGTATCAGCACGCTTCAATTTATTGACACCCTCGGCCACAATACGCAGTGCATCGACATCTAAACCGGAGTCTGTTTCATCCAAAATAGCCAATTTCGGCTCGAGCATAGCCATCTGGAAGATCTCGTTTCGTTTCTTTTCGCCTCCGCTGAAACCCTCATTCACAGAGCGATTGGACAATTTTGCGTCGAGTTCTACAATGCTTCGCTTCTCTTTCATCAGCTTGATGAAGTCGGCGGCAGACATCGGCGGGAGTCCCAGATACTTGCGTTTCTCGTTGATGGCAGCACGCATAAAGTTGGTCATAGATACACCCGGAATCTCAACCGGATATTGAAACGAGAGAAACAAGCCCTCATTGGCCCTGTCTTCGGGCTTCATTTCGAGTAGGTTTTTACCGTTAAAGTAAGCCTCTCCACGTGTAACCTCGTAGAGTGGATTGCCCACCAACACGGCCGACAGTGTACTTTTACCCGATCCGTTGGGGCCCATTATAGCGTGGGTTTCGCCATCTCGTACGGTGAGATCAATGCCCCGCAATATCTCTTTGCCTGCAATTGAGGCGTGTAAATCTTTTACTTGCAACATAAGTTTATGAGTTGATGAGTTCATAAGTTTGTGAGTTGATGAGGTAATGAGTTTGTAAATTGGTGCGTTTTAAGTTTTAAACGCTCATCCTTCACCATTCATCCGTCATCCATCAGCATTCATCCGTCACTCCTACCCTACTGTTCCTTCGAGCGAAACACTCAAAAGTTTTTGGGCTTCAACGGCAAATTCCATCGGCAATTTATTTAAAACTTCCTTGGCATAGCGTTAACAATCAGGCCGACAGCTTGCTCCGTAGGTATGCCTCGCTGATTGCAGTAGAACAATTGCTCCTCGCTGATCTTGCTGGTTGTGGCTTCGTGTTCTACGATTGCCGTGTCGTTGTGAATGTCCATATATGGAAACGTATGCGCACCACAGTCACTTCCGAGCAGCAGACTATCGCAAGAGCTGTAATTCCGGGCATTATCCGCATTGGCAGTAGCACGTACCAAGCCTCGATAAGAGTTCTGACTATGACCCGCACTGATACCTTTCGAGATGATGGTAGACTTTGTATTCTTGCCCATATGAATCATCTTGGTACCCGTGTCGGCCTCCTGATAATTGTTGGTAACGGCTACCGAATAGAATTCTGCTTGCGAATCGTCGCCCCGAAGAATACAAGACGGATACTTCCAAGTAATGGCGCTGCCCGTTTCTACCTGTGTCCACGACAGCTTCGAGCCGTTACCGCGCAGGTCACCGCGCTTCGTTACGAGGTTAAAGACACCTCCTCGGCCTCTCTCATCACCCGGATACCAGTTCTGAACAGTTGAATACTTCACCTCAGCAGCCTCTTTTACGATAATCTCTACTATCGCAGCGTGCAGCTGATTCTCGTCTCTCATTGGGGCAGTACAGCCTTCTAAATAGCTCACATACGCGTTATCTTCGGCCACAATGAGTGTACGCTCGAACTGACCGGTATTTCTTGCATTGATGCGGAAATATGAACTGAGTTCCATCGGGCAACGAACACCCTTGGGAATATATACAAACGAACCGTCGCTAAACACTGCACTGTTGAGCGCTGCGAAGAAATTGTCACTATAAGGAACGACTGTTCCCAAGTATTCGCGTACCAAGTCGGGATGCGTTTTAACGGCTTCGCCGATTGAACAAAAGATAATTCCTTTCTCGGCGAGCTTTTCCTTGAATGTCGTTTTCACCGAAACGGAGTCCATAATGGCATCTACTGCCGTTCCACTCAATGCCAAACGCTCTTCCAAAGGGATGCCAAGCTTCTCGAAAGTCTTCTCCATTTCGGGATCGATCTCTTTGTTTTTGGGCTTCTTAGCCAATGGATCGGCATAATAAGAGATGGCTTGATAATCGATTTCAGGCAATCGGACGTGTCCCCACGAGGGCTGTTTCAGCTTCTGCCAATAACGAAATGCCTGTAAGCGAAACGCCAAAAGCCATTCCGGTTCACCTTTTTTTACGGAGATCAAACGCACAACATCTTCGCTCAAACCTTTCTCGATGATATCCGTATGCACGTCTGTGGTGAAGCCGAACTCATATTTTTGTTCGGCTACTTGTCTCACATACGCATTCTTATTGTTATTATCCATCATTTACTGAATGATTAACCGATTGTAGGAACATACGCTACGTACGCCCCTACAATCGTCAGATACAAAATCCATACCACACTTCGGGATGGTAACAAATGTGCCTACAACTTCTGTTGAACCTCAATCTCGGTGAAGGTTTCGATAATATCGCCTTGCTGAATATCGTTGAAGTTGACGAAACTGATACCGCACTCGAAGCCGAAAGCCACCTCTTTGACATCGTCTTTATAACGTTTCAAGGCGTTGAGATCGCCTGTATGGATCACAATTCCGTCGCGAACGAGCCGCGCTTTGTCGCTTCTGTGCACCTTGCCTTCGGTTACAAAGGCACCGGCAACAGTTCCGACCTTCGATATTTTGAATACTTCGCGCACCTCAACTTCACCTGTTACCACTTCTTTCTTCACTTTATCGAGCATTCCGATCATTGCAGACTTCACGTCGTCGATGGCGTCGTAGATCACGGAATAGGTATTGATCTCTACACCTTCTTGCTCAGCCAGCTTGCGTGCAGCAGCCGACGGGCGCACTTGGAAGCCCACTATGATGGCGTCAGAAGCATCGGCCAAGGTGACATCACTCTCTGAAATCTGTCCAACGGCCTTGTAAATGACGTCTACTTTGATCTTTTCGGTAGACAGTTTGATGAACGAATCGCTCAGCGCTTCTATCGAACCGTCGGTATCTCCTTTGACAATGATGTTCAGTTCTTTGAATGATCCTAAGGCAATTCGATGTGAGATATCGCTCAGCGTCAATCGTTTCTGCGTGCGAAGACCTTGCTCTCGTTGCAGCTGCAACCGCTTGTTGGCGATGTCGCGAGCCTCTTGCTCGGTCTCTAAAACGTGGAATGTGTCGCCGGCTGTCGGTGCACCGTTAAGTCCCAAGATAATGGCAGGCTCAGCAGGACAGGCTTCTTCAATGCGCTGATTGCGCTCGTTGAACATCGCTTTGATTCGACCCCAACTGGTTCCGGCAATGACATTGTCGCCCACTCGCAGTGTTCCGTTGTTTACGAGCAACGTACTTACATAGCCGCGACCCTTATCTAATGACGATTCGATGATACTTCCCGTAGCCTTTCGATTGGGATTAGCCTTCAAGTCGAGCATTTCGGCTTCGAGAAGCACCTTTTCCAAGAGCTCTTTCACACCCAAACCCTGCTTGGCACTAATCTCCTGACACTGGTATTTACCACCCCAATCTTCCACAAGAAGATTCATTTGCGAAAGATCTTCACGTATCTTGTCGGGGTTGGCACCCGGTTTATCAATCTTGTTGATGGCAAACACCATCGGCACATTAGCTGCTTGAGCATGCGCAATAGCCTCGCGCGTGGTCGGCATCACACTGTCGTCGGCCGCAATGATGATAATCGCGATGTCGGTAACCTGTGTTCCGCGGGCACGCATAGCCGTAAATGCTTCGTGTCCCGGGGTATCCAAGAAAGTGATACGGCGTCCGTCTTCGAGCTTCACGTTGTAAGCACCGATGTGTTGAGTGATTCCGCCGGCCTCACCTGCAATGACATTAGTCTTGCGAATGTAGTCGAGCAGCGATGTCTTACCGTGATCCACGTGTCCCATCACCGTTACGATGGGGGCGCGCGATACGAGTTCCGACTCGTCGTCGGCCTCTTCGGTCACGGCTTCAGACACTTCGGCACTCACATATTCAGTCTTGAAGCCGAACTCTTCGGCAACAAGATTGATTGTTTCGGCATCCAGGCGCTGATTGATCGACACCATAATGCCGACACTCATCAACGTACCGATAACCTGATTGACCGATACATCCATCATCGTTGCAAGTTCGCTGACGGTGACAAACTCCGTGAGCTTCAGCGTTTTGCTGTCTTTGCGCTCGGCACGAGCCTCTTCGTTGAGCTTCTCCTGCACGGCATCGCGCTTCTCTTTGCGGTATTTTGCCCCCTTCTTGTTCTGATTCTGTTTATTGGTAAGCCGTGCCAGCGTCTCCTTTACTTGGCGTGCTACATCCTCTTCGTTCACTTCCAAAGGCTTGTGATTGCGCTTGCGGTTCTTGCTTTTCTTACCGGAGGCATTTTTGTTTGCGGCCGAATTACCGGTATTCGCAGGCTGATTGGCCGCAGCATTGATATCTACGCGCTCCTTGTTGATACGAACCCGCTTCTTACGCTCGCCTCCTGCCTGTCGGTTTTTCTCTTCGCGCTCTTTCCGCCGTTCTTCTTTCGACTTCTTCTTAGGCCGTGTACTCTGGTTGATTGCATCGAGATCGATTTTTCCGAGTACGTTTACCTTGGGCGCGTTGAGCATCGCCTTTTCGCTTTTGAGCTGGAAAATGGCTGGACCAGAATCCTTATCTTCGGTCGACCTAGACGCTGTTTGTTCGGTGGATTTCGGTTCCTCGTCGACAGAAGTATCTGCGGTCGGTTTCTCGGAAACCGTTACTTGCGTTGCGTCTAATGCTTTTTCGGGTTGCGAATCAGCGTTAGTTGCATTGTGATTTACTATTGGTTGCGCGGTAGATTCTGCCGACTTTGCAACCTCTTCATGATCAGAGGGTTGCGAAGTAGCTTTCATTTCGGCCGTCACAATGGATTTCGCTTCTTTCTGTTCTTGTGCAATGACCGGTTCGGTTGCTATCTGAACGGTTTCTTGCGGTGCTTCGGTAACTGGAGTCGGTGTACTACTGTCTTTTTTCGTAACCGTTTGCTGCGCAGACTCGACAGGTATATCGGCAGCCGATTTCTTACCGACGTTGTCGAGATCGATTTTACCCAGCGGTTTAAACTGCTGTTGTTTGGTCGATTTGAGCAGACTCTCTGCCCGATTGTCTTTGGCTTCTCGCGAAGGCTTCTTATCCTTGGGCTTCTTCGAGAAAAGGCGTTCGGCCTGGCTACGGACCTCTGCATCCTGCTTGAAAGCTTCGATCAGCGCTTGGTATTGGGCCTCACTGAGTTTGAAACTCAGTTCGTTTTTCACTTCTCCCAGTTCGTTTCGTTTCTCCAAGAACTCAACGGCCGTTTGAAGTCCGATGTTTAATTCACGTAATGCTTTATTTAATCTGATGCTCATTGAATATCTCTCTTTTCTGTTGATAGGTGTTGGGACGCATCGGCGTTACGTTCCGTTGGTAATCGTTTGCTGGTTGGAAAGAACGCACACGCCGCCGTGCGCTCCTATGACGGGGTGCCCATTACCGTTCAAATTCGGCTTGGAGCACGCGCAGCACGTTGTCGACAGTCTCCTCTTCAAGGTCGGCTTTCTCGATCAACATCTCCCGAGGAGCATTGAGTACAGCCTTAGCTGTATCAAGACCGATGGCCTTGATGGCATCAATAACCCACTGATCAATTTCATCTGCAAACTCATCGAGATAGATATCTTCGTCTCCCTCGTCGCCGGCAACTTCTCTGAACACATCGATTGTAAATTCGGTGAGCATCGAGGCGAGCTTAATATTGAGCCCGCTACGGCCGATTGCCAATGAAACTTCTTCCGGTTGGAGGAATACTTCAGCCTTATGATTCTCCTCATCGAGCGTAATGCTGCTCACGCGTGCAGGACTAAGAGCACGCTGAATGAAGAGTTTCGTATTGGAAGTGTAATTGATTACGTCGATATTTTCATTGCAGAGCTCACGCACAATGCCGTGAACACGACTACCCTTGACGCCCACACAGGCTCCCACGGGGTCTATTCGCTCGTCGTAACTCTCAACAGCCACCTTGGCTCTTTCACCTGGCATCCGGGCGATTCGCTTGATAGAGATGAGTCCATCACTGATTTCGGGCACCTCAGCTTCCAACAATCGTTCGAGGAACATAGGACTGGTGCGACTCAAAATGATCTTCGGATTGTTGTTTTCATTATCCACTCGCAGGATGACGGCGCGCAAAGTCTCGCCCTTGTGATACTGATCTGAGGGGATTTGTTCAGACTTCGGCAGAATTAACTCATTGTTTTCGTCGTCAACTACCAGCACTTCGCGTTTCCATATCTGATAAACCTCACCCGAAATAATCTGTCCCACGCGGTCCTTATACTTATTATATAAGGAGTCATGTTCAAGTTCGAGGATCTTGGAAGCCAGTGTTTGGCGAAGCGTCAGTATGGCGCGGCGTCCGAATTTGGCAAAATCTACGCGTTCGGAAACGTCTTCGCCCACCTCATAATCGGGTTCGATCTTCTGCGCCTCAGCAAGAGCAATTTGCTTGTTTTCGTCTTCCACATCTCCGTCTGCTACCACAATACGATTGCGATAGATTTCAAAGTCGCCCTTATCAGGGTTTACAATGACGTCAAAATTCTCATCGCTGCCGAATATTTTGGTCAAAACGTTGCGGAAACTCTCTTCGAGTACGCTCACCAAAGTAGTGCGATCGATATTCTTTGTGTCTTTAAACTCCCTGAAAGTATCAATCATACTGATTGTCTCTTCATCCTTTTTTCTTAGTGCCATATAAGTTTTTGAATTTTATTTTTTCTGAGTTCATTCGCTTTTAAGTTGATGAGCGGATGGGGTTTCGCTTTCGTCGAGTATAGAACAATAGTAACTCGAAAGTTCGTTTACTGCAACCTCCGCCGACTTCAAGGTTAAAAAACGAAAAGACTTACTTAAAGTCGATGATGTATTTCGTATATTTCACTTTGTCCATTTGATACTCGTGCACCACATCTTGCAGTTCGGGGCGCTTCTTTCCTTCTACTTTCACCTTTTCACGAACCGTGACCGTGAAGTCGTTCCCATCCACATTGGTCAAAATTCCTTTGATTTTCTTGCCCTCGGAGTCCATCACTTCCACCTCTTTCCCAATGAAATTGATGTACTGTTGCGGCACTTTGAAAGGCTGACCGAGCCCTGCCGAACCTACTTCCAGCTCATAATCTTCTTCGTCTCGGCTGAGATGATCCTCAATGTAACGGCTTAATTCTACGCAGTCTTCAATCCATACGCCCTCGGCGTGGTCGATTTCCACCACGATTTTATCGTCTTGGCTGATCTCAATACCTACTAAAAAGTAGTCTTTTCCTGTAAGCCACTCATCGACTAACGTTTTTACGATCTTCTTGTCAATCATAAATAATTTATTAAAAACAGAATGAGGAGCTCTTATCAGAGCCCCCCATTCCACTGAACGGTGCAAAGTTACGAACATTTCCGCACATAACCAAGCATTTTCTGAGATATTTTCGATCGGCCGATTCACATAAAACTCCCTGTGTTTTTTATTCCGATCGAAAAAAGTTTTATTTCAATCGAACAACAACAAACAGACACCCCGCTTCTCATTAACCGTTAAATGTCGCGCAACTAACCGTTAGTCACCCTTCGTTTAACCGTTAATTGTGCGCCGATTAACGGTTAGTTGCAGCGTGATTAACTATTAATCAGAACGGCCTCTCTATCTTTCTCTGCAAATAAGTATATACTGTTATGTTTTGGCGATAATAAAACGTAAAAAGAAAAAAGGCTGAAAAGATGGCACAGAGATGTTTTGTACCGTCTTTTCAGCCGCTCATATTTTCGTATCTAATCTCTAATCACGCTTCGCGTTGCCGCGTACCCATACGCGCTTCGACTACATTGACAACGTAATCGCCGAGCTTTTCACATTCGGCAATAATATCCATATACATCGTTCCGATAGCATAGGTATAGAGATGATCGTTTACATCGTTGATGTTTTCACTCTTTAACTGGTTGCGATAGTTGTTGATCTCGTTCTCAATGTTGAACGAACGGTTGACGTCGAGATTCTCCTTGCGGTCGTTGAGCATAATATTCATCTGCGAGAGAGCATCGTCGGTCAGTTCGAACATCTGATGAATGTGTTCGTATTGCCGTTCGGTGAAGTCTTCTTTGCTCTTTACTTTGCGGCTGATGGTGCGAGCTATGTTGTAACAACTGTCTCCGATGCTTTCAAGTTCGCTGATTTCGCGCAGCATCGCACGGATATTCGCTTTGGTTTCATCGCTTAAATGGGCATCGCTCACTTGATCGAGATACTTCGCTATTTCAATTTCCATATTGTCGCTGATGCCTTCATACTTTTCGATGCGTGTAAAAAGTTTGATGAAAGCGCCATCGTCGGTCGTACCGAGTAGCTCTCTAACCATTCCGAACATGCGTTGGATGCGCTCTGCAAACGACTGAATTTCTTTGCGAGCTTCCAACACCGAGAGTTCGGGAGTCTGCAAAATACCGCTGCTGATGAAGCGAAGTCGGAAGTCGTCTTCGTCTTCCGAACGGCGAGGTTTGATGACTCGGCACACGAGTTTCTCTATTTGAGGAATAAACCAAATAAGAATCATCGTATTGGTGATATTGAAAACCGTATGGAAAGCAGCCAAAACAAACGAGAGTTTGGCAGCATTTGCAATGAAAGCGGCGTTTCCTGGCACTAAGTTTTCATCGTAACCAACAAGTGAGCAAATCATATCTACGAATGGTCTGAACACACACAGCATCCAAATCACGCCGAAAACGTTGAAGAACATATGGGCGAATGCAGCCCGTCGAGCCTGTGTGTTGGCTGTGAATGCAGCGATGTTAGATGTCACTGTGGTACCGATGTTCTCACCCATGACCAATGCAATGCCTTGATATATGGGCAGAACGCCACTCGAACACAGGATCATCGTGATAGCCATAATGGCTGCTGACGACTGAACACACATCGTCAGCACGCTGCCGAGCAGCAAGAAGACGATCGTTGTGATAAAACTGTCGGAGTCAAAGGAGGAAAAGAAGTCGAGCACTGGCTGATTATGGGCCAGGTCCATATCGATACCCGTCTGGCGGAGTGTGCCCAATCCAAGGAACATAAACGCCACGCCGAAGAGGAAATCGCCTATATTCTTGCGCCGTTTATTATAAATCAGGATAATGGCAATGAAGAATGCGGGATAAACAAAGTCGGTAATGTTGAATGAAAAGCCTGCACTCATAATCCAGGCAGTGAGAGTCGTTCCGATGTTTGCACCCATTATGACCGAGATTGCCTGTGCAAGCGTGAGCAATCCGGCGTTAACGAACGACACGGTCATCACAGTTGTGGCTGTGGAAGACTGTACGGCAGCTGTCACGAACATACCGGTTATCATTCCTGTAAAGCGGTTTGTAGTCATCGCTTGCAGCACGTGGCGCAGCTGCGAACCTGCCATCTTCTGCAAACTTTCACTCATCGATTTCATACCGTACATCAAAAGGGCCAGCGAACCGATAAGTTTTAAGAAAATCCAAATCGACATATTTTTATCTAATTTAAGTGAGTTGCAATGTCACTTTATGCGCTTTTTGCTTACTTTTACGCAACATTATTCTTTAAAAAGAAATGAAACAAACAGTACAAATCCGTTGCAAAAATAATAAAAAAACTCAAAACGTTGCTATCGGAAGCACACTTTCTGACATTTTTCGTGACTTTCAGCTCGCTATGCCGTATGGACCTATCAGCGCAAAGGTCAACAATAAGGTAGAGGGAATGCATTTCCGGGTGTTCCATAACAAGGATGTGGAGTTCTTGGATATGCACTCTGCATCGGGTTCTCGTGCTTACACGCGATCGTTGTTCTTCGTTCTTTGCAAAGCCGTTCACGACCTTTATCCCGGCAGCGAAGTAGTAATCGACACGCCGGTTTCTAACGGTTACTTCTGCAATCTGCAATTGGGGCACCCTGTTATGCAGCAAGACGCCGACCGAATCCGCATCCGAATGCAGGAGATTATAGATGCACGATTCCCCATTCTGCGGCACGAAACCACCACAGAAGATGCTATCAATATGTTCCGTAGCTTGGGAGACGGAGCCAAAGTCAAGCTCCTCGAAAGCTCGGGAGCGCTCTATACCATCTATTATACGATTGACGATTATAAGGATTACTATTATGGGTCGATGCTTACCAATACTTCACAGATCTATCTCTTCGGAATTGAGAAGTATTATGACGGTGTTTTGCTGCGTATTCCGTCTCTTCAAGACCCCGGAAAACTTGGAGAGATGGTGCCGCAAGATAAGATGTTCGAGGTGTTTAAGGAGCATCACCGCTGGCAAAGCATCTTAGGCATCACGACAGTAGGCGACTTTAACGAGGCAGTGAAGCAAGGACACACCACAGATCTTATCAATGTGTCGGAAGCATTACAAGAGAAACGTATCTCACAAATTGCCGATCAGATTGCCGATCGCTGCGGAACGCGAGTGGTTTTGATTGCAGGACCGTCGTCAAGCGGCAAGACTACCTTCTGCAAACGCCTCTCGGTGCAGCTTTTGGCAAGCGGAATCAAACCCGTTCAGATATCACTCGACGATTATTTTGTGAATCGTGAACTCACACCTAAGGACGAAAAGGGAGAGTTCGACTATGAAAGTATCTACGCACTTGACATTCCGCTCATCAACGAACAGTTTCAAGCGCTCTTCCGGGGAGAAGAAGTGGAACTGCCGAAATATAATTTTCAGACCGGGAAGAGCGAAAAGGGAGGCCGCCGTTTGCAGCTTGCTGACAATAATGTGTTGGTAGTCGAGGGCATTCACGCACTCAACCCGCAGCTCACCGACCGCATTCCGGCTGCACAGAAGTTCAAAATCTATGCTTCGGCACTGACAACCATCCTATTGGATGACCACAATTACATTCCCACAACAGACAACCGACTGCTGCGTCGCATCATCAGAGACAATAAATACCGCGGTTGTACAGCACAGGAAACGATCCATCGTTGGCCGAGTGTACGTGCCGGAGAGAACAAGTGGATATTCCCGTACCAGGAAAATGCCGATGTAATGTTCAATACAGCAATGCTTTTCGAGCTGGCGGTTATCAAAGCACAGGCCGAACCGTTGTTGGAGATGGTGCCGGAGAATTGCGAAGAATACGCAGAAGCCTATCGGTTGCGCAAGTTTTTGAAGTATTTCTCTCAGATTCCGAATCGTAGTCTGCCGCCCACTTCATTGCTCCGCGAGTTTCTCGGAGGTTCATCGTTTAAGTATTGAACAGGTTTAGAGGAGCGAACGAGTAGACAAGTAAACAAGTGAACGAGCTCATCGCTTAAGTATCGAATGAGTTTTCAGTCCGCTAAATTCAAAAGATGAGGCTGTAACTTACTCACTGCTTCACGCCGCAAATACACGGCTACGGTCTTCAAATAAACGTATTCGCGAGACAGATACATCCATCCGCCGTAGCGGTTGTGCGTTCCCCACGAGTTCTTGGCTATGAACCAACGACGCCCTTGATGGTCGCGGGCCAGGCCAATGAGCTCCATCACGTGGTCGTCGGTGGTCTTACGACGCTCGAAAAGACGCTGTCTCGCCGCCTGCGTGCAGACCGCTCGAGGAACGATGTCGGCCTTTCCGTCCTCGAAAGAGAAGCCGGGCTCGCTCATATCTCCCTCCCAACACACGGCGTGTCCGGCCGAGAGGGCCGCCTCAATAAGGTTTGTCAACTGCCCGATAGGCACATTCAAGAACGCATCGCGTGTACGGTTATCGGGCACTTCAAGTACGAACGTTCTTCCGAAAGGATGGTGCGTGAAACTGGTCAACCCCATATATTCGTCGCGTCTGCACACACTCTCGCCGAATTGCAGCGGTGTATACTCCATCCCCAACATATAAACGTGCTGCGGTTCGGGGCCAATCTCGTCGTCCATCATCGTTTGACCGCGCGCGATGAGAGCCGAAAGCGAGGGTTGCGTACCGGCAATGCGCAGCAGTTTGCGTGTCAGTGCGTCATAGTTCACAGGCTTTGGGTTGCAGTAAGCATCGTAAGGCATCGCCCCATATGCCACCAGAGCGTGTTGCGCCATCAGTGACGTGCCTCGCAGCGAGATGCCGCTCCGTCCGCCGGAGAGGAAACATCGCCGCGTTTCATCTTCTAAAACACGCCGTGCGAGATAGTCTGTGGAGAGATTGACAGAGTCTCCTGACATTAGATGTTCGCTCTCGACAGTAGCTAAAAAACCATAGAGCCAGCACAGTTGACTGCGCCCTTGGTCTTTCACCGGTGTAGTTTTGACAAGCCGTTCGGTGACAAATTCATTGCGCTCTACCACCTTTTTCGTTGGGCGAGAACATCCGGTGAAGAAGAAAAGAGCAGTAACGATCAACAGTTTTACCATCTTCGACTTGATCGTTGCGACTTGTTCATTTGTTTTGATTGCCTTAAAAGCGAGCATCTTTCTGTATCTTTGCATCGGAATCAATGATTGATAACTACTTGTTTTAAATCTTACAGTGAATCAATGAGATAAGAGTGCTGTTACAAGTAAGCGTTAAACGCACTGCAACTCATGCTTAGTTGCACGCTGATTAACGGTTAATTGCATCGCAAGTAACGGTCAATTATTAATTATTAATTCTCAATTATCAATTGGACAAACTCTCTCATGCCGGCGCTCGCACCCTTAGCGATGTGCACGATATGGGTGTTTGTGCGAGCGATTACGGGTTCGGGATCGATCATATAAATAGGTGTGCCGGGACGAACATAATGCACCAAACCTGCGGCAGGATAAACATTGAGCGACGTACCGATGATGACGAAGATGTCGGCTGTGCCCACTTCGGTGGCCGCAGGCTCTATCATCGGCACCGATTCGCCGAAAAACACGATGAAAGGACGCAACAACGAGCCATCGCCGGCACGCGTTCCGGGTTGTATGTCTGGATTTTCGGCCGTGAGTTTTTGAATGAAATGCGGGTTGTAAGGATCGCGTTCGGAGCACACTTTGGCCAATTCGCCATGCAAATGAATGACGGTTGACGAACCGGCACGCTCATGCAAATCGTCCACATTCTGCGTGATGACCGTCACATCGCAGTTTTTCTCCATGTCGGCAATGAGTCGATGTCCCTCGTTTGGTTGTGCATTAAAGAGCTTCCGACGCAACATGTTATAGAAATTCGTGACAAGTGTGGGATCGTTTTCCCATCCTTCGTGCGATGCCACTTGCTCAACGGGATAGTTTTCCCATAGTCCATCGGCTCCGCGAAACGTCTTGAAACCGCTTTCGACAGACATTCCCGCACCGGTTAAAAATACGATTTTCTTTCTCATTGATGCCAGGTTTAAATGATGAATAATGTACAAAAATAGCATTTTTCAGTGATTTGCACGTGCACTATCAATAAAAAGTAGTATCTTTGTGCGTTTTTAAACATTTCATATTTATTCGAAGACAAAATCTTTATGGACAAAGTGAGTTATGCCTTGGGGTTAGGCATCGGTCGACAGTTGTGCGATATGGGTGCGAAAGCATTGAATATCGACGACTTCGCACAAGCTATCAAAGACGTGATTGGCGGTGTTGAGCCGCAAATCGGTGATCAGGAAGCGCAGGAAATTGTGCAACATTTTTTTCAGGAGCAGGAAAAGAAGCAGCGTGCAGCTGCTGCGGAGAAATATAAGGATAGCAAAGACGCCGGCAAAAAATATCTCGACGAGAATGCGAAAAAGGACGGCGTGGTGACCCTTTCGAGTGGTTTGCAGTATCAAGTGTTGAAAGAAGGCAATGGCAAACGTCCTCAAGCAACCGACAAAGTGAAGTGTCACTATGAGGGAATGCTGATTGATGGCACGATATTCGATAGTAGTGTGCAGCGCGGCGAACCTGCAACATTCCCGTTGAATCAGGTGATTGCCGGTTGGACAGAGGGTTTGCAGCTCATGCAGGAAGGTGCCAAATATCGCTTCTTTATTCCTTATCACCTCGGTTATGGCGAACGCGGAGCCGGCAGTTCGATACCTCCTTTTGCCACATTAATCTTCGATGTGGAACTGATTGCTGTGGTTTGAATCGGCGATCGACATGCAAACGAATATTCAATAACAATTAATAAAACATAGAGTAAAGCTAACATGAAGAAACTTTCAATTGTAGCCGTTTTGGCTATCGCAGCTGCAACGATCACGTCTTGCGGCAATTCAACTCCCAAGGCAGACTTGAAGAGTGACTTGGATTCGATGAGTTATGCAATGGGCTATTCCCAAACGCAGGGTCTGAAAGAATATATGGTGGGTCGACTGAATGTGGACACCACATACATGGACCAATTTATCAAAGGTATTAACGATGGAGCGAATGCCGGAGATGATAAATCTAAGACTGCGTATTATGCCGGAATACAGATTGGTCAGCAGATTAGCAACATGATGATCAAGGGCATTAACCATGAAGTTTTCGGTGAGGACTCCACCAAGAGCATCTCAATGAAGAACTTTATGGCTGGTTTTATGGCTGGTACTACGGGTAAAAAAGGTCTCATGACGATGGAACAAGCACAGCAAATCGCACAGACCAAGATGTCGGCTATTAAAGCGAAGAGCATGGAAAAACAATATGGACCGAATAAAACAGCCGGTGAAAAGTTCCTCGCTGCTAACAAAACGAAGGCCGGTGTGAAGACTTTGCCATCCGGAGTACAATATAAAGTCATCAAGGAAGGTAATGGCCCGATGCCCAAAGACACATCTCTAGTGAAGGTGAATTATGAAGGTCGCACCATCGATGGTAAGGTTTTCGACAGCTCTTATGCGCGTAAACAGCCCTTGGAATTGCGTGCTAATCAGGTGATCAAGGGTTGGACAGACGCACTTGTACACATGCCCGTTGGCTCGGTATGGGAAGTTTACATTCCGCAAGAGCTTGCTTACGGCGAGCGCGAACAAGGAGATATCAAGCCTTTCTCGGCTTTAATCTTCAAGATTGAGTTAATCAGTGCCGGTAAGTAATCATCGACGCATCATGAAAAGGATTTTTTTACTGACATTGGTTTTCGTTGTTGGCGCTTCGATCAACACAGTTTGGGCCGGTAAGAAGAAAGAAAAGAAAGAGTCGAAAGGGAAGACTGAGCAGGCTGTTGTGAAGCTTTCGTCATCTGTTGACTCGTTGAGCTATGCCGCAGGAAAGGCTGCCACGCGCGGACTTATTCCTTATGTGCAACAGCAGTATCAAGTAGACACGACTTATATGGCTGACTTTGTGCAGGGATTTAAAGATGCGTTGGGCAAGACAAACGATCTGAATTACACGGCTTATTTGGCTGGTGCGCAAATCGCTCGAATGGTTCAGCAGCGCATTTTGCCCGGAACTAAGAATGATTTCGCCGGTACACGCGATTCAATCAACAGCAAATTGTTCATCTGCGGATTCATTTCGGCTCTCTCGAAAGATACGACACATTTCACCGATGATGCCGCTCAGAAATTCTTCGAGCAGCGTCTCAAGGCCGACAAAGAGGCTGTCGTCGCACAGTATAGGACTGAAAACGAAAACTGGTTGGCTGAAAATGCCAAGAAAGAAGGCGTGAAAACCACAGCCGATGGCTTGCAATACAAAGTGTTGACACCTGGAACAGGTGCTGTTCCGAAGCCTACCGACCAGGTGGTTGTGAAATATGAGGGTAAACTCATTGATGGAACGGTTTTCGACAGTTCGTATAAACGCGATCCGCAAACGGCTATATTCCGTTGCAATGGCCTGATTAAAGGTTGGACAGAAGCATTGACGATGATGCCGGTGGGTAGTAAATGGGAACTTTATGTTCCTCAGTCGCTGGCTTATGGAGCAAGTCAAGTCGATAAAATCAAACCTTATTCCACGCTGATTTTCACCGTAGAGCTGCTCGAAATCCAGCAATCCAAACCGGAAATGGAAGATGAAGACATCTCTGTTTCTGCTAAGAAACCTGTGGTAAAGAAGTCTTCGCGCAAGCGCAAATAATCTCCTTTATATATAATAAGGTATAATCGTCAGTTCATAAGTTGATCGGTTGACTCGTTACTGCTTGTCGATCGTTGTGCGATCTCTTGGATTCCGCATCGACAAGAAGCAACTCGAAACCCGATGAAACTTATGAACTGATTTTTTTGTACTACCTTCCCACCTTTCAATTCATCGTTATTTGCACGCCGATCCACCGTTAATCAAAGTGCAATTAAGCATGAATCGCACGTCGATTAACTGTTGCTTGCAACCCAATCAATTCTTGTCTACTCGTTTACCAGCAAATGCGTCTATTTCATCCAACCATGACTTGACATTTGTCAAGCATCAAAATCCGTTTTAAGTTGATTTAAATCATGATTTTGGAGGTAAACTATCGATTTTTTACTCTTTTCATATCAAAATGCAAGTAAATGACATGTTTGTAAGCATTAAATTGAAAATAAACTGTTTTTCATTTTGCCGTGTCTTGAATTTAAACTATATTTGCCAGCAGAATATACAAAAATCTTATATTTACATATTATGACAAATGAGTTAGAAGTAAAAGAGTTAGAGCGGGTTGTTGTGCGTTTTTCCGGCGATTCCGGCGATGGTATGCAATTGGCCGGTAACATTTTTTCCACCGTCTCGGCCACGGTGGGCAACGGAATCTCTACGTTTCCCGATTATCCCGCAGATATTCGGGCCCCGCAAGGGTCGCTTAACGGAGTGTCGGGTTATCAAGTACACATCGGCACAGGCGAAGTGTTGACGCCCGGTGACTATTGCGACGTGCTCGTTTCGATGAATGCAGCTGCATTGAAAACACAGTACAAGTATGCCAAACCGCAAGCAACGATCATCATCGACACTGATAGTTTCGGTCCGAAAGATCTGAAAAAGGCCGAGTTTAAGACCGAAGACTATCTCGGCGAACTGGGAATCGATCCCGATCGCGTGGTGGCTTGTCCGATCACTCAAATGGTGAAAGACTGCCTGAAAGACAGCGGAATGGACAATAAAGCTATTCTCAAATGCCGAAATATGTTTGCCGTAGGTATCGTTTGTTGGCTTTTCAACCGCGATGTAGAGTTAGCGGCAGACTTTCTAAGAAAGAAATTCGCGAAGAAACCGCAGGTTGCGGAGAATAATATCAAGGTGGTGCAGGCCGGATATGATTACGGTCACAATACACATGCATCTGTTCCGGCCACTTATCGCATAGAATCGAAAAGCAAAGTGAAGGGCCGTTACATGGATATTACGGGTAACAAAGCCACCGCTTACGGATTGATCGCAGCGGCAGAACGTGCCGGATTGCGGCTGTTTCTCGGCTCTTATCCCATCACTCCGGCTACGGACATCCTCCACGAGTTGGCTAAACACAAGAGTTTAGGCGTTACCACCGTGCAATGTGAGGACGAAATCTCGGGCGCTGCGAGTGCTGTGGGTGCTTCGTTTGCCGGTGCTTTGGCTGCAACTTCAACTTCCGGACCTGGTCTTTGTCTGAAATCCGAAGTGATTAATTTAGCTGTTATCGATGAGCTTCCATTGGTTATCATCGACGTTCAACGCGGAGGTCCATCCACAGGATTGCCTACCAAGAGCGAGCAAACCGATTTGTTGCAAGCGCTCTATGGTCGAAACGGTGAGTCGCCGATGCCTGTCATCGCAGCTACTAGTCCCACCAACTGTTTCGATGCAGCCTATATGGCTTGTAAGATAGCCCTCGAACATCTCACGCCCGTTATCCTTCTGACCGACGGATTCATTGCAAACGGATCGGCAGCGTGGCGTTTACCCGATATCAATAAGCTCCCAGAGATTCATCCTCACTATGCAACGGCCGAGATGAAAGGTGCTTACAGCCCTTACAAACGCGATCCGAAGACCGATGTTCGTTACTGGGCCGTACCGGGACAAGAGGGTTATGAGCATATCATTGGTGGCTTGGAGAAAGACAGCGACACGGGAGTTATCTCCACAGAACCCGATAACCATAATCTGATGGTGCATTTGCGGGCCTCCAAAGTGGCCAAAATCGAAGTGCCGGATGTGGAAGTTCTCGGTGATAAAGACGATGCCGAGCTGCTCATTGTGGGCTTCGGCAGCACCTATGGACACCTTTATTCGGCAATGGAAGAGATGCGCAAGTCCGGTAAGAAGGTGGCAATGGCACAGTTTGAGTTCATCAATCCGTTGCCGAAAAACACCGAAGCTGTGCTCAAACACTATCCGAAGGTGGTTGTAGCAGAGCAGAATCTAGGCCAGTTTGCTAGGTACCTGCGAGGCCAAATCGATGATTTTGTACCTTATCAATACAATGAAGTGAAGGGCCAGCCATTCGTTGTTGCACAGCTGGTTGAGGCTTTTGACAAGATATTGAGAGACTAAACAACTTAAAAACGAATCAACTAAACAACTCAAAAACTAAGCTATGACCTATACAGCACAAGATTATAAGAAGGGACAACCACGTTGGTGCCCCGGCTGCGGAGACCATTTTTTTCTTGCATCGTTGCACAAAGCGATGGCCGAACTGAATATCCCGCCTTACGAGACGGCCGTTATCTCCGGCATTGGATGTTCAAGTCGATTGCCGTATTACATGAACACGTATGCGATGCAGACCATTCACGGTCGTGCGGCAGCTATTGCTACGGGGGCAAAAGTCACCAATCCCAATCTTACAATATGGCAAGTGAGTGGTGATGGAGATGGTCTTGCCATCGGTGGAAACCATTTTATTCACGCGCTTCGACGCAATATCAACATCAATATCATCCTTTTGAACAACCGTATTTACGGATTGACAAAAGGCCAATATTCCCCAACTTCACCGCGCGGATTCGTTTCCAAGTCATCGCCTTACGGTACGGTGGAAGATCCTTTTAGGCCAGCTGAATTGGCATTTGGTGCTCGTGGCAAATTCTTTGCACGTGCCGTGGCCACCGATAGTGCTGGCGTGGTGGAGATTATGAAGGCCGGTTGCCAACATAAAGGCGCTTCGGTGTGCGAGATTTTGCAGCATTGCGTGATCTTCAATGAGGGTGCTTACGACTCGGTTTATACCAGTCCAGGCCGCAAAACCAATGCCATCTACTTGAAACAAGGCCAGCCGATGCTCTTCGGAGAGCACAATGAGTATGGTCTGATGCAAGAAGGCTTTGGTTTGAAAGTGGTTAAGATCGGTGAGAATGGCATTACGGAAAACGATATTTTGGTGCACGACGCACATACGGAAGATGCTACGCTCCATATGAAATTGGCCTTGATGGACAATGAGAGCGGTTTCCCTGTTGCTTTGGGAGTTATTCGCGACGTAGCCGGTCCCACTTATGACCAAGCCGTCAACGAGCAAATCGAAGAGGTGAAAGGCAAGAAGAGCTATCATAATTTTACTGAATTGCTGGAAACTAACGATATTTGGGAAGTGAAGTAAAGGATCATTCAGAATCGATAATTGATCATTCGAAAAGGCGAAATGATCATTGAAAGAGAATAATTCATCATGGCGAATTGAGCGTTTTTGATAGGAATTTCTCAACACTTCATGTTCACTTCTCAATGATCAACCCTACTGCCAGTAACAACTCACTGTTACTTGCCATGCGAAAAGTCGTTAGATGCACTGTGATTAAGCGTTAATCGCAGCGCGTTTAACGGCTTTTCAGAATGCACATTCTACTGTTTTTTATACTCCGAAAGTAGTGATCATCCGATAAAATCGCTACCTTTGCATGCAAATAAATAGGTTTACAGTCATGGAACAGAAGTTTTTTGTCTATAATACGTTGACTCGTCGCAAAGAGTTATTCATCCCGTTGCACGCTCCGAATGTAGGAATGTACGTCTGCGGACCCACTGTTTACGGTGATCCTCACCTCGGACATGCGCGCCCGGCGATCACTTTCGACGTGCTTTTCCGCTATCTTCGACACCTAGGTTATAAAGTGCGGTATGTCCGTAATATCACTGATGTGGGTCACTTGGAGCATGATGCCGATGAGGGCGACGATAAGATTGAGAAAAAGGCACGGTTAGAACAACTCGAACCGATGGAGATCGCTCAGCATTACAGCAATCGCTATCACGATGCCATGGCTGCACTCAACGTGCTTCCGCCCAGCATCGAACCTCAGGCAACAGGTCATATTATCGAGCAAGAGCAGTTGGTCAAGGAGATTTTAGACAACGGTTATGCTTACGAAAGCAACGGATCAATCTATTTTGACATAGAAAAGTATAACAAAGAGCATCATTACGGCATTCTTTCTCACCGCAATCTGGACGACATTATTAATAATAGTCGCGAACTGGATGGCGTCGGCGAGAAGCGCAATCAGGCCGATTTTGCACTTTGGAAGAAAGCGCAGCCCGAGCATATCATGCGTTGGCCCAGTCCATGGAGCGATGGATTCCCCGGCTGGCATTGTGAATGTACGGCGATGGGACGTAAATATCTCGGTGCACATTTTGATATTCACGGGGGCGGAATGGATTTAGTCTTCCCGCATCATGAATGCGAAATCGCACAGGCTGTGGCCAGTCAAGGCGACCAAATGGTACATTATTGGATGCACAACAACATGATCACCATCAACGGACAGAAGATGGGAAAGAGTCTCGGGAACTTTATCACGCTCGAAGAATTCTTTACCGGCAGTCATCCCAGCCTGCAACAAGCCTATGCTCCGATGACGATCCGCTTCTTTATTCTATCCGCTCACTATCGTGGAACGGTTGATTTCTCTAACGATGCACTGCTGGCGAGCCAGAAAGGATTAGATCGTTTGATGACTGGAATGACCGATTTAGATCGTATCCAACCGTCGGGCGCCTCGGATGAGGCCACGCATCGGTTTGTGGCTGAGTTGCGACAGCGTTGTTATGATGCGATGAACGACGATCTGCAAACGCCCACCGTTATTAGTTGTTTGTTTGAAGCGTGTCATGTCATCAATTCTGTGATCGATCACAAAGCCGCCATCGATGCTGCCGATCTGAAAGAATTGTCCGACACGATGCATCTTTTTGCATTCGATCTTTTGGGTTTGAAGCCAGAGAAAGGCATCGACAACAGCGTTCGCGAAGAAGCTTTCGGTAAGGTGGTAGATATGGTTCTCGAGCTCAGAGCTAAGGCCAAGGAAGCCAAAGACTGGGCAACGAGCGATCGAATACGCGATACGCTCGCACAAGATGGCTTTGAAGTGAAAGACACCAAAGACGGTGTGACGTGGCGATTGAATAAGTAGCAAAAGCGGATCGGATGCGAAGTGGCCTCTCGGTTGTATTGATCCGATTTTCAACAATTTATAAACCGTATTCCGATTCATGCTTAAACGCCATGCAAGTAAGCATCATTCGTATGGCGTTTGAGTGTTACTTGCATAGCGTTTAACAGCGAGTTGTGATCGCATGACGATATCTTCGATTTTCACCATGCGTCTGATGGGGTAAGGAAGCGGGATATTTGAACTCGTAATAAGCCGTTTCCTAACTTTTAAATCGCATAAAACTTGATCTAAGTCAAGAAATTTGCGCGCGAGCAAAAATAATGATCGGAAAAGTTGTTGACATAAAAACAAGATGATATCTTTGCACCGTGTTCGCGAGAATACATTGCATTTTTAATAAGTTTTCATTAGGTTAGTAGTTTGATAGATTTTTTAAGGTAAAGACTATGTTATTAGATGGAAGTACAATCGAGATGTTATTATGGTTCATTTTATTGGTCATTCTTAGCATTATCGCATTGGTCCATACGCACATCCAATAACATTATTCTTTCAGGAGTCAGTGCGAGTGATTCGTGTTGCCCTCTTTTTTTTGTTTATACGCGAAACTTGGTGTATAACGCATGCTCTTGGTGCATTCTTTCAGCATCGTTTGGCTTTATCTAAACAAACTTAAAAAACACAAGATTGCATGTCCTTTTGCACAATAAACCGTTAAAAGCGCGTTGTGTTTGCGGATTTCTGATTAAATTTGCAGCTAAATTCATAATTTAGGGTGTAATGAAAAAGAAGCTTTTAACTTCTATGTCGCTGCTGGTAGCAGTGTTTTTGATGGCATCTTGTTTGAAAGGCGAGGATCGAGATGTGACTTATTACGAAGACACGGCTGTCACTTCGTTTGCAATAGGGACACTCAAAAGAACGGTCCACACCAAGACTAAGGCCGGCAAAGACAGCACTTACCGCACTAAATTCAATGCCAGCAAATACGCATTCTATATTGATCAAACCAAGCGTGAGATCTATAATCCCGACTCTCTGCCCGTAGGCGTGGACGCATCGAAGGTGATTGCCACGATCGCCGGTAAGAGTGGGGGCGTCATTGTGCTGAATATGAAAAAAGCGGGAGCCACAAAAGATAGTCTTGTGCGCTATGTGTCGACCGACTCTTTGGATTTTAGTCGTCCGCGAGAAGTGCGTGTTTACAGCAATTCCGGCAATAATTATCGCGCTTATACGGTGCGGGTGAATGTGCATAAGGAGTCTCCAAATGTATTCAATTGGACGGAGCTGACGGCCAACGCATCATTGGGTGGTTTGCGGGGAATGAAAGCCGTGAACACTAACGGCAAGATTTTTGTCTTCGGCGATGATGGAACGGCTACGGTTGCTTATGTTACCGCTATGTCAGATGGCAACAGTTGGACGCTTGCCGGTACGCAAACGTTTGGGCGCGAGGCATATCTGAATGTGTGTGTGATGAACAATCAGCTGTATATTTTAGATAATGGTGCACTCTGGCAATCATCGGATGGCGCTGCGTGGACGCAAGTGGCTACGCCGAATGTGGTTCGGCTGATAGGCTCCAGCGGTAACAAACTTTATGCTTTGAATGCCTCGAAGGCGCTGGTGACTTCTGCTGACGGCGGAACGACATGGACAGAGGAACAAATTGATGACCAATCGACTTTGCTCCCGACGCAAGACATCAATCTTTGTACGCTGCCTTTGAAGACAAATAAAAATGCTTCGCGTCTCATTCTTATTGGGAATCGCAGCGCAACAGACTATGCTGCCGACGCAGCCGCAGCGATTTGGGGCAAAATCGAAGATACATCAACGGGTGCACAGTCGCAACCGTGGGCCTATTATGGCACAGTCGGTGGTGGAACCTATCGTCTCCCGCGATTGCAAGGTATGTGTGTGGCAGGCTATAATGATGGTTTGTTGGCTGTCGGCGGTCATGGTCTCGGCGCCGATAAGACCCAAGGTTTTGCAGCGGTGTATATGAGTTATGATGCCGGTATCGTCTGGAGGCCCGACACGGCAATAACAATCCCATCAGGATTCACCACGACTGCCACTGTGTTTGCATTGACAGTGGATGCAGATAATCATGTTTGGATGATCTGCGGAGATAGGGGGCGCGTGTGGAAAGGGCGTCTCACACAGCTCGGTTGGCGTAAAGAGCAAAACGTGTTTAAGGAATAACACGACGTGAGAGGAATGCAGCGGCTGCTTGTCTTTATGTTGTTTTTTGCAGCGGCAACGATTGCCAGTGCGCAAGACGACATGGAATACCGATGGGAAGCAGGTGCGGCCATCGGAACGGTGGCCTATGATGGAGATTTCAACGGTAATATTTTGCGGGGCATGCACCCCGCAGGTGTACTGTTGTTAAGGCGTATCCTTAATCCTTATATGGCTCTGAAATTCGGCGTGAGTTATGGGAAACTGAAAGGATCATCGGCAAATGTCAAGACCTTTTATCCTACTTATCGACGCCAGTCTTATCGATTCGACAATGCGTTGACCGATATCGGTATTGCGTATGAATATAATTTTTGGCCCTATGGGACAGGACGTGATTATCGAGGAGCCAAGAGATTGACACCGTTTGTGATGGTGGGGATTGGCGGAACCTATGTGACGGGTGAGGGAAAGCATGTTTTTACGGGCCAGATTCCATTGGGATTGGGTGTGAAATATAAATGGGGCGAACGCTTGAATATCGCTCTTGAATGGGCGATGCACTTCTCGTTGAGTGACGAACTTGATGGCGTGAAAGATCCTTACGGCGTGAAAAGCAGTGGCATTTTTAAAAATACTGATGGCTACAGCACGCTAATGGTGGGACTGACATATAACTTTGCGCCTAAATGTAGAACCTGTAACAAAGACTTCTGAATGATAGAACAGATCGATCTAAACCGTATTCCACAACACATTGCCATCATTATGGACGGCAATGGACGTTGGGCGGCAGAGCGAGGAAAGCCTCGCAGCTTCGGACATCAGGCCGGAGTGGACACGGTGAAACGGATAACGGCGGAATGTACGAGGCTTGGTGTGAAGTTTCTTACGCTTTACACGTTTTCTACGGAGAACTGGAATAGGCCGGCTGATGAGGTTTCGGCTTTGATGGGATTGGTCTTGTCATCGCTTGAAGATGAGATATTCATGAAGCATCATGTGCGTTTTCGCGTGATCGGAAACATCAATCGATTGCCCGAAGAAGTGCAAAAGAAGTTGCAGCAAACCCAAGATCACACTGCGCAGAACACTGCAATGACTATGGTTGTGGCTTTAAGTTATTCTGCACGATGGGAGATCGTCAAGGCGATGCGAGCCAATCTGCGTGAGATTTTAGCTGCGTCGCGGGGAGAAAGCAATGGATCGATGGTGCAACAGCTCACCGAAGAGACTTTCAGTAACCATCTTGAAACGCACTTTATGCCTGATCCCGATCTGTTGATACGCACCGGTGGTGAGTTGCGAATATCCAATTTTCTGCTTTGGCAGATCGCTTATACAGAGCTATATTTCTGTGATACGTATTGGCCTGATTTCAAAGAAGAAGATCTGCAACGTGCCATTGCGAGTTATCAAAGTCGTCAACGTCGGTTCGGAAAGACCGAAGCTCAAGTGGAACAGGCTGAATCGGGAGAAAGAAAAACGTTCTGTGAATGAGCAAATTCCGGCATTTTGAAAATATTTTAGATATGAACTATATAAATAAGGTATTGCTTTTGTTGGTCGTCATGTTGTATTTCGGCTTGCAGATGAGCGCACAGGATAAAGTCGATTATCCTGAAATCTCTTACGCCGGCATTCCGCGTACGGTGACGATAGGCGGCATCAACGTGTCGGGTGTTGATGGTTATGAAGACTATGTGCTGACAGGCATTTCGGGATTGACAGTCGGACAGGAGATTACGATCCCCGGAAGCGCTGTCACCGACGCTGTGAAGCGTTATTGGAAACATGGCCTTTTCTCAAAAGTTGCGATTTCTGTGGATTCGATTATCGGTAGTAAAGCTTATCTTCACATTGAATTGAGTGTGCGTCCGCGCGTATCCACAATCAATTATATTGGTTTAAAGAAATCTGAAAAGGATGATATGGAAGCCAGATTGGGGTTGCTCAAAGGGGCGCAAGTCACACCTAACATGATCGATCGTGCCAAAATCTTGGCCAAGAAATACTTTGATGACAAAGGATTTAAGAATGCCGACATCGAGATCAACCAGCGGGACGATGTCGCCAACAAGAATCAAGTAATTCTGGATGTGGTGATCGATAAGAAAGAAAAGATGCGTGTGCATGAGATTCAGCTTGTCGGTAATGAGCAAGTGGCGGACAGACGTATCAAGGGAACATTCTTCTCGAAAGGTGCTTTTGCCAAAACACATGAGGCGGGGAAGTTTGCCAACTTGCTGAAATCGAAAAAATACACGCCCGAAAGATGGGAAAAAGACAAGAAAAACGTAATAGACAAATATAACGAACTTGGTTTCCGCGATGCAGCTATTGTCAAAGACAGCGTGTGGAACTATGACGGCAAGCATGTCGACATCTTTTTGAAAGTGAACGAAGGTAAGAAATATTATCTGCGTAATATCACTTGGGTGGGCAATACGGTGTATTCGACAGATGATTTGAGCCGTATTCTTGGAATGAAAAAGGGTGACGTGTATAACCAAAAGCTGTTGAACAAACGACTTACAGAGGATGATGATGCTGTAGGTAATGCCTATTGGAATCACGGTTACATCTTTTATAATCTGCAACCGACAGAAGTCAACATCGTGGGAGACTCCATTGACTTGGAGATGCGGATAAGAGAAGGACAACAAGCACGTCTGAGTCATGTTCGTATTAATGGTAATAACCGTCTCTACGAGAATGTTGTGAGGCGAGAACTTCGTACGAAGCCGGGTGATCTTTTCTCCAAAGAGGCCCTTCAAAGATCTGCTCGTGAACTGGCATCGATGGGCCATTTCGATCCCGAAAAGGTGAATCCGGATGTCAAACCCAATGATCAAGATGGTACGGTGGATGTAAATTGGAACCTGACTCAGAAATCCAACGACCAAGTTGAGTTCTCATTGGGTTGGGGACAGGCCGGACTTATTGCGCGAGTGGGTCTCAAACTTAATAATTTCTCTATCGCAAACCTTTTTAATAAGAATAAAGAGCATCGCGGAATATTACCTGTCGGCGACGGTGAAGTACTCTCGATAGGAGCCCAAACCAATGCGAAATACTATCAATCTTATAACGTTAACTATTCGACTAACTGGTTTGGAGGCAAGCGCCCGATACAATTTAGCGTGGGAGCTTATTTCTCTAAATACTCAGATGTATCTAGCAACTATTATAATTCGGCATGGCAGAACAGTTATCTGAATTCTCTTTACGGTTACGGACGCAGTTATTATAATAACTATGAGAACTATTACGATCCCGATACGTATATTAAACTCTTCGGTGTCTCATTCGGATGGGGTAAGCGTTTGCGGTGGCCGGATGACTATTTCACGCTCTCCGTGCAACTCGCTTATACCCGTTATATGCTCAAGAATTGGAAATACTTCCTGATGATGAATGGTAATTCTAATAATTTAAACCTTGGAATCTCCCTCAGCCGTACATCAACGGATAACCAACTCTTTCCCCGTCGCGGCTCAGATTTCCTCGCTTCGGTGACGGTTACGCCCCCTTGGTCAGCTTGGGACCATAAAGACTATGCTCATTTAGCAACCAATCCCAGGTCGCCTAACTATTCGGCAGAGCAGCAAGAGAAGTTCCGTTGGGTGGAATATCATAAATGGAAGTTCAAAGCCAAGACCTACACAGCACTGTCCGGTGGTCAGAAGTGTTTCGTTTTGATGACGCGCGTCGAGTTAGGACTGCTCGGATCGTATAATAAAGACAAGAAGAGCCCCTTTGAAACCTATTATATGGGAGGTGACGGAATGAGCGGTTACTCCACAGGTTATGCCGAAGAGACCATCGGTTTGCGTGGTTATGAGAATGGGTCGTTGACTCCTCAGGGTGCAGAAGCCTATGCTTACGATCGCTTTTCGCTCGAACTCCGCTATCCGTTTTTGCTCGGCAATACCACGATTTACGGCTTGACATTCCTCGAAGCAGGTAATGCGTGGACACAAACATCTAAATTCAACCCCTTCGATATGAAGAGAAGTGCCGGTGTTGGTGTTCGAATCTTCTTGCCGATGGTAGGTTTGATGGGTATCGATTGGGCTTATGGATTTGACAAAGTATATGGAAGAAAAGGCGGAGGACAATTTCATTTCATCCTCGGTCAGGAGTTTTAATGAGCCAGAAGAAGGCAAAACAATCATTCAGCAAAGAGAAAATGAAGAAGTTAATGATACTGCTGCTACTTGCTTTAACGGCAACAGCGGCCAACGCACAGAAGTTTGCGCTCATCGATATGGAGTATGTTTTGAATAATATCCCCGCTTATGAGCGGGCCAATGAGCAACTCAACCGCATCTCCAAGAAGTGGCAGGCCGAGGTGGAAGCTCTTAATACGGCTGCCGCAACGCTGTATAAGAATTATCAAAATGAGTCGGTTTTCCTCTCGCAAGAGCAGAAAAAGGCCAAGCAAGATGCTATCATGAAGAAAGAGAAAGCTGCAGCCGACTTGAAAAAGAAATATTTCGGTCCCGAGGGTGAACTTTTCAAGAAGCGCACGAGTTTGATAACGCCCATTCAGGAAGAGATTTACAACGTTGTGAAAGAGATCTCCGAGCGTCATGGTTATGCACTTGTCATCGACCGAAGCAGTGATAATGGCATCATTTTCGGTTCACCCAAGGTGGATATCAGCAATGAAGTATTGCAGAAGTTAGGTTATTCGAACTAAAAGCTGTATATTTGCAGCGATATAACGAACAAGAAGATAGATAATCAAAAAATAAAAAACAGAGATGAAAAAGCTTATTTTAACGTTGCTGTTGTTCGCTCCTCTGTCGCTCTTTGCACAGAAATTCGGACACTTGAATGCACAACAAGTCATGTCGGATATGCCTGAATTTGTCAAGGCCCGTGGTGAAATCGAAGCCAAGGCCAAGCAATTCGAGAACGATTTGAAGGCTATGCAAGACGAACTTCAGCGCAAGAGTTCGGAGTATGAGAAGACAAAGAGCACAATGAATGCCACCAAGCAAAAAGAGACTGAGCAGAGTTTGCAAGACATGTATGCGAAGATCCAGCAGACTTATCAAGACAATCAGCAAGCACTTCAAAAGCTCCAGCAAGAGAAAATGACGCCGATCACCACCAAATTAGTTGATGCCATCAAGGCAGTAGGCAAGAGTGGCGGCTACGTTTACATTATGGACGTGTCGGCAGGTATCCCTTACATCAGCGATACACTAAGTAAAGATGTCACTTCTGATGTGAAGGCTCAGCTCAACAAGCTCAAATAACATTACCGAATGAATGAGGCGGGCCTTCCGGTCCGCCTTTATTGTTTACCTCAAACATGTCACACAATGAAAAAGTTGGTGCTTTTCCTGCTTTTTGCTGCACTCTCTTTTGCAGCTGAAGCACAGTCGCAGTCGTTTCGTTTCGGTTATTTCAGTTATCAAGAAGCCCTCAAAGCGATGCCCGGATATACTATTGCGCAACGTCATTTGGATGAGTTGAAAACCAAATACGATGCCGAAACCAAGCGTGCAGAAGATGAGTTTAATAAGAAATATGAAGAGTTTCTCGACGGACAACGCGATTTTGCGCCTTCGATTCGCAACAAACGCCAAGCCGAATTGATGGATCTCATGGCCAGAAACGTGGCTTTTAAGGCCGAAGCTAAGCGTTTGATGGACAAGGCAACGATGGATGCTTATGCGCCGTTGAAGGCTCAATTGACAGCCACTGTGCAACGGATTGGACGCGACAAAGGGTATGCCTTTGTTTTAAACACTGACAATGATACTACGCCTTACATCAATCCGATGCTGGGCGATGATATTTCGGTCGCAGTCAGAGAGGCTGTTACCCGTTGATCGAGACTTTCCGATAGCGTTATCACACAATGACCCCCGAATCATTTTTCCCCGAACAGCCCGGTCCCATCGGTGTTTTCGATTCTGGTTATGGCGGACTCACCATTCTTCACGGTATTCGGGAACTGCTTCCCGACTATGATTTTCTGTATCTCGGAGATAATGCGCGTGCCCCGTATGGTGCTCGTTCGTTTGAGATCGTATATCAGTTCACGCGCCAGGCCGTACTGAAGTTGTTCTCAATGGGGTGCCATCTCGTTATTTTGGGCTGTAACACAGCGTCGGCCAAAGCATTGCGCACAATCCAACAGAATGATCTTCCGCGGCTCGATCCACATCGGCGCGTGCTCGGAATCATCCGACCCACGGCTGAATCAATCGGTCATCTCACGACGAGTAGACACATCGGCATCCTCGCCACAGAAGGAACCATCCGTAGCGAAAGCTATAATCTTGAAATAAGAAAACTTTTTCCTGATATCGAAGTGAGTGGAGTGGCCTGTCCGTTGTGGGCTGCCATCGTTGAGGCTGACGAATCGGGAACACCCGGAGCAGATTATTTCGTGAAGAAACGCATCGACACCCTGATGCGGAAAGACCCGCAGATTGATGCCGTCATACTGGGTTGCACACATTATCCATTGCTCATGAGCAGTATTAAGAAATATGTTCCGCAGGGCATTCGGGTAATTCCGCAAGGCCAATATGTGGCTGAGAGCCTGCGCGATTACCTGCATCGGCATCCCGAAATGGATGCACGTTGCACCCGACAGGGGCTTTGCCGTTATCTCACAACCGAGAATGCAGCTCGTTTCAAGGCCAGTGCACGCATCTTTCTCAATGAAGATGTAGATGTGAAACATGTTGATTTAGAATGATTTAAACGTATGCAAGAAACAAGACAAAACCGAATTGCGCGACTGTTACAGAAAGAACTCAGCTTAATCTTTCAGTCGCAGACCCGTGCCATGCATGGTGTGATGGTGAGTGTGACGCGTTGTCGTGTCTCGCCAGATCTCAGTATCTGCACGGCTTACCTCAGTATATTTCCTTCGGAGCGCAGCGACGAGATGTTGCAAAACATCAATCGCAATGAGAAAACCATTCGTTACGAGTTGGGCACACGGGTGCGCAATCAGCTGCGCATTATTCCTGAACTCCGTTTCTTTGTCGACGATAGTCTCGATTACTTGGAGAGGATCGATGAGTTGTTGAAAAAGTAATGAAAGACTCATCTTTAACCACCTCTTCCTTGGGAAAGAGAAACTCAATCAATTGATGTTGAGCGCATCTGGTTCAATCAATAAGATCGTTCTTATTTCTCCTAAGGAAAGAAAGGTTGTGGTGAGACATGCATTTCAATTCACCGTTACTTGCATGACAACTAACGGTAAAATGCAAGGCAACTAACGGTTAGTTGCAGGGCGAAAAACCGTATTTTATTTTTCAAGTAATCAAGACGCATTTTTCAATTGGTATCATCGCAATGGAAAATAACAACTCAACAGTTTGGCAAACAGCTTCTCTCCACCCAGAGAAAGAGGCCAAAGGTGAAGTCGGAAAAGAGCCCAAGGGAGCGACCGGAAGTACTTCCCGATGGTCATTTCCGCTCTTCATTGCTCGTCGCTATCTCTTTTCCAAGAAGAGTACGCATGTGATCAACGTCATCAGTGTGATCTCGGTGATTGGCGTTTCGGTGGCAACGATGGCGCTGGTCATCGTGCTCAGCGTGTTCAATGGCTTTCACGATTTGGTCGCTTCGTTCTTCACCAGCTTCGATCCGCAACTGAAAGTGGTGCCGGTGAAAGGCAAGACAGCGCCAGCCGACGATCCGATTCTCACGCAGATACGCCGACTTCCCCAGGTGGATGTGGCCACCGAGTGTGTGGAAGACAATGCTTTGGCCGTTTATCAGGACAAACAAGCGATGGTGGTCATCAAAGGAGTGGACGATAATTTTGCCGAACTCACTCATATCAAGGATATTCTCTATGGTGACGGAGCCTTTGATTTGCATGCCGGCAATCTGCAATATGGCACCATTGGTCTTCGATTGGCCCAGGATTTGGGCACGGGCACGCAATGGAAAGGCGGTTTGAAAGTTTATGCTCCACTGAAAGACGGGCAGCCGGATCTCACGAATCCCGCCTCATCTTTCGTTGTTGATTCGCTCGATTCGCCCGGTGTGGTCTTCTCCGTTAAGCAATCTAAATATGATCGGAGCTATATCATCGCCCCGATTGCTTTTGCACGCAATCTGTTCGGTGAACAAGGATTCCTCTCTTCACTTGAATTGCGACTCAAAGCGGGGAGTGATTTTGAAGGTGTCAAGGGTGAGATGCAGCGTATAGCAGGTGCTAAATATCGCGTTCTTGATCGATTCGAACAGCAAGATGACACGTTTCAGATCATGGCGATTGAAAAGTTTATCGCCTATATCTTCTTGACGTTTATTCTGGTGGTGGCTTGTTTCAATATCATTGGATCGCTTTCGATGCTCATTATCGATAAAAAAGATGATGTGGTGACGCTTCGAAATCTCGGTGCCGATGACCGACAGATCACGCGAATATTCCTTTTCGAAGGTCGGATGATTGCTGTTGTGGGGGCAGCCATCGGCATTCTGCTGGGCCTTCTGCTGTGTTGGCTGCAACAGGAATACGGCTTTGTGCGGCTGGGCGACAGTGATGGATCGTTTGTCGTCAATGCTTACCCCGTGAGTGTGCATTATATCGATGTCACAATTATCTTCTTCACGGTTATCGCTGTGGGGTGGTTAGCCGTGTGGTATCCTGTGAGATACCTCAGTCGACGCCTTTTAGCGGAGTGAGACCCATGGCTTGCTGCGAATTGCTGATTGGCGATTCGCTTGTTCATGACTTGTTTTTCTTATTTTTAGAAACAAAAAACGGCGACTCCATTGAGGAATCGCCGTCTCTTGTATGCAGAATTTCTTACTACTGGATTGCGTCAGAAAGCTCTGCGCCAGCTTTGAATTTAGCCACCTTTTTAGCAGCAATCTTAATCTTTTGTTTGGTTGCCGGGTTGATACCTTCACGTGCGGGACGCTCGGTTACACTAAAAGTGCCAAAGCCGATAAGCTGTACTTTATCGCCAGCTACAAGTGCTTTCTTCAATGTGTCAACACAAGCCTCTAAGGCTTTCTTTGCATCAGCTTTGGTCAAACCTGCTTCTGCTGCAATCTTCTCGATTAATTCTGATTTGTTCATGACTTTGTTTATTAAATTGGATGATAGTTATTTATCCTATCGTTATTCGCCGGCAAATATAGGACTTTCATCTTGAAAATCAAACAAAAAGCACAAAAAAGTGCGCAATTTAGCGTAAAATAGTGCGTTGAGGAGTGTTTTCGTGCTTGATAACGGATATTTTTCGTATTTTTGCGGGCGTAAAATGATAACGTAACTTGATTGATTTTCGAATGCGAACGATTCCCGTTGTGACCAAGAATCTGCTTATTTGCAACGTCTTGGCATTTTTTTTGATGTATGTGTTGAGGTCTGTTTCGGGCATCGACTTGAATGATTTGTTGGGCCTTCATTTCTTGATGGCTTCCGATTTCCATATTTATCAGTTGGTGACTTATATGTTCATGCATGCCAATATCGAGCATATTCTCTTTAATATGTTTGCTCTCTGGATGTTCGGTTGTGTGGTGGAACGGGTTTGGGGACCGCAAAAATTCCTCTTCTATTATATCTCTTGCGGCATCGGAGCCGGCCTTTTGCAAGAAGCAGCACAATTTGGTTCCATTTATTTCGACCTTTATGCGCAGACTCCCATCGGCCTTTCGCAAGCCATCGAAGTGATGCACGCCAATGCATCGGCTCTCAATGGATTGACCACAGTGGGTGCATCGGGGGCGATTTACGCGATATTATTGGCCTTCGGAATGCTTTTTCCAGAAGAAAGAATCTTCATTTTCCCACTTCCGGTGCCAATTAAGGCTAAATGGTTTGTGTGTGGTTATGCAGCAATTGAATTGTTTTCGGCCCTAGCAACACCCGGAGATAACGTGGCACATTTGGCCCATCTCGGTGGAATGTTATTCGGTTTCCTGACAATTCGTTATTGGCAACGACATCCGGCAGGCGCAAACCGGTATGGCAGATCGCATGGAGAACAATTCTTTCAGAACTTACGCAACCGTTGGGAACAGCGTACAGGTAAGTCGACCGACACTTTTCGGTCCGATGACAATACACCGAATGAGACCGATTGGGACTATAATGCGCGTAAGAAAAACGAACAAGAAGAGGTCGATCAGATCTTGGACAAGATTCGGAAAAGCGGTTACGATAGTTTGACTAAGGCCGAGAAACAGCGGCTGTTTGAGCAAAGCAAAAGGTGAGATGATTAGGCAATTGAAGCGATTGACGGTTCAATTGGTGGCAGGTGCTAATGTGGGTACGGTCATCTTGATGCTCTTGGTGGGCTATTCGGATTGTATCAACCCTGTCACCCACCCCTTCTTGGCTACGATTGGGCTTCTTTTTCCTATCTTTTTAGCGTTGAACCTCGGCTTTTTAGTGTTTTGGCTGATCTTCAAATGGCGCTATGCATTGATTCCTTTCATCGGTTACGTCATCTGTTATGGGCCGGTCCGCACCTATATTCCTGTAAATGTGAATCGTGAAGCACCCTCGGATGCTCTCAAAGTGATGTCTTTCAATGTATGGTTGTATGCTTATTGGACGGTGGAAGAGGGTAAACCGAATCCTGTTGTGGATTATCTTGCTGCGCAGGATGCCGATATTCTATGTCTGCAAGAGGCACAAATGGGCAGGAAAGACGGGCAGGAATATCTCGATTCGGTGATGTCCAAGCATTATCTTTATGCCGATACGGTGCAAAAAAATCATGGAGATGTCATTGCCTTGTATAGTAAATATCCTATCATTAGGCACGAACAGATCCACTATGAATCGCGAAGCAACGTCAGTGCAGCATTTCACGTTAAATTAGGAAATGATACTGTGATTGTGATTAATAATCATTTGGAAAGTGTCGGATTGTCTCCCGAAGACCAAATGCAGTTTAAGGAGATGATGAAAGGTCAGCTCAAAGGTGAGACTTCTAAGCAAGAGTCCCGTCGTTTGATCGATAAACTCGCTGAGGCTGTACGCAAACGAGCTCCTCAAGCTGATGCCGTAGCTCGCTATATCAGAACTCATCGTGGTCGGAGCATCATCTGTTGCGGCGATTTCAACGATAGTCCGATTTCTTATGCACATCGAGTCGTGGCTCGGGAACTTACGGATTGCTATGTGGCAACGGGCAATGGCGCCGGCATTTCTTATCATCACAACGGCTTCTATGTGCGAATTGACAATCTGATGTGCTCTGATGATTGGGTGCCTTATGCTTGTAAAGTGGATGATAAGTTTGGCCTCTCTGACCATTATCCCATATCTTGCCGATTAAAAAAGCGCTAAATGCCTGATTTTTGAATAATAAAGAGGTATAAATTTTCTATTATCTGAAAATTTGTTTACCTTTGCACGGCTTATATTTCGTGATTGGATGAACAATTAAATATAATAAAATACAAAATGCAAAACAAAGGAATTGTAATTGTAACGGCCGTATTGCTGACCCTTGCAAGTATCTTTTACCTGTCGTTTTCTGTCGCAACGCATTATTATGACAGTCAAGCGGCGAAGCTGAAAGACCCTATTGCACAGCAGGATTATAAGGATTCGGTGAAGTATTTGGGTATTTACTCTTACCAAAAATGCTTGGAAACACAGATAGGATTAGGTCTTGACCTCAAAGGAGGTATGAATGTGATCCTCGAAGTGTCTGTTCCCGATGTGATTGAAACGCTGGCCGATCATAAGACCGACCCTGCTTTCGTGAAGTCAATGAAGCAAGCCAAGGCAGAAGAAGAGACCAGTCAGGCCGACTTTATCTCGCTTTTCACCAAGTATTATCACCAAAACGCACCGGGACACCACCTTGCTGAGATCTTTGCTACACAACAGTTGCAGGGCAAAGTGTCGCCGCAGAGTTCCGATTCTGAGGTAGAGAAGGTGTTAAGAAGTGAAGTTCAGGCTGCTATCGACAACTCTTTCAATGTTGTTCGCACACGTATCGATAAATTCGGAGTGGTTCAACCCAACATCCAAAAGCTCGAAGGACAAGAAGGACGCATAATGGTTGAGATGCCGGGTGTACGTGAACCCGAACGGATGCGTAAACTTTTGCAGGGCAGTGCGAACTTAGAGTTCTGGGAAACATACAATTCCGACGAAATTATTCCTTATTTGCAGCAGATCGATCAACGTTTAGCCAACGGCGAAAGCGAGCAAACCGATACGGCGAACGTGCAAAAGGAGACTGCAGAAAAGGCTCCGGAAGCCAAGCCGAAATTCCAAATCAAAGGTGCAAATACGGCTAATGTGAATGCAGCTAATGCCAGCTCGGATGCGCAAATGGCTGCGGCTAAGAAGCAACATCCGCTTCTTGCGATGTTGCAACCCACTAACGGACAGCTCTCTATGGTGGGATTGGCTAACGTTCGAGATACTGCGGCCATCAATAAAATCATTCATTCGGCTGTTGCCAAGCAAATTCTGCCTTCAGATGTGAAACTTTTGTGGGGCGCTAAACCCACGGATATGCTGCAAGGAGCTAAGAATGTGTATGAACTCCATGCCTTGAAGGTGACCTCTTCCAATGGACGCGCACCTTTGGAAGGTGATGTTGTGACCGATGCTAAGGATCAATTCAATCCCACAACAGGTCAACCCGAAGTGAGTATGTCGATGAATTCTGAGGGCGCTCGCCGTTGGGCTGCTCTCACTAAGGCCAATGTGGGTAAAGCGATAGCTGTTGTCCTCGATAATGTTGTATATACTTCGCCTCGCATTTTGGGTGAAATCGACGGCGGACAATCATCTATTACCGGACATTTCACCATCGAAGACACCAAGGATTTGGCCAATACGCTCAAATCTGGACGCATGCCGGCACCTGCTCGCATTGTTCAAGAGGAGGTTGTAGGGCCTACGCTCGGTGCACAATCTATCCAACAGGGTATTATTTCGTTTGTTATCGCATTCGTTGTGTTGATGCTTTACATGGTGCTCATGTACGATTTCATTCCCGGAATGATGGCCAATTGTGCCCTGCTTGTCAACTTATTCTTCACGTTAGGTATCTTGACATCTTTCCAAGCAGCCTTGACAATGTCCGGAATTGCCGGTATGGTGCTCTCGTTAGGTACTGCCGTCGATGCCAACGTGCTTATTTACGAACGAACCAAAGAAGAACTCAAAGCCGGAAAAGGCATCAAACAGGCCATTGCTGCGGGTTACAGCAACGCGTTCTCAGCCATTTTCGACTCCAATTTGACGAGTATCATCACCGGTATTATTCTTTATGTCTTCGGTACCGGCCCCATCCGAGGCTTTGCTACGACGTGGATCATCGGTATTTTGTGTTCATTCTTCACAGCAGTTTATCTTACCCGACTGGTTTATGAGAACCGTTTGAAACACGATAAATGGCTCAAACTCGATTTCACTACACGTTTTTCGCGCAATCTGATGCAGAATGTGCACTTCCCGTTTATGAGTATTTACAAACGCACATTTGCTCTTGTGAGTGTTGCTTTGGTTGTGTTCGCTATTAGTTTTGTTGTTCGCGGACTCAGCAAGAGCATCGATTTCACTGGCGGACGCAATTATGTGATCGCTTTCGAACGCCCGGTTGAACCCGAGCAGGTGCGAGGCATTCTCTCAAATGCATTCCCCAGCTGCAACACCAGCGCTTTGGCACTCGGTACGGATCATAAAACCATCCGCGTGTCGACCAACTATAAGATCGAAAGTAATAGCCCTACGGTGGACGACGAGGCTGAAACCATTCTCTACAATGCTTTGAAGAAGGGCGGACTCGTATCTCAAAAGAATGTCGATTCGTTTAAGAATCCCGACATAAGACAAGGCGGTTCCATCATCAGCAGCACCAAGGTAGGTCCCTCTGTGGCCAAAGATATCACTTATGGCGCCATCATCAGCGTGCTGTTTGCATTGGTTGCGATCTTTATTTACATTCTCGTTCGGTTCCGTAATGTGGCTTTCTCCGTCGGTTCTACCATCGCTTTGGCTATCGATACGTTTGTAGTTATCGGCTTCTATTCGTTGCTTTGGGGCGTGATGCCGTTCTCGTTGGAGATCGACCAGACGTTTATCGGCGCTATTCTGACCGTGATCGGTTACTCCATTAACGATAAAGTGGTGGTGTTCGACCGTATTCGTGAGAACATGCAACTGCATCCCAAACAGGATTTGCAATCTCTTTTCAATGACAGTATCAACCAAACGCTGGCCCGTACGGTCAATACATCGTTCTCAACGTTGATTGTTCTCCTCTGTATTTTGTTCCTCGGAGGTGAGAGTATACAGAGTTTTGCGTTCGCGATGAGCCTCGGTGTTGTCTTCGGTACCTTGTCTTCTATCTTCATTGCGTCCCCGATCGCTTATTTGGTGTTGGGTCATCGCATCAAGGAAGAAGCTCCGGCGCTTGCCCAAGCATAATCGAAAAGACGATATTTCATCCCTCCACGTCTTCCGAAAGGAACGTGGAGGGATTTTTCTATATATGTCATTCATGTGTCGTTATATATGAATAACAAGTCAGCTGATCGTTAGACGCATGACAAATAATGGTTAAACACACAACGTCTAACCATTATTTATCGTGCGTTTGATGCTTTATTGCGATGGTGTTTATACGTGTCGGTTGTGCTACTGATGCCGATTGCGACACAAACCGAACGAGAAGCTAATCTTCAAGAGATGTTGCATGGAGTAAAAGTGGTGGACACGGCCGATGGACTGCGAATCTTCCCGACCCATAAACAGCTGATTTTGTCATACAAAACCGATCAACTTTACACGCATATCATGCCTGATGACTCACGCCTGGTGAATCACTTCCCCTTTCCCTCGCGTGCTCTTCGCAGTATGTTTTGCAGTTCGAAGACCACTCGGGGATGGCTCTCGGCAACGTTGGTTTGTTCAAAAGGCGATGCCGTCATATCATAGAGTTGCGGTGTGGCGAGGTTACCCGTTTCGATTTTCGGACCCCATGGAATCATTTTCGGGCCGTCGTTGGGTTCGATGTATTTCCATTGCGGAGTGCGGACAGACAATACGCGGGTGTTGGATTGCTCGATTACGAAAGGTCGGTTGGTCTTGTTTTCACCGAGAAAAGTGCCGAGACAGTCGCGACTATCGGGTGCACTGCCTTTCGGAAACACAGCTTTGACCAGTCGGCCGAGCGAGGCCATCAAGTCGATTTGGCTGACCAAGGCACCCGATTGCTGTCCCTGTGCCACTCGGCGAGGCCAACTCACGATGAGGGGAATGGCCGTTCCGCCCTCAAATGCACTGTATTTGTTGCCGCGGAAAGGACCGGCGGGCTTGTGACCATTCAATAGTTCTTCGGCGCGATCGGCATAACCGTCGTCCACCACAGGTCCGTTGTCGCTCGTGAGAATGATAAGCGTGTTATCGGTCAATCCCAACCGATCCAAGGTTTGTGTGATTTGTCCCACCGTCCAATCAAATTGCACGATAGCATCTCCTCTGAGTCCCATTGCGTTATGCCCGCGGAAACGATTGTGGGGGAAGCGAGGCACATGCACGTCGTTAGTGGCAAGATACATGAAAAACGGCCGATCTCGATGGCGCTTGATGAATCCCACGGCATGTGCAACGATGGAGTCGGCGATGTTTTCATCCTTCCACAAAGCTCGTCCGCCGCCTTTCATATAACCGATGCGGCCGATCCCGTTGACGATCGACATGTCGTGGCCGTGACTCGAACGCTGATTGTAAAGCAATTCAGGATTAGAACGCCCTGTGGGTTCGCCCTTGAAATTGCGGTGATAACTCACTTCGATGGGTGCGGAAGGATCGTAATTGGCCACGCGTCCGTTTTCGATGAACACGCAAGGAACGCGGTCTGCTGTGGCCGCCATGATGTAATGGTAATCGAATCCGATGTCGCCGAGCGCTTGCGGAAGCGGTGCATTCCAGTCTTGTTCGCCCTCTTTGTCGCCCAATCCGAGGTGCCATTTGCCGATGGCACATGTGGCATAGCCTGCGTTTTGAAACATATCGGCCATGGTGAATTGGCTGGGGCGGATGATCATAGCAGCATTTCCCGGAGCAATATCGGTGTCGGGGCGGCGCCAAGCATATTCACCTGTGAGCAGGGAATAGCGAGACGGTGTGCTGATAGCGGCCACTGCGTGCCCAGCAGTGAATCGAATGCCGCGCCGGGCAAGTCTGTCCACATGGGGAGTCTGCACGTTTCGGGCGCCGTAACACGCCAGATCGCCATAACCTAAATCGTCGGCGAGGATAATGATCACATTGGGTCGGTCGTCTGTTACGGTTTTGGTGTTTTTGATTTGTTTAGCTTCGGCGGTGAGTGTCGGGGCTAATGCCGGCATGAGAAGCGCCGTTGTCAAGAGTTTGTTGTTGTTCATTGTCGTTTGTTGATGATTGATTGTTGTGCGATTCATTCTATTTCGGCTCGTGTGACATGCTCCAACACAAAACGACTTTTGCCAGGAAGCAACGGCAGAAAGTCTTTATTAGGCTCGATGATGTTGTTTTTGAACAGCAATCCGTCAACAGATCGGGCGTAGAGAATGGGTGAGTCGAAAGTTCGGAAAACGTTGTGTTCGATACGGATAGCACGACTTCGGCCGCCGTGATAATAGCTTTGCTGATGCGCGAGATCGGGAATGACAGGGAAAATGGAGATGATCGCATTGGTGAATTGATAGAGACTGGTGAGGTTGTTGATGAAAATGTTGTCGCGGATCGTGATATCTCGGCATGCTCCCGATTCATACCAGCCGTTGCAGTCGCCGCAAAGCAGGATGCCTGAACCAGCTGTGTGGTCGAAGAGGTTATGTTCGACGATGGTTTTCCGAGGTGAACTGAACAAAGCTCCACGCGCTCGATTGTTGCGAATGAGATTGTCATAAAAATGCACTTCGGGTGTCCACGTAAGGTTTTCGAGTCCTATTTCGCTCGCGTTGAGATTATATGATGGCAGCGAGTCTCTGAAAACAATGCGAAACTCTTTCATTCCTATGCCGTCGACAGCATCTGTTGGTTCGATCCTTTCGATCGTGTTGCGGCCGATCACATCCATTGTTTTCGCAGCAATCAACTGTATGCTGTCGCCGACTTGGCCCCAATTGAATCCCCAGGCTTGGTGATGCATGTAGCGGGCAATGACAGTTCGGCGATCCGTTTGCTGCATCACTTTCAGATAAATACCGTGAACGTTGATGGCATCGTCCATCATTCCCTCGTAGATACCACCATGGGAGTCGATCCGCCCGCGACATTGCGAAAAGTGAGTGGCGTCGGCTTGCGTGGTGAAATAGCGCGGATCATCATCACCTTTCAGGCAAACACCGAAGTTGTCGAGCACGATTCCGTCGCAGCGTTGTGCCAAAAGCCCCATTCCTTGTGCATAATGCACCTTGACATGATGTATTTCCGTGTGCGTGTTTCCACTGAGAAAGATGCCCGGCGAAGGTCTTTCCCATGAGCGAAGAGCCACGATGGTGCCCGGAATAAGTGCTTCGTGAATGAAATGGGGAGCGTGAAAGACATTCCGACTCATGACCCGAATGTCTTTTGAAGAGAATGAGATGTCGCTTGTATGATAGATCGGATGTCGGCTTTGGGGATCGAAAGCCATACCCATCAGCAGTCGTTGCGTCCATCCTTCGCCGTAAGTTTCGAGTTCGCCGGCGTTGATCCGGTATTTCACCTGCGGCGAAATGCGGAATGTAATGCCGTCTGCGCCTTCGTTTTTCAGTACTTTGATCTGCGCGATCCACGGATTTTCGAAATCGATACTGAAATTATTGAGCGAGCAACGGTGTGAATTGACCAGGGCGACAGGTAGCATCCGACCATGGAATATGAATCGCGCACCGCCTCCGTCGATGCAAACGTGTGCCATATTTTCTATGACTAATCCCACGCGATGTGTCTTCACTTGATCATGATTCGAGATAAAATAAGTTTTTGCAGCGGCTTTTCGCGCATGGAAATGATATTCGCCGGCTTCGAAACGTAGAATGATACTGTCGCCGGGCGATGTCTTTTGCCGGATGTCTGCAAGTGCGCGGTACACTTTCTGACTCACATCCGTTTTTTGATTGGGTCTCACTCCATAGTCGGCCAATTTAAAAACACGTTGTGCCTGGATTGAAATCAGTCCCGTCAAACACGTGAGCCAGACGGTGAGAAGTCGGTGGTGTCTCATTAGCAATTGTCTATTAAATGAATTGAGATGTTTTGTTTGCAAAGATACGATTATCCGGTGGAAATTTGTTTGATCTACCGTTACTTGTAATCAAATCGTATCGGAATGAGACGAAAACACCTGGATAGAAATTGCCAACACGATGCTTTGTAGTAAAAAAGTAATTTCGTATATTTGCAACCGGAATTATTAACGAGGCCAGAAAGCTGTTGTGCAGCCCCGAGAAACGATAAAGAACCGGACGGGAAGACATGGCGCAGCAGCAGAACGCGACTTAAAGAAAATACGTTATGACACGAAAGAAACAATTGGGTGAGCTTTATGACTATTTGCTCATTGCTTTGGCAATGTTCATCGGAAGTGCAGGCTGGGTGCTGTTTCTGCTTCCCAATCACATCACGCTGGGCGGATTGCCCGGCATCTCATCCGTACTCTATTGGGGATTGGGTATTCCCGTGACGCTCTCTTACTTGGTCATCAACTTGATTTTATTGGGAGTCGCGTTAAAAATATTGGGTTGGCGCTTCTGCATCAAGACCATTTGGGCTGTGCTGACATTCACGCTGTCTACGTCGGTGTTACAAAATCTCATGGGCGGGACGGGGTTGCTCACCGACCAACCGTTTATGTCGACCGTCATCGGAGGTTGTTTTCTCGGTGTGGGTGTAGGTCTGGGACTGTCCGGCAATGGTAGCACGGGCGGCTCGGATGTCGTTGCGGCGATGATCAACAAGTATCATGACATCTCTCTGGGAACAGGAATCCTGCTCTGCGACATCGTGATCGTCACATCGAGTTACCTGGTCTTGAAAGACTGGAATCAGGTGATTTATGGTTATGTCGTACTGATCCTCTCGTCCATCTGCGTGGATCACGTGGTTAACCGACTGCGGAGATCGGTGCAATTCTTTATCATTTCCAACAAATACAAGGAGATTTCGCGCGCCATCAACACCACAGCCGACCGCGGTTGTACGATTCTCAACGGCCAAGGCGTGTATTCCGGTCGCGAAGTGCGCATGCTTTTCGTGTTGGCCCGACAGAGCGAATCGTCCAAAATATTCTCACTGATCGACGATATCGATCCCGGTGCGTTTGTGTCTCAGAGTGCCGTGATCGGCGTTTACGGCCTGGGCTTCGACAAATTCAAACGCAGCAAGAAGTCTGTCAAACCCCAACCCCAACCCGTTGCAGCGCCGACAGAAAACTAACTTTTTTACCTTTTCCTTGTCTGTTTAAGATTAATTACCTATCTTTGCCCCCAGTTTCCGCCCCCTAAGTTAGGGGGTTGGGGGGCTGAACAATGAAAGAGATGACAAAACAAGCAAATATAACCAGCAGCGCGATGCAAAAGAACTCCGATTCTCTTGCATCTTTTAACGGTTTATATTTGCATATCTCGGAAAAAGTCTTAACACACACACACATCTTACCTGGCATAGACACTTTCACAGCTTTATCTTACGCGCGCGCGTAAGACGTGAGCTAAACACCAATAAACAAAGGGCTTCTCGGAGTTCCCTTTGTTCGCTTTTTCATGCCCTTTTGTCAACCACGCAAGGGGGAATTTTTCACGAATTATTCACTCAAAACATAGCGATTATGAAACAAAAACAATTAGAGAGCAGGGTTTACGCGAAGCCCGCAGTGACCATCAACCCAGTCGACACAGAAGCTTTGTTGGCGAGCGGTTCCAAGTTCGGCGGCGGACACAACCAAGGCCACGTGGGTGGCGGTGGAGGTGACGCCAAACAAGGATGGTTTGATGAGGAAGACGAGGACGAAAGCCCCTCTTCCACGAGCGAGGAGAACCTTTGGGATTAATTGAGTAACACAACACAAAATGAAAAATTACATGAACATGAAGACAAACATCACTTCCATATTTGCCGCTGCACTCGTGCTCTTCACGGCATCTTGCGCTAACGAAGAGACCACCAAGCAAGACGCCAATCAAGAAACCACCGCAGGCACAAACTTCGTAGGCGGCAGCGCTGTCAAAACCCGTACATCGCTCGACGTGACTTTACCGGGCGGCACAACCATCGACTATTTCTGGGAGCCGAACGACAAGATTTGGACGGCCGATGGAGCCACGGGCACGGCACAGATCACAGCCAAGTCGGCCACGGCCAACTTCCGCATGTCGAAGGCTTACAACACGCCGACCGTAGACGTATATTATCCGGGCGTAAATGCCACGGCCTACAACCAAGTGACCATCGCAACGGCACAAACGCAAACCGCTCCCAACTCGACCAAACATCTCGGCGAGGCCGGCGACTGCGGCGTAGCGACGGCCCACCAGCAGTCGGACAACAGCTACAAATTTGACCTCGACCACAAGGCCTCGTATCTCTGCCTGTTGCCTCGCACGCCGAATGGACTGGTGAGTACTTACATCACGCAAGTAAAAATCACATCCGACAACAATATCGCCGGAACTTACACGCTTACCAAAACTGGACTTACCGGCAGTGGCTCATCCAACACGATTACCCTCACCACGCCCGGCGACGGATCGCCTGCTATCGGCCCTTACAACTATTGGACTGGAGCAACCACCGTTCCTGCTCCCGGTTTTCCACTTAATAATGCTGCCACCAGCCAAGCCACCAACGCCATGTACGTGGTCATTGCGCCGGGCACCCACGCGCTCACCATCGAGTACACCCTCTACGACACCGGAACCCAAAAAGGAGGCGTCGTCAAAAAGACCATCGCCTCGGCTGCCTACGCTCCCAATACCCTCTATCCGCTCACGGCCAACATCAATCCAGTGAATTATCCCAATAACATCTATTACATGTGGGATGCGGCCGATGGCCAGAACTATTGGAATGGTTACGAAAACGTGATACCCGACATGAATGATAAGAAAAACCAAAACGACTATCCCAAGACCAATGCCGACCCTCGTTGGTATAACGAAACGGCTACTTTCCCCGCGCAAGCTACTCGCAGCGCCAAAAACTATCCGAATGTAAACGAATGGGCTTGGTATACTTCACAAGATGGCGACCCACATTATGACAACACCACGCTTTGGTGCCTGATGGGACATTTATACACCAAAGGAATGTGGATTAGAAAACAAAGCGTTATCGCTGCAAAAACCGGCAAAACGATTGTACAACTCAAAGCCGCGGCTCCCGATGGAATCGATTATACAACGCAAACATCTGGATTCATGCCTTCTTATCGTACCCTTCCGACAGGTCTTCCCACGCCCATCGGCGATTATTTCTTCCTTCCTGCATTGGGTAATACAAGAATATATCTTGTCGATGTCGGCAACTATGGCCATTACTATTCAAGTTCTACTGGTCCTGGAAGCCCCATGAACCTTTATACAGTAGGTTTCCATACCAATGAGATTAGTATAGGCATCACTGCCGGGAATCAGAGAGATAACGGCCACCCTATGTTCAATACCACCGACGAAGATAAATATCGGCCCAACGGACTGTAACTCGGCTTGTTCCTCTCGATGGAACGAGCAAAAATGAGAAAATAGAGTCGTCCCAACATTGGGAAAGGCCGAAAACGACGAAAACAGGCCTTCCCAATGTTGGGAAAACGAGAAAAGAGTAAAAATAGGCCTTCCCAACTTTGGGAAACTCAAAAAATGAGGAAAACAACCTTTCCCAACTTTGGGAAACCGCAAAAACCATAAAAACAGTGTTTCGCCCACGGGCGAAAGCTTCAAAATGACAAAAACAGCGCTTCGCCCGCGGGGCGAAAGCTTCAAAATCGAAAAAACAGTGTTTCGCCCGCGGGCGAAGCTTTGAAAAAGTTCCGGGCGACCTTTCGCCCCGGGGCGAAACTCAAAAAAAGGCAGTGGTATCGCAACAAGTCACGTCTTTTCTGAAAAGATGAACCATCTAAGTTAAACAATTATGGAATTAAAAGACATTCGTAAATCGCATCTCCAAAACATGGAGCATTTTCAGTTTGCCGGCCACGTGCTGGCCATGTGTAAAACGGCCAATGTCGAAAAACTCAATCCGCTGCTCGCACCCCTCGAGGCGGCCATCGGAAAGGAAGACGAGGCGCTCAACCTG
>NZ_BAIX01000008.1 GCF_000613405.1 Hoylesella enoeca JCM 12259 | reverse complement strand
AGACGCATGCCCTTCTTCAGATAGAGAGAAATACCTGTCAAGCAGACCGCCCTTTTCATTTGTGCCAACCAACTCTTCTTCAGTCATGCGGACAATCCTTATCTGCTCGGTATCGTTGATGATGCGCTCAAACTGGTCCACTGCTTCCATGAACTTCATCACTTCATCCTTGTTGGTGATTTCCTTGGGCAGCAGGTGTCCACGGCAGAGCGAAGAGAAGTTGCTCTGCTGTGCCATACGCTGCTTGTTCGTCTTGGTAAGGAAGAGATAGACTGAGTGGTGGAGATAGGGACGCTCGTTGAAGTGCCGTTCAGATGCACGGGCAAGGAAGCTCAGTCCGCCATCGGAGAGTTTTCCTTGATAGTCCTCCTTAATGAACCAGTCCTGCTTGTGTACGATGCTGTAATTGGGTAGCACTTTTATAGCCTTGTGCCAAGCCGAGTGCATCGCCTCGTATTCGGCAGAGGTGACGGTAAAGAGTTCGGGTAGTTCCACACGGAAAGCCACCGTGATGTCAGCGTCCTTGCTCACCATACACCCCTGCTCTACGGAGAGCAGTGGGAACTTCGACTCTAAGGTTGTTATCTTGCTATTGTTTCTCATTTCTTCGCTTTCTTTGGTTGAAGGTTACGGATAAGGTGGCAGACCGTACGGCGGTTTACAAGGTAGCGTGGGTGAATACGCACTGCCCCCTGCTTCATCAGCCCATACTGCCCGTACTTGCGGTTCATGGCGAACGTTTGCCACACCACTATGGTGGCACCCGGCACGCCTATGACAAGACAGGTAATTTGGCTGACTCCACAGAGATAGAGAATAACCACAAGAATAAAGACTGCCAGCAACCCTCCTGCAAAGAGGAAGAGGTACTGCGCCTTCAAGCCCTTGAACTCCACCGTCCGACCTACACCTTTATTGATTTCCCAATTAGCCATCTTTTACAGGAAGAAACTTCTCAAGATTGTGGCAGCCACAATGAGAAAGATACACGCACCGAACCAAGAGGCTGCGGTCTTGCTCGTATCGGGGTCACCACTTGAGAACTTGTTGTACACTTTTATTCCTCCAATCAGACCTACCACGGCTCCGATGGCATAGATAAGCTTTGTTCCGGGATCAAAATAGCTTGTTACCATCTTTGTGGCTTCATTGATACCCGCCATGCCGTTGCCTTGTGCGTATGCTCCTATGGCTGTAGCCGTCAGCAGGAACAGCATTGTGATTTTCTTTTTGTTGTTCATTGTTCTTTTTATTTTATGTTGTTAAATGAATTATTTTCTTTTAGATAGAGGTGGTAAGGGGTGACTCGGTTTTATCGTATGACTGATATTGGTTGATTGTTTTACTTTTGAGCCACCCCTGCATTCCTCCAAAATATGAAAATCAAGAAACCATTTTTACAGATAATAGGACAGCGGTTTGTCGTCAGCATCGCCAACCGCTGTGTCAGATATGCCAGAAACAGGAGGTGTTGGGTTTTGTGATGAAAGCATTGCTGGTTGAGCACTCTGTTCTTCCTTTTCTTCCGCCTTACGGATTTTCTCCAATAGCAAGGCTTGTTCACCCAGCATCTTGGCGATGTTTTCTTTGTACTTATCCAACAGGTCTGAGTCTTGAAGCTGCAGAACGGTCTCTTTGACTTCTTCCTCATTAGCCTCCTCACTGTTCTTTGCCCACTTTTGCAGGCGGACTAAGTCACGTGCGAGGACGGACTGCTCCGAAATTTCGGCTTCGCCCGATGTGGACTCGATGGATAGGTTTAATTCCTCACGGACAATCTCATCTTCGTCCACTCTCTCCATCTCGAAATCAACGTCCATTTCGTTGTCCTCTTTCATTTCTTCCTCCTTTTCGGAGTTCTGCGGTGCAAAATTATTATTATTCTGCTTTGAATTTTCAGATGATGAAACAGAGGGAATTTGTGGGATAATCGGGGAAGTGGAACGGCTTTTTCCAATCAGTACAAACTCGGCTTGCTCTATTGTTCCTTTTCCTTTCTGTCCGTCTTTTTTCTTCGTTGCTCCTTTCTTCTTGCTATCTTCATCGCTCTTTCCGTTTTTCTTGATAATGAAGTCATACGGAGATACATACCGCATATAGAAATACAGGATACCAAGCATCATCCAAATGATGATGAGTACCAATATAAAACTGAAAAGTATTGTTTCCATCATAGTGTTATTGTTGTCTTACGTCTTTGCTTTGCTGCTGCATTATTGAGAAGTTCCTGATGTTCCCGCAGATGCTCCCGGAGGATATTATCAATATAGGAAGCAATAGATACCCTTTCTCCTAAGTCTTGTAGCACATTGCGCAGGTTCTGTAATGTCTCCAAATTGATGGAGAAAGCCGTCCGCATTTGCGAACGTACGGGATGAAAGTATAGGGAACGGTATTCCTCTATGGAAAGGGACGACATGCCAGACTTTTCTATTCTCGGTTTTCTTTCTCTTTTCGGTTCCGTGTTCCCGATTTCCTCTCCTCCAGTTTCGTCTGTTCGTTCTTCTTTTGCCGTCTTCATTTCTTCCGAACTTTTGTCTTCCTCTCGTGATGTTGCGAGGGAAGGCTCGGTGTCCTCGGATGGATCGAAGGGGTTGGGGACCGTGACAGGTTTCACCACTACATTGTCCTCTGCCATTTTCTTCAGCTTCTTTTCCAGTTGCTGCTTTCTTTCCTCAATCGTTGCCATGTTCTGTTTTTGTTTTTAGTTTGAGACGTTGAATTATCTCGGAGACGAGTTCATCCAGCCCCGTGCCCGTTCGTAATCCCCTTGCAGGAGGCTGATAGGTAGAACGGAACACGCCTCGTAGCCCGTATGTGGAAAGTTCGTGGGAGAAACGGTGTGTGGCATATACATAGCCGGGCAGGAGTGTGAGTTCGTGTCCTTGGATAAGTTTTGTGTATTCGTCAATGATGACGTTCCTTACCCTTCTGTCCACCTTGTTCCAGAACAGGATAATGTCCTTTATCCGTGAGTCGGACATAGAAACACCAATATCCGTGATGGTCTTGGCGTATGCCATACAAGAGACGAGTGACTGTATGTCGGCTTCAAGTGGAGATAGGATATAGTCCATCTGAAGGGACAGTTCCATCAGCTCCGTTGTTCCTGCATGACCGGGAAAGTCGAACACAACCAACTGGTACTTCTCATTGCTGATAGCGTCAATCTTACTTTGTGCTGCCTTGACGGCTTCCTTGGGGCTGGACTTGTAAATTCTGTATGCCTTTTTGCCGAGGTGCTGAAAGAATGCCTGCATGGACTTGGAAAGTTCCTCGCTTCCCTGAATGACACTTTTCTCACGTTCTCTCAGCTTGTAAAAGGAATCCTGCGACAGGTCGCAGTCCACCACGAAGAGGTTGATGCCCTGTTCGTAGTACAATATGCTGCTTACGATTTCGGCAAGCGTGCTTTTTCCGACTCCTCCCTTTTGCGAGGAGAACCCCAGAAAGATGGGGCGTTGTTGTTTGTTCTCCATAATGATAATTTCTTAGTTCATATTACTTGTCTATTTGATGTTTGGATGTGCTCTCATTCTTGAGAAGTATCAGCAGACAGTTTGTTCTGGCTGCGTATGGTTCGTGCGATAGTCTGAAAGGACGATTTATAGTTCTTGCTATCTGTTGTACTGACAATAGTTTGTCATGACAACAAATTGTCATGAATATGTTTCGTTTCTTCTTTGCATCTTTGGTGCAAGCCAATGGTAATACGATGTGTCTTTTGCTTGTGTCGTCATACCATAGTTCGCTCGTTTTGACTGCAAAATAAATGATATTTTGGCTGATTATATGACACCGATGAAGTGCAGGGAAATGCAAGGAAAAAGAGTGAATATCACTGATAATGAGATATTTGAAAATCCGCCGTAACTTTGCAGGCGAGAATAATACATGGAGGTAATATCCCGAAGCAGACGCCCCCAAAGGGTGGATACTTCAATCGTATCATTTCTTGATACCGGCAAGGTGTGTCTTTGTAACACAAACTTACAGTTGTACCACAAAGACCCTTGCCTCGGTGCGAGGGAGATAATCACTCCAAAGTCGTAATTAGAAGACCAAATGAATATGAATAAAGACACAGAACATCGTTCAGAACGAAAAAAGGTGGAAAAGCCACGCTGGGATAACTGGCATGTACGTCTTCCCAATCTCAAAGACCAGCAAAAAGCGATTGACTTGTTTCAGCGTTCAGGAGCAGAAACGAAGTCGGATTTTGTGCGTGGGCGTATTCTTGGAGAGAGTTTTAAGGTCATCACGGTGGATAAATCCGCCGTGGAATATTACCGGAAACTCTCGGAATTGACGGCACAAATCCATAAAATTGGAGTGCTATATAATCAAACTGTTCGTGCCATCAACAGTTATCATTCGGTCAAGACAGCACAAATCCTGCTTAAAAAATTGGAGAAACTGTCGACTCAAATCATAGCCTTACAGGAGCAGGCTATCAATCTAACCATAGACTACCGCAAAAGATGATAGCGAAGATTTCTGCCACAGAAAATCTCGGAGGGGCACTTGTATAACTTCAAAAAGGTGGAGAAAGGGGAAGCGAGCATTCTTCTTGCTGCTGAGTTGTATCAAGACAAGGAAGGTAATTATACGATGGAGGAAGTGTTTGCTGATATGGAGCTCTGATACCGAAGAAATGCCGAACGAAGAAAACGGTGTTCCATTGCTCGCTCAATCCGCATCCGGACGAGAAGCTATCTGATGAGCAACTCACGCAGATTGCGAAGGAGTACATGGAGGCACTTGGCTATGGCAAGCAACCCTACATCGTTTTTAAGCATAATGACATTGCCCGTGAACATATCCACATCGTTTCGCTTCGGGTGGATAGCCAAGGCAGAAAAATCAATGACAGGTATGAGGGCAGGCGAAGCAAAAAGATTACTGATGCTCTGGAAAAGAAATATAACCTCATTCCAAGTTCAAAGGTCAGTGAGAGAACAACAACAGAAACACCAAAGTTCAATGTTGTGCAAGGGAATATCAAGGAACAGGTGGCTAACACCGTACATTCTGCTATGAAGCATTATACCTTCTGTTCCTTAGGTGAACTGAATGCCATTCTGAGTAAATACAACCTTGCGGTAGAGGAGGTAAAGATCGAGTATCGGGGCAAGCGATATGATGGGTTGGTCTATGCGCTTACCGATGATAAGGGAAATAAGGTGAGCACACCCATTCACGCCTCGGACATCGGTCGTGGTGTGGGGTATGCTACTATCCAGAACAAGATGCAAAAATCGAAAGAGGCGGTTAAGTCATTGATACCAGCCGTCAGAAGAAAGGTATTAGAAGTAATGCGTACTTCTCCCCAAACGGAGGAAAGACTTCGACAAAGATTGGAGGAACAAGGCTTGCGTGTTATAATCCGCAAGAATGAGGGTGGACGCATCTATGGTATTACATTCATTGATGATGAAAAAGGCATTGCGCTCAATGGTTCTCGATTGGGTAAAGGATATGCCGCCAATAAGTTTAACGAGTACTTCTCTAACCCAGAGAAAAATCCATTCTCGGATGAAACGCTTTATGGTAATCCGTCCGTTAGCCATGAACAGATAAATAACATGCGGTTATTACAACAAGACGCAGAGGAAGGCGACAACCTTGTTGATGAACTTATCGACGATATGGTGGGAGAATCCTTCTCTTCATCGGGTAACGATGATTGGAAAGAAGCGGCATGGCAACGCAAACTCCGAAAACAAAGTAAGGTAAAACTTAGACGCAGGAAGCGATAATGGCACCATTCAAATGGTATTCAAAGATTTTTCAAATAGTATTCAAACGATATTCTAACAACAATAAAATAGCATTATGGCACAAGAAGACGATTTAAGAGCATTAGGTAAAGTCATAGACTTTATGCGGGGAATTTCGGTGATATTCCTCCTTATTAACTGTTATTGGTTCTGCTACGAGGCGTTTCAGTCGTGGCACTTCACGCTTGGTATCATTGACAAGATACTCATGAATTTTCAACGTACTACGGGATTGTTTTCATCTATCTTATGGACGAAACTCTTTTGTGTGGTATTCCTCGCTTTATCGTGTTTAGGCACAAAAGGCGTGAAGGAGGAGAAAATCACATGGCCAAAGATTTGGACGGTGCTTTTCGCAGGTTTTGTGTTTTTCTTCCTGAATTGGTGGCTATTGGCATTGCCTATTGGTAAGATGGGGGCAGCTTCGCTCTATATCTTTACACTCTCTGTGGGCTATATCTGTCTGCTGATGGCAGGTGTGTGGATGAGCCGACTGCTCAAAAACAACTTGATGGACGACGTGTTCAATACGGAGAACGAGAGTTTTATGCAGGAAACAAGGCTGATGGAAAATGAATACTCGGTCAATCTTCCTACACGCTTCTATTATAAGAAAAGGTGGAACAAAGGCTGGATTAACGTGGTCAATCCGTTTCGTGCCTCAATGGTACTCGGCACACCGGGTTCGGGTAAGTCATACGCCATTGTGAATAACTACATCAAACAGCAGATTGAGAAAGGCTTTGCCATGTATATCTACGACTACAAGTTCCCCGATTTGTCGGAGATTGCCTACAATCACCTGCTTCATCATTTAGATGCTTATAAAGTCAAACCACAATTCTATGTGATAAACTTCGACGACCCACGCAGGAGCCATCGCTGTAATCCCATCAATCCTGCCTTTATGACAGATATATCGGATGCTTACGAGAGTGCCTACACCATCATGCTCAACCTCAACCGCTCGTGGATACAGAAGCAGGGAGATTTTTTCGTCGAATCACCGATTATCTTGCTTGCCGCCATTATCTGGTTTCTGAAGATATATGAGAACGGCAAGTATTGCACCTTTCCCCATGCCATCGAATTCCTGAACCGTCCGTACGCACAGATATTTCCGATACTTACTTCCTACGATGAGCTTGCCAACTACCTTTCTCCCTTTATGGATGCTTGGGAGGGCGGAGCGCAAGACCAGTTGCAGGGACAAATTGCCAGTGCCAAGATACCGCTTTCACGTATGATTTCGCCGGCTCTCTATTGGGTAATGACAGGTGATGATTTCTCGCTCGACATCAATAATCCCAACGAGCCGAAGGTGTTGGTCGTGGGAAATAATCCCGACCGCCAGAATATCTACTCAGCAGCACTCGGACTTTACAACAGCCGTATCGTGAAACTCATCAACAAGAAAAAGCAACTCAAATCATCTGTGATTATCGACGAGTTGCCGACCATCTATTTCCGTGGGCTTGACAACCTCATTGCCACAGCCCGTAGTAACAAGGTTGCCGTGTGTCTGGGCTTTCAAGACTTCTCGCAGCTTACCCGCGATTATGGGGATAAGGAAAGCAAGGTGATACAAAACACAGTGGGCAATGTGTTCAGTGGGCAAGTGGTAGGTGAAACTGCCAAGACTCTCTCCGAACGCTTCGGCAAGGTGCTTCAACAACGGCAGTCTATGACAATCAACCGTAATGATAAATCCACCTCTATCTCGACCCAGATGGATAGTCTTATCCCTGCATCGAAAATCAGCAACCTCACACAGGGTATGTTCGTAGGTGCAGTGTCCGACAACTTTGACGAACGCATTGACCAAAAGATTTTCCATGCTGAAATAGTGGTGGATAGTGCTAAAGTCTCTGCCGAAATGAAGCAATACCAGTCCATTCCTGAAATCAATGCGTTTCAAAACGAAGATGGCTCCGATAATCTCAAAGAGACTATCGAAGCCAACTATAAATGTGTTAAGCGAGAAATAATTGTTTTGATTGAAAAAGAAATAAAAAGGATAAAAGAAGATCCTTCTCTTTGTCATCTTATAAAAGAATGAGATGCAATGTCTTTATGTCATTCAAAAACTATATTTCATCTTTGCCCATATTTCAGAATTTCTGTCATACATTTGAAACTTGCCTTTGTCGGCATGGAAGTAATCATAGCCGGCGGTGAGTTCGATTTGGTCGTTCAAGGCATAGGATGCAGAGAAGCGGTTGAAAACGCCGCCATTGGTTACGTCAATATAGGCGAATGTTGAAAGTTTCAGCATATTCCGCAGCAGTTCTTTCGATATTCTTGCCGTGGCAAGGCCGGCATTACGATAAACGGAAAGACCGTCAAGGTTCCCCGCCGTATATTTGTGGCAGTATTGTGCACTGAAGTTCCAATCGTTGCCCGGATACCAGTCCACACCGGCAAGGATATTGTACGTATTTCGGCATACTACGTCTTTTCCCACACCTCTGCTTTGCGCTTCATCGAAATAGCAAGCAGCCTCGCCGCGAAGGACAATCTGTCCGACAGGCAGAGAGCAGTCGGCTCCGAGCATCGTCATCCGGCGGTATTCCCCTTTGGCTAAAAGCGACTTTCCATCGTCGGACACAGCAAGGGAAAGAGCAGGCATCTTGTTCCACGTCCGCAGGGCACTCAGAGAAAAATCAATCCCGCTGAGATTGGTCGTTATCCGCCCGCCGTACTCCATATTCCGAAGTCTTTTCTCCGGTTTGCCACTTTCCAAATCTATGGTATAGGGAAGAGGGGCTGACGGCAGAGTCAGTGCCCACGGATTGCATCGGTCGGTGGGAAGGATGAAGAAATCCGCCACGGGATTACATATCGCCTCGAATGTTACCGAATGCCACGTGTATCTTGCATGCAAGGCATTGACGGGCATACGGATGTCATCGTAGTCCTGCGCAAGGAACTCGGTATAGTCGAACGGCGACACGCAGTCCGTAACGCGCAATGCGTCTGCCACTCCCCATACCACAATCTGCCGCCCCACCCGAAGGTCAAGGTTTCCTTTGGTGTATGCAAGATATGCCTCACGCAGTTCCAGTCCCGTGCGGTCTTTCAGTACGCCGTTGTAGGTAGCGTTCATGGAAACAAAAAGGGAAGCTGCTCCTTTTTCAAGTTTCACCTCTCCGCGCGCTCGGGTTCTCGAAGCCATCCAGTCGTTCCTGCCTTCTGTCCTGACGGCATGGTATGTGTCGAGGAAGCCTTTTACCTGAACACGCAAGGCGTTGTCATCCGTTTCTTCCTCTTGCATATATTCCGTATCAGCAGAATCATTCTCCACCGTCAGCGTATCAATCTGGGCAAATGCCTGTGCCGAGAATATCGGCACAAGCAACAGCGTCCATAATCGCAGTATTTTCATGGTCAGAGTCCTTTTTCCAGTTTGGAGACAGTGAAGAGATTGGGCGCAACCTTGACGTTGAACCGCTGGTTGTCCATCTTGATGATGGTCTTATGCCCCGTCTGTACATTCTCCATCTGCATGAGGTGCATCGTCCAGAATCCCTGCACTTTATTTATATTCGAAATGGTAAGGCTGCGATGCAGTTTATTGAGCTTATCGTAGTATTCCGCCTTAATAACCATCAGACAGTCCTGCCTGATCCATGTGATGCGCTTTGAGTATATTTCTCCCTTGTCCTTAGGCACGGACTGCACCACCCAGCATTTGTGTCCGCTTACCACTTCCTCACGCAGCAGCGTGTGTGTTTCCTCGTCCACGCTGCGTGTACTCATGTCGTCGTATGTAAAATCGCTGCCCATGAAGTAATCGGTCTTCGATGACTTTCCACTAATGCGCCTTGTCTTTTTCATGGCAGGGAGATAGAGCCATTTGTCGTCTGTCTTGCCGGGATTGTCATAGTCCCAAGTGAGAAATCCCGTGCCCTTCACGTCGCCGGGATAGGTGAAGAACATGATTTTCTTTGTGTCCTTACCTTCGTCCATTGCCCACGATTCAATTTTTCGCACACGCTTATGCCCACTTTTTTGAATAAGTGTCATTTCCACGGTGGCATAGCGTGTATCGCCATCGGCACGGTTCTTTACCTTTTGCATAATGTCTCTTCCGGTGAGACCAGCTGCTTGTGCAACACTCATTGTCATCAAGGCAATAAGGGATAAAATAAAATGTCTTGTTTTCATTTTCTTTATATTTTATGATTGAATATTTTAACCTTACTTGTTTGTTTAACTATTTGTTTTTGAACCTTTTTCCTTTCCGAACACCCGCAAATATTTGAAAAGTATCGGCGTGAGGAACAAGTCTGCCAACAATGCCGACACCATACCTGCTACAGCCAGCAAGCCCCAGTTCTTCGTCTGCGTGGCGTCCGACGACATGAAGCCGGCAAATGTAGCCGAGATGATGACCGTTGACATCACGATGGCCAGTCCCTCCGTGCGGAAAGTCTTGCGGATAGCCATGTTATAGTCATTATAACGATTATGCGCCACATGGCAATGGTTGATGAAGTGGATGGTGTCATCGACGGCGATACCCAAAACCATAGGAATGAGCGAGGCTGTCATCATGTCGAGCGGATAGCCCAGCCAGCCCATCATGCCGCCTACGATGATGGCGGGGGCGATGTTGGGTATCATTCCCACCAGTCCCACCTTCCAACTTCTGAACAGGAGTATGAGTATCACGCCAATGACCAGCACCGAGAGCAGCATCGACCACATCTGTCCACGCTCCACATACTGCTGCATCACCGTAAACTGCGGTATATTGCCCACTACCGATACATGTGCGCCGGGGAAGAGCTTGCGTGCTTCGGTTTGGAGCAAATCCATTTCTTTTTCCGCCTCGTTGGAGTTGTAGCTCTTCAACTCGATTTGCAGGCGTAGCCGCTGATAGTCATAGTCCATCCAGTATTCCGACTCCGTACCTCCGGCATTCTCATAGAGCAGCAAGAGCTGAGCCACCATGTCGGCATTGTCGGGAATGCGATATTCCTTCAGATTGTTGCCGTTGAGCGTGCAGTTCATGTCTTTCACAATGTCCGTGACGGAATTGTGCCGCTTGGTGAGCGGGTAGCTTTCCGTGGTGGTTGCCAGTTGGTCGAGTTTTTTCAAGTTCTCGGGCTTCTTCGCGTCGTCGGCATGCGGCAGTGTAATCATCAGGTCGTAGGAGTACATGCTTCCTAATTCCGTGTCGCAGAGGTCGAGGAATTTCTTTACATATTCCACCTTCCGTCCCATAGTCTTCTCAATGTCGAATGCCGGCTCGATGGAGAACATGCCGATGCCGCAAAAAAGCGTGATGGCTACCGAGACAATGAATATCGGGCGGTGGCGACGCAGGATGAAACTACCAAACTGCTCAAACCGTCCGCCGACGTATCCTTCGAGACTCTTAGATACGTCTATGCTTGGCTTGCGGTCTTTTCCGAATGAGAGTATTACAGGGGTAACAATCAGACAGGTAATCAATACCGAAAGCAGGCACAGCGAGGTGTTCACGCCGATAGCCTGCATGGGGACTATCTTCATAGATAGGAAAGTCATCATAGCCGCTATGGTTGTCAATCCCGACAGCAAAACACCCCATCCGGTTTCGCCTACGGCATCGGTGATGGAAGCCTTGCGCCTGCCTGTTTCCACAAACCGCGTCTTGAAGAAGTTGTACAGATGGATGTTGTAGGCAATGGAACAGGCAAAGGCCAGTATGACCGCTATCATGGCGGTAGTCATATCTATATACAGTCCGGTCCAGCCTATCACACCAAAACTTATCAGAAGACCAAACACCGACGTGAGCAACGGGGCGATGACTCCCCGCAATGAACGGGTTACGACAATCATCACCACAATGGAAACAAGGAAAGCTATGAGGAACAGCCGCCCCATTTCATGTTTCAGATAAACCACTTTTTCGTAGCTCAGATAGGGCATTCCTGCGGCAGCAGGCGACAGCTTCGCGTATTTCGCCTTGCCGATGATGTGCCCGGCTTCCTTGCCCGTGAGCATATCCGGGGCAATATCGCTCGTTTTCTTCCATACGCTATCCTCCGGGAAGGGACGCAGCTTCACCATGATCCATGTCATCGTACCGTCCTTCGACACCAGTTTCTTTGAGAGATAGGGCTTGCTGTATGCCTTGCGTCTGATTTCCTTTAGCGAAGCCTCATCCGAAGGTATCTCGTCGGGCACTATCTGCTCGATGGTCATTCCCTCCTCAGTGCCGACGGTAAATTCAAGGTCGGTGAGCGATGTAACCTTGTCGGCATACGACAGGCTGTCCTTCAGCTCCTCGCTCAACTCACGGATAAGTGTCAGGCTGCGCTTGGAGAAGACGTCCTTGTTCTTCACTAATACCGCCACGTAGTAGTCGTTGCCGAAGATGGACTTGAACTCGTTTGTCTTGAGCAACATCGGGTCATCGCTCACGAAATAGTCGTCGAACGATGTTTTCATGACGATGCGCTTTGTACCCACGAACGAGAAAGCGATAAGCAGGGCAAACAGCCCCATTACCAACAGTCGGTGGCGTAATATCCACACCGCCAACTGCCTGAATTTTCTGTTGATGTTTTCGATTTTCATTGCTATTTATTTTTCATTATTGTTTTCCTGTTGCAGTTTTACCATCCGTGCAAATTCTCCACCTTTAGCCATGAGGTCTTCGGGCGTGCCCTGCTCGATAACCGTTCCGCCACCGAGCACCACGATGTGGTTGGCATTGCGGACGGTGCGCATGCGGTGAGCGATAATGATGACGGTCTTACCCTGCACCAGTTCGGAGATGCCCGCCTGAATCTTTGTCTCGTTCTCGGCATCAAGGCTGGCGGTGGCTTCGTCCAAGAGAATGACGGGAGCGTCTTTCAGAAGCGCACGGGCAATGGAGATACGCTGTCGCTCGCCACCTGAAAGGGTTTCGCCGTTCTCGCCGATAACGGTGTCGTATCCCTGCGGCATACGGCTGATGAAGTCGTCGCACTGTGCCAGTTGTGCCACACGCCGCACTTCCTCGTCGGTGGCATCACGCTTACCGATGCGAATATTGTCGGAAACGGAAGCATTGAAAAGCAACACGTCCTGAAACACCACGGCATAGTTGCGAAGCAGCGTCTCGGGGTCGATGTGAGCGATGTCGTTTCCGCCTAATAGAATCTTTCCACCGTCAATGTCCCAGAAGCGTGCGGCAAGTTTGGCAGTAGTGCTCTTTCCTCCTCCCGACGGACCGACAAGTGCCGTTACTTCTCCCTGCTTTGCTGTAAAGGAAACATTGTGCAATACTTGCTTTTCGGTTTCGTAGGCAAAGCTCACGTTGCGGAACTCGATGTCGTAATTATCCATTTTTACCTCCTTGCTTCCCTCCTGCTCCGGCATCGCTCCATTTCCTTCATGCGATTGATGCGCACATCGAGGAAAGCAAGGATGGCGAGGTTGTTGCACACGTCCTGAATAGGATTATAGACCATTGCCGAAACAAGGAGAAATGCCAGATAAATAAAGATTGACACCTCGCCTCTTTGCAACAACCATGCGCCAGTGATAATGACAGTAGGCATACCCAATTTTAATATCATAGCAGAAAGATTAACAAAAACACCTGCTACAAGTTCATGGTTGACCAATTCTTTTTCATAATCTTTCAACCTCTTATCAAAACTTTGGTTATAAGCCTTTTCTCCGCAATACGATTTGATTTCCTGTACACATTCCAATCCTTCCTGTACTTGCTCGGTAACCCCACGTTTCACATGATATAGGTGTACAAATGCTTTGTCCAGCTGATGTCTTGCCAAGAGCAAAGTTGCCAGAGCCATCGGCACCACCCAAAAGAGGGCGACAGCCAGTCGCCAGTCGTAGAAGAACAGGCTTACGGCTATGATGAACATGCTCAGCACCGATGCGAACAATTGGGGTACTGCATGAGAAAATATTTGCTCCAATGAGGTGCAGTCTTCCATAATGGTAGAAGTCAGGTCGGAAAGGTTACGCTCGCCGAAGAATGCTAACGGCAGACGGCGCAGTTTCTCTGCCAAACTGATGCGGCGTTGCGCACTCTCGTTATAGATGGTGGTATAGGTGCTGTCATACTGCCACCGGGCGATGAAGAACATCATGCCCATCAACACCACTGCCAACAATATATAAAACCACAATGTGTGTTGGTCGGTGCCAACTTCCAAGTATTCCATGAGGAAGAGGAAGAGGTAAGTGGGTGGCAACATCAGCGCAAGGTTGAGTAGCGTTGAGAAGACGATACCTCTGCGCAAGTCCTTTGCCCCTTTGTCCGAAAGGGTGAAACGGTTTTGAAAATATCTAATCATCTTGGTGTCTCCTTTGATTGGTTATAGTTTCCATGCCACTGCTTTCTGATATTCGTTCCACATCGTGTGATAGCGTCCCTGCAGGGTCATCAGTTCCTCGTGCGTTCCTTGTTCGGCTATCTGCCCATTGTCCACCACCACGATGCTGTCGGCATTCTGCACGGTGGTCAGTCGGTGAGCTATCATGAGGACGGTCTTGCTGTGAGTGAGGTGTGCCAGAGCCTTTCGGATAAGATGCTCGTTCTCAGGGTCGGCAAAGGCGGTAGCCTCATCAAGCACCACGATGGGTGCATCTTTCAGAATGGCACGCGCAAGGACGATGCGTTGCTGTTCACCACCGGAGAGGTAAGTGCCCTCCGCTCCAATGACCGTATCCAAACCTTGGGGCAGTCGGTCGATGATTTCACGGCTTTGCGAGAGGTCTATCGCCCGGTCTATCTGTTCTGCCGTTGCTTCGGGATTACCATAGCGTAGGTTCTCCAAGAGCGAGGTCTTGAACAGGCGGGTATTTTGGAATACAAACGACACGCTGCGCATCAGTTGCGACTTATCCATCTGCCGGACATCCACTCCGCCGATGCTCACACTTCCCTCACACACATCCCAAAAGCGGGGAATGAGCCGTGCTATGGTTGTCTTTCCGCTGCCCGAAGACCCAACGAGTGCCACCGTCTGCCCCTCGGGAATGGTGAGGCTGAGGTGGCTGACGGCATCCTTTTCCGCGCCGTCGTATCTGAACGAGACTTCCTCAAAACAAATGTCGCAGGCTTGTGGCATCCGGGGCGTGCCGCTCTCGGGCAGCGGAGCAGTATCGGTGAGTTTCTCCAATCTGTCCACCGCCTCATTGGCAAGGAATAGATTCTGACTGAGATACATCATCTTCATCACATTGGTTGCGATGACCGGTGTGATGACGATAAAGAGAATGAGGTCGGCCACGATGATCGCCACGCTTCCCCCATGCCCAATCAGGATGATACCTACCGGTACGAGGACGAAGGCAAAGGCGTTGATGGCAACGGTATAGGCCGACATAGGCGACCGCCACATCAGCGTGTACTGGATGACAAGGTCGCGATAGCGGATGATGCTGTCGTGGAACCGCTTGAACGAGAAGACCGTCTGCTGGAAAACCTTTACTACCGGAATGCCACGGACATACTCCACCGCCTCGCCGCTCATCTTCTCCTGTGCATCGAGATACATCCGCTGGAAATCGTTGTTCTTGGGATTCATCATATAGCCCATGATGCCGAAGGCACAGATGATTGGCAGCATGGCTGCCAAGCCCAATTGCCAATCGACCGTCAGCAGTAGCACCATGACGCCAACGGGGGCAACGATGCTCCCCGCCACATCGGGCAGGATGTGCGCCACGAAGGTGTGGGTCTGCGCTGAGTCCTCGTCAATGATTTTGCGCATACGTCCCGTGTTCTGCGTGTCGAAGAATCCAAGTGGCACGCGCATGAGTCGCTGCATTGCCTTGCGACGCATGTTGGTTTCGATGCGGAACGCAGCAAGATGCGAGAACATGAGTGCAGCAAAGTAGAGCAGCACGTTTGCCACCGACACGATGAAGGCGGCAAGGGCATAGTCCCATACGGGTGCATCGGCGAGACTGCCCTCCGCGGTGAGCAGCGTGCGCACCACAAGCCACAAAAGAACGAACGGGACGAGCGAGAGCAGTCCGTTGACTGCCGACAGCCCGACGGAGCAGGGCAGCAACCACTTGCGCCCTCCCATGTAAGCTCCTAATCGTTTGAGTGTTTTGAACATATCATGATTGTTTTTTTGAATGTTATCCTATGGTTTCATCAGCTCTTTCCAACCTGCCGTTCCAAAGGTGATGTACTGCATGAGTGCTTGTTTGACTTCCTCCTCACTATATTCCTCGTGTTCCACCAATTCGCAGAGAGAGTCGTCCAAGCCGAACTGGTGAGATGAATCAGAAATGGAGAGATGTTGGTGTTGATGTGTGGGTATCGTTCTTTCATCAGTCGGAGGTATTCCATGCCGACCTTCATTTGGTGATCAATGATTTTGTTTTTATACCCCTCCAACGAAGTTCCCTCGGCATTGAACAGCAACAGGCGCAGTTCGGGGCGGAACTGCTTGACAAGAGTGAGCATCGCCATGATGTGATTGATTTGCTGTTGCCGCAAATCGAACACGTCGAGCGAGAGAAATTCCTCATCATTATGCGAGAGGATATAGCGGTCAAGCGCGGTCAGCAATGGTTGCAATACCGCACAAAACAGTGTATCCTTACTGTCAAAATAATGATACAGGTTTCCCACAGTCACGCCAGCCTTACGCGCCACGTTTCTAATGCACGTACGCTGCACACCATTTTTGATAAACTCTCTATGGGCAACTTGCAATATGCGTTGCTTTATGTCTGTCTTCAATGTCTGCATAGTCAAATTTTAAGGAAAGGGAATATAATTCATTCATATCGCATGGGTAATCGGTGAGAATACGGTATCTTCAGAACTCCAGTTCCAGACCGATCATCACTTCCTCCGGAGCAAAGTGGATCCCAAAGCCGTCATTGCCGATTTCCCGCTCCTCACCTGTGAAATAGTTTTTCCGATAGCCCGCAAACCCCATGCGCATACAGAGGCACAGTCCTTTTGTCAGGTCCACGCATGCGCCCGGACGCAGTCCTATCTCGAAGCCGTGGTGCTTATCTGTTTTGTTCGGATCGGTTGGAGAGATGTAGTTGTAGCCGATGCCACCGTCTAAGTAGAGGTTGAACGGGCCTTTGTGAAGATAATAGTAGCGCGCGAAAGGCGAAATTTTAAGGGTGTGTGTCTTTTCGCGCTCATTATCGCCACGCTCGGAGTTGAAGGCATAACCCAACATGATGCCCGCGGCCCACGTTTCATTGAAGTGCCAGCCTATCTCGGGCAGAACTGCAAAGTGGTGGCTTTGGTTTTCGTGTTGTTCCAATAAGTAACGGCACCGCCTATGAACAATCCCTCTTCATGATCGTCTTCTTGAAAAGCCGAAGTGTGTTGCTCTTGCGTCCGGCCGATGAGTGGAACGAGTGATAGGATAAATATAAATAGCTGTTTTTTCATTATCAAAAAGTTTATTGATAGCTATAAGAAAAGTGAACGCCGTTCAATCTGACAGGTTAAAAAACGCACTTATCATTTTGATATAATGCGTTTTTTATTTGTAGAATGAACGTTCGGAATGATTTATTCTTTATTATTCCATTTCCACGCTTCATAAGCGAGCGCAATGCTCACTATGACCAGCATAGGATGGATAAAGAGCTGCGGAAGCTCAAAGCTGAATATCAGTTCCGTGCTATGTACCGTACAGAACAGGGCTGTGAAGGCGGCGAGACAGAGATGTACCGTCTTATGCCAGCGCTTGCGGGCATAGAGCGAAAGGAGCAATCCTGTCATTGGTATCGTGAGTGAAACAACGGCCATCAATACGAGCATTGACATCGGTGCTACACCATCGTTATAAACGGCAATGTTGGCATTCCAGAAAAGAGGTATCATGTCAGTCAGAGAATGCGCGGACATGCCTGCGACTATGGCAACCCATAGAATTGAAATTTTAAGATTCTTTTTCATCCTTATATGTTTTTAATTTTGAATGTTTAATTACCGGACGAATCCGGCAGGTTTCCTAATGAAGTGCTGTTCAAAGCGGGACAGCGCTTTTTCTTTTCGAGAAGCATTGTCCCGGTGTGGGACAGCGCTTATTCTTTCATTTAAGAGAATGTGCCAACTTTTTTGATACACCCTCAACTCGTTTAGTCGAGTGAAATCACTTTATAGGCACCACTTGGCGTCTTCACGCTTGGTTGCGTGGAACCCTTCCCTGTTGCCATATCGTAACGATAGAATCCTATGCCGTTGTCGGTATGTTCACCGAAATAAATGGAGCTTTCCACCTTGATGATGGCATTGGCAGCCCAGCCGCATGACGCTGGAAGAGGAAGTATACGACCTGTTTTCTTGTTTACGTCAATCTCGTAAGGGACATAACATTTGTTGACGATATAAGTCTGATCGTTGGGATCCTTTACGAGTGAAGGTTTATAGAGGAACGTGTAGATTTTTCCATTGCCGCCATAGGTCATGTACATACCGTAGGAGCCAACTTCCGCGCCTTCGGTTGTTTGCAGGCTCATATAGAAGTCCTTGTCAAAATCCGTTTCTCCCTTCTTGATGCGCAGCAGTCCGTCTTTGTACCCCTTGCCGGGCATAAACTGACACATCATTGCCGCACGAGGTCCCGTGTTGAAATAGATGTTACCGGCTTCATCCATAACAGGCGATGTATGTCCGACCATACCGAGGCTCGTTGCACGGTCATCCTTTATAACCTTTTCTACCTTATCGGTAGCTACGTCAATGACAGCTACTTGAGCAGGCGTCGCAAGAATTTCCTTCATAGACTTTGCTTGGTTGAGAGGGAGGAACAGCTTGCCGTCACGCACAATGCCATTGCCTCCGTCCGGATCTTTATCACCCTCTGCATAGGGAGACAGGTCTATTTCCTTCGTTACGCTCATTGTGCTCGGATTGAACACGATAAGTTGTCCGCGGCTTGCACATGTGACTGCATAAGCTTTGGTATCATTCGCAAATATGATTTCAACCACATTGGGTGAACCCGGGAAGGAAAGTGAACCCACAGGATGAGAAGACAGTTGTCCATTTGCGTTTACTTCGTATTTGTGGAGAGTTTGCTCGCCACCATAACCATACATCGAGCCGGACTGAAGATAAACATACTTTCCAAGTTTCTCCATGAAGAGGTGTCCTGTGGGAAGCGTTATGGCCTTGTCGTAAGACACGGACGTACCCTCGTTGAAATTCTCGAAGCTGGTGATGAAGAAGCTGTTGTCTGATTGTGCAGACATTAGGAAATGATGCTTCTTTTCAGACTGTGGATGGTCGTCATTGTTTTCTGAACAAGATGACACTGTTGTTGCAAACAGCAGGGTAAGACAAGGCAGTACCCAAAAGATTTTTTTTGCTTTCATGCTTTTTACTTATGTTTATATTTAGTTAATAATATATTTTATCTTCAAGTGAAATGTGCGCCTTTCCATCGGATAGCGAAATTCTGCCCAGTTTTCACGGTTGAGTAGGTTCCGTATCTCAAAGCTAAGCTGGCAATGTTTGTTGAAAGAATGGTGAACGGCAACGTCCCAACTGTATCTTGCCGGTATAAGCATTGTATTGTTATTGCTTGCTTCCCAGTTGTAGCTGAATTCTTTGGTAAATCCGAACGTAGAGGAAAAGGCTGAAGAAGAAGTCTTGCCCAGCAAACCATCTTTGTGCAGGCGTAATCCGACGTTGCCAAACAGATAAGGCATATTGGGGATTCGGTAGCGGTAGTGAAAATTTTCTCCGCCGCCTACGGCATCCTTTCTCATGTCGCGGGCATCTTGCCATGTGATATTTCCCTGTATGTCCAGCCAGCGGTTCAGCTTGCTGTCGATTTCCATATCCAGCCCCATCACCCGAACCTTGCCGATATTGTCATAAGCCATGTTCATGGAGCTATACATCAGTTTAATCATGTCTTTTGCACTCATGTAGAATGCATTCACCCCGATTCGCACCTGCGGATAAGAGTTGGCATCACTAAGCCATATTGCACCTGCATTGACGTTAAAACTACGCTCCGGACGAAGTTTCTCTGAAGGGAGGAGCAATACTCCGTCACCAAACAGCTCATCGGCTATGGGCATTCTCACGGTTGATTGCACTGAGGCTTTCAGTGTCAGTGCATTATTGGGGAGAAGATGAAATGCCATTGCCTCGCTCCAGCCAATCATTGTGCTGTGGTTGGTCGATGTTTTAAGCTTGTCTTGCAACATGATTGCTTCGGCAAACGGAAGGACTTCCGAGTGGTGACTAAAAAGTTTTACTCCTATTTCGTTGGTAAATTTACCACTGTTTAGATTCAATTTATGAGACAATCCGGATACTATGGCGTGTACCGTACTTGGGTATCCGCTTGTAGGCAGACGCGAGTATTGGTCGGCAAGTTCGTCTTTTGGCATCTTCCGACCATATCGGTAATTGGTGTTCCATGTGATAAGTTGATTGCCACCAATCTTATAAGTCAGGTTGAGTAATTCACGAATGGTAGTATGCCTGTCATGTGAATCGTTTGGAACAGAGCCAATCTCTCCGCGTCCTGAACCGCTTGGGAATCTGTTACCTATGAAATCGTAACAATAATGTGAAGTATCTACTTGATTGACGAGACTAAGACCAACAATGGAATGTAGTTGTGCGGTGAGTTTACCGTTTAAGAAACTTTTCTCAAGACTCAGTGCCGCATTGGCAGAACGTGTCCGCGTAAAGGCATGCTGAATATTATTTTGCACGTTCATCAATCCTCCTTGTATCTCTTTGCGATAGTAGTCGGCACTCAATGTGATGTCAAATCGGTCGAACCATAATTGTTGGCTGCTCACACCCACGTTAAAACCTCCATGCGTGTACGCATCGTGGTCGCGATGGATAATGCGCCCCAATTCAAAAGGAGAAGAAAAACTATAATTGTTTTTAGCATAGTTCATCGTGGCACCGGCGTGGAAAGCCGTTGAGGTCTTGCCAATATATTGCTTCAGTTGCAGACTGCCGATATAGGTATTGTATGATGCTACCTCAAATGCCATTTCCAAATGATTTTTGTTGAAGTCTTTCAGCCGGATGTTCACGGCACCGCCTAATCCGTCACCTCCCAGCCATGCAGGGATGATGCCTTTGTATATCTCCACTTCATCTACCATATCAAGAGGAATGCTGCTGAGTTGAAATTCATCGGAATTTCCCATAGGCATACCATTGACAAAAATACCGACGCGCTTACCGTCCATCCCTTGTACGATAATACGTGAAGCATTGCCCAGTCCGCCTTGTTGAGCTACTTTGATACCTGCGGCATTGTCAAGAATCTCGTTTAATGTCGCAGTCTTGTATTTAAGAGATTGACCATCTATAATGGTAACTGCGGACGGGACTTCACGGTGCTTTTGAGCCTTACTCTTTCCAAACACCAGTACATCAGATAAGATGTTGTTTAATGGCTGTAATTCCACATTACAGCAAATGCTGTCCTTGACATATGATTTTTTATTGAGTATTATGTTACGACTATTATATCCTACATATTGAACAATAATCTTTTTACTGCTTTTTGGAGGAAGTTCCATTCTAAACACGCCTGCATGATTCGAAATTGTTCCGATATTAGTATTTTCTAAAATAATAGAAGCTCCATCTAACGGCAGGTGAGTTTGCTCATCCGTAATTTGCCCATAAACGATTTTTTGAGCTAACATATTCTGCCATGTGAATGAGAAAATTAGCACCAATAGGAAGTTGTGAAAAATATTTTTATTACTCATGATTACTATTAAACTCCATTATTCTTTTGCAAAAAGTACTTGTTCTATTCTTTTTCTCAAAAATGAACAATAGTTAGTTTTGTTCACAAAAAAAAGCGCACCATTCTATGATGAATGATGCGCTTCTATGCTGTTTCAATACAGAAACTCTTTGTATATGATATTTATCCTTTGTCATAAACTTTTTTTTAGATGCTGCAAAGTTAGAAATAATGACATTTCTCCACAATACCCAAAAATAGTGATTTCTTATAAAACGCATTATTCAATAATGGGAGATTTCCTTGCTTTTCTCACGAGTTCCCGCCTTTTCTTTAATTCAAAATCTATAATATTATTGCTTTAATTTTGCTATTCGACAATGATTTATTCATCTTAAAAACAATGATTTATGGAATCGAACAACAATGACAATTATGTGCTGGTATTGGAAGACCGCACGGAAGTGAAGAACGAGAAAGAAGCAGGAAAACTCTCAGTGGTCTCTGGGATTGACGACAAAGGCAAGCTCCAAACAACGGAAGCCAAAAACGTGCATCAGGCAGCCTTTTTCAAGTTCAATAACAAGGACGGCTTGTTGAAGAACTTCATGACCAATTTCCTCAAACAGTTCAACGAGCCGTCACGCTTTGGACTTTACAAGGTAGTGGCAAACAACGTGGAGCAAGGTGTGGCATCGCTCCACACCATGCTGCAGAACCGTGAGAAGCCGGAGAATAAGCAGCAGTTGGCAGACAGTCAGGTGCGTTTTGATGATTTCCTGCCCAAGCAGAAGAACGCCACCGCCATCGACGAGTCGAAGATTGATTGGAAGCAGCTCGACAACCTCGGACTTACCCGTGAGCGATTGGAGCAGAGCGGAGAGTTAGACAAGATGCTGAACTGGCAGAAGAGCGACCTCGTTACCATCGCTATCCCTATGGGCGATACGACCATCTATACCGATGCCCGTTTGGCATTCCGTACCGATGGCGAGGGCAACATCGGCTTGGCAGTTCACCCTCTTCGCAAAGAGCCACAGCTCGACTTCCCCTATATGGGACACAAGTTCTCTCCCGAAGAGAAAGAGCAACTCCTTGCAACGGGCAATCTTGGCAAGACCATCGAAATTACACCCAAGAATGGTGAGCCATTTGCCGCCTACATTTCCATTGACCCGCAGACCAATGAACTCATTGCCTTGCGTGCTGACCGTGTGAACATCCCTAAGGAAATCAAGGGCGTTACACTTTCTGATGCACAGTATAAAGACCTTGTTGAGGCAAAGCCGTGAAAGTGGAAGGAATGACCGCCAAGAGTGGTAAGTCCTTCAATGCCACTCTGCAAGTCAATGCCGAGAAGAAAGGCATCGAGTTTATCTTCAAGAACAAGCAAGGCTTGAAGGAGCGACAGCAGCACTCTCAGCAACAAGGCGCACCACATAAGCTCTGCGGTTTGGAACTCTCCGACAAGCAGCGTGAGGCATTGGATAGCGGTCGCACGCTTTATCTGAAAAATATGGTGGACAAGGAAGGGCAACCTTTTAATGCCTACGTCAAGATGGACAAGGAACAGAACCGCCCCCGCTTTTACAAGTGGAATCCTGACAAGAAGCAGGAGACCGGCAAGGAAAAGGTGGTAGCCGTAGCCGAAGAACACAAAACACAGATTGCCGTAAACAACCAAGGTAAGACCAACGAAGCCACCAAGAACGTGAACGAGCCGTTAAAGTCCGGGCAGACACAGCCCACTGCTGCCCAAAAGCAGAAGCAGGACGAGAAGAAACAACAGCGCCGTGGACGTAAGATGTAACCCTTAAAATAATACCCGAATATGATTACTTGTATTATTGCCGAGAAGCCCTCGGTCGCCAGAGATATAGCCCGTATTGTAGGAGCAAACAATAGGCAAGACGGATTTTTAGAAGGTAGCGGTTATGTGGTAACATGGGCGATGGGACATCTCATCACCCTTGCCATGCCCGAAGCCTACGGTTTTGCTGCCTATAAAGCCGAAGACCTGCCCATTCGTCCCAATCCTTTCCAGCTTATCGTGCGACAAGTGCGCAAGGATAAGGAGTACACGTCAGACCCCGCAGCACTCAAACAGCTCAAAGCTATTCGAGGTTGTTTCGACAGAGCCGACCGCATCATCGTAGCCACCGATGCAGGGCGAGAAGGTGAACTCATCTTCCGCTATATCTATCACCATTTGAACTGCCATAAGCCTTTTGAAAGACTTTGGATTTCCTCGCTTACAGACAAAGCCATTCGTGAGGGACTTGCCCATCTCAAGGCAGGAGGCGCGTATGACAATCTCTATCACTCCGCCAAGGCAAGAAGCGAAGCCGACTGGCTTGTGGGCATCAATGCCAGCCGTGCCCTGTCCATCGCTCGCAAAGGCGGTTACTCTTTGGGGCGGGTACAGACCCCGACACTCGCTATGGTCTGCCGTCGGTACATAGAGAATCGTGATTTTTCTTCCGTTCCTTATTGGAAACTCTCCATCGCAGCAGAGAAAGAGGGCATATCGCTGAAAGCCGTGAGCAGCAGTGCTTTCGAGAATGAAGCCGATGCACAGTCCGCTCTCGCCATGCTTCGCGAACAGAGCCAGCTTACCGTGACTTCGGTCGCAAGAAAGGTAGGACATACGTCGCCACCCCTCTTGTTCGACCTTACTTCTTTACAAAAGGAAGCCAATAGAAAGTACGGCTTTTCAGCAGACAAGACCCTCTCAATAGCACAAAGCCTCTATGAGAAGAAAATCACGACCTATCCCCGCACCGGTAGCCGATACATTAGCGAAGACGTTTTCGAGGAAGTACCGTCTTGCTTGGCAAGATAGGACAAGGATTATCTTTCTCACTTAACCGCCACTCTGTGGACAACGACAAGGTAACCGACCACCATGCTATCATCCCTACAGGTGAAACTCCATCGGGACTATCGGCAGATGAAACAACTATCTACCAAATGGTAGTCCATCGTTTCATCGAAACCTTCTCTCCCGACTCAGAGGAAGAGCGGATGCAGGTGGAACTTACGGATGGTACAAACACCTTCATTTGGAAGGCGTGCCGAAATATTTCTTTGGGCTGGAAAGCCGTACAGCATAGTACTGGCACGAACGATGAAAAAGGCAAGGAGGACGAAGAACAGACTTTATCCGTATTGCCCAATCTAATAGAAAACGAGGTGTTACCACTGCTTTCTTCAGAAATTACTGTGCACAAGACCAAGCCCAAACCGCTCTATACAGAAGCGACTTTGCTTTCTGCTATGGAAAACGCAGGGAAAGAGGTATCAGATGCAGAAAGTAAAAGAGCAATGGCAGAGTGCGGCATCGGTACACCAGCCACTCGTGCCAATATCATCGAAACACTCATCTTGCGTGAATATATCCGTAGAGAAAAGAAAGCGATTGTCCCTACTGAAAAAGGCTTGGCAGTCTATGAGATTGTCAAAGACAAACGAATTGCCAATGCGGAGATGACAGGAAGTTGGGAACTGACCCTTGCCGCCATCGAAGCAGGACAGATGCCGCCCGAGAAATTCGCGCAAGGAATCAACTCCTACGTGGAGACTATTTGCGAGGAACTCCTCGCCCTTGCTCCACCGATGCAGAAATCATATCCTACTTACCGCTGCCCCAAATGTGGCAACGAAAGTGTGGGCATCTATGCCAAGATTGCCAAATGCAGGCACGAAGGCTGCGACTTCCACATCTTCCGTGAAATCTGCGGCACGTTCCTTTCCGAAGACAATATCCGTGATTTGATAATCACCGGGCGAACGCCCATTCTCAAAGGATTGACGAGTAAGGCTGGCAAAAAGTTCAACGCACGTCTTGTTCTGGGCGAAGACCACGCCACCGCCTTTGAGTTTGAAGGAAAGAAAGGAAAAGCACGAGGGAGATAGTTATTACAGACTCGGAGCTAAAATAAATTAGTCGGAAGATAGGAAAATTTCTATATGACTGAAATTATCTCCCGACTATTTTTCCGCTCCATAAAAAAGAACAACTATGGCATACAATAAGAAAGCAGTCTTGGAGGGCAACACGGAAGCCATCCGTGTGGTCCTTCGATTAGAAAAAGAACGTCGTGAAGCCACCGATGCCGAAAAAGTCTTGCTTAGAGGTTATCAAGGTTTCGGTGGTCTGAAATGCGTCTTAAACCGTTGTGATAATCCCGATGACCTTCGTTATTGGAGTGCATCGGAGCAAAACCTGTTCAAGCCTACCCAAAGACTCAAACAGATGATTTACCGTGATGCCGTCGATGCCAATACCGCTAAACGCTATTGGGAGAGCATCAAGCAAGCGTACTGACCTCTTTCTATACCGACACCCGTATCGTCTCCGCCATTGCCGATGCCCTAAGTTCCACCGATGTGCAAGTAAGACGATGCCTGGACCCTTCCGCAGGTATGGGAGCCTTTACCGAAACCTTTGCCAAAAGTGCCGGTATGGTCGATGCTATTGAAAAAGACCTGCTGACGGCACGCATCACACAAGCCCTCCATCCTTATGGTAAGGATAATATCTTTGTTCGGCAAGAACCCTTTGAAGCTATCGGTGAATTGGAAGACAAGGACAAGTACGACCTTATCACCAGCAACATCCCATTTGGCGACTTTATGGTTTATGACCGTGATTATAGCAAGGGAGAGAATATCCTTAAACGGGAATCCACCAGAACCATTCACAATTATTTCTTTGTGAAAGGGCTGGACACTATCAAAGAGGGCGGACTTCTTGCATTTATTACCTCGCAGGGCGTATTGGACAGCCCCAAGAATGAAGCCATCCGCCGTTACCTCATGCAGAACAGCCGACTTATCTCCGCTATCCGTTTGCCTTCGGGTATGTTCTCCGAGAATGCGGGTACGGATGTGGGCAGCGACCTCATTGTCCTGCAAAAGCAGTCGGGCAAAGAAATTGGTGAGGGCATTGAGCAGCAGTTTGTACAAACTGCCTCTGTTCCCAAAGGCGATGGCTTTTCTATTGCGTTCAACCATAACTCCCTCTTCGAGGGCGAATGGAAGGATATTTCCCACCGCACGATTGCCACAGAGCGCACGATGGTACAGACCCTTACGGCAAGCCCGCTTGGGAATATACGTTTGACGGCAGTATCGAGGATATGACTGACAGCCTGCGTACACAACTCTCTTTGGAAGTGGAGCAGCGTTTCGATCGTAAACTCTATGAAACTGGCATACCCATGAACGGGGAGGAATGGCAGGTACACGTGGACAAAATGGTGCAGAAAGTGCAAGAAAACATAAAAACGGAAGGAATACCTCAAGAACAGGAAATCAAGGATAAGGAGGAAAAGAAAGAGGACAAGGAAGATGAAAAAGAAGAAGAAAATGCCTACAATTTGATGCCCGACAGCACCAAGAAGCAACTTCCCAAGCTCTATGCAACGGAAAAACGGCTCATTGGCGACCGCACGGCATACGCTCGCTATTTCTTTCCTATGGGAGCCTATACCGCATATATGTTGGAATACGACCCCAAAGAACGCATCGGTTTTGGTGCCGTAACGATGGGCTATGGCTGGGAACTTGGGTATATGTCCCTTAAAGAAATGGAGGAAGTAAAGGTCAAAGGCTTGGGTATTGAGCGGGACTTATACTTCAAACCCACAAAATTGCACGAGATTGCGGAGCTGGAAGAGATTGTCAGAGGACAATACACCAAAGAACCCATCATTGAGGAAGTCAAGGATGAAAGCCGTCAGGAAGTTCTGAGACCCGTGCAGGAAGACACTCAACCCCAAGAGAATATCGAAGAAGGTAATAAGATAGTGGGAGATGAAGCAAAAGACGAAGCAGAGACAAAAAAAGAAGCACAAGCTGCACAGGTACTTCCAACAATAGAGCCTGAAAATGAACCTGCTCCCGAAGGTGTCCCCGTAATCACCCTTCAAAGACAATATGAGCAGGCAAGTCATGAAATTCGCACGGACGTGGAAGCCCCACGTGAAATGAACGGACAGACGGTATTCTTTGATGAAGACCATCATCCGATTATGGATAGCACCATAGAGACCGAAGCAACGGAGCAGCTCTTGTTTGCCCCGGAAGAGTATAGTCTTTGGACACAAGATGTAACCCGTGTAAATAATGAAATCAAAGAGGCTGCTCAACAAAAGAAGGTCAGCGATAACCAACCGCTTTCTGCGAGCAGGCAACCTAAACCGACAAGAAGTACACCCACCAGTCCCCGCAGAAACAAGAAAACTGCATCGACTCCCGTCAGAGAGCCCTCGCTCTTTGACTTTATGGAGGAAGCCGAGCCTCGTAAGCCACAGCCCATAGCAGAAGTCAAGAAAGAGTTTGACGCTTCACCGCGTCCCTTTCTCTCATCGCCCGACTCTCATCTGAGGGACGGCTCTATTGTCGTGCAGAAAGGACAGGTCGGTTTTCTCTCTGACTTGAAACGGCATCCTACCTTCAATCCGATGGACCTGCCCTTTGCCCAGCTCTCACGGCTGAAAGCATACATTGAGATTAGAGAAAGTTATCACCGACTCTATGATTATGAGGCGAACAACCAAGCGGAGGACAAGGAAGAGCGTGAGAAACTCAACCGGCTTTATGACGGCTATGTAGGTCGTTGGGGGTACTTTAACCAGAAGGGAAACACCGATATCATCAAGATGGATGCCACCGGAGTGGAAATGCTGTTTTTGGAACGCTCCGAGAACGGCAAATACATCAAGGCGGACATCTTCGACCATCCGACGGCTTTCTCCACCTCCGAGCTTTCCATTGCCGCAGACCCGATGGAGGCATTGGGCGCATCACTCAACAAGTACGGTACGGTGGAACTTGATTATATGAGCTCCCTGCTTCCCGATATGGAAGAGAGTGATATGCTTTCCGCCTTGGAAGGACGCATCTTCTTTAATCCCGAAGAGGACGGCTATGAGGTAGCCGACAAGTTCATTTCAGGCAATGTGATTGAAAAGGCGGAGCGTATCGAGTCGTGGCTCTTGGAGCATCCAGAGCATGAGGAAGCGAAACAGAGTCTGACTGCCCTGCGTGCCGCCACGCCAACGCCCATTCCCTTTGCTGATTTGGACTTCAATCTCGGTGAACGCTGGATACCTGCTAAAGTCTATGGTAGGTTTGCCTCGGAGTTTTTCGGGACGGATATTAGCGTATCCTACCATTCCAACATGGACGAGTACAGCATTGTCTGCGACCGAAAGAATGCCAATATCTGGCACAAGTATGCCGTACAGGGGGAGTTCCGCCGTTATGATGGCATCAATCTCCTCAAGCACGCCCTGCACAATACCATTCCCGACATCAACAAGAGTAAGGAAGTGACGGACAAGGTTACGGGAGAGAGGAAGACCATTAAAGTAAGGGACGGACATGCCATCCAGATGGCGAATGCCAAGATTGAGGAAATCAGACAGGGCTTTGTAGATTGGCTCGGACGTACGCCCGACACGTTCAAGGAGCAGTTATCCGACCGTTACAACCGCCTTTTCAATTGCTTTGTGCGACCAAACTTTGACGGCACGCATCAGACTTTTCCCGACCTTGACTTGAAACGGTTGGGCATAACCGACCTATATAAAAGCCAGAAGAATGCCGTATGGATGCTCAAGACCAACGGCGGTGGTATCTGCGACCACGAGGTGGGAGCGGGCAAGACGCTTATCATGTGTACGGCAGCATACGAGATGAAACGCTTGGGATTGGCGAACAAGCCGATGATTATCGGACTGAAGGCGAATGTTTTCGACATTGCAGACACCTTCCGCAAGGCTTACCCCAATGCCAAGGTTCTCTATCCGGGCAAGAACGATTTTAACAAGCAGAACCGCCAGCGTATATTCAACGACATCAAGAACAACGATTGGGATTGTATTATCTTAACGCATGAGCAGTTCGGTATGATACCCCAAGCCTTAGAAATACAAGAGGCTATCTTACAAAAGGAGAAAGACTCTGTAGAAGAAAACCTTGAAGTATTGCGCCAACAAGGAGCAGACATTTCCCGTGCCATGCTCAAAGGATTGGAGAAACGCAAGCAGACCTTGGAGGCGAAGTTACAGGGTATTCAAGACAGCATAGCCGAGCGCAAGGACGATGCTGTGGACTTTAAGATGATGGGCATTGACCATCTCTTTGTAGATGAGAGCCATCAATTCAAGAACTTGATGTTCAACACCCGCCACGATAGAGTGTCGGGATTGGGCAATCCTGACGGCTCACAGCGTGCGCTCAATATGCTCTTTGCCATTCGCACTATACAGGAGCGGTCGGGCAAGGATCTGGGGGCAACCTTCCTTTCGGGAACGACCATCAGCAACTCACTGACAGAATTGTACCTTCTGTTTAAGTACCTGCGCCCACAGGCATTGGAAAGGCAGGGTATCAACAGCTTTGACGCGTGGGCGGCGGTCTTTGCCAAGAAATCAACCGACTATGAGTTTTCCATCACGAATGAGATTATTCAGAAGGAACGCTTCAGAACATTCATCAAAGTGCCGGAAGTTGCCTCGTTCTATGCGGAAGTATGGGAGTAGAAAGCAGAATATGGCATAAAATTCATATCTGACTGAAATACAGCGGATATTGCTTGTTTCTTCTTAGGGTTGCATCATAGAAAACAGGCAGAAAAGGGAGCGAAAAGGAGGGAGTTCAGTTACCAAATCGTTCGAAAAACGATGAAAGGAAAAGGACGGCTGAAAGTGGTAACTAAAACGGCGTTTTCTCTTTCATTATCAATGTTTTGCACCACTCAAAGTTCCTCAAAGAAGTGTAATTTTGCAAGTAAAAAACAATGGAAAAAGAAAAATTCAAGCTGCTTTTCTACCTCAAGAGAGGTACGCAGGACAAAAACGGAAAAAGTCCCATCATGGGACGCATCAGCGCAGGAAGCTCTATGGTACAGTTCAGTTGCAAATGCTCGTGTACTCCTCGTTTGTGGGACAGTCGCAAGAACCGACTGCTGGGCAAGAGTGCCGAAGCCGTATCGGTAAACAAGGAACTTGACCGCCTTCAGGTGAGTATACACAAGGTTTATGAGTCTCTTTCGGGTAAATCCGATGCTCCCATCACGGCAGAGCGAGTACGGGAGCTTGTATTCGGACTGAACAGTGAGTCACAAGGACTGCTTTATCATACGGACGAGTATATCGACCGCTTCCGTGAGCGTGTGGGCATAGACCGCAGCGAACGCAGACTAAAATGCCTGCTGCTTTTCCGCAAGCATCTGGCAAACTTCGTCAGGTATCGTTATCATGTGGAGGATATTCCCGTACAGAAAGTGGACACAGTCCTCATCAAAGACTTGGAGGACTACTTCGCCAAAGAAAAGGGATTCAAGCTCAACACTTCGGCTGGTTATCTCTCCATGCTGGCTTCCTTGCTCAAAGACCTGCATAAACGGCACATCATTGACACCTATCCCTTCATCAACCATTCCATTCGTTGGGAAGTGGGCACTCCACGTTACATCACAAGGGAAGAGGTAGGTCGTATCGCAGCCTTGGGAGAAGATAAATTGCAAGGCTATGAAAAAGTGTCGAGGGATATGTTCCTTTTCTCCTGCCTGACGGGGCTTTCCTATACCGACGTGTATCACTTGACGGAGCAGCACGTCTTTCACGAAGCGGGAATGACTTGGATATGCAAGCCGAGAGTGAAGACGGGCAACGTGTGCCACATCCCCCTACTTCCCGAAGCCGCTGCCATTATCAAGCGTTATCGGGGTATTCACACGAGGGCTTTCCGACACGAACCGCCCAAGGGGTATCTGCTGCCCATACCCGGATGCGACACGGTAAACATACACCTCAAAAAGATAGCACGGCTTTGCGGTATTCAGAAAACGCTGACCTATCACATGGCACGGCATACCTTTGCATCGCAGATGACACTGTCGGAAGGCGTGTCCATTGAGAGCGTTTCCAAAATGCTCGGACACAGTCAAATCAAAACCACGCAAGTGTATGCGGAGACTTCTCCCGAGCGTGTCTTTCTGGACATAGAGAAAATACTTCCACAACTCGCACATTATCAACTGACCAACTAAAACCGCAGAACAATGAAAAGTACATTTGCCATACTATTCTACATAGATAGAAGCAAGACCAATGAAGACGGACTATGCGTAATCCGTTGCCGTATCACCTGTAACGGAACGTCCTCATCGTTTTCCACGCAGTTGCAAACTTCCCCCGACGAGTGGCTTGCCCGAAAAGGGTGCATCAAGGCGACAACAGGTAATTCAAGCGGCATCAATCTGCAACTGAACTCAATAGAAGAGTGCTTGCATTCACTCTATGAACGTACATTAAGGGAAGAAAACTATATCACGGCGGAATACCTCAAGGAGCGTTATATGCAGCAAAGTCGCCCCATGCCAACACTTACGGAGTTATATCAATCCGTTTGTGAATACAAGGAGGAATTGCAGGGCAGAACCTTAAGCAAGGCAACCGTCAGGGCTTTTAAGGACAGCTACAAGAGTTTTGTTCATTTCCTGCAAGTAAGGGAAAGGGCAGACTGTATGCCCACAGAGATGGACAAGACTTTGCTTGAGGATTATCGCCTTTTCATGCTTCGGGACTTGGGAAACAAGGAAAGCAGTGTCGGCAACCGCCTACGCCACTTGCATCAGGTCATTCGCAAGGCATTGCAGGAGCGATACGTTCGTGAAGACCCTTTTGAACTCATAGACATAGAAACGCCTACCTACGAGCGCAATGCACTTACGGCGGACGACCTGCAAAAACTCTTGGCTTACCGTCCGCACCGCTCGACAGACAACCATTGCAGACTTATTTTCCTCTTGGGCTGTTTCACGGGGCTGGCATTCTCAGACTTAAAGAAACTCCGAATGGACGATGTTTATACATTCGGGGATGGGCGTAGGTACATATCGCTCTGTCGAACAAAGACACAGAACAGAAGTATTGTCCCGTTGCTGCCCGTTGCCGAGAAAATACTCGCCATTGTGAGCCACGAACGAAGGGAGGGGCTTTTCTTTCGAGAGTTTCCCAGCAACAGTAATTTCAATAGAACTATTCAGGAGATATGTATTAAGGCAGGACTGCCACCGCATACCCAAGCGACCTCACACACCGCACGGCACACCTTTGCCACGACCATCTGTCTGGAGAACGGACTTCCGATAGAGACGGTGAGCAAGATGCTGGGGCATCGCTTTATCTCCACGACCGAGATTTATGCACGGGTGACCAAGAGCAAGATTGCCAAGGAAATGCAACCCCTGATGGGTAGTGAGCATACAAGGTACTGCGTAAAGCCTTACGGCTGTGTCCGTCAAGAACACCGAAAAAGTCAAGTCCCATAATTGGGCTGTAACAGCCGTAATGAATGAATCAAAAAAGAAGTCTAACTTTTTAACAAGAAGAACAATGAAACAGAAGAACAAAAAGGAAGTTTCCTTCTTCCGATTGAAGTTGGAAAGCTATATGAGTGAACATCACCCGAGCGATTGGGAGACAAGGAGTTTATCACGGCAAGAGCCGATATGGCACTGACCGCCTACTGCGATGCCGTGGCGCAAGGTTTTAATCATTTAGAAGCAGAAAGAATAGCAAGTGAAGTGCTTTTCAGTGGACTGCATTTCTCAAAGTACGATACCCTTGTTTCTGTCTTGGAGGACGAGTTTGAGAGGGAACTTCCTGCACCGCTCCCCGAGAGGCTTTCGCTTTTATTGTTGGCGAACAAGGCTGTTCAAGCCACATTCGCTGGGTATGAACTGACGGACGCATTTGCCGCAAGCGGACAATACGACCGTCTTTACACCGAACTGACAGGCACAATAGTGCTGCTCATCGAGAGCAACAACCTGCCAACGGTCAAACAGACGGAGGAAGCAAGCCCGAAGGCGTTGTAGGCAAAGGCGCACGCAAAGTTCCTGATGCCGTTTCTTATCGTGCAAAGGTACAACGGCAGCCTGTCTGCCCTGAAAGGTCAAGTCCTGTGGATGAAGAGAAGAATCTCCACCGCAGGATTTTTCTTTTTCAAGGCAGTACTACAATTCTCAATATCCGTGCGGTCGTATTCATCTCTCCCAACCTTGCAGGGCAAGGCTGCCGTAGAGAGATAGGCACGACAAGAATACGGCATACTCAGGCTCTTTGGACGCAAAAGCGAATTGTAGAAACAATAGTTAGAACTAACGATTGTCTTAACAATCTTATTATATGACAAGCCATTTTTTGTACAACTTATTGTCTGTACAATTTGTTGTCATAACAATTTGTTGTCATAACAATTTGTTGTCAAGACTATCTGTTGTCAAGACTATCTGTTGTCAAAACAAACTATCGTCAAAACAAACTATCGTCAAAACAAACTATCGTCAAAACAAACTATTGATAGTTCGACATCTCGATTTGTCGAACTATCGAACTGTCGATAGACCAACAAATATGCAATAAAAGGAAAGAACTGGCACCTCATCTCATTACCGCAATAACGCTGAGGGATTTCCTCGTGGTCTTTTCTCTTGTTTTCCTGACATTTCCCTGCTTTTCCTCATCCCTTGTAGCGATGCTCTTGACCACTTACTTTTGCACCCGATAAGTACGGCAACGGGCAGCGTAACAGCTCGTTTGCCGAGTAACAATAACGTAATCAAAACAAAATTAAGGCAATGAAACTCATTATCATCGACCGCAAAGTGTGGGAGCGACACCGCTCCGAGTTTGCAGACTTTATCCACCGAGTGAAAAAACTCATCGGCAATCCTCCCGAGACCGAGCAATGGCTCAACAACGAAGCCGTGTGCAAGCGTTTGGGTATCAGCAAGCGTACCCTGCAATCATACCGAGATACGGGGAAAATCCCTTTCTCAATGATTGGACACAAGTGTTATTACAAACAGACCGACATCAGCGAAATGCTGAATGAAGTCAAAAAATGAATGAATTATGGCAGAGAATGAAATCATTACGCGGGAAGACCCTCAGATGCAGTTGTTTTCACAACTGATGGAAGGCACTTTGAAGAAGTTGGAGCGGTATTGTGCCACAGCTCGTCCGATGTTAGATGGCGAGGTTTACCTTTCGAGCGAGGAAGTGTGCAGGCAATTACGGCTCAGCACACGCACGCTCCAAGAGTACAGAAACTCAGGAACGCTTCCTTTCTACAAAATCGGAGGGAAGATACTCTACAAGCAGAGCGACATACAAGCCATGCTTGAAAAACACTATAACCCGATACCCAAGAAATTATGGCAAGAATAGATGAAAAAAGGAAACAACGCTTGGAACAAGCCATTAGAGATATGGGAAATTATGGCGTTAAGCTCCGCAAGCCCGAAGAGTTACCCGATTTTGACCAGCCCTCCGATTATGAAGAGGAAAAGAGAAGGTTTGAGCCTGTTGATAAAGTTGAGGAACAAAATGACAAGGAGAGTAACGAGGATTTTTCTCAACCGTCCTATCAAGAAACAGCGTTGTCGCCAACAGAAAGGGCTACTTCTACCGAAGAATTTCATCAAAGAATGGGAAAAACAAAGGACAGAAAGCAATTATCCGAGTTTCAGGGGAAATATCTCCAGCCCTTTCGCAACAGCCACCGCAAAGCCGTGTATGTATCAGAGGAAATCCAACGAAAGTTAGACTTCGTGGTGCGGAGAATCGGTGAGCATGGAGCGAGCGTTTCGGGATATGTCGAACAGGTACTGCGGGAACACCTCGACCAATACAAGGAAGATGTGGAAAGATGGAGGAAACTCTGAATTACTGCATTCCTCGAATGCAAGCCTACGCCGAGTTACTGTATTCAATGAATGCAGTAACACAGCAGGGGCTTATAATCCCATTTTCTACATCAGCAAGGTGTGTCTTTGTCCGACAAACTGCCATTTGTCCCACAAAGACCCTTGCCCCGAAAGGGGATTAAATCACTCCAAAGTCGTGATTAGAAAACAAACATAACAATACAATTATGCCCAAATTAGAAATAGCTAATAAGAACCGTTACGGACATAGAAATATAGAAGAAGTTCCCCGTTGGGACAGATGGGACACCCGTATGCCCGATGTGAAAGACCAGCTACGTGCCATTGACCTGTACAATAAATCGGGTGCGGTAAGCAAATCTGACTTTGTGCGTGCCCGCATTCTCGGAGAACACTTCAAAGTGATTATGGTGGACAAGTCCGCAGTGGAATATAATCGCAAGTTGTCCGAGCTTACTGCGGAAATTCACAGAATAGGAGTAAACTACAATCAGGTGGTCAAACTTTTGCACTGCTATACGGCAGCCAAAAGCGTGCAGGCATTGTTGAAGGAACTTATCAATCTTACAAACGAGGTTACACGCCTCCAACAGCAGGCAGTTGAGTTGACAGAGGATTATCGTATATCGTAATATTTCAAATGAAAGATTTGTAAACTCAATTAAGGTTGAAGATTTTAGGGTTTCTTCTATGTATCTTCCAGCCACTCCAGAGACACCAAACGCAAGCAATTCCCATGAGAAAAATGTATAATATAGAAGTTTTACCCAAGAATGTAAAGATGCGCCCTGTGTGAACTTCTATGCAAACATTGCGTAGCGACATGGGTAACGTTGCCATGATATTGGGCATGGAAAGGCGGGGACAACCTTTGTTGTAATCTACGACAAGCTCTGCATCTTCTATATCTGATGAAAAACCTGATATAGGATGGCTACTGATAGGCATTTCGCTTGTAGGCTGGGGTGCGTGGTGGGTGAAGTAATCGGTAACTTCCTCGTGGGGTCTGTCCCATACATACAGACCGCTGAACGAGCCAATCAGCCATTTGTGCCGACTGTCTTTTTGCTCAACATTGATGCCCATAACGCTCACGGGTGGTTGCACTTGCTCTTTTTGCGGTGTGTCGCTCAAATGGCGGAGAGAGTAGAAACCGTCGGAAGTGCATAGCAGCCAGTCCTCCTTGTCATCATCATACCGTAGTGAGCGTAGGCAATCGTTCCACGGGTTATCGCTATCCATTGCGGAAAAAGGTATCGGAGGGATTTTGGCTGAAGCGATGGCTATGAGTGCAGGTGGGCGTAGCATCCATCCCGTAATGGTAAGCAGCAACAAGAAGAATATGGATGCCCAGCCTATTTGGTTGTGCCATTTAATCAGCCAGCTTTTAATTCGTGCACCGAATGATGAATGCGGGCGAGGTGCAAAGGAATAGTATATGCCTGATATGGATAGGAACAAGAGGATAAGCCCCACTAAATCGACAAAGAGTTTGCCTACAATTCCAAACAGTCCGCCCCCATGAAGAAGCCATGTTGTACGGAATAGCGAAACTTTGCCTTTGTCATTGCCACCTTTCTTTAACGTGATTTTTTGAAAAGTATGATAAGGAACATGAGAAAGATAGATGTGTGAGCGCCCGGTAATGATGAGCGAATCGTTTTTCTGCGTAATGTCGCTTAGCCGTTCATGCTCATCATTGGGCAAGTCAATCCTCATCCAAGCGCCGCACTCGTTCAAGCAATATAGATTATACTGGCTTATGGCATATAGGAATCCGTTTGGCATAGAAACTACGCCACGGATACTTCTGTGGTCGGCACCATTGGGCAAGCCCCTGTTAAAATCTCTTATCGTGCCGTTGCTTTCCTCTTTTAACCATATACCTGAATTGCCATATATCAACGTCTTGCAATTCCACTTCATCGTTCCACGAAGCAACCCTTTGTTCCACCGGTCATACCGATACTCCGCTGGCAGAAGTTTTCGGCTTATGTTTACATCTGCTAACAAGCCAGCATGATTGAGAACAATTCCTGAGAAACAAAAGAGTATGATAAATGGGGCTAAGACTATTCCTAACCATTTATGGTGTTGTCTCCATGTTGATTTCTTCATTCGATACCCTTTTCCCTTTATTTGGTTCTCTTTCGTAGCCTACTCTTCAACCAAAGATAAACACCCAACAAAATAAAAGCCATGAGGATGACAAGCATTTGCCACACGTGTTTCTCTGGCTCTACCCAAAACTCTTGGAAGAAGTTCATCCTTCCCAATATTTCCACAGGTGTCCAAAAGATGATGACGGTGGCGATAGCATTCGTATATTCGCACCCCATGCAGCGATGTGCAATTGGTGGCGAAACATGAAGATAGACCCGACGAGACACCCCACTCCCACAAGAAACGTCACAGGGTGATGATCACCGAGGAAAGTCTTGTCGTAGCAGAACATGAGCAGCAAGTACATTGCCCAAAGAATCATGTTCAGTTCCATGAACGTGACGATGCTCGTGTGGCGCGTCATGGGTTGCACCACCACAACCTTGCGCTTGCTTCGGAAACATACCTTTTGTATCCATGTAATCAGGTCGCAGCCGTTCTTTGTGCTGAACACATACATGGTCATCACCATCATCCACAAGCCAAACGAGGCAGGCATGATAAGGTATTCGGGCTTCGTCACCACCACGCCATTCTCTATCTCAGGCGGTACGCCATAACGTCGGGCATAATACAGGAAGAGGAACTCCACCCAACCCGTCCAGAAAAGCAGTCCACCGAAGAGTCCCCACAGCGTTTGTCGGGTGTCGCCCTTCACAAACACGCCGACGATAACGAGGACAAGCCCCACGAAACCCATCGCAAACCCTGCTACATGCATGGCGCCCTCGTCCATAAACTTCTCCATCAATATCATCAGCGCATGACCCAAGGGCATGGCAAAAAGCACCAAAAGGAACGAGGCGATGGTGCGCCATGGATAAAGTTTGCTTTTTTCTTTCATCATTCTTATTTTATCGTTTAAAATTCATCGACGCTTATGCGAGTTGAAACTCATTGCTTCAGCTCGTCGCAGTAGTAGCTCATCTGGCCGCCCGTATCGTCTATCTCGGTATGCTGGTTATACCAACTGATAATCTGTAATTTGAAATAATGTTTTCCGTCGGCGGTACGCACTGCATAAACATGGTACGACGGCGTGTAGGTCATCGGCGGACCAGAGAGAAACATGTTTCTTTCCAACAGGGGGTTGGCACTTGTAAGCGTGCGCTGCGGCCCGTTGTTTGGGTCGAACCATGGATTTTCCTTCGGGTCTAGTCCGTGCGTGTTCACATAGCGAAACCAGTCTGACTGCGAGTAGGTAATCTTCACGGTCTTGTCGTCGTCCACGACCCAGCCCTGCCCTTTGGGAAGCTGGTCTATATGCTGCCAGCGGTCATAGTCACCATACCCTAAGTCGATGGCACCGCCCTTGCCGTTGCCGCTCGTACCGCTGTTGGTGCGGACGTGGTAGCCGCAAAAGGCGATGTCCCAGTCAAGACGGTTCTTCTGTTCGCCCTCCTTTATCTCCTGATTGGGAGCGGTGCGGTTGAACACCTCGCCCGTGCGCAGGTTGAAGTAGATCCAGTCGTTGGTCACGCCGGAGGTGTAGCTTGCCACCCTCGGCATAATTCTGCCAGTGAACTCGTCGGCGTCATACGAAAGACATGAGGACAGCGACAGGCAAGCCAATGCGAGGATAGGAAATATTCTTGCTTTCATATTCATCATATTTTGAATTCCAATTGTATGTATGCTCTTGCCCCGGCCGTGGCTGGAACGCTAAAGGCGGTAAGTCCCGAACCCAACGTCCGTGGCTTGTAGTTGAAGATGTTGTCCACGCCTACCGACAAGCGGATTTTCTCACGGAAAGTCTGAGCCACGTTCAGGTTGCACAGGGTGTAGGTGGGCAGCGTGCAGCGGAAATAGGCATCGTAAGACCTGCCGTCTTTTTCCACATACACGCGGTCCTGTACGTCGTATTGCTTCTCGCCCATGATCTGCGCATTGAAGTAGGCATCGAGCCGGTAGTTCCTCTTGTTCTTGTAACTGTACTTCACGCCTGCCGTAGCCGCATGGGGTGACGTGGTGTTGATGCGCAGTCCTTTCTCCTTGCTCACATATACATACGAGTAGCTAGCGTTCAGCGTGAGCCAGTCGGTCGGCGTCCAGCGTCCCAGCAAGTCAACGCCTGCTATCGTCTGGCGGTCGAGGTTAACGTACTCGAAATTGTACTGCATGTCGTAGATGCGCCATACGCCCTCTATCTTCTTGCGGTAGAAGTTGCCGTAAAGCGTGCTGTTGAAGAAGAAATGACGGTTGCTGTATTCCACGCCTGCCGAGACGTAGTTGTTCTTCTCTGGTTTCAGGAATTCGTTGCCCTTAATCATGAACATACCGAGGTGATCCCAGTTGAAGAACAATTCCTTGATGCTTGGCGAACGGTAGCCCATCGAGTAGTTGGCACGTATAGCCCAATAGCCGTCGGGCGAATACTTTGCCGCAATCTTAGGCATATACATGAATCCGAAAGCCTCCGAGAAGTTTGTTCTCACGCCGCCCGAGAACATCCAATGGTTGTTCACCGTCCAGTCGTCCTGCACATAGAACTCGGTCTCCTCCAGCGTGCGCGATGTCATCTTGTGATTGACGAAGCGGTCGCTCGTCAGTCGGTCTCCGCAGTATTCCAGTCCCATGACGAGTGCATGACCGGCAAAGTAGTTGCTGCTGAGTGTCAGTCGTGGCTGGAAGATGCGCGAGTGGTACACGGGCTTGCGCTCATCGCGCCGCTCATGCCGCTTGAAGCGGTCGTAATAATCACCGTGAACACTTGCCGTAATCGTCAGCCAGTCTTTCAGCGCGTAGCTCGCCTTTACCCCCCATGTATAGTCTCGTCCCTGTGTCAGCACGAGATCCTGCACCAAGTCATATTGGTTGATGAAGAACACCGAGCCGTATGCTTGCGCCTTGAAATGCTTTGACGGCTCGAAATAGAGCTTCTGTGAGGCGATTATGTGTTCGCGTCCCTCTATGCCCATGGGCGGACGTGGAAAACTGCTTTCCAGCACGATGTCCTTTTCCAAGAATGGATTGGCTTCCTTCGTATATACCTTGCGGTCGTTTTCCGCCTGATACAGATAGAAAGCATCGCTTTCACTGTACCATACATCGCTCTGCGAGGTGAACGCACCTTTCTTGAATCCTGCTGACAGCCATCCTTGCAGATTCGGACGGTCGGCATTCTTCTCGAACATATAGATAAAATCCTTCTTCTTGGGATTCCTGAAGTTGCGTTCGTTCATCTGCCCCCAGCGAACGCCAGCGTCGAAAGCGAAAGGCTCGCTGGTCTTCTTGGTGATGATGTTGATGACGGCTCCCGAGGCACGACTGCCGTAGAGTGTGCTACTTGCTCCTTTCACAATCTCCACGCGGTCGATGGCGTGCAGGTTGAAACGCTCGTAGTCAAGGTTGCCTGCCATGTCGCCTGTCATTCGCTCACCGTCGGTGAGGAAGAGCACATGACGTGCATCGAGACCGTCAAGGTTGATCTCGCTGCCAAAGTTTACTTTCTGTATGCTCAGTCCGGGCGTCTCGTGCTGCAGGGCTTGCTGAAAGTCGCTGTATCCGCTTTCCACCATTCCCTTTCCGCTAAGCACCCGCGTGGTGATGGGCGACAGCTTCACCGGTCGAGCCGTGCGTGAACCCATTACCACGATACCCTCCAAGTTTCTTGTTTTCGTAGTGTCCGCCTTTTCCGTCGGCTTCTCCTGTGCCAAGGCGGGCATCGTGCCTAAGCATGACAGCAGGAGGACTGACGATATATATGTTATTGCTATTTTCACTCTTGTTTCCTTTTTTATTCTCAAATCAACAAACCGCCGACCAACACCTTCATATAAGCGAAAGCTATGCTCTTTACGGGAAAAAGCATAGCTTTCTATACCTATCTATATAATAATGTAGGAGGCATAAGAGATGATTGTGTTCATCTGGCGAAAAGTTACTCGATATTTTCGCTCTTTACAATCCATGTGCTTGCTTGTATTTCTCCAAATCTTCTTCAAATTTAGCGAAATCTTCCTCGAAAGTGTCCATCTTTGAATAGTCGATTGTCTGTAAGTAAACATAACTCTGCATCAACATGACATTGAAGTTGGTGGAGAACTCTATCTGCTTGGTGTTCACGTTCAGGTAGCCCTGCACATAGCCGCTGCCTCCGTCGCCATTCTCATATTCGTGTTGGGTATCATTCTTGTTTGGCATATAGGTAGTTGCACCGTATTCGCCAATAAATTTCACCCAGCCATCTCCCTTGTATTCATCTCTCTCCCATGAGTTAAGACGAGTAAGTTTGCAATCGATGTTAAACCAAATCTGAACAGGCATTTTACCCACAGAGAAGTTCTTCAACTGAATGTTCAGAGGCTTGTCAGAACCTTCGTTCCAGTGAAAATAATATTTCAAAGGACATCCTTCGGGTAGCAATGTTTTGTCCACGGTTGCCATCATAGCCTTGGAACGCAAGACTATGCTATCTTTCAATATCTCCTTTACCTTGGCTGCGTATTCTGTATCAACAGGGGTTTGTTCAATCCTTTCGTCTCCCGAGCAGGAGGCAAAGATTGAACAAACTATAAATACTAAGTAAAGGATCAAATGTTTCTTACTTGTTGCCACTACTCAATGTTAGATTTTATTTCCAGTGAAATCAAAGCTGATGACATAACCACCCTTGTAGTCTGGGATGATAGCCTCTATATGGAATGTCAGGTTGTTGTCGGTAACATTTCCCGTGAGGCTGGTTACATTGAAATCTTTACTCAACACTGTAAATTTTCTGAACAGTTGGATATAAATATGTGCATATCCCGACGCATTGCTGATTGCACCATTCGGTTGCAAAACATCAAATACTACTTTTTTAAGTGTAAAGTCCATGTCATGATAGGTGATTCCTGCTGCAAGAAAGGCGGCATGTCCACTAAGGCAACATCTGCCGTCCTCCGTAGGAGCAACCGTGAAAGTTAAGTCGTTCATGTCTCTCACATGTTTACCTCCCATATACACGTTTGTTGCAGAACCCTTAAACTGGACTTCATTGTTAATTACTTGAGCGTTAACACCCACGAAGCTCGCCATAAGAAGTACGAGCAATGAAAACATTAATCGTTTCATACCAAATGAATTTTTAAAGTAAAAAAAGTTTATAAATAATACATGGCATTATTACCATGGATTCTTTTTCCATATATCCATCCATCTCACGTCCTCATGACGTTCCCAAGGATGTGGCATATACTGTCCTTCAACAGCAAAACTATTATTGTCTATATATTTTATATTATTCTTGATAAAGTCTTTTGTTTCCTGACGATCGAAAATATCCTGATCTATACCCAACCCAGAATGGCGTTCCTGTGTTTTTTTACCCATATAAACACTATATTTCATAGTTGGGTAGATAATCTGCACATTTTTTAATTCATATAAATCACATCTCCAAAAAGACTCAAATTGCGAAAGATCCAGCTTCTTTAATTTGGGCAAATAGCAGAAAGTCATATTGTTCATGATGTACGCCTTCTTAGGAAACATGATTTCCTCAAGATCCGGACAGTCTTTGATTTCCACCCACGATACATCCATATCTGTCATCTCCAATGGTATGCTGCGTTGTCCCAATTTGGTAGAATGGCTCATGTCCATTTTCTTGATAGAGCGACAAGTGTACATGTGCCCATGAAACAGATCGGTATTTGCAGACATATCTATGCCGTTAAGCAAGTCAAGATGCTCTAACTGGAAAAATGATATTTGTTTAGGCATTTTCAGATAAGGAACTTTTGTATATTCTTCTGAAGTGACACCTAATATTGTTCCTTTGAAACTCTTGTTGTGTAGAACATATTGGAAACCGTCAGCATTTTTTCCTTCAAAAATAGCAATAGAATTGTTGCTTTGCTCGGGTGAGGTCATTCGTCTGCTCACATCAATAAGTGTATCCTTATTTTCTGTAATGACAAATAATTGTGAGAAAAGATCATATAATTGTTTTCTGACTATGGCATCAGGCACATTACGCAAGGTGTTATATGTGTTCAACTTTCCATTTGCATCTGCCATTTTCATATCAACGGCTTTCTTGTCCATCTCCGACTTTTTATAAAAAGCTACAATCTGATCCTGATCGTATTTTGCTCCCTCAGGAAGATACAACTTTTCAAAGTGGCGTTTAATGTCGGTAGCCTCGTATCCTGTAGCCTCTACCTTGTCGGTATTTGCCAGTCCCTTAAATTCGTAAATGTCATTGCCGGTCAAATCCACTCCAGTAATCTGTGTAGGTAGTTGGGCGAAGTCGAAAACAGGTCCATACCCGTTATTGGAGAGTTTTACGTCTTTCAGATTGGGGAGAATATCAAGACCGCTGAGATCCTTCAGGTTTGTACCACTAAGGTCAAGCGATGTGGTGTTGTTTGCTAATTCGTTGAGTTCCAGCTTCCCGTCTTTGTCGAACTGATAACCTTTCGATTTCAACACAGTCATCAATTCTGTATTTTTAAGGGAGTTTGTGCTGTAATGAACTGTATTATCATCACTGCTACATGAGGCAAGTCCCATCACAAGGAATACCAATACTGGTAATGTTAAATTCTTTACTATTTTCATTTTCGATAATAAATTAATTGTTTTGAGTTACAAAGGTAGGAGCCTTGTTTGGATTTCACAATACCTATTTTTTATGATTTTATTTTTGTTTTTGCAATCCTTATTTATTAGGATTTTGCTGTTTGTGAGAATTTTTATCTGTTTTACTTTTGGTAAGGCTAAAACGGTATCGCAGCGATACGAGGGCATAACTATGTATCTGCGGTCGGAAACTCTCGTGATACCCGTAACCTGAAACGGAACGGTTGAGGTCCCTTCGCCTATTCAGAATGTCGTTCCATTTGAATGAGAGCGTGGCTTGTTTCTTCCTGAGAAAACGCCACGATGCTCCCACGTTCAATAGCCACTGGTCATCATCTGTGGTTGAATAGGTTCCTCGGCGCAGATGACAATTTGCATCGCCCCATATTTCAATGTCGTGGGGAAGTTCTACTGTGCCGCTGATGCCACAGTCGTAGTCAATGGTATTTACATGGGTGTTTGTCAGTAAGTTGTTGGAACGGTAGGGTTGCCAACTGGCGTGTAGGTCAATATTCCCCCATTTCGGCTGGTAGTTCAATCGTAGGCTAACCTCATTACCCGTTGTATGTGTCTTGCTCTTCAAAGCATTACCGTACGTTTGTTCGTGAAAGAGATAGACGTGGTTTTTAAAAGAAGTTCTCATAGTACCAGAGAGCATCAGACGCTTCACTTGTTTCTGCCATTGCAGCATCCCGTCCACAGAATAATTTCCGTTGATATTGACAGTTCTGTATGTCCGTGCGCCAGTATTTGAGTCATACGTTACTTCCTCTGCGAAATCATTGAACGAGTTGTGGTAATTGCCCATAAAGGTAATACCACATTTTCTCTCATTTAATCTGATGGACAGTTGTTGTTGATAGGCTGGCTTCAACTGCGGATTGCCTATCTTCACGAACAGCGGGTTGCTCTTGTCATCAAGTGTCAGCAAAGCCTGTATGGAAGGCTGTTGTGTGTTTCCGTTATAACGCAGTTCAACTTCTATTTTTCCGTTGTTCCACTTTGCGCCGAACTTGGGTTTGTATTCCGTAGCCTTGACTGTATAGTCCACTGTTTCCGAATTGTGTTGCCGGCAGATATTCCTGCGTTGCCATTCTACATCAATACCACCGTTTATCTTCCATTGCTTACCCTTATAATCCATTCGCAGGGTGAGTTCCTGCCCACATATAGATAGTGTGTTCTCATAACTTAGGCTATCTATGTATGGTCTATTCGGTATAGTATAGTCGTAAGTGTCGCTTGTGTTTCTATCCTCTTCGTGATTCAGTCCGTACCCTGTCTGCAATTTCAACTGTTTGCCAAAAGGATGGGTATATTGCAATGATATTCTGCTTTCGTTGCGCAGGGTGGGCAGTTGTTGGCAAAGATTGCGCAATAGTAGTGAATCTCCGCCCACAGCGTTGCGCAGGTGGTGGAATTTCGTCAGTGAGAGGCTGGTATTATTCGTTTCATTCGAGTTACCGCCAAGTGTCGCCTTCACGGTAAATGATGCCCCTGCCTTGCCAATCCGCCGTGTGAGGTCGGCAGATACATGGTAATTCTTTCCATTGCTTTTTGTGTTATTTCGCAGCGTTCCCGAGGTCAGCGTGTCCGCAGCCGTATTGCGCTCATATAGGTATGTTGTGTTGTCAGTCAGGTTGTCTGACCGTCCGAAGTTTCCATTGGCACTGATATTCAGGAGGGTCTTTGAGTCGATGTCATATCGCAGGCTGATGTTTGCGGCATTGCTGTGTTCTTGCCCGAGGAGAGCAGCACGGATTTCTGGTATTTCGTTCCCGATGCAAGATACTGCTCGTCGTAGTCATGGTTTTCGCTTTCATTGTGGAAGGCGTTGAGCGAGAGGCTTGCATTGAGCGTCATCTTCTTGCCGAATTTCTTCACGATGTTGCCCGACAATATGTTTTGGAAATTGTTTCTTCCGACGTTCATGTTGCTGAGATTGTCCAAACGCAGGGTCAGCGAGGTATTCTCGCCGTTGGCATTGAATAGATTGCCCTGTACCTCATCCCTGCGTCTGTCGCGATTGCCGTGTTCAGCCGTTAGTGTTCCTGTCAGGCTGCCATTGTAGGTAGATTTGGTCTTGATGTCCAGCACATAATTGTCGGCACCATCATCTACTCCCGTCATTTTCTCCAATGCGCTGAGCATGTCATACAGTTTCAGTAGTTCCACTGCATCGGCTGGCATATTCTCCAACGCTGCGATAATGTCGTTGCCCATAAAGGTCTCGCCATTGATGTTTACGCCGTTCAATGGCTTTCCTTTGAACGATAGTAGCCTGTTCGCCTTGTCGTATTCCATGCCCGGAATATTCCTGATTAAGTCTTCCAAGTTAGCACCTTTCCTTACTCGAAGGCAATCAGTATTGATAAACGTGGTGTCTTTTCTTATGGAAAACAATTTCCGCTGTCCAATAACTTGAACTTCATCGAGTTCTATCGTTTTATGTAATGAAGAAACATGTTTTCGAGTAGGGTATATAGTATCACCCACAGCTAAATTCAAAATAGTAGCATTAGCAGTGGGAAACAGCAAAAGTAGAATGATGAAGATTAAAAGAATTCTTTTGATTATCATTTTGCAAAATTACCATTGTTCATAGATATATGCAATACCTTAAAATGGCGATTTTATAGAATTAGAAATGTCTAAGGTTGATTTTCATTGAAAAAACAACGTAAATACTTTGCTTATATGAATTATATCGCTATCTTTGCAACATCAAACAGAGAGTTCTTTGAGGCTTTGCAGAATAAAGAAAGGGAAAGAAACTCGCTCGTTTCTTAATCGTTCACCTTATCAGATTATATATTCTGCTTTCTATTAGTAATCAACCGATTACATTCATACCCATTACTTTTATGCGGAGATTTGCGACTTCCGTACAGCAAAGGACATCGGTATCGACCGCCCTGAGAAGAACGAGATACTGCATAACATACCGCCAACTCCCGAACAGGAGGAGTTTATTGGAAAACTGATGGAGTTTGCCAAAACTGGCAATGCCACCCTTTTAGGGCGTGCGCCATTAACCGAAAAGGAGGAAAAGGCAAAGATGCTGATTGCAACTGATTACGCCCGCAAGATGAGCCTTGATTTACGCATGATTGATGAAAATGCGTACTCAGATCATATTGACAACAAGGCAAGTCATTGTGCGAAACTCTTGAATGACTATTATCAGAAGTACGATGCACAGAAAGGAACGCAGTTTGTTTTCTCTGATTTGGGGACTTACAAGCCTGGTGGAGACTTCAACATCTATTCGGAAATCAAAAGAAAGTTGGTGGAAGACTACCATATCCCAGCATACGAGATACGCTTCATTCAGGAATGCAAGAATGAGAAGGCAAAGAAAGCAATGGTGGATGCCATGAATCGGGGCGACATCCGTATTATCTTCGGTTCTACTTCTATGCTTGGAACGGGTGTCAACGCCCAGCAGCGTGCGGTGGCGGTGCATCAACTTGACACGCCCTGGCGACCATCAGATTTGGAGCAGCGCAATGGTCGGGCAATCCGTAAAGGCAATATGGTTGCCAAAGAATTTGCGGACAATAAGGTCGATGTGATTATCTATGCCGTGGAGCGGTCGTTGGACAGTTATAAGTTCAACCTACTACATAACAAGCAATTGTTTATCAATCAGCTGAAGACCAATACGCTCGGTAGTCGTACCATTGATGAAGGCTCAATGGACGAGGATAGCGGTATGAACTTTTCAGAGTATGTTGCCGTGCTATCCGGTAATACAGACTTGTTAGAGAAAGCCAAACTCGACAAGAAGATTGCCACGCTGGAATCCGAGCGTAAGAACTTTCTCCGTGAGCGTGATGCCGCAACAGGAAAGTTGGCGGAGATTGACAGCTCCGTGTCTTTCCATTCGGACAAGATTAAGGAAGCCAAGGCGGACTTGGCATGCTTTGAGAAGCGTGTGGAGCGTGATAAGGACGGCAATCCAATCAATAAACTCACCATCAAAGGCGTGGAGGACAGTACGGACCTCAAAGTCATTGCTGCACGCCTGCAGGAGATTAACGACAAGGCACGCACCAAAGGCGAGTACAACAAAATCGGAGAGATTTATGGCTTTTTCATCATGGTGAAGACAGAGAGTACCTCAAAAGATCTGTTTGACTGCTCCGTGAATCGTTTCTTTGTCAAGGGGCAGGAGAGTATCTATTATACCTATAATAATGGTAAGTTGGCTACGGATCCGAAACTTGCGTGTGAGAACTTCTTGGGTGCGCTGGGGCGAATCCCCAAGGTGATAGAATCGCATGAAAAGGAGAAAGAGAAGGTTACTGCCAATAAGGAAATCTACACTGCTATTGCTAATGGGACGTGGAAGAAAGAGGACGAACTTCGCTCGCTCAAAGGGCAGTCGGCAGAGCTGGACAGAAAAATCACTTTGACGATTACTGCGGACAAAGAAGGAGATGAAGAACTCTCCCCAAAATCAGACTTGCAAAATCCTCCTGATACAGTTTCAGAACACAGTGCAAAAGAGACAATAGTACGTCATAAAGTAAGATTTTGAATCTAAAAGAATAAATTTGCAACAAAATTATCGAATCTCATTCAGCAAATTCAGAAATAATATGTAACTTTGCAGAACATACCGAGGGCTTGTATGGATTTGACGGCAAGATGAGATGGTATGTAAGCATGCGGAGGCTCGACGGCTACCTCCTAAATCTGAGTGGTCAAAAAATTAATTGGCGAAAACAATTACGCTCTCGCTGCCTAATCGAAGCATAGTAGATTACTGGCTTTATTGCGTCACCAGGTGATGCGACGAGACACTGCTCCAAGGATGTTGTTCCGAATCTAAGGGTCAAGCGGTGCAGGTAAATCGGAAATAGTTTGTGTATGCCTCGATGCATAGATGAAATTTAGAGGATAAGGTGTTGGTTGGTGGTTCAGGTCTTGCCAACACTCGAAAACAGAAGGCTGAAATAAGCATGTAGAAAGCATATGGTTTCCTTGTGCGGACCGGAGTTCGACTCTCCGCAAGTCCACTAAAAGAGAGGACTATTAATTGTTTTTAAGCAGCTGATAGTCTTCTTTCTTATTATGCTCTATTCAGAGATCCATAAGATTTTGAAGTTTTAATACACCGAAAAGGGACTGTATCGACAAAGTACACAGCCCCATTTCCCCTTTTTAGAGTGCTAATAAAGCGACAAAAGTCCTTATCGGCACTATTTACGTTGCAAAGGTAGTGTTTATATTCGGATTATACCTACATCATTTTTTCAAAAAAAGTTTTGAGTTTATCAATTCCTTCTTGAAACTTCTTTTGATTTTGCTTTTTTAGTTTCTCGATATTGAGCAGTTTCCACTGTACGGATGGGTATTTGCTCAAATCACCAGCACAACATAGTTCCCATTGCGGGGAGCCTTCTTCAAAAGAAATGATGAAGTCTTTGTCCTCATCGGTAAGGCAGGCATTTACCTTTCTGATAATGTCGTTACGCGAGGACTCATAATCCTTGTAAGTGAAAGGAATATCGGTCATTCCTTTGAACTGATGTTCAAGAGCCTCCTCCTGATTAATGTCATTAGGACAAAGTGATTCTATGATGGGTTTGTCGCTTCCCAGTAAGCACAGAAACAAACCGTCTTTTACTTCATCCAATGTTTCGTCTTTCATGTACTTGCAATCAAACAAATCACGTGGGTGTTGGCGACTGAGAGCAGCCGCTATCTTACCTCCATATAGTTGTGGATAAGGTACGATGCGTGCCTTACAGTTAGCTTGAAACTCATCTTTCGCCTTTGGGCAGAGGTTCATTACTTCCGCTTCTCCAAGTATGCCACGTTTGGTGCCATTCACTTCGATTTTCACCGTAGTGCCATTGTATGTGCATTGCAGTTTCCATACATCAGTTTTATGTACCACATGTATTCCCGGTACGGCTCGTTCGATGCTCGTTTTCAAGTCTTGAAGATTCAGATTGATATGTTCCAAGCTCGTTGAACGTGCCTCCAAGGGAATATAGGTAAGATCTATATCCACAGAATACCGTGGCATGTTCTGATGAAACAAGTTGATAGCCGTACCACCATGTACGGCAAAATCTTTGATTCTATAAACCAAGGGCATGATGCGTACCAATAGTGCCACTTGACTTTTATACTGATGATTATTCATAGTCGTTCAATTCTTTGGGGATTGTCATTTTATACTTACTGAGATATACCCCCGACTTTACCAACTGCAATTTTGTAGTTCCCAAATCTATCCTAGATAAGTCTAATTCTTCAAACCAATAATGGTTTGCTTTTTCTGCCATATATAAGAATAGGCGCTTCATCTTATAGTTCTTGGTTGTTTCCAATAACGATTGGACAACCTCTGAACGCAATGTTGTTAGCTGTTCCATTATATAGTACAAGTCCATGTAGTTGTATTGCCGCGGCGATAGTAACAAGCATTCCATAAAAGCCTGTTCTGGAGTAGACGCGAGTAAATTCCAATCTAAATAAGACAAAGTCGTTATTTGTGCTTGCATAAATGCGTCTGTTTTGAAAAAATGAAAATCACGGTCGAATACGTTAAGCTTCATCCATTGAGGCATTCTCTCATTGGTAGCAGTTATCACTAGCAATGGCTTACCCATTGGCACATAATGATTGAAGCCCCATAACTCTAATGCAGAATGAGCAGCTATACGGAACTTCTTTCCTAACTGTTCATTAAACGACTGCAATGCACCATAGGCAGATAGGTTATCCCCAGTACGGTACATTACACCTCTACATAGAGGTGTTAACCATCCCGATATGCGGTATCTTTTTAATAGCTGACTGGAATATCCTCGTCCTGTTAGCCATTGAGCAAACAACAATCCGTTTTTTTGTCCTAATTGGAGCATTTGGTTGATTTTGTTACCTGTAGATACACTCATAGTTTACTTGCTTGTATTTATTTCAACCGCAAAGATAAGCAAATCATTTCAAATAATAGCTTATTGGTTGAAAATAATTCCCACAAATAAACTAATAGTTGATTTACTGTCCTAAAATTTAACTATCTTCTTCATATTCATGTCTATTTTAAGATGTGCCATAAGTTAGAATTCGGCAATAAACAAATTGCTTGTTGATCACCAACATTCTCGTTTATGAAGCATATCGTCTATCTCGTCACGAAGAAACAGCAGTCTACCATTCGCTTTGAGATATGGGATCTTTCCTGCCCATACCCAATTGTAAATGGTTTTCTGCTCTACTTTGAGAATCTTCGACACGTCGATTATGTCAAGATACTCTGGTTTAAGAGGCGGATGAATAGTTGTGTCAACAGATTGCTCTTTCATCACAAGCAGTTGGTCGAGTTTGCTCTCGATAGTTCTCAAGCTGTCAAACAATCGCTTGCACCAATCGTTCTCTGTTGTCTGTTCTAAGTATGGCATAGCTCACCCTTTTGATAGTTACCACTTGCGTCCTGCGACAATATACACTGCTCTTTCATATAGGCAATGTACTTCTTTGCCGTTCGGTCTTTGATTTCCATTTCACGCATCAATACGTCACATAGTTCTTGATATGAGAGTCTTAGCTTGGTATGGAAAGCTGATTTTACAACAGCCAAAAGTTCATCCGTCTTACGCTTTTCTTTATCCTCTTTCGACTTCTCTCCACGATAGACGTGCATATCCGCATCTTTGTCCCAGCCGAAAAGCATCATCGGCACATCGAGTGGACTGCCGTCACGCACCTTCAGAGCTTTTACAACCGAATATTCAGGGTTATCGTCTTTCTCTATGGAGAGAATACCTGCCGCCTTGCGCTGTAATTCGGAACCAATATGTCCACGCAACTTAATACCGTTAGGGACAAAATGGAGCACACAGATGATGCAAGTATTATAGATTCCTGCCAAACGATAGAGTTCATCCACAATGGCTATACTCTCCGTTTCGTCATTGGCAGATCGTATCAAGTCTGCAATGCCGTCAATTACCACAAGATGTATTCCTCCGTGCTTATGGTGAAACAAGTCCATACTCTCACGAATAATTTTCAATCTATCTTTACGAGAAAGTGAAGCCAAATAAAGAGAATGGTAGAACTCTGGTACAGACGTGACTCCTGCCCGACGAAGTGTCTTCCCCAAATTCTTATGCAACTGTGCTTCTGATTGCTCTGTATCGTAATGGAGTACAGCTAATCTTTTGGGGTTGGCGGTTACCTCCAATCCCAAAGTTTGTTCTGGTTGTAAGCGTTCTGCACCAAGAGTACCGGCAAGAATGGCAGCAATGTAGTTGCTTTTGCCTGTTCCTTCTCCGCCAGTGATGCAGAACAGATTATCCTGTGTACCGAGGGGTACGCCGTTTACTGCTACCACCGACTTCGAGGCATCGGAGGATTGTCATAGTCTATTTCACAAGATTGCAATATCATCATCGTCTGTGCATACATTTGGGTAAACATATCAGAAAGCAGTGCCTTTAAACCTTCCGAACCATTGCCTAAGGCAAAGTAATCGGAAATATCCTTTTCTGTTTTTGTGCCTTGTAAGGGCAATGTTAAGTGAAGCACCTTAAACTTGGATAGAGCTTCGACTTGTCGTTTAGTTTCTCTTAGTCCTGTTTCATCCGTATCATACAATATGATTAGATGTCGAAAACGGAGCAATAGTCCCTCAATGATATTCTCTGGTATCTGTGCTGTCTCGCTGTTGAAACAGATGGCATTGAATCCATGAGCCGAGAGTGAAAGCACATCCTTCTCTCCCCCCGTAATGAATATCATATCGCTTTTGCAGGGCAACTGCTCAAAACCAAACACATAGTCATCCACCTCCTTGCCTCCATAGAGGAAGCGCAATTTACTATTGGGACGATAAACTTTCACAAACCTGCCAAGGCAATAAGCAAACATAGGCTCTTCTCGCGTAGAAACAAGTGAGAATGGCTTGCCCTGACTTGAAACGGATTCATAGCGTGCTAATGATTTAACATGGAAGCGTAGCAAAGTCCTGGTATCAATGCCGTATCGTCGCCAATAATTTCGTTCCTCTTCTCCAAAGGGCTGTTCGATATATGTAAACCACTTCTCGCTTGTCATGGAAGTATTAAGGTCGGGTGGAGGTAATATAGGCTGCTTTGAAGGTTTTATTAAGACAGGTCGCTTATTACCGTATTCTTTTCTTTCTTCAAGACGAATATTGAGTTGTAAATCTCTGATGATTGTTTCAAGAACATTCATAAAATCTTTTCTCACGTCCAAACCGAGCATAGTTGCAGCAAACCAGAAACAATCACCTGAGTAGGCGTCATTGCCAAAGTCCTTCATGCGGTAGCAGCCAGACTTATTATCGAGGTAGATATTGCATGATGCACGCCTATCGTCATACAATGGATTACGGAAGTTGCGCTTGGGTACAAAGTTGATGGGCATGTAGAAGCAGAACACCTCCAGTCCTTTGTTCGTCCGGCTTAGTATTTCTTCTTTGATGTTCATAGTTCTTCAAATAAGGTTTGAGAATCCCCCATGTAGCCTTTAAGGACACCATCCTTGTAGGCGTTCAGACGCTGCAAAGCCTCCAAGCGGCGAAAGCCCTTGAATGTAGCCCTACCTGTCTTTACAGAAAGGTAGAGTCCTTTGAATGGATAGACCACATGATTACTTGATACATAGCGGTAAGGAATAGAGTTCGCTTCCCGCCATCTGGCAAGGGATGCCTTAGATATACCAAGCAGATGCAAGACATCTGCCGTACTTAACTCTATTTTCTCTTCTAATACAGAGTAGTCACGCTTTAGCTCTCTGATAAAGCAGGCTATCTGCCTGAACTCTTCGCGAAGAGTTTGAAGCTCATTCATTAGGGAGCGTGTTTCATGGTTTTCCATCATCATTAAGTAAGTTTTGGCAAAGTTCTACAATAGCTGACAGAAAGGGTTTCATCAGGTTCTCCTTGTCGTGTCTTGTTAGATGCCCTTTGAACTCTTCCATGAAGTTCACTATCTTCATTCCATCACTTGGCATAACCTTCATTAAAACCTTGATCAGTTCATCCAGTTCAATTGTTTCATAAAGATTCTTCACATGGGCTTTGGGTTTGGTCATCGACTCTATGGTTCCCAAAGGCAGATGTATGATTAGAACTTCTTTTCCTAAACCTGCTGCACATTTCCGATATGTGCTGATTCTGATGTCCTTTTCCATTTTGCAAGCCTTTAGGAAATTTGAATACTCGATGCTACTTGTATGAGCAGCATCTTTTGCATTGACGCATGAAAGAGCTAAAGTTTCAAGCGTAGGACAACCGATGTACAGGTGTCCCTTTTGTTCTGAGTTGCTGTTTTTGTTTGCCATAATACATTGGACTATAATGATTATGGCTGCAAAGTTCCTAATGAAATGAGCTTCTAACGGAATATCAAAATACCATTGTCTGGTAATATAATACCATTTTATATATTGATTATCAGCAGTATATCACAAGTGGCAAGGCTCTTCAGTGCACGGTGCAAGCCTATATATAGATAGGTCTTGCACCGTGCACTGAAAAATTGTAGCCACAAGCTTTCTAAAACATTTTTAGTCAAATATTTGGAAGATGTATCATCTTTTTGTAACTTTGAACCCGAAAACAAGAAGTCTATGCAACTTCTGTGCGTTCTCTCAAAAATATCTGAAATGGCTACAGATTGGCTACAGTAAAAATTGAGGTTCGGCTAAATTTCTGAATATCAAGGACTGATATAGGTAAGTTCATTTACCACCAGCTCCACTCTATATACTCTGAACAAGAGGAAAACAAGAAAAGACGAAATCAGATAATCGCCGTAACTTCAACGAGTTTCGGCGATTATGCATTTTTGTAATCCCTGGTTTAAGATAGTATATGGTATGTTCGTGGGTGCAGTATCCGTCAACTTTGACGAACGTATATTGACCAAAAGATATTTCACGCAGAGATAGTAGTGGACAGTAATATTTAATGAAACGAAAGTCTATCAACCTATACCCATAATCACAGACTTCACAAACGAAGTTGGCTCCGACAATCTCAAAGAGACCATCGAAGCCAACTATAAGCATATTAAGCAAGATATCTTGAGACTTGTTTGAGAATAGATAACTCGAATAGAATCCGGGCTATCTTTATTTCATTTAATCTCGCAAAAATAACTTTCTGAAAATATCTGATATGGCTTGCAAATAAATGTATAAGGAAAACCACTTATTTTTTCATTACTTTCTTTCCGTTGTCTATATAGATGCCCGTAGGCTGACCGTCGAGTGTGGTACCGATATAGTGGCCATTGAGGTCGTAGTAGCGCACGGTGCCGCCAAATACGGTGGACAAGATATCGCCACTCGGCGAAAAAGCCGCGAAGTAAACACGATAAGCGGGAATCGTGGCAGCAGTGTTATCCGTCGTTGCCTTGTGCCACTTACCGTCGTTCTGCAAGATGTAGGCATTGACAGCGACAATTGCAGCGTTGCTCATTCTAGCATAGGTGGTACACCATTTCACGCCGTTCACCTCTTCAATGACAGGTATCTCAGGTTCTTCCTTGATGATAATACTTGTTGTTCCATATATTTCACGATGAAAGAAAAACTACCATATAAAACTATAAATATAGATAGAATGAAATAAGCGGTTTAGTGAGATATAATATAAATAGTTATCTTTGCATTTGATAATTGTAAATCAAAGGCTTGGAAGATGAAACTGAACAAAATAAAGTTCGTGCTTGTGGAAAAAGAAGTTTCCCGTATGTTTCCCCTTAAAGATCTGGAAACAAAGTATGCCAGTGTCCCTAAAACGGAGTTTGACCCTCTTACAAATAATCTAACAGACTATTTTATGGAAGCCTACGATAAACTGAATGTATATGGGTTGTAACGGATATCATTTAGCATCAAAGCCCGTAGTAATATACAATTTGGAATCCTTGGTTCATGGTTTAGGATTAATTTAAAAATGTAACAAAATGAAGAAGACTTTCTTTTTACAATTGTGTGTTTGGCTTTTTCTTATAATATTGTTTTCCCAATGTACAAAGGTTGATGTAGAGAATGTAGGAGTGCGCAAGACAACGATTCTTCGGCATAATTATATTGCAATAACCACAAAAGATGATATTCCCGGCGAAGTGGAAGTGCATTATAGTATATTGGGCAATAATGGACAAAACGAAGTCAAAACAGAGAGGCTTTCTACTCCTTGCGTGATTGGTGGAGAGAACGTCTTGGTCGCCTATGATAGTATTGTTGGTACACATTCGGGGAAAAGCGTTTTTAGCCAGCTTACCTTGAAAAGAGACTATCAAGAAAACGGAGCGGATTTTCTTTCAATCAAGAATTTGTCTTCGGCCGTCCTTGAGTATGCCGTCATCGGTAACCAGCCTCTTGTGTTCCATAATCCCGCAGATTTAAACGAATACCATAATTTCACTAATTTAAACGAGATAGATAAAACCAAGGTTGTAAAAGAAAGCCCAACTCCTATTAATTCAGAAGGCATTCCTATTTTATATTTACTAAAGCCTGAACTTTCTAAAATCAACCAATACTATATTTTGCTAAGTATTGGGGATTGTGTGAATGGAGAGCTTACAACCGTAGAAAGTACCTATGCTAAGAATATTGGCATTAAACCTACACAACATACTATTCGAGAAATAATAAATTGCTACAAAGAGGAATATAGCCATGGCAAAGCCCTATTTGCAGACTACAACGACTATGATTTAAAATGCCAAAAGTACAAAGGTCTAGCTCGTTTAGACATAAAACTTTATGGAGAAATACAGCCTGAGTCTTTTGTAAGGAACTCTGGACAGATTTGGTTTATTAATACAACTTCGGGAATGAAGGGAATTGATACCTTTAAGATATTTCAATAGGAATGATACATACTAAATTTATGTTATGCTGTCTTTTGTCTGCTATTATTGGATTGCTCTGAAAATGATAACATAGTTAGGTATTAACCTTGGAGCAAAAAAAGATATGATTCAAGAAAGAATGGTTTCACTTCGCACCTGCTTATAGAAACTACCTTTTTTGGTTTAATTCTTAATAAATTGCAAATAATAGGGGTACAACGAGTTGCTTTTGTCGTTATTGATTCATCGTAGGCCTACGACGAACAGTTTTCGCAATTTTCCATCGATTGTACCCCTACGACGAGCAGTTTCTCTCGTTTTTTGATCATCGTAGGCCTACGAAGTCCTCTTTTCACTGTTTTTCATCGATCGTACCCCTACGACGAGCTGTTCTTCTCGCTTTTTGATCATCGTAGGGGTACGAAGACCTATTTTCGCTATTTTTTATTGATCGTATCCCTACGATGAGTTGTTTCTCTCGCTTTCGGCCTTTCCCAATGTTGGGATACGCTGATTTTAGCAAGAAACTCAACGTGCCCCAGGACCAAGGCAACTGATCACTTCAATCGATATTCATCTTTGGCATCCAGCATGTGGCCATCGAAATCATAGTAATGATCCTTGGCAATCCACTGCCGATGAGAAAACGGACGGGAAGGATTCAAACTTCGCACCACTTTTTTGATGATGATGCTGTCGCGACAACACACGATGGAAAAACCGGAACCCATGTTCGACGACTTTCGCGAACGAGAATCATAACGCCAAAGTTGCTCCATATTATAACTATTCGAAACCTCATCGCCCGTCTTACGCACTACAACGAAAATGCAATTGCCGTCAGGACTGAGGAAAGTACGCAGCAAACGTGCATAAGACGATGATGAAAACTCGACGCCCACACTCTTGTTTGTGACCACATCGTAACGGAAAAGGCGGTTATAAAGCGTGTAATAGAGGCAGTGACGATGATTATCCGTGTATTTGGACACCACTTCCGCGCCCGCAGGCAGATGTCGGGCCATGGCTTTGACACGGTTGGCCAGCGGCGTCTGAGCTGTAAGCAGCAATGGGAAAAGCGCTGCTGAAACAACAAGGAGAAATCGATGGGACAACAAACTAAATATCATCTGCTTGTGATTTTTTATCTGACGGTGATATGAAAACATCCTTGCTTCACCTCGTATTTAATATAACATCTGCCCGATTGGCGTATATCGTTAAGCACTTCGCTTAATATCCACTTCAGCGTATCGTTTCTCACAGCCCGTTTTTGCGGTCCGTCGGGCGCCTCAACGGTCTTATATCGGTTATAACAAACGTCGAATGTGGTGCCGTAAAGATGGCAACTGTTTTGCGTGGCATTGCCGTTGTGACCACGAAGTTTGTTCACATCAGCCTTACTCCGCATCACACTCGTAACAATGATTTTATGCAATGGAACGCCTTTCAGTTGTAGACTGTCGAAGAAATTACGCCCGATATCTTGCAGCAGAACGGCTGCCCGAGGCACAAGATAGGGAATGCTGCTGTGCAACCTGTCTACACAGAAAAAGGGGTTGCTGCCCACATAGACCAATTCCGACTTGCGATGTTCTGCCTCCTGACGGTCAATAACAGGCTGAACACCGTGTTTGTTGGCCGCAATCAATTGCACATCGTTTTGGTCGGGAAATGCATTGCCGAAATGAGGCACGCTCATGATGCGATGCTTCGCTATCGTCCCGTCTGCACGGAAGAATCGAGAGCCCTTGCGATTAACCGTTAGTCGACTTGCGTTTAACGGCTTTTCATCGTGCGAAAGACCGTTAGTTGCAGCGCGTTTAACGGTATCTGAAAATTCATTTATATCCGACTCGGGAATCGATGCATGTGAAACAGGTTGTGCAACAGATGGAAAGATCAAACGAATGAGCGCCAACAACAACACCGTTGCAGCAAATCCGCTTAGATATTTGTTCTTAGAAAGTTTCATTCTGAATACATTCGAATTGATATGCAAAGGTAACAAATTAATTCAGAACATAAAATTCGCAATTTGTTTTATTTGCAGCTTTCATATTTTTAGTGTACTTTTGTAGGCAAAATAACCATACTTGAAGGGTATTATACATTGATAGAGAAGCATATCGTATTAGAAGACATTGATCCGATGATGTTTTATGGCGTAGGCAATGGTAATTTGCAGATCATTAAGTCGCTATTTCCGAAGTTGCGCATCGTAGCCAGAGACAACGTTATTCGCGTGTTGGGCGATGAGGAAGAGATGTGTAAATTTGAAGAAAACATCGAGAACCTACGCCTGCATTTACTACGTTTTAACTCTCTTTTGGAAGAAGACATCCTCGATATCATCAAGCATCGTAAGACCAAAGCAGAGAGTGTGAAGGGCGTTCTCATATATAGCATCTCAGGGAGGCCCATCAAAGGGCGTAGCGAAAACCAACAGAAGCTTATCGAAGCATACGAAACACACGATATGTTGTTTGCCGTAGGGCCGGCTGGAACAGGTAAAACCTATCTCAGTATTGCTTTAGCGGTGAAAGCTTTGAAAGAGAAGACAGCCAAAAAGATTATTCTCAGTCGCCCGGCAGTAGAAGCCGGCGAGAAATTAGGCTTTCTTCCGGGTGATATGAAAGATAAAATCGATCCCTATCTGCAACCACTTTACGATGCGCTCGAAGATATGCTGCCAGCTGTCAAACTGCAAGATATGATGGAGAAACACGTCATTCAGATTGCACCATTGGCGTTTATGCGTGGCAGGACATTGAGTGACGCGGTCGTTATACTTGATGAAGCGCAGAATACAACACCTGCACAGATACGGATGTTCCTCACTCGGATGGGCTGGAACACCAAAATGATCATCACGGGAGATATGACACAGATTGATCTTCCGCACGAACAACGTAGCGGTTTGCGTGAAGCCTTGCGGGTATTGGGCAATATCGACGACATTGCTGTCATCACGTTAGGCCAGAAAGACATTGTGCGCCACAAGCTGGTAACAAAGATCGTAAATGCTTATGATACTTACGACAAAGGCAAAGAACAGTAAAACTAACTTATAACAAGATAGAAATGATGCAAGCACTGACTAAAACCGATTTCCGATTTGATAAACAAAAGAGTGTTTATCATGGTAAAGTACGCGACGTTTACAATATCGACGACGACTTACTGGTGATGGTTGCCACCGACAGAATATCTGCTTTCGATGTCGTTCTACCCAAAGGCATCCCCTTTAAAGGGCAAGTTCTCAATCAGATTGCAGCCCAGTTTTTGGATGCGACATGTGACATCTGCCCCAATTGGAAACTCGCTACGCCCGACCCGATGGTTACCGTGGGACTCAAATGCGAAGGATTCAGAGTGGAGATGATTATTCGTTCCATCCTCACGGGTAGTGCTTGGCGGGCATATAAAGAGGGAGAACGCGAGTTGTGCGGTGTTAAATTGCCCGAAGGTATGCGCGAAAACCAACGCTTCCCCGAACCTATCGTTACACCGACGACTAAAGCCGATGAGGGGCACGACCTTAATATCTCGCGCGAAGAGATTATCAGTCAAGGCGTGGTAACGGCCGAAGACTACACGGTTATTGAAGACTACACACGCAAACTGTTTCGTCGCGGACAGGAAATTGCCGCTAAACAGGGACTCATTCTCGTTGACACGAAATATGAATTCGGTAAACGTGACGGTAAGATTTACCTTATCGATGAGATTCATACACCTGATAGCAGTCGCTATTTTTATGCAGATGGCTACGAAGAAAAGTTTGAAAAGGGAGAGCCTCAACGCCAACTCTCTAAGGAGTTTGTGCGCCAATGGCTTATTGAACACGATTTTATGAACGAGCCTGGACAGTCGATGCCCGAAATAACAGATACTTATGCCAAGAGTGTGAGCGACCGCTACATTGAGCTTTACGAGCATATCACAGGCCAGAAGTTTGATAAAGCTATTGAGAATGGCGATATTTCCGCTCGTATCGAACGCAACGTAAAAGCCTATTTGGCTTCGAGATAAATGCCCGATGTACGAACAAGAGAAGATAAAGCCTTACAACGGCTTAGGCGAAAAGGGACGATTAGTGGAACGGATGTTCGATAGTATCGCGCCCACTTACGATACTCTGAACCATCGTTTGTCGTTGAATATTGATAAAGGTTGGCGCAAACAGGCTATAAAGCAGTTATTACCCTTTGCCCCGAAAACGGTACTTGATATCGCGACCGGCACCGGCGATTTTGCGATTTTGGCTGCACAGATGTTGCAACCAAGTCGACTTGTGGGCGTGGATATATCCCAACGAATGATGGATATCGGCCAGAAAAAAGTGGCAGAAGCGGAATTACAGGGAATAATCTCGTTCGAGAAAGAAGACTGTTTGTCGCTTTCCTTTGCCGACGAGACTTTTGATGCCGTAACCGCAGCATTCGGAATACGCAACTTTCAAGATTTAGACCGCGGATTGGCAGAAATGTGTCGGGTGCTGAAAAAGGGTGGACACCTAAGCATTGTCGAGTTAACCGCTCCCATTTCTGCCCCGATGCGCTGGCTGTTCAAGGTTTATTCGCACACGTTTCTGCCCCTGTACGGCCGACTGATTTCCAAAGATAAGGAAGCTTATCGCTATCTCACGGCCACCATTGAAGCCTTTCCACAAGGCGACCGAATGGTGAATATTCTGCGTAAAGCAGGCTTTTCTAAGGCCAGTTACAGGCGACTCACATTCGGCGTTTGCACAATGTATTTCGCAACCAAATAGTTTTTAGTCTGCTACACATTATGAACATAACAACCAAGAGCGATGGATAAATATGGATTAATCGGCTATCCACTGGGACATTCATTCTCGGTGGGCTTCTTTAATGAGAAGTTCGAGAACGAAGGAATCGATGCACAGTACATCAACTATGAAATTCCGTCTATTGAAAACCTGCGAGAGATTCTTGATTCAACGCCTAATCTGCGCGGACTCAATGTTACCCTGCCGTACAAAGAACAGGTAATCGACTATCTGGATGCCATTACGCCTGAAGCCGAAGCCATCGGAGCGGTGAACGTAATACGCGTAACACACAACGGAAAGAAGACTTTGCTTAAAGGATACAATAGTGATGTAATCGGTTTCAGCAAGAGTATCGAGCCTCTGTTTGAGCCTTGCCATAAGAAAGCGCTTATTTTAGGCACCGGCGGAGCATCCAAAGCGATCGATTATGGACTGCGTTCACTCGGGTTGAAAACTCTTTTTGTGAGTCGCAGTGACACCCATCCCAATACAATTCAATATGAAAGGCTTACGCCGGAAGACATTCGCGAGTATAATGTAATCGTTAATTGCACACCCGTTGGTATGTATCCGCACGCTGACGAATGCCCTAACCTACCCTATGAAGCGATGAATAGTCATACGCTTTTATACGATTTGATTTACAATCCAGACGAAACGCTCTTTATGAAACGTGGAAAAGCGCAGGGAGCGACCGTTAAAAACGGTCTCGAAATGCTGCTTTTGCAAGCGTTTGCAAGTTGGGACTTCTGGCACGAACGGTAAAACAGACACATTTCAATATGGAAAACAGATATATGATGCGCGGTGTAAGTGCCGCCAAAGAGGATGTTCACAATGCGATTAAGCATATTGACAAAGGCCTTTATCCACAAGCCTTCTGTAAAATAATACCTGATGTGCTGGGTGGCGACTCCGAATATTGCAACATTATGCATGCAGACGGGGCGGGAACAAAGTCGGCTTTGGCTTATATGTACTGGAAAGAGACGGGCGACTTGCGTGTTTGGAAAGGCATTGCACAGGATGCCGTGGTGATGAATACAGACGATTTGCTGTGTGTGGGAGCCGTAGACAACATCTTGGTTTCAAGCACAATCGGGCGCAATAAACTATTGGTGCCAGGCGAAGTAATTGCTGCTATCATCAATGGAACAGACGAGCTGCTGGCCGAAATGCGCCGAATGGGCATCGGAATATACCCTACTGGCGGCGAAACGGCTGATGTCGGCGACCTTGTTCGCACGATTATCGTCGATTCAACCGTAATGTGTCGGATGAAAAGAGCTGATATAATCGATAACGCCAACATACGACCTGGTGACGTAATTGTGGGACTTTCGTCTACGGGTAAGGCAGTTTATGAAGACCGTTATAATGGAGGTATGGGCAGCAACGGACTCACCAGCGCCCGCCACGATGTCTTTTCAAAATATCTCGCGGCGCTTTATCCCGAGAGTTTCGATCATAATGTCCCCGAAAAATTGGTTTACAGCGGACACAAAAAACTGACAGATGCCATAGAAGGACTATCTCTTGATGCCGGACAATTGGTGCTTTCGCCTACGCGAACGTATGCACCCGTTATCAAACGCGTACTGGATAAGCATCGCGCTGACATTCACGGAATGGTGCATTGCACCGGAGGCGCACAGACAAAAGTGCTGCATTTCGTGGGCGATAACTGTCGCGTAGTAAAAGATCATCTGTTCCCCACTCCCCCACTTTTCCGTATGATTCAAGCTGAAAGCGGCACTCCGTGGCAAGAGATGTACCAAGTCTTCAATATGGGTCACCGTATGGAGTTATACGTTCAGCCCGAAATCGCCGACGCGATTATCAATATCAGTCTGTCATTTGGCATTGATGCGCAGGTTATAGGACATATAGAAGAAGGCCCACGAGCGCTGACCATCTACTCCGAATACGGAACATTCAACTATTAAATATGGCAGAACAAAATACAATATTAGAGAAATTAGACGGTTTGGAGAGCCGTTATGAAGAAGTTTCGACGCTGATTACTGATCCAAACGTTATCGCAGAACAAGACCGTTACGTTAAACTTACACGCGAATATAAGGAACTTGGTGATATTATGGACGCCCGCAAGCGTTACATCGATTGTCTAAATGCTATCCGTGAGGCCAAAGATTTGCTGACTAATGAGAGTGATCCCGATATGCGGGAAATGGCTCGTGAGGAACTGCAAACCAATGAATCGCTGCAGCCCCGGATAGAAGAAGAGATCAAACTGGCGCTTGTTCCCAAAGATCCCGAAGATGCCAAGAACGTCCAGATGGAGATTCGCGCTGGTACAGGAGGTGATGAGGCTGCCCTGTTTGCAGGCGACCTGTTTCAGATGTACAAAAAGTTCTGCGATTCGAAGGGCTGGTCTCTCTCTGTAACCAGTGCAAGTGAAGGAGCTGTGGGCGGCTTCAAGGAAATCGATTTTGCCGTGAGCGGCGACGGGGTTTACGGCACGTTGAAATACGAATCAGGCGTACACCGTGTTCAACGAGTGCCTGCCACCGAGACGCAGGGCCGTATGCACACCTCAGCTGCAACGGTAGCCGTGCTGCCCGAAGCCGATAAATTCGAAGTCAACATCAACGAAGGTGACATTAAATGGGATACGTTTCGTAGCTCGGGAGCCGGCGGACAGAATGTGAATAAGGTAGAATCTGGTGTACGTCTACGTTATCCGTGGAAGAATCCCAACACAGGTGAGACGGAAGAAATACTCATCGAGTGTACCGAAACGCGCGATCAGCCCAAAAACAAAGAGCGAGCGCTCTCGCGTCTGCGTACATTCATCTATGATAGAGAGCATCAGAAGTATGTCGATGACATTGCAAATCGTCGCAAAAGTCTTGTTTCTACGGGCGATCGCTCGGCTAAAATTCGTACGTATAACTTCCCCCAAGGTCGCGTTACCGATCATCGTATCGGCTATACGACACACGATCTGCAAGGCTTTTTGGGTGGAAACATTCAAGATATGATTGATGCGCTCACTGTGGCAGAGAATGCCGAGCGAATGAAAGAAAGTGAACTATAAATTCATTCATCTATGAACAGACAGCAACTCATTGAACAAATCTTTGCCAAACGCACCTTTTTATGCGTAGGTTTAGATACAGATGTTCGGAAAATTCCTGCTCATCTGCGAATGAGCAACGATCCTATCTTTGATTTCAACAAAGCAATCATTGACGCGACAGCTCCTTTTTGCGTGGCTTATAAGCCCAATTTAGCCTTTTACGAGTGCTTGGGCGTGAAGGGGATGCAGGCTTTTGAACGCACTATATGTTATCTAAAAGACGTTTATCCGCAACATTTCATCATCGCTGATGCCAAGCGCGGCGATATCGGCAACACGTCGGCCATGTATGCCCGTACCTTTTTTGAGGAATACAATATAGATGCACTCACCGTCGCTCCTTATATGGGCGAAGACAGTGTGACGCCTTTCCTCGCCTATCCAGGCAAATGGGTGATTCTACTTGCATTGACCAGCAACAAAGGATCACGTGATTTTCAACTCACGGAAGATGCCACCGGCGAACGACTTTTTGAAAAAGTACTGCGCAAATCACAAAAATGGGGAGACGATGAACACATGATGTATGTCGTAGGAGCTACACAAGGACAGATGTTTGAAGACATTCGGCGACTCGCTCCCACGCATTTCCTCCTCGTTCCGGGTGTCGGTGCACAAGGTGGGAGCCTGCAAGAGGTGTGCCGATATGGGATGATCGAAGACTGTGGACTACTTATCAACAGTAGTCGCGGCATCATTTATGCCAGTCAAGGAACAGATTTCGCCGAAGCAGCAGCACAAAAGGCGAAGGAACTTCAACAACAGATGGAAATAGAATTAATGAATATCAGATAAATCTCTCATTTTCTTCATATTATAGATAATACCCGATTGCATTGCAATCCTATTAAAATAAGCGAATAAAAGGAGCAATAACATTTTACATTTGCTCCTTTTATTCATATCCATTAGATAGCTTTCGTCCAACCATTTATAACTTTCCAAACAATTACTCATCGTTGAATGGCTTGCAATTAACCATTAATCGCAGCACATTTAACGGTTAATCGCAAGGCGAAAAAGCACTTATCGAAAACCAACTATCGTTTAAATAGTAAGTAATTAATATACTATGAGATAAAAAGTATGATTAAACGATTTTACAGACAGTATTTTCCTCTATTTGCTCTGCGCCTACATAAGTAATCTTTTGCAGTAACACTTTCGTTATTTTCCATTTCGATAGGCACTTTGAAATCAATACTTACAAATCGATAGCCAACAAGTCATAAATCTATTGAGGAAAAGGGGCTTCCCTCCTTATTAACTGCGGAATAATTGCCAACTTTCAAAAAAAACGACAAATATTAGATTTCTTGTCCCCGTTTCTGCCTAAAAATTGCTATATTTGCAGAATTAAATTAAGTAACTGACAGAAATGGAATTTACAGCAGGGCAGATCGCTCAGTTCATCCAAGGAAAAGTCGACGGCGATGAAAGTGTTGTCGTCAATTCCTTTGCTAAGATAGAGGAAGGCGTTCCGGGAGCAATCTCATTCTTATCGAATCCCAAATATACACATTATATATATGATACGCAGGCGAGTGTGGTGTTGATTGACGAAGAAATCGAGCTAACACAACCCGTAAAAGTTACGCTGATACGCGTGAAAAACGCCTATGAGTGTGTCGCCAAACTGTTGCAGATGTACGAATCGGCCAACACAAAAAAGTGTGGTATTGATTCGTTGGCTTTTATTTCACCATCGGCAAAGATCGGTAAGGATTGCTATATCGGTGCATTTGCTTATATCGGCGACGGCGTAGAGATCGGTAACGGATGTCAAATTTATCCGCACGCCACACTTTGCAACCATGTAACCATGGGCGAAAACTGCGTGATTTATCCCCACACCACCATTTATCACGATTGCAAACTGGGCAATCGTATCACACTTCACGCCGGAAGTGTAATCGGTGCAGATGGTTTCGGATTTGCACCTGCGACCGAAGGATATGATAAAATACCGCAAATCGGTATCGTGACAATCGAAGATGATGTGGAGATCGGCGCCAACACGTGTGTTGATCGGTCTACAATGGGAAGCACTTACATCCGTAAAGGTGTAAAATTGGACAACTTGGTGCAAATCGCTCACAATACAGATATCGGCGAAAACACAGTGATGTCGGCACAAGTGGGCGTTGCCGGTAGCACGAAAGTGGGAAGTTGGTGTATGCTTGGCGGTCAAGTGGGCATCGCCGGACACATAACCATCGGCGACAAAGTGTTTTTGGGTGCACAATCGGGCGTTCCCGGCAACCTCAAAAGCGATCAGTCGCTCATCGGTACACCACCGATGGAACCCAAAGCTTATTTCAGATCACAGGCTATATTCCGCAAGTTGCCGGAGATATATAAGCAAATCGATGCCCTACAAAAACGAATTGAAGAATTAGAAAAGAAATAAATACGAGAAAAGTTATGCTGAAACAGAATACACTGAAAGGTAGTTTCTCTCTTTGTGGCAAAGGTTTGCACACAGGGTTGAGTCTTACAGTCACATTCAATCCAGCCCCGGAAAATACAGGTTACAAGATTCAACGCATCGATTTGGATGATCAACCCATCGTGGATGCTATCGCCGAGAATGTTGTCGACACGCAACGCGGCACTGTCTTGTCTAAAAACGATGTGCGCATCTCGACAGTTGAGCATGGCCTTGCAGCTCTTTATGCACTTGGTGTAGACAATTGTCTCATCCAGGTCAACGGTCCCGAGTTTCCAATTCTCGACGGTTCGGCTGCGATATATGTTGAAAAGATCCGACAAATAGGCCTCGAAGAGCAGAGCGCACCTAAGGATTATTACATCATCCGACACAAAATCGAGGTGAAAGATGATGCCACAGGCTCGTGCATTACGATCCTGCCTGACGATCAGTTTAGTATTACGGCCATGTGTTCGTTTGATTCCAAGTTTATCAACAGTCAATTCGCAACACTGGATAACATTGATGCTTTTGCCGAAGAGATTGCTCCGGCCCGCACGTTTGTTTTCGTTCGTGACATCGAACCATTGTTAAAAGCCAACTTAATCAAAGGAGGCGACTTGGATAATGCCATCGTTATCTATGAACGTCAGACCAATCAAGCGCTTTTGGATCAATTAGCCGACCAGTTGAAAGTGGCTCACATGGATGCCACCAAATTGGGATATATTCAGCACAAGCCGTTAGTTTGGGAGAACGAATGCACGCGTCATAAGCTGCTTGATATTATCGGAGATATGGCTTTGATCGGGAAGCCCATCAAAGGACGTATTGTCGCAACGCGTCCGGGCCACACCATCAATAACAAATTTGCCCGATTGATCCGCAAAGAAATCAGAAAACACGAGATACAAGCACCTATTTATAATCCAAACGATCCTCCCATAATGGATAACAACCGTATTCGGGAGCTGCTTCCACATCGTTATCCGATGCAATTGGTAGACAAAATCATTGCTATGGGGCCTAATAGTATCGTCGGAGTTAAGAATGTAACGAGCAACGAACCGTTTTTCGTAGGACATTTTCCACAAGAGCCCGTGATGCCTGGTGTACTTCAAATCGAAGCCATGGCACAATGCGGTGGTTTGTTGGTGCTCAATCAACTTGAAGAACCAGAACGATGGTCCACTTATTTTATGAAAATCGATGAGGTAAAGTTCCGTCAAAAAGTGGTACCCGGCGACACTTTGCTATTCAGAGTAGAGCTTTTAAACCCCGTAAGACACGGTGTCAGTTCGATGAAAGGCTACATGTTCGTGGGCGATCATGTTGTTTCGGAAGCCACATTTACAGCACAGATTGTTAAGAATAAATGATGAACGAGTATGAATCAGATCAGTCCATTAGCCTACGTACATCCCGAAGCCAAACTCGGTGACGGCAATATTATCGGCCCTTTCTGCTTTATTGACCGTAATACGATCATCGGCGACAATAACGTTTTCCAAAATAGTGTCACCATTAATTATGGAGCCAGATTGGGAAACGGCAACGAGATCTTTCCCGGTGCAAGCATTTCGACCAAGCCACAAGACCTGAAATTCAAAGGAGAAGATTCTATTTGCGAAATAGGCAACAGCAACAGCATTCGCGAAAACGTAACGATCTCGCGCGGAACGGCTTCGAAAGGTACGACAATTGTGGGTAACAACAATCTTCTAATGGAGAATATGCACATTGCACACGACTGCGTTTTCGGTTCAAATCTCATCATCGGGAACTCCACAAAGTTCGGAGGTGAAGTCGTAGTAGACGATCATGCCATTGTCAGCGCAGAGGTTTTGTGTCACCAGTTTTGCCACATCGGCGGCTATGTTATGGTGCAAGGTGGCAGCAGAACAAGCCAAGACATTCCCCCTTACGTGATTGCAGGAAAGGAACCGATACGTTATGCGGGAATTAATGTCGTTGGATTACGTCGCCACGGATTCAGTAACGAGCTAATAGAACTCATTCATGAGGCTTATCGTCTGCTCTATTCAAAAGGTATCAGAGCTGAAGGCATCCTCGAAATTAAGAAGAATCTGCGCATAACTCCGGAAATTCAATACATTATCAACTTTGTTGAAGCATCCGGACGAGGTATTATTAAATAAACGAAGTTGCGTTGCGCACTTCGCACTCCGAGTTGAATGGATACGCTGATTGTGGTCGTCGGTCCTACTGGTGTGGGTAAAACAGAGACATGTTTGCAACTTGCCGAACATTATGCGAGCCCCATCATCAATGCCGATTCACGTCAGATCTTCAAAGAATTGCCCATTGGTACAGCCGCTCCCACAGCCGAACAGCAACGGCGTGTGCAACACTTCTTTGTAGGCAATCACACGATCCAAGATTATTTTAGTGCTTCTTGCTTTGAGAAAGACGTCTTTTCACTGCTCAATCAACCGTTCATTGCAGCGCGAAAGCATGTCATTCTCACAGGTGGAAGTATGATGTATGTAGACGCCGTGTGTAAAGGCATCGACGACATACCCACTATCGACGACAAGACTCGTCAATGGATGAAACGCAGATTAGCCGAAGAAGGCTTACCGGCATTGGTAGAAGAGCTTCGGAAACTTGATCCGGAGCATTATGAAATCGTTGATCGGAACAACCCACGAAGAGTGGTTCATGCACTGGAAATATGCCACATGACGGGTAAGACCTATACTTCTTTTCGTAAAAACACAGTTAAAGAACGTCCGTTTCATATTATCAAGGTGGGCTTGAATCGCCCCCGCGAAGAATTATATGATCGTATCAATAAGCGCGTCGAGCAAATGATGGCCAACGGATTACTCGAAGAAGCTCGCCGAGTGTATCCTTATCGAGGTTTAAACTCGCTCAACACAGTGGGTTATCGCGAATTGTTCGACTATTTCGAAGGCCAAATTCCATTAGAAGAAGCCATCCGCAGAATCCAGTCTAACACCCGTTGCTATTGTCGAAAACAACTGACGTGGTTCAAACGCGATGAAGATATCGCTTGGTTTACACCCGATAACATTGAAGAAATCATAAATTATATAGACGGGAAACAGTAAATACAGACTTATTTTGTATTTTTGTAAATCTCAAAACTCATCTGCCTGATCAGCAGACAACAGCAAAATGATTATGAATAAGATTCGGAAAGCATTCTCTTGGAGCATCGGAAAATGTCGTGTTTTATGGCTTTGGTACAAGGGACTATATAAAGGTAGAGCGTGGTATATAAAAACCGGCGTTGCACTTGTATCGGGTATGATTGCTCTTTTTCTGTATCTCGGCATGGTGGATATCAATTTTCTCTGGCTATTCGGCAAGTCACCAGGCTTCGCTCAGATCATGCATCCCAACACGTCAGAGGCTTCCGAAATTTACAGTGCAGACAATAAACTCATCGGAAAATATTTTAATGAGAATCGGACACCTGTTAAATACGAGGAAGTAAATCCGCAATTTTGGCACGCTTTAATCGATACCGAAGACGAAAGATTCTACCATCATTTTGGCATCGACTTCCAAGGAATGTTTGCAGCGATGAAAGATGCACTCATTCATCATGATGCTCGCGGTGCATCCACCATCACCCAGCAATTGGCTAAAAATATGTTTCGCGTGCGAACACAGTATTCCACAGGTCTTCTCGGCAAAATTCCGGGGATTCGAATCCTCGTAATGAAGAGTAAGGAATGGATTATCGCATTGAAACTCGAAATGCTTTACGATAAGAAAGACATCATCACGATGTATGCAAACACTGTGGATTTCGGTTCAAATTCATTCGGCATCAAGACAGCTTGCAAGACTTATTTCAATACAACACCCAGAGACATCACCACAGAACAAGCAGCCGTGCTCGTGGGTATGCTTAAAGCAACCACGCACTACAACCCGATCACCTATCCGCAGAATAGCCTTCGCCGTCGAAATGTGGTTCTCAACAATATGGTTACACATGGAGATTTATCTAAACAGGCTTTCGAGTCGCTCTCTGCTGAGCCAATCAAACTGAATTACAACGTTGAAACCAATTATGACGGACAAGCAAAATACTTCCGTGAAGCTGTTGCCGACTATCTCAAAGACTGGTGTCGTGACAATGGTTACGACCTTTATAGCAGCGGATTGAAGATATATACCACCATCGACACACGTATGCAGAAGTATGCCGAAGCTGCTGCCATCAAGCAAATGAAACAGGTTCAGCGAAACTTCAATAATCATTGGGGCAACAAAGATCCGTGGATAGATGAGAATGGAAAAGTTATTCCCAATTTCATTGAGAATATTGCACAGCGCCAACCTGTGTATAAATCCTTGATAGCAAGGTTTCCCAACAATCCCGATTCCATCAAATATTACCTCAACAAACCGCATACCGTCAAATTGTTTGATTACGAAAAGGGTGTGATAGAGAAAGAACTGTCGACAATGGACTCTATTCGGTACATGGTTCATTTCATGCACTGTGCTTTCTTAGCCATGGAACCGCAGACGGGAGCAGTCAAAGCATGGGTCGGCGATATTGATTTCAATTCATGGAAATATGATAAAGTGACGGCCATGCGCCAACCCGGATCTACGTTTAAACTGTTTGTCTATACCGAAGCAATGAACCAAGGTTTGACACCTTGTGACAAACGACGCGACGAATATATCTCGATGCAAGTCTATGACAAACGCAAACACGAGATGACGACATGGACTCCATCCAATGCCAACGGCTCGTTTTCGGGCGATTCGATGGCATTGAAAGCGGCGTTCGCTCGCAGCATCAATTCTGTTGCCGTGCGTTTAGGTCAAGAAATGGGCATCGCCCGCATTATCGAAACAGCCCACAAAATGGGAATCAAGAGTCCTTTGGACAACGCTCCATCACTCGCTTTGGGTTCGAGCGATGTCAATTTGCTCGAGATGGTAAATGCTTATGCAACGGTGGCCAACGATGGGAAGCATCATGAGCCGGTCTTGGTGACACGCATTTTGGATAAAGACGGACACGAAGTCTATACAGCTCCCACCGGCGAAGAGCAAGTCATTCCTTATAAAAGTGCATTCCTCGTCCAGCAACTCTTACAAGCCGGTATGCGCGAACCTGGCGGAACATCGATGAGTTTATGGGGATATGTAGGTAATTATCGTGATACCGACTTCGGCGGTAAGACCGGAACATCTAACAATCACTCTGATGCGTGGTTTATGGGAGTGAGTCCCAAGCTCGTTGTCGGTGCTTGGGTGGGAGGCGAATATCGGTCTATCCATTTCCGCACAGGTGCTTTGGGACAAGGAAGCAGAACAGCTTTGCCGATATGCGGCTATTTTTTAGAAGCCGTTTTCAAAGATCCCACATTCAAACAATATCATGCGAAATTCCCAGCAGCCAAAGACGGCGACATCACACGCGACATGTATAATTGTGCCAGCTATTATCCGCATGCCCGTCGAGACACCACCCAACGCGACAGCACAAATATTTCAGAAGGCGAGATGATACTTGATGAGAACGGAAATCCCATTCAGCAACAAACGAATCCTAACGAAGCAGGAAACGATAAGACCGAGAAAAAAGAGGGAAAACACACTCGTCCCACTGAGCGAGAAGTGAATCTGGATGATTTATAAGCTAAAACGACCGTGACAGAAACCCACTTCGAGCACATCGATTTAGATAATCCGGAGTTGCAAAATGCACTCCAAATCATACAATTTACCCGTCGCTCGCTTTTCCTTACAGGTAAAGCGGGGACGGGTAAATCGACATTCCTGCGTTACATAGCTGCTACCACCAAGAAAAAACACATCATTCTGGCACCTACCGGTATTGCAGCAATCAATGCAGGAGGTTCCACACTGCACAGTTTCTTTAAACTTCCGTTCCATCCTCTATTACCGAACGACTCACGATATAGCATTCGAAATATTCGAGATACATTGAAATACAACGGTGAAAAGCTCAAACTCATTCGTGAAGTAGAGCTGATTATCATTGATGAAATCAGTATGGTACGGGCCGACATCATCGATTTTATCGACAAAGTATTGCGCATCTATAATCGGAATATGCGCGAGCCTTTTGGCGGAAAACAACTCCTGCTTGTCGGAGACATTTATCAATTGGAACCAGTCATGAAAGAAGACGATCGTCGACTGCTCCTTCCTTTTTACAACTCGGGCTTCTTCTTCGATGCCAAAGTCTTCTCCGAGATACAACTTGTGTCAATCGAACTGATGAAAACCTATCGCCAACGTGATCCTTCATTTATAAACATTCTCGACCACATACGAATTTCACAAGTCAGCGATGCCGAATTAGAAAGGCTCAACCAACAAGTGGGCGGCTCAATCGAAACCGAAGGAGATCAGCTGGCCATCACGCTGTCGGCTCGAAGAGACACGGTCGACTACATCAATACCCACCAATTGGAACAACTTCCGGGCGAAACGATCCACTTTCGAGGTTCTATCACGGGCGAATTTCCAGAGAACAACCTCCCCACCCCACTCGATCTCGAACTCAAAACGGGTGCACAGATTCTTTTTATCAAGAATGACAAAGACAAACAATGGGTCAACGGCACTCTCGGTATTATCACGGGGATCAGCGACGAACAACAAGAGAGCAAAATATACGTTCGCACCGAAGACGGCCGCGACCTTGATGTGAAACGTGAAGCATGGAGCAATGTGCGCTACACATTCAATGAAAAGGAGCAAAAGATAGAGGAAGAAGAAATTGGAACCTATACCCAATTCCCCATCCGACTGGCTTGGGCAATCACAGTGCACAAAAGCCAGGGACTCACTTTCAAACACGTAAAGATCGATTTCACAGGAGGTGTCTTTGCAGGAGGCCAAACCTATGTGGCCCTCTCACGCTGCACATCGCTCGAAGGCATCAGTCTGAGCGAACCCATTCGCCGTAACGATGTCTTTGTTCGACCCGAAGTCATAAACTTTGCACGTAATTACAACAATCCGAATATCATCCATTCGGCCCTGCAACAAAGCAAAGCCGACAAGGAATATCACGATGCGGCAATCGCTTTCAATCAAGGCGATATGCAAACAACCCTCGACCAATTCTTCTTGGCCATCCACAGTCGTTACGATATAGAACATCCAGCCTCCAAACGGCTCATTCGTCGCAAACTGAACTTGATCAATCGCCAACGGGAAGAGATTGCTCGATTACACAAAGCCCTTCAATCCAAGGAGAAGTTCCTCAAACGTTTGGCTGTAGAATATACCATGATGGGGCGCGACTGTGAACGCGAGCACATGCCCGAAGCCGCTATTCGAAACTACGAAAAAGCCCTCGAACTATGTCCGGACGTGCCCGAAGCCAAGCGAAGACTCAATAAATTGAAACCCAACAAATAACTTTTCTCCACCATTTCTTGCACAGTTAAGATTTATTACTTACCTTTGCCCCCAGTCTCCGCTTTCGCCTCCTTCGCTCCCTAAGTTAGGGGGATGGGGGTCTGAACAAGAGAGAGGCCGATCAAAAGGATCAAACGAAAAGTATGATTAAACAAGCAAATATAAACAGCAGCACAGCGATGCAAAGAAACTCGGATTTCCTTGCATCTTTTAACGCTTTATATTTGCATATCTCGGAAAAAGTCTTAACACACACACACACACACACACATCGCACCTGGCGTAACCGCCTTTCACGTCTCATCCTACGCGCGCGCGAGGGGAGACGACTAAACCCCAATAAGCAAAGGGCTCACGAGGAGTTCCCTTTGTTCGCTTTTTCATGCCCGTGCATCAAATGGCAGAAATGAAAATAACATAACCATCAATACTTAATTCAACAACTTTAATTGTAAAAAATATGAAAACAAAAAACAAGGTGGGATATATTCCTCCAAAATGTAAAATCATTCAAGCAGAAACAGAGAATTTTATTTGTACTACCATCACTCCTCATATGCAAGCCTCAGGAGAAGAAGGTTGGGACCCGGCGACGGGGCATACCGGTGGAGACATGTATATCGGTGAATACGAGTCGATAGCTCCTTAATACCCTAACAAAGAAATTATAAGATATAAATAATAAAACAAACAATGAAAATACGTTTATTCAGATTATCAGTATATCTGATAGTGTTTATTACCGGCATTTTATTGGCAGCCTGCAGCAATGAGCATGACAATATTACAGAGAAGGAAGACGCAGTTAGTGTGAATGGAATTAAATTCAAAGTGCAGTTCTTCGATTATGATACGACAAAAGTAGAAACACGATCGGCTGCTATTCACACTCGTGATACCCTCCGGCATGATACCGTAAGCATAGGCAATGCTGATGGCAGAAGTTTGCGTAACAAGCGACACACTTTTGCAGAAACCTGTATCACCGGCCCAAACGCGTGCTCTTAGCAACGGTATTTATCTTCTTGTTGCTTATCAATCCGGGGTGCTGAAAGGGGCTCTTGTGGGAACTATCAGTGGCGGAGTTTTCTCGCCCAATCCGGGTTATAATAAAAGTCTTTCACTGACTCCGGGAACATATACCTTTATTCTCACTAATCAGTATTTTCAGTCTATAGGAAATGAGCTGAGGATGGATCGTACCGCTGCCGGAAAGGCAATGATCGGAAAGCTGGATAATGTTGTGATTACCCCGACTCCCAGAGACCAAACACTCACACTCACATTCTCACTCAAGCATGTAGGATCGCTGGTAGCAACGGTGCTCCGCTCAGACGTCCCTATCGGGGAAGGTCAAATAACGGGTTATCTTTTTGCGCATGGCAGTCCGATGATCGGAACTTTTACGATGCCGGCAAATTCTTACAGCACCCCTTCCGTGGGCGATTATGTTATAGGAAATCTCTATTATAAGGCCAGTTCTCCACTTTCGGGCACCAACTATGCTTGGCAAAACGACTATCTGCCCCTCTTACCTCTGACATTAGGCAGTAATTTGAGCCTTGTGTTTACCGGGGGAAATCTTTTTAATCAAAATCTTACCGGGTACCATCTTCGGTTTAACACAACGCCTAATTTTTATGCCGACTTAAACAAGATTTATCACATACAGGTTAATCTGTGGCCCAACTTTCTCTATCTGATGAACGACGGCTCGGTGGCGCTTACGCGCGATGTTCCCGCGAAGGTGGCTGTCGGATTGCAGCCCATCGGTCTCGTGTTGAGCCGAAGTCATCGCATGGCCATTGCTTTGCACGATGTCCCAATGGGGCCAAACAACATTTATACCCGCAGATTTGATTTAATCAGTACAACCACAGCCAACAATTATCCTTACGAATGGTATATCAATGATATGGACGGGTGGCGCTACACCTGGGATCCGAATTATGTGGCACATCGCCCTCCCGGGACAACCGTTCTTTATCCAAGAGCCGACCAGGACAATTATGCCACAGGCATTCTACTCGATGGGTCATGCTGGCGTGCAGCAGGATATTTCAATCCCGGCCCTCCATTGATAGGTAGCCTTGCCGGTGGCAAAAAGTCGTATCTCCCTACAATAGGCGAATGGAAGTACCTCATTTCAGCCTTACATGCCGGTTCCATAGCCGGTGCGCCTACCGAAGTAAGCATCAATGCAAACATGGCAAATAGGGCTTTTACTCAATTTGGAGGCGGAACAGTCCCCAACGGATTTTATTATACAAGTACGGAGATTAATCCGGGCTTTACAAACTGTTCTTGGAATGTCAAAATGGAACCTGTTGGAACGTCATATAATCTCAAATTGAATGTATTGCATGGAAGTAATATTTACGGCGTGAAAGTTCGCCCGTTCTTTAAATATTAGGCAAAATAGTGAGTGTTTCTTATCCGTAGGAAAATTAATGCAGATAAAGACAGAGGTAAATTTACTTTTTAGTAGTAGAAATTGCTCGAAAATGAGTGCTGAAAAGCAGAACTACGTGTAAAACTACTCAGAAACGCATGTAAATTTGTTCCTAACAGCATTTTTTGCCCGGATACGGGTGTCGAAAAGCAGAATCATGCGTAAAACTACTCAGATACGGGTGTAAATTTGCTCCAAACGATAAAAACTACTCAGATACGGGCGTAAATTTGCTCCAAACGATAAAAACTACTCAGATACGGGTGTTGAAGACTAAAAAACAGTTCAGGCTGCCTTTCAACACCCGTATCTTGCTTAAATTATTCATCTTTTCAATAAAAACGACATGGAAATAAAATCAATCCGCAAGTTTTCGCTCCAAAACATGGAGCACTTCCAGTTTGCCGGCCACGTGTTGGCCATGTGTAAAACGGCTAACATCGAGAAGCTCAACCCGTTGCTCGCACCCCTCGAAGCGGCCATCGGCAAGGAGGACGAAGCGCTCAACCTGCCGCAGAAAATGGAGGGCACACGCGAGTTGAGCGAACTCGACAGCGCCCGCGACAAAGCCTATCGCGTGCTCACGCTGCTGCTCGACGCGTGCCTGCTCGACACCAACAAAAACATCGCGGGTCCGGCACAGATGCTGCGCGACATCCTCGATCGCTACCCCGACACAGCCGCACAAAATTATGCCAAAGAAACGGCCATGATCCAAAACCTGATCACCGATCTCAACACGCCCGAGGCCAAGTTAAGCGTCGGTCGCACGAATCTGCAAGGCGCCGTGACCCGCCTCACAGCCGCCAACGCCGCCTTCGACAAATGCTTCCAAGCGCGATTTAAGAAAACGATCCCCACCGGCACGTTCGACATCAAAGCCCTGCGCGCCAACACCGACGCGGCGCTCAACGCCGTGCTGCGCCGCATCGATTCGCTCGACGACCTCGAACCCAGCGCGAAAATTACGGCCCTCATCAACGAGTACAACGCCGTGGTCGACAATCGTCACACGCTCCTGGCCAACCGCGCCGCCACGAACAAAGCCCGCGCCGAGAAGCAGCTCGAGGCGCTCCGCAAAGAACTCGCCCCGCTGATCCGCCGCTTTGAGGAAGCCAACGGCATCGCCCCCAACGTCCTCACTTTTACCGGAAAAACGCAAGGCTCCGGCAAAAAGAAAGCCTATGAATTGGCTTACAGCACCGATCCGAAACGGACGCTGTGGGTTGTGCGCGAGAAGGATGAGCTGAAAGAAGTGAAAGAGTGAAAAAATGAATTAACCGGGGAAAGGGTGAAAAGATGGGTGATGGCTGTCTTTTCACCTTTTTGCTGTGTGGGGTAGGTGCGGTAGGTCGATTTATGATTCGCTTACGCGCAATCATAAATCATTCAACACTACTCAGTCCACATCGCGCTTTGTGCAACGGTTATGTTCGGGGAAGACAACGGTGGGCTTGAACGTCTTGGCTTCTTCGAAATCCATCAGTGCATAAGAGATGATGATTACGGTGTCGCCGACCTGCACTTTGCGTGCAGCTGCACCGTTCAAACAAATGCAACCGCTGCCTCGCTCGCCCTTGATGATGTAGGTTTCCAAGCGTTCGCCGTTGTTGTTATCCACGATCTGCACTTTCTCGCCGGCAATCAAATGAGCGGCATCCATCAAATCTTCGTCGATCGTGATACTGCCCATATAATTCAGATTGGCCTCTGTCACCTGAACGCAGTGCAACTTCGATTTCAATACTTCTATCATCATCGTTTTAATACTCCTCTCTTGGGCTCTCTATATTTGATATGATCAATCAGACGAATGGGCGTGGCGCCGCAATAGACGGTAATACAACCCACGATATACGGCGAATCGTTCCAGGAGCTGACTTCCTGCAAAGTTTCTCCGTCGACGATCGAGAAATATTCAACCTCCAAACCTTGGACGGAGTTGATATCTGTCGTGACTTTTTCCACGGTCTCTTTCACCGAATGCGCTTTCGCATAATCGACGCTTGCCAACAGTGATTGATAGATCGCCGGGACAATTTCGCGCTCTTGGGGCGTGAGCAAAGCGTTTCGACTACTTTTGGCAAGTCCGTCCGGATCTCTGACAATATCACATTCGACGATCTGAATATTTAAGTTGAGGAATCGGACTAATTGTTTGATGACGGCGATTTGCTGCCAATCTTTTTCTCCGAAATAAGCTCTCGTCGGCCGCGTGATATAAAACAGTCGCTGACAACTTGACAAACGCCATTGAAATGTCCCGGCCGCTTTGCTCCTTCCATCACGGTGCTAACGGGAGGAAACTCAAAACGACGCGTGTCGGGCACGGGATATATCTCGCCGACGGATGGAGCAAAGACATAATCGGCACCCACCTGTTCCAGCAACAGACAGTCGGCATCCAGCGTCCGCGGGTATCTCTCTAAGTCGTTGGGATCATTAAATTGCGTAGGATTCAAGAAAACGGAAACAATGGTAATGTCATTCTCGGCAACACTGCGCCTCACCAATGATGTATGACCTTCGTGCAAAGCTCCCATAGTGGGCACGAGTCCGATATTTTTACCTTCTTTCCGAAGAACAAACAGCTCATTTTGGAGGTCGACAATCTTATCAAATACTTTCATTTCATCTATTTTCTTTTGCGCTGCAAAAATACGATCATTTTCCTTAAAGAAGAAGGAATAATTATAAAAATATCCCAATAAAAATGCACTTTATCGTTAAATCCACGCTGAATCAGCCCTGTGTGAAGTATTTTTACTATCTTTGCAAGCCAAGAAAACAAGTTAGAGTATGGCTAAGAAAATCCTATTCATCAATCAAGAGATAGCTCCGTATGTTCCGGAAACCGAATTATCCGTTATGGGTCGCGAACTTCCGCACAAGATTCAAGATGAAGGACTAGAAATCCGGACATTCATGCCCAAGTGGGGAAATATCAATGAACGTCGCGGACAGTTGCACGAGGTAATCCGTTTGTCGGGAATGAATCTCATCATCAACGATACCGACCACCCGTTGATCATCAAAGTAGCTTCCATACCATCATCACACATTCAGATATACTTTATTGATAACGACGACTATTTCGCCAAACGACAGATGGCTACGGATGAATCGGGCGTGGAATATGCTGATAACGGTGAGCGCGCCATCTTCTTTGCACGTGGTGTTTTGGAGACAGTTAAGAAACTGCGTTGGGCTCCCGACGTAATCCAATGCCAAGGATGGATGGCTGCCGTCATACCGTTTTATATCAAAACAGCTTATAAAGATGAGCCGTCTTTTGCCAACACAAAGGTTGTGACATCATTGTTCCACGATCGCTTGAAAACAGATTTGGGCGACAATTTCAAACATTCCGTTGCGTTTAGAGAAGCAAAAGCCTCACTTTTGAAACCTTATGCCGAGAAATTCGACTTCTTCGAATTGGGCAAATTAGCAATAGACTATTCCGACGGTGTGATCGAAGCCACTCCCAAAGCCAACGAAGATTTACTCAAATATGCCCAGGAAAAAGGTCTTCCCTTATTGAATTATCCGGGCGAAGACTTCGGCAGCGCTTATAAAGATTTCTATAATCAGATCTTCCCAGATCAAGATTAATCACTTGTCATTTTCTTTTCACAATGAAACTTCAATTATTAGGAGGTCTGCTCATCGCCATATTGGCGCTCAGTTCATGTGACGACACGACGAATGATATCGGTTCCAGTCTCACGAATAATATCGACAAATTGGAAATCACCACTGATACTTTCACTATTTCCACACGTTCTATCTCGGCCGACTCCGTTCTTGCCCGCAACAGTACAGCTTATTTGGGAAAAATCCGAGACCCGGAGACAGGCGATTATGTCACAGGCGATTGTATGATTCAGTTCCACACATTAGAAGACTACACTCAAAATTTCCCCATACGCGATAGCGTTGCCAGCAAGCTCAATGGCGAAATCATAGCGACTCATGCGATATTCGTCTCTTTTACAGGAGTTTCTACGGCGATTCTTTGGCTGCTATGAAGCTCACGGCATACGAAATGGGCAAACCGATGGAGGAAGACGTGAAATATTATTCCAACTTTGATCCGTCGAAAGAGGGATATTTGCGCACTAACGGACTGCAAGTAGATCAAACCTACACGTTGACTGATTTGAGCGTAAACCCCAAAGAGCGAAATTCCAAAAAATATTCGCACAATGTTCGCATCCGACTCGATAAAGAATATACCGATAAAGACGGAACCGTTTATAATAACTACGGAACTTATGTGATGCGTAGCTACTACAAAAATCCGGCTAATTTCAGAAACTCTTACCGATTCATACACAATGTTGTGCCCGGTTTCTTCCTGAAAAGTCAAAGCGGTTTGGGATCGATGGCCTACATTACGAACAGTCAGTTGAATATATATATAAGGTATAAGACAACTGTCAAGTCAAAAGATCGCAAACGCGACAGTCTCGTTATAGCATCGGGCATTGCATCGTTTGCAGGAACTGAGGAAGTATTGCAGAAGACTACCGTGACAAACGATCACAACATACTTCCCAAATTGGTTGCAGACAACACGTGTACATATCTGAAAACGCCGGCAGGAATATTCACCGAGATAACCATTCCAGTAGAACAGATACTCTCAAAGCATAAGAACGATACCATCAATTCGGCCAAAGTGGTGCTGACCCGTATCAATAACAGCGTGCAAAGCGATTATGCATTGAAAGCGCCCACCACTTTACTGATCATTCCCAAAGATAGTCTCTACTCGTTTTTCGAGAACGATCGCATTACAAACAACAAAAATTCATTCCTCGCGACGTATGATAAAGGAACGAGTTATAACTACAATACTTACACATTCAACAACATTTCGGGGTTGATCTCAGCCATGAATAGATCAGATAAGAAGTCGGCCAACTGGAATAAAGCGGTTATTATCCCCGTCAACACAACTTATGTAACGAGCAAAAACGCTATGGGCAACGACGTCAATATACTGACCCGCATCGTTCACGACATGTCGATGACGAGCACCAGATTAGTCGGCGGAAGCCACAATACGAATGCCCCCGTGACGATTCAAGTCATTTACAGCAAATTTAAGTGATGGCAGACAACTTCTTAGAGCGTCATCAGCTCGATTATGAGCGGCGTAAGGCAGAGTGGTTGCGTAAGAAGGGGCATCTGCCCCTATCCAAACGCCGCCCCACTCCACCACATGACGATTAATAAAATTACATTCCATCATTATTGAAATGCGTTGACCCAAAATGTCAACGCATTTCTTTTTTCCGAAAGCTCATGATCGATCGCCAATCAGTCTATCACCATGTGCGTTACAACAAACCGTTAAATGCATTGCAATTAACGCTTCATTGTGCGTCGTTTAATAGTTAATGACAATTCAATCAACCGCTAACTGCGAAACAAAACAGGCTTACTCGGTCTCCATGAAATGATAAAGACATGGGAAATTAATTTGACAGAAAGACTTGGTTTGCAATTGTGTAAGTAGGAGAATATCCCTGCGACATAGGGTGACATCTCATTCATAAGGTTGACGTTATTGACGAAAAACATAAAAAAAGCGTTTTGGGATGTCACAAATGATGTAACTTTGCGTAATAGAAGCAAAGAACAGAGACGACATCGATGACCATCGAAGAATATAAAGAGGAAGTGGAACGCAACCGACCCCGCATGCTCGCCATCGCCCAAGGCTATCTGAAGGATGGTGATGAGGCCGAGGATGTCGTGCAGGATGTGTTACTCAAGCTCTGGCAACTGCTCGATTCGCTGCGCTTGCCCATGGGACCGCTGGCTTCGGTGTTGGTAAAAAATCGTTGTATTGACCTCATCCGGCGGCGGCAGCCGATGGTTGAAATGTCTGAAAACTTGGCAGAAGGCGAGCCGACGCGTGATGAACGCTATGCGAGGGTGATGCGAATTATTGATACGTTGCCGACATTGCAACAGACCATAATGCGCTTGCGCCATGTCGAGGGAATGGAGATGAGCGAGATAGCTGCATTGACGGGAAGCTCAGAAGTGGCTGTAAGAAAGGCGTTGAGCCGTGCCCGACAGGCCGTCAGGGAACGCTTTCGCTTATCCGAATGGGCAAAGACAAACTGACATTGGTCTTGCCTTGGCACGTGGGAAAGCGTTTGCAGGGAGTGGAAGAGAATAATGATTAAAATAACAGCATGATGAATAATGATGAAATAATCAGAGAATTGACAGACCGTTTCATGGCGGGCGAGACCTCGCTTGATGAGGAGCGGCAGCTCTATCGCTACTTTGCGGGCGGAGAGGTGGCTGAAGACTTGCGGCCGATGCGTGAGTTGTTCTGTTCGTTTGCAGCCATGAAGTCGGATGAAGAGATTGTGGCGCAGCGCAAGCCGAAGCCTGTTCGTCTGCTTGTACGCAAGGTGTTTGTGGGCGTTGCGGCCTCGGCAGCCATCATGTTTGCTGTTGGAAGCTTGTTGTGGAGTCCCGGTCGGCAGGATTATTGTGAGGCGTATGTCTATAATCGGCACGTGACTGACCCTGCACAGGTGATGCAAGAGGTTGATGGAACGCTGCAAAGTCTTCACCAGAATGATGCTGCCGGCGTTGATTCTCAGCTGCACGACATCTTCGGAACAGACTAAAATAAAACGGAAACTCATTAAATACAGCGTTATGAAACATCGCATTTTCTTGACAATCGTATTGGGACTGCTTGCCCTCGTGGGGCATGCTCAACAGGGATTGAGCGTGAATGCGCTCTTCACGGGCAAGATTGTGCCGCGCGAAGAGATGGTAGAGGTCCGCGTGAAAGGGCGTGCTATCAGCAAATATGGACTGCAGTTCTACCACAGTGTGCGTTTCAAAGCTAATGAACAGCAGCGCAAGGCCGCAGATGAATTAGTGGAACGCGACCGAAAGTTGGCTACGGGAACCGAACAGACCAACCGCAAAGGCACGGCAACGCTCATCATGAGCCTGCCACAGCAGCATGGTCTTTACCGCTATCTGTGCTATCTCACGCAGACGAAAGGCCGTTTGGCAACGGTTACTGTGGTCTATATGGAGGGAAGTGTGGCAAGTATTGCCGAATTAAGGAAATTGATAAATTAAATTATAGCTTATGAAAACAATCTTCGTTTGCCTGGCATTGGCTTTCAGCACGTCGGCCTTTGCGGCATCAACAGACAATGACACCGTGGTGGTGGAGAAGCCGCGGAAGGTCAGAATCATTACGGGCGACTCTGTTCAGCGTGTGGAAGTGTGGGGCAGTGCGACTAATCCGCTCTATCATTATGAAAACAATATCCAGTTGGTCGACAGCAACTATGTGAGCACTTCGGCTTTGAACGGTGAAACCTGGAACTTCTCTATCGCCGGTTTCAGTAAGCCTCGGAAAGGCAAAAAATCACAGAATGAATGCAAAATGCACTTTGCAGCAGGTTTCAATAATGCTGTGGGGATGCCTTCGGGTGCTGATGTCCAGCCTTTCAATTCGTGGGAACTATGGTGGATTGTGGCAGACTGGGCCTATTATCCATGGCGCAACGGTCATGCATTCTCTGTGGGTTTCGGACTCGATTGGCGTAATTATCGGATAACGGATGACCTGCGTTTTGTGAAGGATAACCGCGCGGTGGCTCTCGATTCCTATCCCGCAGGCAGCACGCCACGCTTCTCTCGCATCAAGGTTTTCAGCATCAACGTGCCTCTGCGGTATCATTATGAGGGGCGTTGGGCAGAGTTCAGCCTCGGTCCGGTTATCAATTTCAACACCTATGGCAGCTTGAAGACGCGTTACAGGCTAAATGGACACAAGGTGGAAGATGTGGATACAGATGTGCGTGTGAATCCGGTGACCGTTGATTTCATGGGTACATTCTCCGTCAAAGGCATTCCCGACTTCTATTTCAAGTATAGTCCTTGCCATCTTTTGCGCGATGGTTATGGTCCGAAGTTCAAGACATTATCATTCGGTTTAATCTTCTGAAGCGCAAGCATTCTCCCCGCTAACTTTTGAGGTTTCGGCTGCGGCCGAAACCTTGTTTTTGTAATTTTGAGGGCGTCGGGCATGGCATGCTAATTAATAAAAAGGAAAGAAATTTTTATCTTTTATTTTGCTATTCCAAAAGATTGTTATACCTTTGCCCCCGGTTCTTAGCCCCCTAAGTTAGGGGGATGGGGGTCTGAACAAGCGAGAGGCCGATCAAAAGGAACAATTAAAGAGATGATTAAACAAGCAAATATAAACAGTCGTAACGCGATGCAAAAGAACTCCA
>NZ_BAIX01000009.1 GCF_000613405.1 Hoylesella enoeca JCM 12259 | reverse complement strand
AAATACATAGAGACATTCCCTGTACTATATGCTGTCTTATGTAAATTGTTTCAAAGATCACGTTCTGAAATCGCTAACGGTAACCCGAAAGCGGATGCAAAAGTACACACTTCTAAAATAAACACCAAATGTTTTCATGGAAAATTTCAATAATAAACTATCTTTTTCCTAAATCATTACAAATGAACAGGAAAATAAAGGACTATCACCTTATTATATTATATAGCCTTCCGATTTATCAGAAAACAAAAAAGCGACAAACAGAAAGATTCTATTTGTCGCTCTTATCAGTCGGGATGAGGCGACTCGAACGCCCGACCCCTACGTCCCGAACGTAGTGCGCTACCAACTGCGCTACATCCCGATTTGCGGGTGCAAAGTTAATATTTTTATTTGAAACACAAGCATTTTTAGCTGAAAAGTATATGGGAACTTACGCGAAATTTGTTAAAACAGATAAACGAAAACATACTAATCTGCAACAAATAAGAAGAAAAGAGAGATTATTTGGGGATATTTCCGAAAACGACTATTTTTGCAATCCTAAACCAAATAAGATCAAACAAACGTATGGAAGTACAAGAATTAGAAAGAATGATACGTGAGAAAGAGAGCGTTGTATCGTTGGCGTTCCCTTCACTGATGCGTAAAGTGTATGTGTGGATGAGTTTAGCGCTCGTCATTACAGGTGTTACAGCTTACGGCGTAGCCCATTCGCCAAGTCTGATGATGGCGATTTATTCCAGCAAAGCAATCGTTTGGGGACTCATCATCGCACAATTAGCGTTGGTATTCGGTGTAACGCGGGCTATCGACCGACTCTCTCTGACTTCGGCCACATTGCTCTTTACACTTTATTCGGTGCTCAATGGCGCAATGCTTTCAGCCATTTTCGCTGTCTACTCCACAACAATCATCACCCAAGTGTTCCTCATCACAGCGGGAACTTTCGCTGCTATGGCCGCCGTGGGATACTTCACCAAACGCGATTTGTCATCGATGGGCCGCATCCTATTTATGGCACTCATCGGACTCATCATCGCCACGCTGGTCAATCTGTTCCTGCACAGTTCGGGATTCGACATGATTCTCAGTTACGCTGGTGTAGCAATCTTCATCGGACTCACTGCTTGGGACTCGCAAAAGATCAAACTGATGTTGGCGCAATGCGACAATATAGATGAACAGGCACAGAAAATCGCACTCATGGGAGCACTTTCCCTCTATCTCGATTTCATCAATCTGTTTCTCTATCTGCTGCGAATCTTCGGAAGAGACAGATAACAATAGCATCAGATTTCGTCTTTGTTCCCTCCCGATTTAGGGAGGGAACAATTGTTTAGAGCATCATTTTACTCGCTTGGCAGGTATCAATCCCTCGCTCATGTGGCCATACAAGAAGAAAATACGATTCGCTTCCGAGACTTAAAAACAGGAAATCCAAGACGTCTTGCATCGTATTGATCAAGAATTTATCAGTACAAGACTGTAAGACTTGCTCCTAATCGCAACGACAGTCACATCCCCCTATTTATCAGCACACTGCAACCAGCGATGCAACTAACCATTCGTCACACGCCAACCAACAGTTAGTTGGCGTGCAATGAATCGTTAATTAGCGCGCAAGTAACGGTTAATCGCAACACGACTCTGCACCGTTGGACAAACAACGGAGCATAACACGAAATGCGAATTGCCGTCACGCAACCATCAATGATCAGTCATTCGTGCCAGAAAACGTGCCCGATCTACGATAAACCGAAGGTGAGTTCCCTCACCAATCACTACTGCTCCCTCGCGCGCAACAACAGAAAAATAAAGTTTCCGACCGTCGATCCGCGTCAGCGTAGCCGTGGCTTCCACCTCCGCACCTATCTTCGAGGGTTTCAAATGTGACGATTCGATGTGTCCCCCAACAGTGGTCTCTCCCTCGTCTAACGCACCAGCCACGGCCAGCATAGCTGCATTCTCCATCAAAGCCAGCATCGCCGGCGTAGCCAAAACGGGCATATCGCCTGATCCGAGAGCGATTGCACTGTTGTCATCACACACGGTCAATCGACTGGTGTGCATCAATCCTTCTTGTAACATCATGCAGCAAAGATACGCCTTTCCTATCAATTTATACGAAATTAAGACCACTCTTTACCCATAAATTCATAACTTTGCATTCGAAATCGTATAAAAATACAGAAATGGGAACGAGAAATCGCAGGATAGAAGCATTAAAAACGGCCATTGCTCAACAAGAATTGGGCAGTCAGGAAGAGATATTACAGGCGATTGCCAAGCGAGGATTCGTCGTGACACAAGCCTCGTTGAGTCGCGATTTACGACTGCTGAGAGCTGTCAAAGTGCTCGGCAAAAACGGAAGAAAAGTCTATGAACTTCCCGACGAATCGTCTTACAAACGCGTTTCACAGTCTCGCTCAACATTGGAAATGCCGCTCACGACGGGGTTTGAGTCCATCCACTTCTCCGGCAACATCGCTGTCATCCGCACAAAGCCCGGTTATGCCGCGTCGATTGCTCATCACATCGACAACAGCGGTGTGCCCGAAATCCTCGGAACAATCGCCGGTCACGACACGATTTTCGCCCTGCTCACAGCAGGTACGATGCCCGCAGAAGCATTTAAGGCGCTGACTCAAATCATCCCCGATCTCGAACAACAGTGAGCATCGGCACGCGTGCAACTTTCAAGACATCTTTTTCGTCTAACAAACAACCATTCAAAAAAGCAGAAATCATGGCAAGAGGAAAGACATTGTACCGTTCCAGAAACGGCATTATCGCAGGAGTCTGCGGCGGATTGGCCGACTATTTCGATTTCGATCCCACGCTATTCCGCATCATTTACACCATTCTCACAGTGTGCACAGCGTTCAGCGGCGTGATCATCTATCTGATTTGCTGGTTTATCATGCCCCGAGAAGACTAACGAGGAATCTCTATATGGAAGAATCAATACGACAAATAGGCGAACGCTTAAAGGGTCTTCGCGAGGTCTTTAACATTCCCGCAGAAGAAGTTGCAGAGCTTTGCGACATCTCTTTGGAACATTATTTGAAGATCGAAGCAGGCGAAGCAGACCCCTCTCTCTATCGACTCTCAAAGATAGCCAAGCGTTATGGCATCGGCATTGACGTGCTACTCTTCGGCGAAGAACCGCGAATGAGCACTTATTTCCTTACCCGTCGGCAACAGGGAATGAGTGTAGAGCGCACCAAAGGATACACGTATGAGAGTTTGGCAAGCGGCTTTCGCGGTCGGAAAGTCGATCCGTTTATGGTCACCATAGAGCCTTTGCCGGGCGAAAAGAGGCACAACAAAAACTCACATGCAGGTCAGGAATACGACTATGTGCTTGAAGGCGACTTGGAAATCACCATCGGCGAAAAGGTGATGACGCTCCATCCGGGCGACAGCATTTATTTCGATGCCGGCCACAAACATTGCATGCGCGCACTCGGTAACCACGCAGTGAAATTTCTTTGCGTGGTTATCTAACGAAGGAAAGCATCATGATAGAACGTTTTTTGAAACAAACCCACTTCTCTTCCGTCGAAGATTATCGACAGAATCTGCATTTCATCATCCCTGAAAACTTCAATTTCGCCTACGATGTGATGGATGTATGGGCTGCCGAAAAGCCCAACAAAACGGCGATGATATGGACTAATGACGAGGGACGAGAGATTGTTTTCACTTTTCAAGACTTCAAAACGCTGAGCGATCAGGCTGCAAGCTATTTCCAAACATTAGGTATCGGCCACGGGGATAAAGTGATGCTCATCCTCAAACGCCATTACGAATGGTGGGCTTCGATGCTGGCACTACACAAACTCGGCGCTGTCGCCATTCCCGCTACGCACATGTTGACCACCAACGACATTGTTTATCGCAACAATCGAGCCAGTGTCAAGGCCATCATTTGCGTGGGAGAAGAATATGTTTTGACACAAGTAAGCGAGGCGATGAGTGCCAGTCCCACAGTGAAAACACTCGTTTCGATCGGTCCGGAAGTGCCTCCCGGTTTCCACGATTGGCACAAAGAGATCGACAACGCACCCGCATTTGTCCGTCCAGCACACGTGAATGACAACGATGATATGCTCTTGATGTATTTCACAAGCGGCACAAGCGGCGAGCCGAAGATGGTTGCCCACGATCATTTATATGCGCTCGGGCATATCACCACGGGTGCTTTCTGGCACAATCTGCGTGAAGACAGCATTCATCTCACCGTTGCCGACACGGGTTGGGGTAAAGCAGTGTGGGGCAAACTATATGGACAATGGTTTGCAGGAGCCGTTGTTTTCGTGTTCGATCACGAAAAGTTCACAGCCGACAAACTGTTAAAGCAGATGGAGAAGTATCATATCACCGCTTTCTGTGCACCTCCGACGGTTTATCGTTTTATGATTCGCGAAGACTTTTCAAGATATGATCTCTCTTCGCTTCGCTATTGCTGCACGGCCGGCGAAGCGCTCAACCCCGCCGTTTTCGATAAGTTCAAACGTCTCACAGGCATCTCGTTGATGGAAGGTTTCGGCCAAACCGAAACCACGATGACCCTCGGCACGATGCCATGGGTTGCTCCGAAGCCGGGTTCGATGGGCTTGCCCAATCCGCAATACGACATCGACATCCTGCGTCCCGACGGTTCGTCATGCGAAGACGGAGAGAAAGGCGAGATCGTGATACGCATCGGTGACCGGAAGCCGATCGGTCTTTTCCAAGGCTATTATCGTGATGACGAACTGACAAAACAGGTTTGGCACGATGGTATTTACCACACCGGCGACATGGCTTGGCGCGACCAAGACGGTTATTATTGGTTTGAGGGCCGTATAGACGATGTGATCAAAAGCAGCGGTTACCGTATCGGGCCCTTCGAAGTGGAGTCAGCCCTGATGACACACCCTGCTGTTGTGGAGTGCGCCATTACCGGAGTGCCCGACGAAATACGCGGCATGGTGGTCAAAGCGACTGTGGTGCTCGGTGCGGAATGGAAAAATCGGGCCGGCGACGAACTCATCAAGGAGTTGCAGAACCACGTCAAACACCAGACGGCACCGTATAAATATCCCCGCATCATCGAGTTTGTCGACGAACTTCCGAAGACGATCAGCGGCAAGATTCGCCGTGTGGAGATTCGCGAAAGAGATCACAAGAGATGAGCCGTTGCCGATCACCAATTCTCAACTGGACATGAAAAGGAGTCTGATTAACCGTTAATCGCAATTTTTTGTTCATCCGACCCCTCGGAAAGTGAGAAATCGCAATTTTTTGTTCGTCCGACCCCTCGGAAAGCGAGAAATCGCAATTTTTTGTTCGTCCGACCCCTCGGAAAGTGAGAAATCACAATTTTTTGTTCGTCCGACCCCTCGGAAAGCGAGAAATCGCAATTTTTTGTTCGTCCAAGCGAACAGCAACAAAAAAACGAGGCCGTGACAGCGACCTCGTTGCTTGTTTCACAAGTTCTTTTATTTTAGCACTTTCACCACTTCGGGCATCATCAAATGCAATTCTTTCTCTTCGGCTGCGGTGTAAATATTGTCGTCGATGCAGTAAGGCGCATCGACATAAGTGGCATTCTTTACCATGTCTTTCACATAAGGATGACAGGTTACTTGCTTTCCGGCGGTCACACCAGCCAAATCAAACAACACGCCTGCACCGCAATGACCGATCAATAGTTTGCCGGCGCCGGCAAACTCCTTGATCACTTGGATCAGCATTTGATTGTAAGGCGCGTCTGCATGTTGTGCAAACACCGGCATGGCATCACCGCACGAGAAAACCATCGCATCATAATCGGCGGCATGACCGGCCAAATCTGCGACAAGAGCATCTGCTTTCAGCGCAACACCCGAGTTGGTTTTGATATCCGTCGAATCAGAAACAGCAAACACACGATATGCAATCTTGTTCTCGAAGAAGTTCTCCAAATACGTGAAAAGGCCCAAACCATTTACCGGATTGACAGCCAACACTGCTACTTTCTTACTCATAATCTTTGAATTTTATTGTAATCAAATCGACAACAAAGATAGTTCTTTTTCGCAAACGATGCAAAAATATATCGTCTATGGCTGTTTCCCGATATAAGCCAAGATACCGCCGTCGACGTAAAGAATGTGTCCGTTGACAAAGTCTGAGGCTTCGCTGGCCAGGAATACGGCAGGTCCCATCAGGTCTTCGGGCGTTCCCCAGCGCCCGGCAGGCGTTTTCGAGAGGATGAAACGATCAAAAGGATGCCGGCTTCCATCAGCTTGCAACTCACGCAACGGGGCTGTTTGCGGCGTGGCAATATAGCCAGGGCCGATTCCGTTGCACTGAATGTTGCAGCCGCCAAACTCGGAACAGATGTTGCGCGTGAGCATTTTGAGTCCTCCTTTGGCCGCAGCATAAGCCGAAACAGTCTCACGGCCCAGCTCACTCATCATCGAACAGATGTTGATAATCTTCCCGCGACCTTTCTTTTTCATGCCCGGGATGACGGCTTTAGACACAATAAACGGTGCATTTAAGTCTACATCCACGACTTTGCGGAAGTCTTCCACACTCATTTCTTCCATCGGGATGCGTTTGATTATACCCGCATTATTGACAAGAATGTCGATGGTGCCAAGCTCACGAGTGATTTGATCCACCAGATTTTTTACTTGCTCTTCGTCCGTAACATCTGCGATATAACCCTTAACGGCAATACCTTTGGCTGCATAATCGGCCAAAGCCTGATCCAAATGTTTCTGATCACGACAGTTGAAAGCAATTTTTGCTCCTGCCAAAGCAAAAGATTCTGCTATGGCGAAACCGATTCCGTAAGCCGCACCTGTGACTAATGCGACTTTACCTTCTAATGAAAAGTTTTTTGAAAAAATATCCATTGTTATTTATTTTATAGTTGTCGAATTGACGAGTAGACTTCATTTATCTCAGATCCGTTATCTTGACGACTTGCATATCACCATAATCCAGATTCTCACCGGCCATTCCCCAAATAAAGGTATAGTTGCTCGTGCCGGCTGCACAGTGGACAGACCATTGAGGAGCAATAACGGCTTGCTCGTTCTTCATCCAAATATGACGGGTCTCTTGGGGTTCTCCCATCAAATGACAGACCATCTGATCGCCGGGAACATTAAAGTAAAGGTAAGTCTCCATACGGCGAAGGTGCGTATGAGCAGGCATCGTATTCCAAACGGAACCTGTCTTGAGCTCTGTTATTCCCATCTGTAACTGACAGGTTTGAACGCCTGCAACGCCGTTGATAATCAATTGATGAATGACACGGTCATTACTTCCGGCAAGACTTCCAGCCTTGATATTCTTGGCATCTTTCAGTGTTACAAGTTTCGTCGGATAGCTTTTGTGGGCAACGGCACTATTCATATAGAATTTAGCCGGCCGCGAACTGTCTTTGCTCGAAAGTACAATGCGATTGGGATGTTCCGCTGTGGAGCGACCGATATAGATTCCTTCTTGGAATCCGAGGTTATAAACCTTTCCGTCTATTGTAACCGTTCCCTCGCCGCCGACATTGATAATGCCAAGCTCTCGGTTCTCTAATAGCGTCTTAGCTTTCAATGGTTCGATGGGATTCAGTTCTAACGGCATCCCAACAGGCTCTGCACCACCAATCAAGAAGCGGTCATACATCGTGTAAGTCCAATTGATTTCGTTAGGCGCAAACACCTTATCAATGAGAAACTCTTTGCGAAGGCGTTGCGTATCATAGTTTTTTACATCTGCGGGATGGTTCGCCCAACGGACATTATAATTTGTTGTCTGAGCAATGCTGCTTAAAACGAAAAGCAGGAGAGCAATAGAAGTCGTCAGTTTTTTCATTATCGTTTCTTGATTTATTAATTAAATGGATTTAAAGAGATTGACTTTCGTCTGCAATAATCTGTCTGCGATTATAAAGCATCATACCAAGTGTAAGAACCACAAGCACTGTCGGACCGACGTATTTCACGTAACATGTGAGTTTATATATCGTCCATCCGAAAAGCGAAGAGGCAAAATCCAGCGCTCCACCATCAAACCCTTCGGGTATTTTAGCCGCTGAATCGCCCGTAGCTTTATATACTTCATTGGCCGCCATTGTGAAATCGGGTGCCATATCCGTAACGAAATATAAGCCGATGACAATTGCAACAAGTCCTATCAGGTAGGTCTTGACAACATTTCCATTAGTAATCGGAAGCACCAAAGGGAAAAGATAGAACATTCCTGCCAATGAAGCCAAAGGCAAGAACTGGTTTCCGGGCAGGATAACAGCCACGACAAGAGCAGTCGGAATAAGTAAAAGAGACACTACCAACGTTGTAGGATGACCAATAACAAGGGCCGGACTCATTCCAATAAATATCTTACGTCCGTGAAAACGTTTGTCAATCAACTCCTTGGTTTTCTCTGAAATAGGCATCAATCCATCTATAAAGAGTTTCGTTATGCGCGGGATCAATTCCATTACAGCCCCCATCGTGATTCCCAAAAAGAGTATTCCTTTCAGATTTTGATGTGCAAAGACACCGATGAGAAGCCCCACTATAACGCCCAATACAAGTGGTTCGCCAAGCACTCCGAACTTTTTCTTTAAGCCTTCGGCATCTATATCCAACTTGTTGAAACCCGGAATAAGATTCAATACCTTGTCGATGACAATGGCAAAAGGAACAAAACTCAGACAGAAAGGTTGCGGAATAGAGATGGTATCTAAATTCTCATAATAGCGATGAAACTTTCCTGCAATCAGATCTGCACTGACTAACGTTATAATATAGCAGATGATGGCTGCAAAATATCCCCAAAAGAGACTTTCTCCCATCACAAAATAAGCTACAGCACCAATAAAAGCAAAGTGCCAGTAATTCCAAAGGTCAATGTTAACAGTGCGTGTTGTCTTGGTGAGTAACATCAAGAGATTGACACCTAAGCACACAGGAATGACAAGAGCACCGACAGCAGTGTTGTAAGCAACGGCTGCCGCAGCCGGCCATCCCATATCAAAGATATTGAGTTGCAGCTGATAAAGCTCGGAGATATTACTTAAAGGAGCATTAAAATTAGTCGTCAGCAAAGACGTCACGATGCCTAATCCAACGAAACCGACACCGACATACAGACCGGATTTTAGTGATTTACCGAACTTCATACCGATAATGAGACCGATTAAAGTAAAGAGAATCGGCATCATTACACTCGCTCCTAACTGAATTATATAACTGAATACATTCATAAAACTTACTTATCTTATGATTTCAAGCTACTAATAATGGTAAGACACGCCCTGCACAGTTCCGTGATATACGCCCAATCACCAGCAGCAATCCGCTCTTTGGGAAACAACTTAGACCCCATTCCCACACAAAAAACACCTGCCTTAAACCATTCTGCCAAGTTTTCGCGCGAAGGTTCGACGCCTCCCGTCGCCATAATCTTTGTCCACGGACACGGAGCCATAATATTTTTCACCATCTTCGGCGTCAAAACGTCACCGGGAAAGAGTTTCGTCAAGTCGGAACCCAACTCTTGTGCCTTACCAATCTCACTGACACTGCCGCATCCCGGACAATAAGGTATCAAACGTCTATTACAAATCGGGGCAATATCCGGATTAAAGAGCGGCCCCACAATGAAGTTGGCACCGAGCTGAATATATAATGCCGCCGTTGCAGGATCAACGATAGAGCCTACTCCAAGAGCCAATTCAGGACACTCATTATCAGCCCATTTCACCAAATTTCCAAATACTTCGTGGGCGAAATCGCCTCGATTCGTAAACTCAAAAGCACGTACGCCGCCGTCATAGCAAGCTTTCACCACCTGCTTTGCCAATTCAACGTCTTTGTGATAGAAGACAGGCACCATACCAGTTGCACCTATCTTCTGCAAGACTTCTATCTTATCAAACTTTGCCATTATATTTCCTATATTTCTCTTTATCGTTGTACTCGACCGTTTGCATTCCCTTTAACAAGCGACTCTACTTCATCTTCACTAACAAGATTAAAGTCTCCGCCGATCGTATGTTTCAAAGCTGAAGCCGCAACGGCAAACTCCAACGCCTCGCCTTGAGTCTTCTTAGTCAGCAAACCGTGAATAAGTCCGGCGGAAAAAGCGTCTCCTCCCCCTACTCTATCAATGATCGGATTAATCTCATAACGCTTACTCTCATAAAATTCTTTACCATTAAAGATAAGCGCTTTCCATCCATTACAGGTCGCAGAATAAGATTCGCGAAGCGTTGAAACAACATATTGAAACCCGAATTGCCGTATCATCTGTTCAAAAATACGATGATATCCATCGGCATCTGTCTTTCCTCCTTCTACATCGGCATCAGGACGGAATCCCAAACAGAGCTGAGCATCCTCTTCATTACCGATACATACATCCACGTATTGCATTAAAGGAGACATCACAGAGATTGCTTTCTCAGAAGTCCAAAGTTTTTTACGATAGTTCAAGTCACAACTTACAGTTACGTGATGATGATGGGCAGCCTCGCAAGCAAGCTTTGTCAACAGTGCAGCTTGATTGCTCAGTGCAGGCGTTATGCCACTCCAATGAAACCACTGAGTTCCATCCATTATTTCATCAAAGTCGAATTCCTGCGGATCACACTCTGCAATGGCCGCGTGAGCACGGTCATAAATCACCTTACTCGGCCGCATCGACGCGCCAGTCTCTGCATAATAAAGCCCGACACGTGCCCCGCCACGGACAATGTACTGTGTATCTACACCGTAACGACGCAGTGCATTCACGGCAATTTGCCCGATTTCGTGCTCGGGTAACTTGCTGACAAAACAACTCTGATGCCCATAATTGGCCAGACTGACAGCCACATTGGCTTCACCTCCTCCCGGAATGATACGAAAACAATCGGCTTGAACGAAGCGACCGTTACCTTCCGGAGAAAGCCGAAGCATAATTTCTCCTAATGTTACGATTTTCATTTATATGAGTTTATATTTTAAACAATGATCAACGAGCTGACAAACAAACAAGTTAATGTATTGATCAGGCTCCCTTTACAGCTATCGACACTTTCAGTGGAGCGACTAAATTCTGTCTGAACAGGTCGATTTTCTGTTGCCAAACATCTTGATTCTCGACACCACGACCCGTCCATCCTGCACCGAAATAATAAACGAAACGTTCATTCTCTCGCAAAATCTTCTCTCCGATAGCGTGCCCTGCGATATCGCCTTGCAATCGGGAGCACGGTACGAAACGCGTTTTCTCTATCCCATATGGGAAAACTGCCGCCACGTAAATCTGAAAACTATGCCGTTCAGGACTGTCCGTGGGATCCGCATATTGCACAAAATCCTTGCCCAAACGTATGCTTTTCGTATCGGCAGAATGAATGACGACACCTGCACACACCCTTATCGGACGGCGTAAATACTCGTACCAAACAGTAGTACGATTAAAATAGCTGCCCTTGTCAAGGCTGATGCGCCTGTGTTCTACAACATCTTTCTGCCCGTCGATTGTCGTTTTACCGTAGACAAACTCCACGGTGAAACGCAACGGACCGTTTTCCAACACCTTATAGCGCTGAAAACAATAGGGCATCACGATGCTATCGCCGATCAATACGCCAGGAGCACCACACCCCAAAGACGGACCCACGTTATAACAATCCAATCCATTGCCGTGATCCAAGTGCAATGAGTTTTCCCGTTTCACACTGTCGGCCTCCTCATTTCGCCCTTGTTTACGCCATTCTGCCCCTTGTCGGTTAGCAACGAACACGTTATGATAACGCTCTACCACCACCAAACGAGGTACCGATTTCAACCAAACATCTATGCCAAAAGCCTTTTCGCCCGTGCGTTGCAGTGCCGGACCATAAGCACGATACGCTCCCAGGTCGTTCTCCCACGTAAAATCGTCTACACGCCAAGCGTAAAGTCGCCCGTCAACAGCACTTTTCATCGGCATTGCTTGCCCCGGAACAACCGTGTAAGTCACTGTTCCCATCGGTCGCACCTTACTGTCGACAAGCAACAGACTGTCATGCGACAGTTGATAAGTCACTTGCTGCCGATACGCATTCCGCACAATGAGCGATGAGCCATAGCTAACTCTAAGCTGAGCATACACTTCTCGGGCATCGATTTGCACCACTTCGTGTCGTTGCCGAGCCGTTGGATTAATGATTTTCACGCTGACTTCCTGGGCATAAGATGCCGACGACAGCAACAAAGCGCATAACAAGTGTTGTATTTTCATTCTCATCAGAAATTTGATCAACCGCATGTTCAGTCGGTCGAAACATGTTACAAATGTAGCCATAAATGCAGAAAGCCATGTGTGCAAGACATACAAAAAAAGTTCACATATCGTACAAAATACCTCGTCAGACTCTCAATCTCCTAACTTCGAGGGCTAAAAGAATTCTCAATTTGGAATGAGCTATGAACTATCGAATCCGGAGAGGGATTTTCATGAACCGTTAGTTACATGACAACTAACGGTTCATCGCCGTGCAACTAATGGTTAGTTGCACGGCGATGAACCGTTAACTGAAAGCGGCCTGAGGTGTGGTCACATTTCTAAATACTTCTATAAAGTTCCAGATATTGCGCTGTGTAATTGGCGTAATTGAAACGTTGGGAGTAGCGATACATCTCTTCGTGACGACGTTGAAGCGTTTCTTGTGGAATGTCCAATGCTTTTTGCAGTACCGAAATCATATGTTCCGGCGTGAAATCAGCCAATAAGAGATGTAGTCTTGGGCTATTTCAGGAATGCTGGTGAGCTGACTGGCAACGATGTTACAACGAAAGCGCATTGCCTCTACGATGGGAAGACCGAACCCCTCGAGCTTGCTGGGAAAAAGAAAAGCGGCACAATGGCATAGAGCCAGTATTTTTCCGAGTGTTCGATTTGGCCTGTCAGAAACACTCTGTCAGCATATCGCGTCGCAATTTGCTCGCGAATATCGTCAGCATAAGGGCCTGGAGTTTCGCCGCAGATGTAGAGATGATGGTCGGGAAAAGCATCCATCAAAGGCAAAAGTGTCTTGAAATTTTTCTTGGGAATAACTTGTCCGATGGTGAAAAAGAACTTTGCAGATGGATCTTTGACAAAAGCGGGCTGTTCGCGGGGGGCTGATTCGATGTCGGGAACACCGTTGTAAACAATGGAAACGCCTTTATTCCCGAAGCCGATATGGGTAGAAATATCGTCTTTTACATATTGAGAAATAACCGAAATATAATCGCTTCGCATGATTTTTAGCTTCATTTTCAATATACGTTTCAACCGATGGATTCCCGTTTTCTCACCGATGAAGTTAATGTCGTGGATAGTCAGCAGTCGTTTTGCACCCGATTTGCGGGGCGAAAGATGCTGACGCTGATCGGTAGTATGCCACAAATCAGCGCTGAGACCGAGTCTTTGGAGGTCTTGCAGTTCGTTTCCGGTTGTGAGATAATCGATATTCTCACTTCTGACTCCCGTATAATCAGGCGGTACGATGGCGATGAAATGCAGGTCGGGAGCATCTACACAGCAGAGTTCGGCATAATATCTGCGGGCTACTTCACCGAATCCGGTATAGTCGTTGATACGTGAAAAGTCGATGACAACATTCTTTTTCATAACTCGATGGATTTGATTTGGAGAATGGAAAGATAATAATCGATGAACGCCCGGGCCGTTTTGTCCCAATTGAATCGGCCTGCATTGGCTCGGATTGCAGCCTCGCGGTCGGAGCGCTGACGGTCGAAATCGGCCAGGCCTGCCCTTACTGTTTGGGCCATTTGCGCCGGATGCAGTTCGTCGAAATAATAAGCGGCATCGCCACCAACTTCGGGCAGCGAGGTAAGTCGTGACAGAAAGGTGGGCTTTCCGAAGCACATCGCCTCGACAACAGGCAGCCCGAAGCCTTCGCTGAGCGATGGGAAGAGAAATGCTCGACAGTCTCTGAACAGTCGTGCTTTATCTTCTGTCGATACCGGACCAAGCATCGTGACGTTGCTCAGGCGGTGGCGCGCGATGAGATTGCGTAGCAGTTGGCCATAGTTTCCCTGTTCTTTGCCTGCTAAAAAGAGGTGATATTCGGGCAGTTGAGCCATCATTTCGACTAAAAGATGCACGTTTTTCTTGTCTTGTAGATGCGAGATGTGGAGCAGACTGTTAGCCGGAATGCTGATGGTTCCGCGTTCGGCGAGAGGCGAAAGATTGGTTACGCCGTTATGAATGACGCGAAACGGCACGTCGACAGCGAAATGTGAGCGCACATCTTGGCTTGTAAACTGCGAGATAAACGATAAATGGGTGGCTCGTTGCAGACTTTTCGCAATGCGTTTAGCTTTCTTTTGCTCGACCGAAGCCGGTAAATGATTATGAAAGAAATTGATATCGTGCACGGTGATGAGCGTCTGCGGTGAGAAAGTATGGTGCAGTTTGGGTAGCTGTTGGGTAAAATGTACGAGGTCGACACGAGGAAACAGCCATCGACGTAGGGCTTTCGCGGGTGCCCAATTGAGGAAAAACAGCCGCCAACGGTTCATTTTGATATACCGAACCGATGGTCCGTAATGGCCTGTCAAACGACTGGGCACAATAAAATAAAATACTACGTCACGCTCAGCCAGCAGCCTTTCAGCCACCGCCGCGATACGTTTGGCGAGGTTGTCTTCAAACTCTCCCAAGCCCACGAACATATTTCGCGTGTCGTATAAATAAACGGCTATGCGTTGGGTCATCGTCAGTGGCTTATGAATTTGAATATTCCCGATAAGGCGAATGCAGATCGAGGTAATGGAATCGATGCTGTCTGCGCTGCGCTTCGGGGGGTATTTGCATATAGTTTCCGTATTTCTGAGCCAAGTAACGATCAGCTTTGGCCACGCCGAATATCGTTTCTCCCTCAAAGGAATAGGGTAGAGGAGTACCTAAAACGTGTTTGGTCATTGCGCCGCGGGAACCGTCGTCGTAGTCGGCTACAAGTCGGCTGCGGTCGAAACTGTATGCCGTGAGCAGACGTCGAATTTTGCGTTGTACCTCGCCTAACGTGTAAATGCGGCGGCAAAGACGTGGAATCCAACTCGAAGCACCCGTTCCGCGCTTGTAAGGATCGCGCCAAAGCAGATATAAAACGCGCTTATAATACTCGTAAGCCGCGAAATGTAGGCGTCTGATCGGGGCCAAACGGGGAGTCCCGTCGATAGGAAACACGTCGATATAGATGCCTCCTAAGTAGGGTAGATGGCGTCGCTCGATGAGTGTTGTGGTGCTGTCTTGAATCTTGGCAAAGGGCAATGGATAAGCCGGATCATTCTCAGCACACACCATTTCGTATGGACTCGGGAGCCACTCACAGCAGTTGGCGATGAGTTTCTCGTAATCCGGCCGCGGCATTGCTATGTCTACGTCGTCGTCCCAGGGGATAAATCCGTGGTGGCGAACGGCTCCGAGCATCGTGCCGGCCCATATATAATAGGTCAACTGATGCTCGCGGCACGTGGCGTCGACGGCTCGCAGAATGGCAAGCGTGCGCCGGTGAAGTTCGGTTATATCATAGTTGGCCATCGTGTTGCGGGTTATTGGTCGGCCGTCAAACGGCCGGCGAGTTCGAAATCGGCTACGGTGTCCAACTCCATTGAGAAGTAATCGGTGGTATCAATGATATTGAATGTGTGTCCTTGGGCGATGAGTCGCTGGAAAGCTTGTTCGTAAAAGACGCCCGAAAGACCTTCGACGACGATCATTTTAGCTAATTCGCGGAAGAGCGCCGAGGTGTAATCGGCCGTCATTTTTTCTACACCCACTGACTCGCCAACCGCCTTTTGCGGGTCGCAAGTCTTGCTGATTTCGACCATCCGACCATCGGGAGCAGTCACGATTTTCATTTCTTCTTCACCCAATGTGTGCCGATTGAGGGCCAAAGCAGAGCCTTCGGCATTAAGAATGGCACGAATCAGCGAGGCGTCTAACAAGATATCGCTGTCTAAAAGCAATGTTTCGCGCCCGTCGATGAAAGGTTTTGCCAACCAAAGCGAATAGATATTGTTAGTGGTTCGATAGTCGGCGTTGTCTATATAGTGCACATTCAGCGCGGGATAAGCAGCCTCGACGGCCTGGCGAATCATCTCACCGCGATAGCCGGTAACGATGACTAACTCGCTGATAGCATTCTCCACGAGGGCGTCGATAGTACGGGCGAGTAAGGTCTTTGTGCCCACTTGCAGCAGGCATTTAGGCCGGTCGTCGGTCAAGGGGCGCAGACGCGTGGCCATTCCAGCGGCTAAAATCACGGCGATCATTGTGCGGCAATCCTCTTAATGGTGTCGCATACGATGCGGTTTTGCTCCCGGCGGCCGATCGTTATGCGCATATGTGTGTTGATATCAGGCTCGTTCATAAACTTCACTTTATAGTTTTGGTCGGCGAAAGCGGCCTGAAGCACTTCCTTCAAAGCCGTGGGATACTTAATGAGAATGAAGTTGGCAATAGAGCGATAGACTTTAAATCCGGACAGACTGCCGATTTCCGAGACGTACATTTGTCGTGCTTCGTCCATTACCCGAGCTATTTCGCGGTAGTGAACATCCGATTTCAGCGCAGCGATACCTATTTCTTCCGACAGTCGGTCGTAGCCTAAATACATATTGGCATACCTTAAAAAGCGGTCCATCTCATCGCCTTTGCCTACGAATCCATAGCCCAATCTAAGTCCGGGAAGCCCATAAAACTTAGACATTGTGCGACAAACGATGATGTTGTCGTGGTTTTCGATGAGTCCCTTGATATAATCTGCGCGGTTGGAAACAAACGAAGCGTAGGCCTCATCGACAACAACGATGGTCTCGCGAGGTACCATTTCCACTACACGTCGCAGCTCGTCGCCCGTCAGTCCGTTGCCCGTTGGATTATTGGGCGATGCTAACAACAGAATCTTCGGTTTCACTTCGGACACCATTTGTTGTAATCCATCGAGGTCATAGCGGAAAGTGTCGCCGTCTTCCACCATCGGATACTGGCGGGTTACACCTTCTACCTCGTCGGCTATCGACTGGTAATACCACCACGAGAACTTAGGAATAAGCAATGTCTTGTTTTCTCCGCGTGTGAGAAAATAATGAACGGTCTTTTTCAGCAGGTCTTCTGCACCGTAACCGATGATGATTTGGTGCTCGTCAATGTCATAAAGCTCAGAGAGAGACACCGAGAAGATGCTCTTTTTGCCCTGATCGTAGATGCGTGTATAGAAAGCCAGCTTCTTAATATCAAACTTTCGGATGGCTTCTTCGACCTCGGCCGAGGGCTCAAAGTTGAACTCATTGCGATCGAGATAATTTAAATCCTGCTCCATTGTGTCATTATTTGCTTGCAAAGTTAGTACAAGTTGCAGACATAGCCAAGGAAAACCGATTCTTATTTTAGTGAGCAAGTGCTGTTGATTTTGCTCTCGTCTCAATCCTATTTGTATTTCGTTGAGAATAAATTGAATACGTCACATCTTCCAACTAACCGTTAATCGGCGCTTGATCAACGCTTCATTGAGCGACAATCAACCGTTAATTGGCATGCGACTAACGGTCAATGAGAATGCGGGTGAATAATTTTGTCACTATCAAAGACAAAAACTTTGTCGAGTGCGAGAAATCATTTACTTTTGCAACAGAATGGTTTTGAATTATATTTGGATTGCTTTCTTCGTCATTGCCTTTGTTATCGGGCTGGCGAAACTCATCTTCGAAGGCGATGTGTCGGTATTTCCGGCGATGATGAACGCCACATTCGACATGTCGAAAACGGCTTTCGAGATCAGTCTCGGACTGACAGGCGTGCTCTCATTGTGGCTCGGCGTAATGAAGATTGGCGAACGTGGCGGACTCATCAACGCATTGGCGCGGGTGCTTTCGCCCGTTTTCAGCAAGTTGTTTCCCGACATTCCGAAAGGCGATCCGGCCACAGGCGCGATCTTTATGAATGTGGCTGCCAATATGTTGGGGCTCGACAACGCCGCGACTCCATTGGGATTGAAAGCGATGGAACAGTTGCAGGCATTGAATCCGAGAAAAGATACGGCCTCGAATCCGATGATTATGTTCCTCGTTTTGAACACATCGGGGCTGACATTGATACCTGTGAGCATTCTCGTCTATCGTTCACAGCTGGGCGCACAACAGCCCACAGATGTGTTTATACCCATTCTTCTGGCCACGTTTTTCTCCACTTTGGCCGGCATCATCATCACTTCCATTTACCAACACATCAACTTATTCAACCGCACAATGCTGCTCACACTCGGCGGAATGCTTGCCATCGTAGGCGGAATCATTTGGGGTTTCGGGCAGCTTGACAAAGAACAGATGAGCATTGTGAGTACGAGCGTAGCCAATATTGTGCTGATGACGATTATCGTTGCATTCATTTTGGCGGGCGTACGCAAGCGAATCAATGTGTATGATGCCTTTATCGAGGGTGCAAAAGAAGGTTTTCAGACAGCCGTTCGTATCATTCCTTACTTGGTGGCGATACTCGTTGCCATCGGTGTTTTCCGCGCTTCGGGTGCAATGGATATGTTGGTGGGCGGGATTAAAGGGTTAGTCGCAGCGTGTGGAGGCAATACAGGCTTTGTGGAAGCACTCCCCACAGCGCTGATGAAGCCCCTTTCAGGCAGCGGAGCACGCGGAATGATGGTCGATACGATGACCACTTACGGGGCCGATTCATTCGTTGGGCGATTGAGTTGCTTGTTTCAAGCTCGACAGATACCACGTTTTATATTCTCGCCGTTTATTTCGGGAGCATCAATATCAAGTATACCCGCCACGCAGTAACCTGCGGTTTGCTCGCCGATTTGTGTGGAGTAATAGCCGCAATAGCACTGGCGTATATGTTCTTTGGTTAAAGGCGAATCTATGGATGAATCTCAAAAGAAGATCGACAGCTGTAACTGCACCTGCACTATCAACCTCCCCACGACAAAACAACAATATGGACGGACTAAAATCATTAGCTAAAGACACTGCCATTTACGGTTTGAGCAGCATCATCGGGCGATTTATCAATTACCTGCTGGTGCCTATCCAGACAGCCAAATTCGCTGCTTCGGGCGGCGAATACGGCATTGTGACCAACATTTATGCCTATACTGCGCTGCTGCTTGTGCTGCTCACGTATGGTATGGAGACCACTTTCTTCCGCTATGTCAACAAAAGCGAGGAGAATCCTAACCGTGTTTATGCCACCACATTGATGACAGTGGGCTTCACATCGCTGCTGTTTATCATCGTCGTCTTGGCTTTTCTGAATCCCATCTCATCGCTGATGGGCTACGCAAACCATCGTTCTTACGTGGCGGTGATGTTCATTTGCGTGGCCTTAGATGCCTTCCAGTGCATCCCGTTTGCCTATCTTCGCTACAAGAAACGCCCCATTAAGTTTGCCGCATTGAAGTTGATCAACATCTCGATGAACATTCTCCTCAACATCCTCTACCTCATCGTGCTGCCTGCTTTGCGACTGAACCCTTTCGGCTTATACGACGATCACTTCACACTTGACGTAGGATATGTCTTCTATATCAACCTTTTCTGCACAGCCTTTGTGTTCGTTTTCTTAGCGAAAGAGCTGCAAGGCTTTCGCTATTCATTTGATAAGGCCCTGCTAAAACGTATGATTTCATATAGCTGGCCTATCTTGGTACTCGGCATTGCGGGCATACTCAACCAGACGGCAGATAAGATTCTCTTCCCGTATATCTATCGGGGAGCCGACGCACACACACAATTGGGCATCTACGGAGCGGCCAGCAAGGTGGCGATGATTATGGCAATGATTACTCAGGCATTTCGTTACGCCTATGAACCGTTTGTTTTCGGCAAGGCCAAAGACCGCGACAACCGTGCCACGTATGCCCAAGCAATGAAATATTTCATTATTTTCACGTTACTCGCTTTCCTCGTCGTGATCGGTTATTTAAATGTGTTGAGACACATCATAGGCCACGATTACTGGGCCGGACTGCGTGTAGTGCCCATCGTTATGGCTGCGGAGATTATGATGGGAATATACTTTAACCTCTCATTTTGGTATAAACTAATCGATAAAACCATCTGGGGCACTTACTTTTCGGGCATTGGCTGCGCCGTACTCATCGTGATCAACGTCGTGTTTGTGCCTCGTTTCGGTTACATTGCGTGTGCTTGGGCCGGCTTCATAGGCTATGCCACGGCGATGACATTGAGTTATGTCGTGGGCCAAAAGAAATATCCGATCGCCTATCCAATACGCGAGATCACTACTTATGTACTCCTCACGGCCGTCATTTTCTATGCAATGACGTGGACAAACAGCTTTTGCACCACTTCCATTGCCCTGCTTTTAAATACAATTCTCATTCTGCTCTTCCTCGCCTATATCGTCAAACGCGACTTCCCACTACACAAGTTTAGAGGTGGGAAGATGAGAAAGTGAGAAGAATGAAGCTGTTTTCTCTCTGCAAAAGACGGTTAGTTGCGCGCCAACTAACCATTAAATGGCGTGTCATTAACGCCTTTTCGCCGCACAACTAACCATCTTTTGCCAAGTACTCCACGCAAGACCGATCAACAAAGAACTTCCCGTCACTCAACATATCGCTGACAAGACCGATTGCAATGGCAACATTTTTAGAATTCGAAGCATTTGTTTTCAGGTCGATTTTCGTATCTTTGCCACGCAATGACAATACGAAACATTCTTCTTGTAGCATTTGGCGGCGCCCTGGGGTCAACCTTTCGATTCCTCGTTTCGAAGCTCTTGCAAGGCCGTGTCAATACGGATTTCCCCGTGGGAACCATGGCAGTGAACCTCATCGGATGCTTATTGATCGGACTGTTTTATGGTCTCAGCGAGCGCACAGGACTCATCAGCGCCGAATGGCGACTATTTCTGATCGTAGGAATTTGCGGCGGTTTCACCACGTTTTCCACTTTCATGAACGACAGTTTGCAGTTGCTGAGCGCCGACCGCATCCTTTTTGCCGCCTTATACACCGCCGGAAGCGTTTTCATCGGGCTCCTTTCCGTCTTTGTCGGCATGCAATTAACTCGCCTCTTGCCATAAGTAGAGTCACAAGGAACCGAAAAATTAGGGGCGATTATTTTGCAGTTAGGCGCAATTACGTTATTTTTGCACTTGAATCCGGTAAATGAATGAGAATGAAAAAGACTTTCACGCGCGTGTTTTCAATGGCTCTGTTCGTTGTGGCTATATTGAATTTCACCGCCTGCAACAAGCAAAAATTTAATGTAAATGGCACAATCAGCGAGGCTAAAGACTCGATATTGTACTTTGAAAATATGAGTCTCAATGGCCCGGAAGTGGTCGATTCGGTTCGGTTGAACGCCGACGGAGTCTTCCATTTCAGTGCAAATGCCACTGGATCACCCGAGTTTTACCGCCTGAGAATTGCCGGACAGATCATCAATGTGGCCGCAGATTCAACGGAAAACATTACCATTAAGGCCGCATTTCCTACGATGTCGGACGGTTATGAAGTGTCGGGCTCTGAGGAATGCAGCAAGATCAAGGAACTGGCTCTAATGCAGATGCGACTTCAAACGCAGATAGATGCCATTGCGAAGAGCCCCGATCTCGGCGTGGATGCTGTGGAAGACAGTGTCGCCAAGGTATTGGACGTGTATAAGAACAACGTCAAACTCAATTACATCTTCAAGCAACCGATGAAGGCTTACGCCTATTTTGCACTGTTTCAAACCGTTGTTTTAGGCGACGCCAACGTTTTGATATTCAATCCCCGCAGCTCTTCGGCCGACGTGAAAGTGTTTGCCGCCGTGGCCACCAGCTGGGACACGTATTATCCCCAGTCGTTACGCGGCGAGAATTTACATAACATTGCCATCGCCGGAATGAAGAATGTGCGTATCATTCACAATGAAGCCGCACAGTCGATCGATGCCGATAAAGTGGATGTCTCGGGCTTAATAGACATCGCTTTGCGCGACAATAAGGGACGTTTACGGCGTTTGAAGGAGTTGAAAGGCCGTGTCGTAATGCTCGATTTTCACCTGTTCGCCGGCGAAGGATCGCTGAAACGCATTATGATGTTGCGCGATCTGTACAACAAATACCACGCAATGGGCTTCGAAATATACCAAGTTTCAGTCGATCCCGACGAACATTTCTGGAAGCAACAGACTGCTGCACTACCCTGGATCAGCGTTCGCGACGAGGCAGGTGTACGTTCGTCTAATCTCGTGAGCTATAATGTGCAGAGTCTTCCGACTTTCTTTCTCATTGATCGTAACAATGTTTTACAGAAGCGCGACGCCCAAATCAAAGACCTGGATGCCACTCTTCGCGCTATGTTGAAGTAAAGAGCGAAGCGGGGAATACTATTACGATCAATGCCGATAACCGTTTTTCGCGGGCGAATAAGATTAAAAGTGATGAATGTTTTAGAGAGATTCAAGTATTGTCCGGCGTGCGGGAGCTCGCATTTTGAGACAAACAGTGAGAAAAGTAAGTTATGCCGGAGTTGCGGATTCGAGTATTTCGTCAATCCCAGTGCCGCTACGGCCGCGTTTATTATGAATGAGCGGGGCGAGCTTTTGGTTGAACGCCGCAAGCGAGAACCGGCTAAGGGGATGCTCGATTTGCCCGGAGGGTTCTGCGATGTGGATGAAAACATCGTGCAGGGACTGCGTCGTGAGGTGCGCGAAGAGACTGGGTTAAAGGTCGTCAGCGAGCGTTTCGTGATGAGTTGCCCTAACGTTTACCTTTATTCCGGTGTGGAAATCCCTACGATGGATTTGTTTTTCGAATGCGAAGTAACAGCCGGCGAGGAGCCTGTTGCTATGGACGACGCGGCCGAATGTATGTGGATTCCGTTGCGTGAGATTCGTATTGAGCAGTTCGGTCTGCGTTCCGTGCGCCAGGCTTTGTATGAGTTTATCGAACAGAAAAGAGTTTGATTCATTGAGAATTAACCCTTGAGAACTGAAACTCGAGCATTGATCGATCGATTGTTGGTTGTTAGCACTTTGCCCGAGCCACATATTTCCCTTTCCGAGTGAACCTGAGAGAGCCAAACGAAAGGATACAAATCATGTTGAATGATATGACAGTGGCGTTCCGACTAACGGTTACTTGCACGACAATTAACCATTAGTCAGCACGCCACTAACCGTTACTTGCAACGCGTTTAATGGTCAATTGAAAAGGAAATTGTATCGAGTTGAAATTCAACCTGATACAAATTTCGCATTCCCATCTACCCAATCGTCGATCCGTAACATTCGAGTTGCGATAAGACTGATGATTTCGAGAATTGTTAAAAGAGCAAAAACATGCGTTATATAATAAGGTATAAGTAAAAGTTTTACTTACTTTTGCACCCTATAAAAGTTATACACAACTATTATGCAAGAGAATTTAGTCATCGTAGAGAGCCCTGCCAAGGCTAAAACCATAGAGAAATTTCTCGGTAAAGACTATAAGGTGATGTCCAGTTATGGGCATATCCGCGACTTGAAAAAGAAAGAGTTGAGTATCGATGAGAATACTTTGGAGCCCACATACGAGATTCCCGACGAGAAGAAAAAGCTGGTGAGCGAACTCAAAAAGAATGCAAAGGCTGCGCGGAAAGTGTGGTTGGCATCCGATGAGGACCGTGAGGGAGAGGCCATCTCGTGGCATCTGTGTGAGGTGTTGGGCTTGGATGAGGAGAAGACAAGCCGTATTGTATTTCACGAAATCACGAAATCGGCCATCTTAGAAGCCATCGAAAAGCCTCGACATATCAATATGGATCTGGTCAATGCACAGCAAGCCAGACGCGTATTGGACCGTTTGGTGGGCTTCAAACTGTCTCCGGTGCTGTGGCGGAAGGTGAAACCCGCACTCTCGGCAGGCCGTGTTCAGAGTGTGGCTGTTCGTTTAATCGTGGAGCGCGAGCGTGAAATACAGGCTTTCAAGAGTGAGCCTTATTACCGAGTGAATGCTATTTTCTCTGTCATTCACGCCGACGGAAGCGCGTCGGAAGTAAAAGCTGAGCTTGAGAAACGTTTCAAGACCCATCAGAAAGCTGTCGACTTCTTGGAGAAATGTAAGGATTCGACCTTCAAAGTGGGCTCCATCACTAAGAAACCGTTGAAGCGTACGCCTGCGCCTCCATTCACAACGTCGACGCTTCAGCAAGAAGCAGCTCGTAAGTTGGGATTTACGGTGAGTCAGACGATGATGGTTGCACAGCGACTTTATGAAAACGGGCGCATTACTTATATGCGAACGGACAGCGTGAATTTGTCGAAACTCTGCATAGGAGCGGCCAAAGAAGAAGTTGTTAAGCTCTGGGGCGAAGCGTATAGCAAGCCGCGTAATTTCCAAACACATTCAAAAGGTGCGCAGGAAGCACACGAAGCGATTCGTCCGACGTATATGAGCGATTCGCAGATAGAAGGCACACAGCAGGAGAAACGCCTCTATGACCTTATCTGGAAACGCACAGCAGCCAGCCAGATGACCGATGCACAGATCGAGAAAACAACCGTAACGATCGATGTCAGCGGTGCAAACGAGAAGTTTGTAGCTACGGGTGAGATGATCGTTTTCGACGGATTCCTCAAAGTTTACCGTGAATCGACCGACGATGACGATGCTAACAATCAGGAAGACTCAACCCATTTGCTGCCTGTTTTGAAACGAGGCGATGAGTTGCAACGCAATGAAATCATCTCGACGGAGCGTTTCAGCCAAGGTCCTGCACGCTATACGGAGGCCAGTTTGGTGCATAAGTTAGAGGAGTTGGGTATCGGTCGTCCGTCTACTTACGCTCCGACGATCAGCACAATACAGCAACGCGAGTATGTACAAAAGGGTGATAAGAAGGGCGAAGAGCGCCAATACACCATCGATTCGCTGAAAGGCATCAAGATAACGACACGTAACAGGAAAGAGACCGCAGGCAACGAGAAAGGCAAATTGTTGCCAACGGATATTGGGATCGTAGTCAACGATTTTCTCATCAACAACTTTCCGGGTATTATGGACTATCATTTTACGGCCCGAGTAGAGCAGCAATTCGACCGTATTGCAGAAGGAAAGGAAGGCTGGAAGAAGATGATGAAAGCCTTCGACAAGGATTTTGAGCCGACGGTAGATAACGTAATCAAAACCCGTTCGGAGCATAAGGCCGGCGAACGAGAACTGGGAACGGATCCCGTTTCGGGCAAACCGGTATTCGTTAAGATAGGTCGCTTCGGCCCGGTTGTACAAATCGGTACGGCCGAAGATAAAGACAAGCCGCGCTTCTCGCAGTTGCCCGCAGACAAAAGTATGGAGACCATTACGCTTGATGAGGCTTTGGAGTTGTTTAAATTGCCCCGAACCATTGGCGAATTTGAGGGCAGCGCCGTGGTGATTGGTGCCGGACGATTCGGTCCTTACGTATTGCACAACAAGAAATATGTATCGCTTCCCAAGACAGAAGACCCGATGACGGTGGGTTTGGAGACTGCAATCGACTTGATAAATCAAAAGCGTGAGCAGGAGAAAAAGCGTCATATCAAAGCCTTTGAACAAGACCCGAAGTTGGAAGTGTTGAACGGTCGCTACGGGCCTTACATCGTTTACGACGGCAAAAATTATCGAATGCCGAAGAATCTCCACGACTCTGCGGCCGAACTCAGCTATGAACAGTGTATGGAAATCGTCAAATCCGCACCCGCAAAAGCTGTTGCCAAGAAGAAATAAAGGATGCAACGGATCATCATCATCGGCTATATGGGTTCGGGAAAGACCACAGTCGGCCGAGCGCTTGCACATAATTTGGGGCTTTCTTTCTATGATCTCGACTGGTATATAGAAAGCAGAATGCACAAGACAGTCAAGCAATTGTTTGATGAAAAGGGTGAAGCAGGCTTTCGTTTGATTGAACGTAATCTGCTGCACGAGCTTGCCGAGTTTGAGAATATCGTCATTAGCTGTGGTGGAGGGACGCCTTGCTTCTTCGATAATATGGCTTATCTCAATGCGCAAGGCGATACAGTGTACCTCAAAGCTACGCCGGACATATTGCATGGACACCTGAAAATGGGGAAGACTGTTCGTCCGTTATTGCTCGATAAGACCGAAAACGAAGTGCAAACTTTCATAAGTCGGCAACTTGCTGAGCGCGAAACTTACTATAACAAGGCCAAATACACATTGGATGTAAACCTTATGGACAATTACGAAAAGATTAAAATATCAGTGCAGAAACTGCGAGAACTACTTAAAATATAGACTTTTGAAATGAAGAAATGGACCATTGAAGACTCCAAAGAACTGTATAACATCAACGGTTGGGGAACTTCTTACTTCGGCATTAACGATAAGGGAGATGTCTATGTCACGCCTTGTAAGGATAATACAGAGATTGATCTGCGCGATGTTATGGATGAGTTGGCACTCAGAGATGTAACTCCGCCTGTGCTTCTGCGCTTTACCGACATTCTCGACAGCCGTATCGAGAAGACTGCAAGCTGCTTTCAGAAAGCCGCAAAGGAATACGATTACAAAGGCGAAAACTTCATTATCTATCCCATTAAGGTGAATCAGATGCAGCCGGTAGTGGAAGAAATCATCTCGCACGGCCGCAAATTCAATCTCGGTTTGGAAGCAGGCAGCAAGCCGGAGTTGCACGCTGTCATTGCGGTTCAGTGTCAAAGTGACTCTCTTATTGTGTGTAACGGCTACAAAGATCAATCTTATATCGAGTTGGCTTTGCTCGCTCAGAAGATGGGTAAGCGTATCTTCATTGTCGTCGAGAAGCTAAACGAACTCGAAATCATCGCTAAAATGGCCAAGAAACTTGATGTTAAGCCTAACTTAGGCATACGAATCAAGCTCGCTTCGAGCGGTTCCGGTAAGTGGGAAGAGAGCGGTGGCGATGCAAGTAAGTTCGGATTGACCAGCTCTGAACTGTTACAAGCCCTCGAATTATTGAACGAAAAGGGGCTGAATGACTGCTTACGACTCATCCACTTTCATATAGGCTCGCAGATAACGAAGATTCGTCGCATTCAGACTGCATTGAGAGAAGCGGCCCAATTCTATGTTCAACTGCACAAAATGGGCTATAATGTCGACTTCGTTGACTGTGGAGGAGGACTCGGAGTAGACTATGATGGCACACGTTCGTCGAATAGTGAGAGTTCTGTTAACTATTCGATACAAGAGTATGTCAATGATTGCATCTACACGTTTGTTGATGCCGCCGACAAGAATGACATCTCCCACCCCAACATTATTACTGAAAGTGGACGTTCGTTGGTGGCTCATCACAGCGTGTTAGTTATCGATGTGCTCGAGACGGCATCGCTTCCAGAGATGCCCGAAGAGTTCGAAGCCACGGCCGAAGACCACCAGTTGGTGCGTGATTTGTATGATATCTGGTGCAAACTCAACCCTCGTTCGATGATGGAAGACTGGCACGATGCCGAGCAAATACGTGAAGAGGCGCTCGATTTGTTCTCACATGGGATGGTAGATTTGAAGACCCGCGCCGAGATCGAGAGTATGTATTGGAGCATTTGTCGTGAAATCAACAGCCTGGCCAAGTCTTTGAAGCACGTACCCGATGAATTAAAGAGTATGGATAAGTTGTTAGCCGACAAGTACTTTTGCAATTTCTCGCTCTTCCAAAGCCTTCCCGACAGTTGGGCCATCGATCAGTTGTTTCCCATTATGCCCGTACAGCGCCTCGATGAGCGGCCTACTCGCAACGCAACACTGCAAGACATCACGTGTGACAGCGATGGAAAGATTGCCAATTTCGTTACCAATCGCCACATCGGTCACGTGCTCCCCGTGCATCACTTGCGCCGAAACGAGCCTTATTATTTAGGTGTTTTCTTGGTCGGAGCATATCAAGAGATTCTCGGCGATATGCATAATCTCTTCGGAGATACCAATGCTGTGCATGTATCCGTTAAAGACGGACATTATCATATCGACCAGATCTTCGATGGAGAAACTGTTGAAGAAGTGCTCGATTACGTGCAATACAACCCTAAAAAACTTGTTCGTCAACTCGAAATATGGGTGACCAAGAGTGTCAAACAGGGTAAAATATCGCTTGAAGAGGGCAAAGTATTCCTCTCGAATTATCGTTCCGGACTCTACGGATACACCTATTTGGAATAAGAAACGTTGTGATTGGGCCGCCGAAAACATTGAATGCGCCGGCCCAATCGCAGTGTTTCTTATTCTAAATATTTATTAAAACCCTTTCCGATCGTGTAACTTTCCTCCCCCGCATTCGTCATTTCAACAGAGAGAAGATGAAGACTATCAATTTCCGTAACGACATTCTGCCGTTGAAAAACCAGCTTTATCGGCTGGCACTGCGGATTACTCTCAATGCCGCAGAGGCCGAAGATGTCGTTCAGGACACGTTGATTAAAGTCTGGAATAGGCGAGACAGTTGGGAGACTATCGGTTCAATAGAGGCTTTCTGTCTGACAATCTGCCGCAATTTGTCGCTTGATCGGCTCCGCAAACAGGACAATCAAAATTACTCTTTGGATGCAGATGCTACGATACAACAGCCCGACGGTACGGCAAATCCTTATGAGACGACAAGCCAAAGAGACCGAGTCGAACTGATACGTCAACTCATCGATGCTCTCCCCGAGAAACAACGGAGTTGCATCCAGCTGCGAGACTTCGAGGGAAAAGCCTACAAGGAAATAGCCGAAGTGCTCGAAATAAGCGAAGAACAAGTGAAAGTCAACATCTTTCGAGCGCGTCAGGCCATCAAAACCAAGTTCAAACAATTAGACGATTATGGACTATAAATACATCAAACAACTGTTAGATCGCTACTGGAAGTGCGAGACCTCGCTTGCAGAAGAGGATATCCTGCGCACGTTTTTCAGTCAATCGACCGTTCCTTCGGAGCTTTTACGCTACCGAGAGTTGTTCACTTACGGGCAACTCAACAAAGAGACGGACGTTTTAAGCGACGACTTCGATGAGCGAGTACTGTCTGTGATCGACGAACCAGCACCGGTCAAGGCCCGTACTATCACGATGACGCACCGGCTCAAACCGTTTTTCAAGGCAGCGGCAGTGGTTGCAATCTTCCTCACGTTGGGCAATGCGGCCCAGGTTTCGTTCTCAGACGATGACAGTACACGTGTGAATACGCCTGCGGCATACGATAAAGTGCATCGGGGAACATCCGTTGCAATGGGCGATTCTGCCGTTATCGATACGCTGCATCAGCATCTCTCGCAACCTGTGACACAGCCGGCCGCCAATCTGTTAAAATGAAATTTCTATGCTTTCTCTATAAAATAAATGTTTAGTAAAACAAAGTTGAGGCTGTGAAGTCTCGTTTCTCTCAAATTTTTCATAACATACTAACGTAGTAAAGGGACCGCTATTCCATCGGGAATAATGCGGTCCCTTTTGCTGCTTTACCCTCGACACCGCTTCCACCAAGAGAGGAGAAACGACAAATTTAATGCGCAGCGCATCCCATCTGAATCACAATCGTTTCCATCTTTTCCGCTTAAGGACGAGCCATCCTCAACCGTCGTTCCTCAATTGAGAACAAGACCACTTTTAATTCACCATTAATTGCACGCCGAGTAACAGTTAGTTGCGTTGCGACGAAGCATTAATTGGCACGCAACTAACCGTGAATCATGGAGTGAGGAGTAAGAAACTGAGCTGGATCTAAATACTTTCATGCGAGGTGACAACGATCCAACTCAACATGGAAGTCTTAAAATCAAGGCGCTTCAACAGTCGGATATATTCGATTCCATGCAGCGCTATGCGGCCAGTAACATCGGTCAAAACGAAGGTAAACATCCATTTGTTGAGGCGAATACCATCAACAGGGACGTAAGGAAGTTTGAAAAAGATCTTGTTCCAACCCTCTTTGAGATGAATAATGACAGGTTTCCGACCCGCAAAGTTCTCGTCTTCGAGTGGCGTTTCATTATCGATGCGGACCCCGACATGCTTCCACACCGGCGGAATGATCTCTACATCATTGATCCATAAACGCGAACCTTTGCGATCCCAATGACCGGGCAGCGGACCACAATCCTGTTCCGACCGACTGTAATTCTGCAATTCGATGAGCGCCCCGGCCTTTTGCGTTCGCGGAGAATACACAAAAGTCCATGCATAAACCGTGTGATTGAGGTATCGGGCGGGATAAAACGCCGGTACGGTAGCGCCCCATGTGTGTCGCAAATAGATGCCGGCGCCCGTAGCGAGATGTGTCTTATAAACGCTGTCGGCGACAATATACATCGGTCTCGGCCCCAAGGTGTCGGGCGGAAGAATGCTGTCGCTTTGCCACCGTTAGGTATCGGATCCGTGATACGCCACCTGACATCGGTTTGTTTCACATAAGCGATAGGTTCATCGCACAACGAATGGGCTTTATGAAACAGGAAACGCCTCTCCCAATCACAGAAATCCCGCAGTTCATCTCTTTCATTCGGCAACGTAACACCACCCTCTTCGATATACTGTCGACCGCCGCCCATCCACGCACGAGTGGCAGAAGCAATAACGGCTGCATAAAAATTGTTTTGCAAAAGGATGTCACGCGCACCATGCAAACGGTGATCGTTCCACACAGCCGAGATCTCTCCGGCCAACTCCTGCGAGCCTTTCGGCCAACCATAAATATTGCTTCGATAGATACCAACGATGTCGGCAAATGTGTCGAAATGGTTGATATAGTTATAACGACAGTCGATATTGGGAACACCGGGCACCAGATGACCTGCCGAACTCCATAGTTGCACCATGTCAACACCAGTAAAATCACCCTGAGTGGGTACCCAAACAACAGCTCGCCGACCTAATTGGTGCACGTAATCAATCATTTCGCGCAAGAAGCCGCGCGGCATATCATCGGCCTCATCACCGCCTATATGTATATAAGGTGCATCAGGAAAGACGTCTGCCAACTCTTTGAGCACTTGTTTCAAACAGCCGATGCCTTGTTCGCTAAGCATTGGAAAGCCCATTGCACGCATGAAAGCAGCGCTGTGTCCGGGCATATCGATCTCGGGAATAATGCTGATGCCGTAACGATGAGCATACTGTGACAACTCGCGACACTCTTCTTGATTATAAAACAAGCCCTGATGGCGGGTCATCGAACGTGCAGAAGTGAGTTCAGGAAAGGCTTTCACTTCGAAACGCCACGCTTGATTGTCGGTGAGATGCCAATGAAACGTATTCACTTTAAAGCGCGAAAGCAGTCGGATCTGACGTTTCAATTCTTTCACTGGGATAAAAGACCGACCCGCATCATGCATGAATCCGCGCAGTTTAAACGCTGGCCAATCTCGAATCTCACCACATTCCACTGCCGTCGTAGCCACATATCCTTCGGCCAATTGCTGTAAAGTCTGTACGGCGCGGATCACTCCCGTAGCCGAAATGGCATGAATCCGAATCTCATTCGGTGTGACCGACAAGGCGTAAGACTCGTTTTCATAGCCGGCCAACGGTTCATCAAAAGCCTCGGGGATGGAATCGACAAGTTGGATAACGATTCGTTGTTTTGCTTTCCGCACTTGCACACATTTGTTTTCATTGAGAAAGTCCTGCAACAGCGCACAATTCGTTGGATCAACAACGCTCACCGACCGTCCCAAGACAAAATATTCTCCCGCTCCTTTCAGCTCTATCCGTTGTGGAATGGGCAACAGATGAATGCTCCGAGCATGTGTCGGCTCAACTAAACAGAGCATCATTGCCATGCAAATATAGATGAAGCGCTTTCGCAAATCATGCTGTTGGCAACATGAAAATATAAGAAAAGGTTTGCTTATGATCATTGGTTGTTATAGTTGACTGCAAAGATAGTAATTCCAATTGACATTTGGCTATTCATCAACTCTATTAACAGGTGATTTGGGTTTGCTTTTCACACGTCGGTTTTATCTACTTGCCCAACTCGTTCACTCGTTCGTTCGTCAACCGATCAACCTCTGCATGCTCATTCTGAAGCATGTCGAATTGTGGTTAATAAACATCAAATCAGAGATTGTTCACGTCGTAAATTCGTACATTTGCGTTGAAACAATCAATCAGGAAGCATCTATGAAGAAAATATCGGTTAAGCGAATGCTCCTCGTTTGCACGCTGTTGCTGACGTTGATGGCCGCTCGTGCACAATATGATTTTATCCGACCGGTGAAAGATTCTATCCCCGGCGGCTACAACTTTTGGGTTTATACGCCCCTGGATTATTATTACTCATTAGAGCGCACACCCGTAATTATCTTCCTGCACGGGCAAAGTCTTTGTGGGCGCGACCTCAATCGAGTGCGCCGTTACGGCCCTTTGGACGCCATCGTACGTGGTCGTGAGATCAAGGCTTTGGTCTTAGTGCCACAGAATCCGGGTGGAGCGTGGAACCCGAAGAAAATCAATGATGTGCTCGAATGGGCCAAACGCCACTACGCAATGGACTCAACACGGGTCTATGTCGTAGGGATGAGCCTCGGCGGTTACGGCACAATGGACTTCGCCGGGACCTATCCCGACAAGGTGGCGGCGGCTATGGCACTGTGCGGAGGATGCACATTGAAGAACAAAGAGGGATTGGGCCGACTACCTTTGTGGATTATTCACGGTACGGCAGACCGCGCCGTACCTATCCACCAATCGCAAACGGTGGTGGAGGAACTGCAACGCAAGCATTTAGACAGCCGCTTACGGTTCGACTGGTTGCCCCGAGCGTCACACGGCGCACTTGCTCGCATCCTTTATATGAAAAAGACTTACGATTGGCTTTTCACCCATTCGCTCCGCGATTGGAAACGACCTGTAAATCGAAAGACGGACATCGACCGGTCTGATCTTTCTTCTGCATACAATGATATGAATCCCAATGCGCCCGATCCGGAAGTCGTTTATGATCAGACGATCACAATCCAGTAAGAATTAAAGATCGCATTGATGCGTTGATGTGTTAACTCTTCAACGCATCAATGCATTGACTTGCTTTCTCATTAACGGTTAATGAGACAATGAAAAAGCGTTAATGAACTTGCGAAAGACACTCTTTGGCAAGCTCACTAACACTTGGTTGGAAACGGCTAAACGATCAACGGTCAATGATCAGCTATCAACTTCACAGGTTAACGCACCTGTTGATCGGCATGGATAAGTGCCAACAGATGTTCCACAGCATCCTTTTCGGGGATGTTATGTTCAACACACATCTGCCCACGATATAACGAAACCTTGCCGGGACCGGCTCCGACGTAACCATAATCGGCATCGGCCATCTCACCGGGACCGTTGACAATACAGCCCATAATGCCTATTTTAAGACCTTTCATACCCTCGGTGGCTTTCCTGATACGGGCTATTGTGGTACGCAAGTCATATAACGTACGGCCGCATCCAGGGCAACTGATATACTCGGTCTTGCTCGTTCGCAAGCGGGCAGCCTGTAAAATACCGAATGCCGTAGCGTCGATCTCGTGCCGAGGAATATCTCCGTCGTTCATCAGCCACACCCCGTCAGTGAGTCCGTCAATCATTAACGCCCCCATATCAGCGGCCGCTTCGAGTTGAAAATCGCCTTTCTCGGCCGTCGAATGGCGATACATCTGTGCAAAAACAACAGGATTGGTAATGCCGTTTTGCATCAATTCGTGTACCAAAGCACGCTGTTCGCCCAAGCGATTCTTATGGTTACTCATACAGATTACAACCACTTCGGGATGGTGCCGCAGGCAAGCCAGATACTCATCACTGGTTGCTCCGAACTGCAACACAAGAAATTTGAGAGGCGAATCGATCAGACTGATAAACGGAATGGCATTGTGCGGAAAGATGGGGAAGAGCCTTTCCCGCAACGGAAGAAGCTGCTCTCCCGCTCCCTCTACCGTAGGAAAGGGAGTGTTTTTTATCAACTGGGGATAGACATTGTAGTCAACGATATACCGTTGAGACGGATCAAGACGCCCGGAAAGCTCTTGACCGACGTAGATATAGTCGGGATTGAGTTCTTTTTTACCGCCGTTCACGATCAACTCGACCTCTCTTTCCCTCTCATTAGCGGTCTTCCCGCCTTTGGGAGAAGCGGAGCTCCCCCCTCGTTGCGTACTGATCACCACAGGAACATTCGTTCCACCGATTCCGTTTACAGGTTTCGTCTTCCGCCGTTGAGGCCTAAGATAATCGAAACTGTCGGCCTGTCGGCCCGGCACCAATAGATGATCAGACTTTTGTTTTATGATATACTCAGCCAGATGACGGGCTACGGGAATTTCGTCTTCGGGCTCTTCGCTGAGCGAAACGCGGATGGTATCGCCGATTCCATCGGCTAACAGTGCTCCGATTCCTACCGCACTCTTAATCCGTCCGTCCTCACCCTCACCGGCTTCAGTCACTCCCAAGTGAAGCGGATAGTGCATATCTTCGCGCTCCATTGCGTCGACGAGCAAGCGCATAGACCTGACCATCACCACGGTATTGGATGACTTGATGGAGATTACCACATCTTTGAAATGCTCGTTCTTGCAGATTCGCAGAAACTCTAAGCAACTTTCGACGATTCCTTCGGGCGTATCGCCGTAACGATTACGTATTCGATCCGAGAGCGAACCGTGATTCACGCCGATCCGAATGGCTGTATGCTGCTCCTTACAGATGTTGAGAAAAGGTATGAATCGGGCTTCAATCTTCTTCAACTCCTGTGCATACTCCTCATCGGTATAAGTCAATCGCTTGAAAGTACGGGCCGGATCTACGTAGTTTCCAGGATTAATGCGCACCTTTTCGGCGTAAAGCGCAGCCACATCAGCCACTTTCGGGTTGAAATGAACATCTGCAACGAGTGGCGTATCATAGCCATTGCCGCGCAATTTGGCGTTGATCGCGCGCAGATTCTCGGCTTCCCGCACGCCCTGTGTGGTCAGACGTATGAGTTCTCCACCTGCCTTAATGATTCGTTCGGCCTGTGCCACGCTGCCATCCGTATCATTCGTGTCGGTGGTTGTCATCGACTGCACTCGTATCGGATTGTCTCCGCCGATCCCCACAGCCCCCACTTGAGCCACAGATGACGTGCGACGACGGTAATTGAAAAGGTCAATCATATCTTGGTTTTATAAAAAATCATTCTTGAAATACTATTCTTACTTGATTCATTAATCAGTTATCGAAATATGACTCAAAATTGTTTGGGCCGGAATCTCCATCTTTGAAAAAGCGAATAATTTCTTACCTAAGTCTTTTAAAGATGCTCCTAAATGATAGACAACGTTATCAATGATGAGAAATCTATCATGAACTGTTTTGCATCGACATAGCTTCGTTGGGCCATATTGTGTCTGATAACGATTTAAATCCAAGTGAAATAAGGGAGAATTAGCTGCTGTAAAGAGTGTGATAGCTATATTTTCACGGCGTTTTGCTAAGATAGTTAGCACCGATTCATCTATATAGTTATCAATTAAAACAATGCTATGCTGGGCTGATCGGACAAGATTAGAAGCAAAAACATAGGCATCAAAGACTTGTCCATCATAAAACACGCCTTCAACTGGTGGTAAAGCGGTCCGCACAAAGAATGCAATTTGTTCTTCGTTGCGGTCCATTCGATTTTCTAATTGGCTTAGACGATGGTTGACAGAATAACCTTTGAGCAAATGGTCTTTCAATACTTGTGTCGCCCATTGTCTGAAATGAATACCTCGTTTAGTATTGACTCGATAACCAATTGAGATAATTGTATCTAAATTATAGTGCACAAGATCACGAGATATCTGCCGTTTACCCTCATAACGAACTGTTCGGAATTTCCGAACAGTTGCTGACGAATCTAACTCCTGCTGCTGATAGATACTCTTAATATGCTCACTGATATTAGCTTTACTGGATTGGAACAACTCGACAAGTTGTGCCTGAGTCAGCCAAACAGTATCATCCGCTATTCGTACATTAATCTTTACAGTATCTTCTGACTGATAAAGGATAATCTCATTGTTATCGTTTGTATATTCTTCCATATTTTTTGATGAGACTCCTCAATAATAATCTATTTAGATTTTTGATGAAAGCAGAAAGTTTTTGATCCTATCTACAAGAGAAAGTTGGGATAAAATATTTATTCAATTGGTCTTAAACTCATACTTGACTTCGGCCAATTCTCGGTTAGCTTTCTCTATTTTGGCTCCTAAACCGGTCTTATATGCTGTCATTTTCTGGGCAATCTGCGGATCGGTCAATGCCAACATCTCGGCTGCAAGGATAGCAGCGTTCATCGATCCGTTGACTCCCACAGTTGCAACGGGTATGCCCGGAGGCATCTGAATGATGCTGAGCATTGCGTCAAGACCATCAAGCATCCCTTTAATCGGTACGCCGATAACAGGCAAAGTGGTTGAAGCCGCGATGACACCAGGCAATGCTGCCGCCATACCTGCACCTGCAATGATCACCCGAATACCGCGATCGGCTGCCCCTTTAGCAAATGATTCCACCGCATCGGGCGTGCGATGAGCCGAGAGTGCATTGACTTCAAACGGAATTTGCATGTCGTTCAGAAACTGACAAGCCTTTTCCATCACGGGCAAATCGCTGGTACTGCCCATAATAATACTAACTAATGGTTTCATCTTCATATCTTATGGCTGGCTCACTCCGCCCCTCTCACTTGGAAGAAAATGGTCAGTGCGAGTCGTGTTTATATTTTTCTGATTTTCCAAACAATTCTTCTTACTCCCCAACCAACGGTCTTTTGGCTTGCCATTAACGGTAAATTGTGCTGCGATTAACGGCTTTTCGCACTGCGATTAACGCTTTTTCGTCGTCCCTTTTCACAGCAATGGCTTTCAAATCAATTTCTAATCGTCACCCGCTCACATGAGAAACGAGTGGGAATCAGAGTATAACCCAAAATCCAGTAACAACTCCCACGCCGAAGCCTGCACACACTTGGAGCAGCGAATGTTGGCGCAGAATGATGCGACTCGTGCCTAACAGTCCGGCAATGATAAACACAAGACTGAGCCACCACACAGGATTGAAATCGAAAATAAAGCAAATGCCATCAGCCTCCGGCTACTCCGCCGATCGCTGCGGTGTGAGTTGAGATCTTCCACCACACATTGATCAACGCGCAAATCACCTGAATGAGCAGTGCCGCCATCAAGATGCGCGACATAAAGTGCGGGAAATGCAACACGTTCATCAGATAATAGCAACTGAAATAACACAGAATAGAGAGAATATAAGGTACCATCGTCGCTCCTTGGCACCCAATTCGATGAGCGTCCAACCCTGATAGCGACGGTAAACGTGTATCAACACCGTGGGCAACAGTATCGTAAAGACATACACCAAAGCGAGAATCAGCAGTTTATAACGCCACGGCATCATCGCCATATAACTGAAAGTGAACAGCGCAATGAGTCCCACCAGCGGCAAATAAAACGGAGTGAAGACCATACTCATCACTCGCGCAGTCTGAATAATATCCTTTTCTTTCATCTTATTGCTTGCGTAAGCGGGCCACGGGGATGCCTAACTGCTCGCGATATTTAGCCACTGTGCGCCTGGCTATGGGATAACCCTGCTCGGCCAAAGCGTCTTTGATCAGGTCATCGCTCATCGGTCGTTGTTTATTTTCACGCTCGATGAGCATACGAAGAGCTATTTTGATCTTACGAGTCGACATTTCCTCGCCGTCATCGGTCGTATAACCGTCGCTGAAAAAGAATCGCAGCGGGAACGTTCCCCATTTAGTCTGTGCATACTTTACATTGCTTACGCGCGAGATTGTCGATATGTCGAGTCCCGTTTGGTCTGCAATATCTTTGAGAATCATCGGTTTCAGATCGGCTTCATCACCTTCTTGGAAGAATCGAAGCTGCCAATCGATGATGGCTTTCATCGTTACTTGCAACGTGCGACGTCGTTGTTTGATTGCTTCAATGAATCCTTGTGCGCGCTCCATTTTCTCTTTTGCATAGAGCCAAGCAGCTTTTTCCTCACGATTCAGATTCTCCTTGTTATTCTTATAGGCATCAACCATCTCGCTGAAAGCCGGTGAAACCTTCAAATCGGGTATCATTCCGCGATTGAGTGAGAATGAAACAGTGCCGTCATCATTCGTATCAACGATGAAATCGGGCGTTATTTGCTGGATGTTTCGCCCTTCGGTCTCGCCGAGTGAGGCTCCAGGCTTCGGATTCAAACGTCTGATCTCATTTTGAACAGCCGTCACCTGCGAGTCGGTGAGTCCCAATTGCGCCTGTATTTTATCCCAATGATTCTTAGTAAAGGCATCGAAACACTCTGCAATTACGCGTCGTGCCAAATCGCGGACAGTACTTGCCGGACGGCGATCGATCTGCAACAGCAAGCACTCTTGCAAATTCCGGGCGCCTATACCGGCAGGATCGAACGACTGCAAGATATGCAACACGTCTTCCACTTCACCTTGCGTGACATCCAAACTGTGATAAATGGCTAATTCATCACAGATCGAATCGAGATCTTTGCGCAGCAAACCATCGTTGTCGAGAGAACCAATGAGATATTCCATCACATCCCGTTGCCGGGCTGTTAGGTTCACTTCGCCCATCTGTTCTTTCAATTTGTCATAGAAAGAAGTGATGTCTCCGTAGACAATCTCTTCATAGTCGGCATTCGGATCATTGTAAGACGCCGACGATTGGGGCATTTCGTCGTCCCGACCGATACCTCCCAAAGCTTCGTCTAAGGCCGACTCGCGCTCTTCTCGCTCTGTTTTCTCGTCGAAACTCTCGTCTTCGCGCTCCTCATCTTGTTCTTCGCGGTTGTCATTCAGAGCATCGTCGGCATCGCCGTTTTCCATGGCCGGATTGTCGTCAAGCTCTGCATTGACACTCTCTTCCAGTTCGGTGAGCGGCATTTCGAGCAGTCTCACTTGCAGCATTTGCTGTTGTGAGAGTCGCTGTTGCTGTGCGAGCTTCTGCGTTTGCATCTGTACGAGTCTCTGCGCCATGATGATTGGTAACGTCGTTGTTTGTTGCTTGCAAAGTTAGTGCAAATCAAAGAGACTGCAAAACAAAAGATATGATTTTTCGATGGGATAAAACCCAGGTTGCAAAATGATGTTTTTCATCGTCCGACTAAGCGTTAATCGCGTGCCAACTAACCGTTAGTTGCACGCCAATCAGATGCTTTTCGCAACGTCGTAAAAAACCAAAGGTATGCCCGCCGACAAAGTGGTGCGAACATACCTTTATACTGCCAAATTATGACAGTATGCATCCTACATTGTGAATTAATCCTTTATATGATGCTGGTCTTCCTTGTAAACTCGATGATTTCGGGTATATAACCGAATGCTAAGCCTGTAACCGTGTCGGCACAACCATAATATACGGCCACGCGACCGGTCTCGGGGTCGTGTAATTCGGCGCAAGGGAAACAGACATTAGGCACATCTCCCATACATTCATACGGTTTTTGGGGACTTATTAAATAAGGTCCCGACCGGTAAATAGGCTTCCACGGCTGTTCCAAATCAAGCAAAGCCGATCCGAAACTGTATACATATCCGTTGCAAGAACGCAACACACCGTGATAGAACAGCAGCCAACCCTCGGACGTTTCGATAGGAATCGGCCCTGCACCAATCTTCATACACTGCCACGCACTTTGTTCAAAGGCAGCCGGGGACATCACGTGTCGATGGCGTCCCCAATACTCTAAGTCGGGCGATTGACTGTAAAAGATATCTCCGAAAGGCGTATGTCCGGTGTCGCTGGGGCGTGAAAGCATTGCAAAATGCCCATTAATCTTCCGCGGGAAGAGTACTCCATTGCGGTTGTAAGGCAAGAATGCGTTCTCAACTTGATAGAAAGTCTTGAAGTCGAACGTGTAAGCCACGCCTATGGTAGGGCCGAAATAACCATTACACCACGTTACATAGTAGCGATCTTCAATGAAACAGACCCGCGGATCATAGCCATAGACCCACTGACCGACTTCCGGATCATCGCATTCAAAGCGTAAAGGGGCTTCGTTGATGCGCCAATTCACACCGTCATCACTAAATCCTGCGTGCAGCACCATCCGTCGGTTGGTGTCGTCGCAACGGAAAACGCCGGCATAACCGGTACCGAACGGTACGACGGCACTGTTGAAAATACTGTTGGATGTAGGTAAAAGATCCCGTGGAATAATAGGATTGGCACTGCAACGCCACATCACCGCATTGCTGTCTGACGGCCGATCTTCCCACGGCATTTGCGGAAGCGGCTGACCTTGAATTGTTAGATGATTCATTATGAATGATTTATTGTTTGTTATTCTCGTCGTAAGTGAAAGGTACGAACCACGTGATGAGGAGGGCGGGAATGGTGCAGAAGAGCACGAATACAAAGAAATGGCGATAGCCCAAAGCGTCGCTCACCGCACCGCTGAGCATTCCCGGCAGCATAACTCCAAGGTTCATAATGCCCGAAGCAAATGCATAGTGAGACATCTGATGCTTTCCCGGCGCGATTTGCTGCATCATAAAGAGCGTCAAACCTACGAAACCGAATCCGTAACCGAAGTATTCGAGGACGATTCCGCTGCCTATCAGCCACAGACTTTGCGGCTGGTAAAAAGCCAGAAGGGTGTAAGCCACGAAAGGTAAGTTGAATACCAAGGCCAATGAAAACAGCGATTTGCGCAGTCCGCGATGTGCAATGTAATAGCCGGCAAGTATCGATCCGATGACAAAAGCAGCCGCTCCGAACGTTCCGTAACACAAACCTATCTCCCGTTCGCCCAAACCAAGCCCCTGATCTGCCCTCGGTGCTTTAAGAAATAGCGGCACAATCTTCATTACGAAGCCCTCGGCAAAGCGATAAAGAATGATGAAAAAGAGGTAATAGACAATGTGTTTCTTCTGGAAGAAATCCACAAACACGGTCCAAAGCTCATATAATGACTCTTTCAGCGACCTGTTTTCGGCCAGCTGTTTACCTCCGCCCGGCAGGATAAAGAAGTGATAACAGCCCAAAACGAGCATTATAATACCGATAATCAGCATTATGATCGTCCACGAATTAACCACGCCGAAGCGATCAATAAACACTCCGGCAAGATATACCAAGCCGCCCGTAGCTACGATCTTTGCGATATTATAAAAGGCGCCTTGCCATCCGATCCACTTCGATTGCTCATCAGTAGTGAGCGCAGACATATATGTTCCGTCGGCAGCAATGTCGTGTGTAGCCCCACTCAAAGCGATAACTGCAAGAATGCCGACCGTGATCGGGAAGAATGAAGCAAATGAAGAGAGAATGCCAACAATGCAAACATCACACCGGTGAGCATCTGTGTAAGGACGACAAAGAACTTTTTGGTACGGTACATTTCCAAAAACGGACTCCAAAGGGGCTTCAACGTCCACGGAAACATAATGAGTCCCGTCCAGAATGTTATCTCGGTGTCGGATACATTAAGGCCTTTGTACATCAGCGAGCACACCATATTAAGCACCACAAAGGGCATACCCATTGCAAAATAGAGCGTGGGCACCCACGCAATAGGGCTCACCCGACGGGTTGTTGAGAATTGTTTCATTTATCGATAGTTGTAATTTGTGAACGAATAAGGGACATCTCCTGCACCCGTTCCCCACGTTTTAACGGGCTGCGAACGCATATCGAAACTAATTATAGGGCCTTGCAACAGTTCGTCATGCGTGAAATAGGTCTTCGTATAGGACTTTCCGTCAATACTGATAGCCCCGATATAACGACAGGAGTCGCTGTTGGCAGGAGCCGAAAGGGTGACAGTCCGCCCGTCAGTGAGATGCAACAAGGCACGCCGAAACAGCGGAGCGCCGATCGCATATTGGTCAGTGGCGGGACAAACGGGATAGAATCCCAAGGCCGAAAACACGTACCAAGCCGATGTCTGACCGTTATCTTCGTCGCCGCAATAACCATCTGGCGCGGCCGAATACAGTCGGTTCATTACCTCGCGCACCCAAAACTGGGTCTTCCAGGCTGTCCCGACCAATCATATAGATAAATCTGATGCTGAATGGGCTGGTTGCCGTGGGCATAATTACCCATATTCATCACCTGCATCTCGCGTATTTCATGAATCACTTGACCGTAATAGCTGTCGTCAAAAACAGGTGGAAGGCGGAAAACGGAGTCCATCATCGCATTGAATCGGGCACGTCCACCCATCAAATCAATAAGACCTTGCGGGTCGTGAAACACCGACCACGTGTAATGCCAACTGTTACCCTCGGTGAAAGCGTCGCCCCATTTCAGTGGATTGAACGGTTGTTGAAAGCGTCCATTCTTGTTTTTCCCGCGCATCAGAGAGGTCTCTCGGTCAAATACTTTTCGATAATTAAGAGCCCGACGGCGGTAAACACCGATCTCACGAGCACTCTTTCCCAACGCTTTCCCTAACTGATAGATACACCAGTCATCGTAAGCGTATTCCAAAGTACGCGCTACGCTCTCATTGATTTTCACATCATAAGGCACGAATCCAAGTCGGTTGTAATACTGAAAGCCCTGCCGACCGGTGGAAGAAACCGTGGGATGTACCGCGTTAGCACCGTGAACAACGGCCTGCCACAATGTATCGATGTTGCCGATACGCACGCCTTTGAGGTAAGCATCGGCCACAACAGAGGCCGAATTGTTGCCAACCATACAGTCGCGATGCCCCGGACTGGCCCATTCGGGCAAGAAACCACTCTCTTGATAAGCGTTAACGAGTCCCTCTTGTACACGTTTGCTCACCTCGGGATACAGCAGATTAAGCAACGGAAAGAGGCTCCTGAACGTGTCCCAGAAGCCCGTATCGGTGTACATCAGGCCTGGAAGCACCTGCCCATTGTATGGACTGTAATGCCAAGGACGACCATCAGCATCGTATTCCGCCAACTGACGCGGGAATAAGAGCGACCGATAAAGGCACGAATAGAATGTACGCAGACGGTCAACATCGGTGTCTTGCACCTCGATGCGACTCAAAACGTCGTTCCACCGACGCTTCCCTTTCTCTTTGACCGTATCGAAATCGTCGCTGCCCAACTCTTCGAGATTGCGCAAAGCCTGCTCTTCACTGATGAAAGAAGAAGCCACCCGCAGAACCACGGGAGCCCCTTTGCAAGCCGAAAAACTTACAATGGCTCCAGAGTGATGGCTTTTCGCTGTGCGAAGATCCGTCAGTCGGCGGCCATTCAATACCAAATCACAATGCGAAAAGCCGCTAATGAATTCCACAACAAAATAGTTTCGGAAATTCTTAGGCACTCCGCCACTGTTTCGGGTGGTATAACCCACAATGCGATGAGCCTCAGGTTCTACCTTGACATACGACTCTTTATCAAACGCATCGATAACGACAAAAGCACTGTCGGTATCGGGATAAGTGATGCGAAACATCGCCGCGCGTTCCGTCGGAGCAATTTCCGTGGTCACATCATAGTCTGCCAAGTATACCTTATAATAATAAGGAGCCACCGTTTCGGCCTTATGCGAGAACCAGCTGGCCCGTTTATCCTCATCGAATACGGCTCTGCCGGTCATCGGCATCAATGAAAACTGTCCGTAATCATTAATCCACGGACTCGGCTGATGCGTCTGTTTAAATCCCCGAATCTTATGATCCGTATAGCGATATACCCATCCGTCGCCCATCTTTCCGGTCTGCGGTGTCCAGAAATTCATCCCCCACGGCATCGCAATAACGGGATAAGTGTTGCCCGCCGACAGTTCGTAAGAAGACGCCGTGCCCACAAGCGGACTCGCATAGTCTACGAAATCCGTTGCGCGTGTCGCTCCGACAAACAGCGACAAGGCGAGTAATAACAACCATTTCGAATGCGTTCTCATTTGTCGATTAAGTAATAATTACGGCAACAAAGATACTGAAAATATGCCGATTCGCCAAATGCTGTTTCAATTGACAGTTAATCGCACTGCAACTAACGGTTAGTTGCACACTGATTAACGGTTAGTTGGGCTGCGATTCACTGTTAGTTGAAACGTTGATCGTCGCTCATCACAATTTGATTGCTCATGATTTAATTATGCTTTTGTCATCTATTTTCATATCGCCAATCGCTGTTTCACAGATGAAATAAAGAGTAATTGGCGGTTCTTTATCGTTAAAAATTTAGAAAAAGAGCAGTGCAAAGTAACATTCTTGGTTTTACTGACGTATTATATAATAACAAATAAATCAAGCCTCAAACATAAATCGTATATGAAAAAAATGATGACGCTGGCAACATGCCTGCTCTTTGCACTGATTGCCAATGCACAAATGCTCAATCCGGTGAAGTTCTCCACGCAGCTGAAAACCAACAAGACGGCCGAAGCGAGATTGTTTTCAGTGGGAAAATCGATGCTGGGTGGCATGTGTATTCAACTAACTTGGGAAGTGACGGGCCCATTTCCGCCACGTTTAATGTGACGAAGCTCGATGGTGTTGAACTTGTCGGGAAGCTTACTCCGCGTGGGAAGGAGATCGCACAGTATGATAAGCTGTTTGAAATGAAACTCCGTTATTTCGAGGGTAGCGTGCAATTCGTGCAGAAAGTGAAATTCACGAAACCCAATTATACCATCGATGCTTATTTGGAATACGGTGCTTGCAATGATCAAAACTGTATGCCGCCGACGTCGGTCAGTATCAAACAGAGCGGGAAATCGCCTGCCGTGGCTGCCGATAACATAAAAAAAAACGAACCGCAAGGCGCTGACGAACAGATAGATCCGAGCACCTCTGCTGCGGTAAAAGCTGATTCGGCTGTGTCAATGACTGAGAATGCCGCCGGAGCTCGCGTCGATTCAGCTGCCAATGTACAGTTGTCGGCGGGAGAAGAACAGGCGCTTTGGAATCCCGTCGTTCAACAGTTACAGGCTTTCGGCGGTACAAATGATATTGCGAACCATTCATTACTCTACATCTTTTTAATGGGGTTGGTGGGCGGTTTGTTGGCTTTGGTAATGCCGTGTATATGGCCTATCATCCCGATGACAGTCAGTTTCTTCCTCAAACGGTCCAAAGACGACAAACGCAAAGGTGTCCGCGACGCCATTACTTACGGCATCTCGATTATCGTTATTTATTTAGGTTTAGGCTTAATTATCACTGCCCTCTTCGGTCCCAGCAAGCTTAATGAACTCTCTACGAATGCAGTCTTCAACATCTTTTTATTTGCATTGCTCGTTGCTTTTGCCTTTTCGTTTTTCGGTTGGTTTGAAATCAAGTTGCCGGACAGCTGGGCTAACTCCGTAGATTCTAAGGCTTCGCAGGCCACCGGTCTCATTTCGATATTCTTAATGGCGTTTACGCTGGTGCTGGTATCATTTTCTTGTACCGCACCCATCATCGGATTGCTGCTCGTTCAGACCGTAACGTCGGGCAATTGGGTAGGTCCGGCAGTCGGAATGTTCGGTTTTGCAGTGGCATTAGCGCTTCCTTTCACCCTGTTTGCATTGTTCCCGTCGCTCTTGAAACAAGCGCCGAAGTCCGGTTCGTGGATGAACACGGTGAAAGTCGTGCTCGGTTTTATAGAACTTGCATTCGCTTTGAAGTTCCTTTCAGTAGCCGATCTCGCCTATGGATGGCACATTCTCGACCGTGAAGTGTTCCTTTCACTGTGGATTGTGATATTCGGCGCACTGGGACTCTATCTTATCGGCTCGCTGAAGTTCCAAAGCGACACCATCGGCGGAGAGTTAAATAAGCCGATGCCAGTGGCTTGTATTATGCTCGGATTGTGTTCGTTGGCTTTCACGATTTATATGATTCCCGGGCTTTGGGGGGCTCCTTGCAAGGCTGTCAGCGCCTTTGCACCGCCTATCAACACGCAAGACTTCAATCTGAATACCAAGACAGTGGAAGCGAAATATACCAATTATGAGGAAGGAATGGCTGCAGCCAAAGCACAAGGAAAGCCGGTTCTGATCGACTTCACTGGTTTCGGCTGTGTGAATTGTCGTAAGATGGAGGCCGCCGTGTGGACAGACGCGCGCGTCTCGGATAAACTTACCAAGGATTATGTGCTCATCTCGTTGTTTGTCGACGATAAAACACCGCTCGCTCAACCGATGGAAATCGAACTGAACGGGCAGAAGCGTACACTAAGAACTATCGGAGACAAATGGAGTTATCTGCAAAGTAGCAAGTTCGGAGCCAACGCTCAGCCTTTCTATGTGGCTGTCGACAATCAAGGAAACCCACTAACAGGATCGTATTCTTATAAAGAAGACATTCCCGCTTACTTGGAATTCTTAGACAAAGGATTAGAAAACTATCGACGCTAAAATGCTGACCAAAGACACACGAGATAAGATTCTCACCTTAATTCATAAAGAGGTAGTCCCCGCCGTAGGTGTACGGAGCCTATGGCGGTGGCTCTCTGCACGGCTCGAGCGACTGAAACGCTTGGTCGGAAACCTGAAAAGATCACGGCACTGTTGAGTGCCAATATCCTGAAAAACGCAATGGGAGTAGGCATTCCAGGTACGGGAATGATCGGATTACCCATTGCTATCGCCCTCGGAGCTATCGTAGGAAAGTCTGAATATCAATTAGAGGTTATTAAAGATCTTACTCCCGAGACGCTCGAAGAAGGTAAAACGCTTACCAAAGAAAACCGAATCAGCATCCAACTGAAACAAAATATCACGGAGAAACTTTATATAGAGATCGTCTGTGAAGCTCAAAATCATAGTGCGACAGCTATTATTGCGGGCGGACATACGAATTTCGTGTACATAGAAAAAGATGGGAACGCCCTATTGGATAGCGTCATCAAGCCTCAACAGCAACCGAAGAGGGAGACATCCAACTCAATATGCGATTGGTTTACGACTTTGCCACAACTGCGCCGATTGATGAACTCCGTTTCATTTTGAAAACACGCGACTACAATATCAAAGCTGCTGAGGAGTCGCTCAAAGGCAATTACGGCCACTGTTTAGGAAAAACGATGAGCCGTCCACTAAGTCACGGCATCTTCGGCGACAGCATTTACTCGCACATTATATCGCGAACGGCCTCAGCCTGCGATGCTCGTATGGGTGGCGCAATGATTCCTGTGATGAGCAATTCGGGGTCAGGTAACCAAGGAATATGCGCTACCAACCCTGTCGTTGTTTATGCGCAAGAGAACAACAACACCGAAGAAGAACTTATTCGGGCATTGGTGTTAAGCCATCTCACAGCCATTTACATCAAGCAGAGCCTCGGTAAGCTTTCCGCTTTGTGCGGTTGTGTGGTGGCATCTACGGGTAGCAGCTGTGGCATTACGTATCTAATGGGTGGCAACTACGAGCAAATCTGCCATTCCATAAAGAATATGATCGCCAATTTAGCAGGTATGTTGTGCGACGGAGCCAAGCCAAGCTGTTCTCTGAAAGTTTCTTCCGGTGTGTCAACGGCCCTTCTTTCGGCCCTTCTTTCGATGGAAGGCAGGTGTGTAACGTCGGCCGAAGGTATCATCGATGACGATGTAGACCGTTCTATCCGGAATCTGACAAGTATCGGAGCAGATGCCATGTGCACCACCGACGAAATGGTTTTAGACATCATGACACACAAGGGCAATTGTTAGGACAGCTCCAACTGCTTTCCAATCAACTGTTAAACGCACTGTAACTAACCGTTAGTTGCAGTGCGTTTAAGCGTTAATCAGCGTGCGATTAACGGTGAGTTGTGCGATTTTTGATCATTCTCCGTTTTTTATATCATTATTTTTCATATCTTTACGACATATTCATCAAAGGAGAATCAGCATGAGAAACGTTCATAGAATCTTGACACTGGTGTGGCTGCTAATCGTTTGCGGCGGAGCAATGGCACAATTAGCAGACGAGCGGGCGGGTGCTGCGATGAATGCATCCGACTGGTTTCGTCTGCGGAAAATATATCAGACAGAGAGTCACTTGATGTCGCCTTTCCTTAGGGATATGGCCAAGGCCCTGCTCGACGACGCTTTCAACCGTTCCGAGGAGGCCGCTATCTCGATTCGAAAGCTGCTGAAGGAGCATCGGAGCAAGATGGGATTAGCCAACATCGAGTCGATGGTTTACCTGCTGGCAGCAAACGAGAGCAAGGCCGGTCATAACAAAAAGGCAGCCGACATACTACGCGATTTTCTGCAACAAGCGCAGAACAAGCTCGACAGTACGTATGCTCGGATGTTTGTTTCACACGAAAGGCAGTTCCGTGAGATGGCTAAATATGCTGTCAATAAGGTTGAGGGAGATCTCAAAGCGTGTGACATTCCTTTCCGTATCGACTCGATCGGACCTGAGAAAAAGCGTAGTATACAGATGACAATACCCGCAGAGGTGAACGGAATAGGGTGTGATATCAACTTCGATACAGGTGCCGGTGTCAACATTATATCGCCGGAGCTGGCTCGAAAGTGCGGTATGCGGATGATCGATGCGCGTTCGTGGGTGGCCGGTGTGAATATGGTGATGGGAGGAGTGGCCCTTGCCGATCGAGTGAAATTGGGTAACTTAGTGTTGCGCAATGTGCCGTTCAATGTCATTAAAATCACGTCCGGCAATGCCGTTGCCGACCAATATCTGCGTCATATGGACTGTGTAATGGGTATTCCGCTGATGCGTTTGCTGCGAAAGGTGCAAATCGATTTTGCGGGCAACCGTCTGCTTGTTTCCCGTGAAGTGCCCGCAAAGTCGGAACCGAATCTTTGTATGAACTCGTCTAACGGTTTGATGCAATTACAAATGGAGCACGACGGCGATACGCTGATTGTAAATCCCGATACAGGAGCAGGCCATTTGGCCACGCTCTATTATCGATATTTCAAACGCAATGCCGCCGTCATTACTTATAAAGGTGCCCGAACGGTGAACAGTTCGGCCGGAGTAGGGGGCATCTCGGTTACCAAAGGCTATCTACTGAAAGACTTTTCGCTCGGTATCGGAGGCATAAGCTACCTACTTCCCGACGTTTTTATCAGTATGGAAGCGGAATCCGACCGCAATATTCCGGCATCATTCGATGGCAATGTAGGTCTTGAATACTTCCAGAAGTTCAAGTTCGTGACATTCGATTTGGATCATATGGCAGTTTCGCTGACGCCCTATTAAAGAGTTACTTTTCCCAATTTCGCTCTTGGGGCGGCAATGATTTTACCACGATATCGCGATGTTTGGCGCCCGTGAGTACCTTGGTTGCCACGGCTTTGACATCGTTTGGTGTTAGGAGACCGAATGGATTGTCCTCTTTCTCATTGTCGGCTACGGGCGGCACATTGCCTTTCTCGGCATAAAGATTGAGTATTCCCATCCACAAAAGTGCTTCGGGGCGCTGTGCGTCGTCGTTATCCGCTGTGTTTTCGTCCATTGCCAATGGTACCAAAGCGTTCTTGAACTCATCTGTCGAGAAATTACCGCGGGCTATTTCTTCCAGCAATCGATAGGCCATCGACTTGGCTTCATCGGTTCGCGAACGCTCGGTGGTGAAATGAATGCCCAGTGTTTCGCTGACAGCAGGATGCTCCTGATAAGATGCGTTGACGGCAATGCTGTATGTAATATGTTCTTTTTCGCGCAACACGGTGAAGAAACGGTTTTCCAAAATACTGCGGAATACTTCCCAAGCAGCTTGTTCGCGTTCGGTAAGCGGTTTGTCGTTGCTGTACGATATTTCGATTTCGCCGATGTCGCCATCGATATCTGCTGTCAATTCTCGATTGATTTCACGGGCCGGGGAAGCGTAATCCATCGGTCGGATCTGTACTTTCGGCGTACCGGGAACACCTGGCAGCGAGGCGATATACCGCTCTATGAGTTGCCGGGCCTGCGTTTCGGGAATGCTGCCGACCAAACAGAACGTGAAGTTTGCAGCATTTCCGAAATGGCGTTTGAACTCAGCCGCTACATCATCGAGCTTCATCCGATCGTAAAATGCCGTGTTAGCCTTGGGATTTTCAGCACTTGGCGGGAACAGAATATCGTGAATAGAATCCTGAACGGCTGCCATTCCCGTGCGGTTTCGTGTCTCATAGATATACTTGCTGCGCTGAACGTACTTATCGAAAATGTGTTGACGGAATGTTTGATGCGCCAAAACTAAGTGGAGATAAGCAAAAAAGTCGCCGGCATCATTGATAGATGAGTTACCGCCGATGGCATCCGAATAATCTTCCAATGACAACGTGAGTTCAAAATCCTTGTTTTTCACCCATTGATAAAGATCGTTACGGTTATACTTATATACGCCGCTCTGCATTGCAAGAGCTCTCATTGCTGCGTAAGCAGGCAAATTTGCAGGCTGAACAACAGATTTTCCGCCTGTCGCAGACCCCGCAAAGTAAAGTCGTTGCTTAGCTTCGGGCAGATATTTATACAGCACCCGTGCGCCGTTGCTTAGTTTCCACTCCTTCGCTCCGAGTTGTTCGATAGTCTGCTGGGCCGTAATCTTACCGGGCTTGATGTCGAAATCTACGATGCGTTCTATCTGCTGTGGCACTTTCTCTATTGAAACGGGCTTCGCTTTCACGCTGTCTAACATCGCAATGAACTGCTCGAGTGAGACGTTCATTTCATCGGGTGTACGAGAATAGGTGATAAACGACAGATTGGTATCATCCATCCAAGAACGAATCCAGGTATTGAGATCGTCTGCTTCTAATTCTAACAAATGTTCCAACGACTCTCCGATGCGCTCCTTGAAAGGTGTGATCGGATCGCCGTAAAGGAAGTTTTGCTTGAACATATCCATTAGATTGTCAGGTGTTCCGAGTTCTTCTTTGCTCTCGACAACAGCTTTCATATCCTTATACATCGCTGCTTTGACCTCCTCGAACTCCTCTTTCGAGAAGCCGTTGCGGCGTATCGATTCACGCACTTCAAGCACCTGACGCAGTGCTTGGAGTGCATTGCCGCGATAAGGCACCACATCCCACGCATTCTGTACATAATTGCGCACAAGCGGACTGTAACTGACCGAAGCGGCAATAAAGTTCTCAGAGCCTTGGTTTCGCAGCATTGCGAAACGTCGGGGAGCCAATTTGTTGAACAGTTGTGTCAATAAATACGTGTCTGTTGCACCCTTTCGGGCAGTACTCTGAGATGCTTTCTTGCGCTGATACAAACCGAGTGAGGCCGAAACATTATCTTTATCGATAAACCGGAAATAAAGAGGTGCCGTGTTGTCGGGTATTATCCGTGCATCGCCGATTGTTGTGGGCTTGCCGGCAGATAACGAGCTGAATACCCGTTTCACCTCACTTTCGATCTTGGCAGGGTTTATGTCGCCGATAACGGCAATGCATTGCATCGACGGTCGATACCAAGTGTCATAGAATCGGCGTACGTCTGCTACTTTGAAAGACCGCAGAATCTCCTCTGTTCCGATAACGTTCCGAACGGCATATTTGGCTTTGTTGTAGATGGCCGGGGCAATGGCATCCGACAAACGATGATTGATATCGTTGCGTTGGCGCCATTCTTCGATGACGATTCCGCGCTCTTTATCCACGTCTTTGGGCAGAATCTTGATGCCGTGACACCAATCTCGGAGTAGTAACAGCATTTTCTCGTTGAGCTTTGGGTCGTTGACGGGTACATCGTGAACGGCATAACGTGTCTCATCCAAGCCTGTATGCGCTTCGAACGACTGCAAACCACTGCCTCGTAGGAATGTCATCACGCCGTCGGGGAAATGCTCTGTGGTGTTGAAAGCTAAATGTTCGAGCACGTGGGCAAGGCCTATCTGGCGCTCATCTTCTAAAATCGCTCCCACGTTTTGATACATATAATAGTGTACTTCACCCGGAGTGCCGGTGTTGCGGCAGATATAATAGGTGAGACCATTAGGCAGTTTGCCCTGCCGCAAACCGTCTGTTTGGGCGTAAACGCATAGTGTCGAAGCTGTGAAAAGCATCGCCACGGCTACGCGTTGCATACGTCTTGCAAGTCGATTGATGCCAAACATAATTGCGATTTTATTTTTCCAATAATTCCAAAGCAGAGAGTTTGCGCATCACAGCTACTTGAATCATCTGCTGAGCAGCTTCTTGTTTAGCCATTTGCAATGACTCTGCATAAGCCTGATTATAGTATTCGCGAGCCTTGGAGTAGTTTTTCAGCTCACGATAAGAGTCTCCGATCATCACAAGGAAGTTCACTCTGTCCATTACTGAGACCTCACTCTGCAAGGCTTTCTCGACCCATTGGATGGCCTGTCGGTGTTGATCGGCCGTCAACTTACTGCCGGCGGCATAGTAAAGATCCTGGGCTGCCTTGCCGAAATCAGTTGACGAAGCTTTGTCTCCTAATCGGTTGAACATCTCATTCATTGCTTTGATGTAGCTGCCGGCATCTTTGTGCTTATAAAGTTGATAGAGTGCGTCGCTGTAAAGCACTGTTTTATCATAGGGAGCAATGCCCGTTTGTGGAATCACGGCATACGCATCCTTATATTCTTTATTGATTTTGGCTACGCAATCTTTATATTTCAAGTCTCCGGCTTTGGCTAAGTCTTCTATCAAGGCATCGTTATGCTCAATGACGTAATAGGCTGCTGCATCGCCTACAACGGTTTTCCATTGGGGGAGATGGGCATTGATGAAGTCGGCCATAGCCGTCTTTTTGTCTTTATCTTCATTGCCGAGAGCCGATATAATGAGGTAATCCTGCTTATTGATAAGCGCCGGACCCTTTTTACTCTCAATATAATTGTTATACAATTTGCGGATACGTGTAATCCATTTCTCGGCTTCCATCCCTTCTTGTGCACCCAAGAAGTTGGGGGCTTTCAACAATAACTGTTGTTGAATGGCCAAATCTGTGGGCGACTTTTTATACTGTTCGTATAGTTGTTCAAAGCCGATGGCCTCGCCGACAGCCATCCGTGCCGCTTCAAGCAGGGCTCCGGCGTCCATCGCACCGACGTTGACGGAAATGGCTTTACCGTCGTTTCCGATGAAAGCTAATGTGGGATAAGCATCCACTTTGTATTGTTTGGCGATGTCGACATTCTCTTTTTTCTCTGCATCTAACTGCAAACAAACGAACTTTTCATTGAAGAATGCACCCACAGAGTCTTGTGTAAATACTTCGCGAGCCATCCTTTTGCACGGTCCGCACCACGTGGTGAAGAAGTCGACAAACACCGGTTTGTGTTGTTTTCGGGCTTCATCGAGTGCCTGACTGAATGTTCCGGTAAAGAATTTGATACCTTTCGCACTTCCCTGTGCATAGGAAGCAAGCGACATAAGCAGGCAGATCGATAATAGAAAATATTTGATTGGTTTCATCATTAATATGTTTTTTGTATTCGTTTTATGAGAGGTGAGACGGGCTCCTACCCTCTCCTCCTCTTTGTTTACATGTTAGGATCATCGTCACTCACAACAAAAGTGAAGATGTCTTTCAATAATGCAGAATGATCTTCGTTGTAAACGCGGATGGTAAGTGTATACTCGCCGTTGGGAATCTCTTTGACTCCGGCTTGGAAAAGTTGAATAATCCCGCCTTGAATCAATACGTTTCCTTTTTTCACTTGCTCGTTGAAGCGTTGTGCATCACCGCCTTTGGCGGTTTTTACACTCACATATTCGTAATTGATAGGCACCGTTCCGGCTACGCCTTGTATACGGACAGAAGTCCAAGGGGCATTATTCACGGCCCGTTCGCTTGTCGGATCAATATTGCGAAAAGCAAAAACGGTATCAGGATTGTATGACGCATTCGTCGTGTTGAGGTATCCCACCTTCATTCGATCACACGATGAAAGTGCAAAAAGCACACATAACAGTGCCAAAATGCCAATGCTGCCAATTCGTTTATTCTTCATTCTAAAAATCGTTAAGTGTAAAACTATAATCTAATGAATGTACAACGCCCGTGAGTGTCTGTATATTGGACGACGCCACACGTGTAGACTTCTGACTGTCGGGCGATACCAAGAAGATATTCAACGGTCCGGCTTCGGGCACTCCGTTGTAAGATGTGCGGAAAGAATAGATCCACAACTTCTTGCCCGACAACATTTCATAAGTCTTTCCACCCGTACCGATAACTCGATCGGGATTGCCCGAGGGGCGCCCCGGTGTAAACTCGTCAAGCATAATACGCTGATTGAGTACGCAATCGAGGATCATTCGCCGACAATCTTCTTTCGGAATGTCCGTCACACGGCTCAGATCATTCTGCAACAGATAACGACGGATGCTGTGATTGGTGATTCCGAAAAATGTGATTTGAGTACCATACTTACTCGTGCCGTCGAAAATCGTCTTCAGATCGGCATATTCTGCCATCACTCTGAGCGAATCCCAGTTATACGAATCGCCCTTAAAATACTCCCACATCGTGGTTTGATGATTGCCGTTTGCTTCACCGGTGTCCACCAAATTGTAGTCGGTGCAACCGATACTGGTCATCATGAGCAGCACTACACCTATTATATATATAGCCTTTTTCATATTCTTGTCTGTTTGATATTTTATGATTCAAATTCTGGTGACAACTTGTTTACATAAATGGCAACCAATAAGCCTTCTGCCGAATGACGGTATTGATCACCTTACCATCTTTATCTTTCATTGCGCTTTGCGGCACAGGGAGCACCAAGGCACCGTTGATGATATCCTGGCGAGTGAGCATTCGGAATTTGCCTTGCAGTTCGGTGTTCACGTAGTTGTTGCGGATGATATCGAAGTAACGTGTATCCGACTCTCCGATTAACTCTTTTTCGCGTTCCAAAAAGATCGCTTTTGCAAGCCCGTTAACATCTTCCGAGGCTCCGAATAACGGTGAGTTGGAACGCGCCCGAATCTTATTCAAATCCTCGATTGCCGGGGCCTGGTTGCCCAACTTCGCGTTACACTCGGCGCGAAGCAGGTAAATATCGGCCAAGCGCCAGTACACATAGTCGGCATTTAAACTGCGAAAACTCTTACCGCTGGGCGCATATTGGTCGGCATCATATACGCTTTTACGGAATTTATAGAGCAAAGCGTAATCGTTACCATCCACGACATGCAGGCTGTCTATCTTATAAAAGAAAGCTTGCAAACGTAAGTCGTCAGGCGAATACATCGCTTTCACAGTGCTCTTGTATATCCGAAGATCAGTTTCCGACACGATATCGCCGAGCAGAGAGGTTTCTTTCACTGGCCAGCTAACATATTGCGAGGCCGTGTGATTAGGCGTAACGGCATAAGTAGAACGGTTGATGTCATAGACGATTGTGAAGATTGCTTCGGGGTTTACACGTGAGGGATCGGACAAATATGTACACAACTCCTCGGGATTGGCGCACAACTGATAGGGTCCCACTTGCCCATTGATGAGCATCGAGGCATATTCCACCGACTTGCGATAGGCTTCTTGTGCATCACCTTTCAGTTTATAGAGGTCTATCACACTGCCTTTCCACGCATAAAGATGGGCCAACAGCGCAGCACAAGCGCCTTTCGAAGCATATTGCTTATTAACAACAACACTACCGTTGATATCTTTCAACTGACCGTAAATGGGCAGAATGTCAAACGCTTTCTGTGCATGCTCGATGGCTGTGTTGATGACTTGCATCTGGGGAGATGTTCCATAAACTGCGATTGTTTTTGAATCGATGGGGATAGGCACATCTCCGTAACGCTGAACAAGCACTAAATAAGCCAATCCAAGGCCGAATTCGGCTTGTCCTACGTGAAAGTTGCGACGCTCCTCAGTAAGTCCTGCCGTCCGATGGATATTATCAAGCAAGAGATTGCATTCAAATACCAAGTCATAAAGTCCTTTCCAGTCTTGTACATCGATGACAGACTTCGGATTCCATTGCCTTACTTGTTCGCCATCTTTAAGTTCATCTGCTTTTGCCCCGACAGTAATAAAGACTTGATTTTCAGGTACTGCTGAGTTGATAAAGAACTGAATGGACGACGTTGTGGCGTTCAGTTCTGTCTCGGTATTGAACGAATTGGTGTAAGTCAATCCGTTCTCGGGTTCTATATCGAGGTTGCACGATGTGCAAGCGATGCACAAGGCGCAGGCAATCAAATACTGTTTCATTTGTCTTAGAATTTAAAATTGACACCGAATGTTATCTTACGATTAAGCGGATACTGGTCGCCGAGGTCCTTTCCAGTATATGGATTGATGACCTCCGGGTCTACTCCGGAGTAGTTGGAGAGTAAGAACAGATTCTCACCGGACAAATATATGTTGATGTCTTTGATAAAGAAAGACTTCAGCCACTGCTTAGGCAAGGTGTATCCGACAGTCAACTGTTTGAGGCGTAAGAAGCTGATGGTCTCGATATTACTGTCGATATCGCCGTCAAACTGCCCGATATAACCTTGATCTGCAAATTCCAAAGAAGGATAGTCTGCCTTATCGCCCGGACGAGTCCAGAACTTTTTCTTTCGATAATCATTCATCATAACACCGAATTCCTTTGTAAACGAGAAGGCAGAGTTCTTTACCATATTCATTACTTTGCGTTTCAAGGTGAATCCGAAGAGTGCATCTACAGTGAAACCGTTCCATTGCAATGAGCTGAAAATACCTCCGTAAGCCATCGGAAGCGTGCTTCCCGCATAGTATCTGTCCTCAGAATCGATCTTTCCATCCATATTCTGGTCCTTGATTCGGCGCCCGCCCACGCGTAATGGATAGTTCTCCGAACCGAAATAAAGCGGTGTCCGCTTGCCCTGCATATTATAATAATAAGGTATCTCGGACTCATTCTGCACGATGCCTTCATCTTTATAGGTATAGATTCCGTATATCGAACGCCCTAAAACCTTATCTGGCAGATCTTCATTACCGTAAGATTTGCGGAACATATTGCGGTTGTGGGAGATATTGAAGCCCAACGTCCACCTCAGTTTGTCGTTACGAATGATGTCGCCCTGCACCTCTAACTCGATACCTTCGTTGGAAAGAGCCGACGAATTATTCCAAACCTTATCAGTAAGGAAGAAGTTTCCGGGCAGCGGGGTCTGCATCAGAAGCGCGTAAGAATATTTATAATAATAGTCAAGTTTTACTTTCAGCCGATAGTCTAATAGCTGAAGATCGAGTCCGATGTCGTATTGGTCACTCTTTTCCCACGTTAGTTTATTGTTCGCCATAAACGAAGGGATGAGTCCTAAACTGCCTAAGAAAGTGTTAGCTTCCGACATTACGCCTAAGGCTAAGTATGCTTCTTGAAACTTCTGACCTGATTTACCCCACGAAGCACGCAGCTTTCCAAAGCTCAACCACCATAGATTCTTCATAAACGGTTCCTCACTGAATGCCCAACCGAGACCTACCGAGGGAAAGGTCCCCCATCGAACGTCGCTTCCGAAGACAGAAGAACCGTCTGAACGAACAGAGAACTCGCCCAGATAACGCTTCTTATAATTATATGCCAAACGGCCTAAATAACTCATCATAGCTTGCTCTTCCTTATTGGTCAGCAGCGATTGTAAGGCTTCTATCGTACCCGACGGATTTTTCCAAAGCTGCGGCCATCCTTCGCCTGCATAGCGGATGCGATTTGTAGGGCCACCTTTTGCAGATCCGGACATTGTTTGAAGCAGGTCGTGATTATAGGTAATACCGGTCATTGCTTCAAAGTTGTGCTGTCCGTTGATGTCGAATTTGTATGTAAGAAGATTCTCGGCTTGCAGCATTGTCATAGCAACATTAGAGGCATTAATCTCCGAGAGCCGATTCTGTGTGAGATAATTGGGCGTGAAAGTGTATGAACGCGTGAAATAATGATCCAATGCAACCGTGGAGGAAAACTTCAAACCTTTCAGAATCTGATAGTTCAGTCCGAGATTGACACGTATGTTATAGTTAGAATTATCACGATGAACGTCGCGCAATCTGCGTAAAGCCTCTTGCTCGGCAATGGATCCTCGGCCCGGCAACAGCGTCGAAGTACTCTTCGGGTCGAATGTCAATCCTTGGATTTTACCTTGATCCGCCCCTGCATTTTTATTGGTATAGGCCATGTTCAAACGCACGAACATATCGAGCGAAGGCGAGAGTCGCACGTCAAGATTAGATAAAAGACTGAGCCGACGGAAGCTGGAGCTGATCATAATACCCTTTTCATCGTACACACCTGCATTGACCAGATAACGCACATTGTCGGTTCCGCCCGACAGTTGGGCATCTGCTTTCGTGATGCGTCCTACTCGGAAAGCATACTTCCACCAGTTAGTGCGATTGTTATAAAAGGTATTCAGGGAGTCCTGCACAACGCCGGGAAGACCCGAATTGTTATCAAGCACCTTACCGTTACGCCAAAAATAATCATAGGCTCCATCATAGTTAGAGTCCCATCCCCACGTATCATTGTGATTCCTGGGTATTACCAGTCGGTTAGTTGCCCAATCATAATGGCCTATTCGTTGGTGTTTAGCTAAGAGAGAAGCAAAGTCTCGCTCGCCCTTTCCTGATATTTGGAGAGGCGTAGCAGGCAACCACGACAGCGTTTGAGATACATCTATGCTTAACTTCGACTTACCATTGTGTCCCTTTTTGGTTGTAATCAGAATCACACCATTAGATGCCCGCGAGCCGTAAAGCGATGCCGAAGCGGCATCTTTAAGCACTTCCACCGACTCAATGGTCGACGGATCGAGACCTGCCAGCGTGTTGATACCGCCCGTTCGGGTAGAGGTGGTGGAGACGACAGGCACTCCGTCGACTACGAACAGCGGCGAACCGTCGTTTACTCCTTGCTGGTTGAGTGAGTTATAACCGCGAATGGTGATTTGCGAACCGCCTCCGCCCGGTGTTCCCGATAGGTTGGTAATCTCCACACCGGCCATTCGGCTTTGCAACAAAGTCTCGATGCTCGAGTTAGGCATCTTTTGCAGTTGGTCGGATTTTACCGAAGAGATAGCTCCGACAAGTTCTCTTGTATTACGTTTACCATAAGCAATCACTGAGACTTCACCCAAAGTATGGGCTGTTTCTGTCAAAACGATGTTCAAAGATTTATCCGCATTGAAAGCCACCGACTTCGTTGCGAAACCTATGCAAGATACCGTGAGCTCGCCGTTGCGTTTGTCCGTCTTCAGCGTAAATCGCCCTTCGGCATCCGTCGTGATACCCGTCTTAGTGCCTTTAATCTGAATTGTGGCAAAAGGAATCGTCGTTCCGTTGCGTTCTTTCACAACGCCGGTAACCTGATAGTTGCCCAACTGTCGGTTATCCAACTTGAAAACTTTGATTTCCTTACCGCTCACACTGTAAGTAAACGGCGTGTGCGAAAGCAACTGTTGGGTGGCTTGAAGCACTGTAACATTGTCAAACGAAACCGTGAGCGTCGTGGGATAAGTCTTCACTTCATCCGAATAGTTCACGGTGTACCCATCTTGGCGCGCAATAACATCCAAGATTTCGGTCACGGTTTTGTCTTTGAAAGAAAGCGATACGGTCTTGTTCGTCGTCTGTGCGCCTACATTCTGTTGGAAAGCGAAAGCCCAACAAAGGACAAGTCCCAAGAATTTGAATGGCAGTCGATGCCAGATCATGGTGTTACTCATGAAGTTTCTCATATTTGATACCATTAAGTTATTTTTCGTTTTCACGATGTTGGAATGAGGTTTCGATACATTTTCTCTTTGAATTTACCTCAAAACCTTTTAGAGATTTGTGATCGAAGTTAGTCGCAAATATACAAATAAAAATTAAGAACAATCTTCTCCTATCATTATTTTGTACATAAACTCCACATTTTTTATATTTTTAGATCATGCCAACCCTTAATTCACACGGTCATATTTTCCTCTCCTTTCTGCTCAATTTAATATAATGTGCCACACCATTTACCGTTAAACGCAACGCAAGTAACCGTTAATTTGCCTGCGATTAACGCTTGATGAGCGTGTGTTTCATGCTTAATCGCTATACCATAATTATATTAGATTCACCGAACGTATAGTAAATTGGAATCTGTCATTCTGTTGTAATCTTTTGCTCTGCATGAAATTTCTCATCCTCATTGGTGTTTTTTAACAAATAAAAAGTAGGGGGTGACTGATAAAAGACGTAACTTTGGTGCCAAATAAAGAGAGTAACCTCGCCTAAACCACTAACGTTATAAAGATACTATAAACCTAACATTATCTGTAAGTAATATTTGACAACCCTTAAATGCCGATTATGATTGCAAAAAAATGTGGCCTATTACTGGGCTTCTTGATGAGTGGTATTCTCACTGTCGAAGCTCAATCGAGAACAACATTAAGCGCCGAAGTGTACGGCTATCGCCGCGACATGGTGTATTTTGATTGCATACAGTCACCGTTCTTCAATGCTGAGTTTCATACTAACCCCGGCGACGAGCATCTGTATACATTCGAGTCGAAAGCGCCGGTGTGTATGCTTATCAACGGACAGGTAAACGTGCTGCTCGTGCCGGGCGATAGTGTGCATGCCGTAGTAAAGTATGACGAAAAGCGTTTATCGAGTGTTGTTTTTAGTGGTACAGCGAAAGCTGTGGCAGCCAATAGTTTGTTACGCAACATTGGTGAGTTGCGACAGCAGATGCGATATAAGAGTCAGTTGTTGGCTTGCGTGGTGGTAGATGTAAAGCCACAACAGCGCATCGCCGACTCACGCACGCTGCTGTCGAAAGTGCAGACTATGGTGGAAAAAGATCGCAAACAACTGTCGGCCGAAGCCGCCGATTACATCCTTGCAGCGACCGAAGCTGCGGCCTATACTTCGTATATGGAATATCCGCAGATGTACGCCGATACGCGTAAAACGCCCATTACTGAGCAAGGAATTGGTGACTATTGGCAACTGATGAACGGTGTAAAGTTACGCAAAGGCGTGGGAGCTTTGAGTTGCCCCGAGTATGTAAGCTTCTTAATGCGTTACTGTTTTTACGAAAATCAGAAAAAAGCTGTAGCCAAAGGTGAGAGCTATGCGATCCCGCAACAGTTGGAAGAGATGTATAAACAGCTGGCTGCTTATTACGACGGCACACTAAGAGACGCCACGCTCTACCAGTTGTTGGTAAACTTTATTCGCAATGGTAAAGAGACAGAACGTGCGCTACCGCTCTATGCCGAATATAAAGCTAAATACAATATCGACAAAACACGTATCGACATTCTCAACAAACTGTTGCAATAGAGCATCTGTGGGCGTATCCAGGGTGCGCCTTGCCCTATTCCTTTTTAAAACCTAAATTTATCAATTACATTTCGACAATCTATGAGAAAACAAACAAGTAACACAAAAGCCTTTCCTTATTGGCTTTGTGCGTTATGTCTCGCCCTATTATCCGGCGTAGGTGCACGAGCCCAAAACCAAGCTTCGATGATTGGAAAAATACGCCGATAACGTTGCACGTTAGTAACGAACAGCTTGGCGCAGTACTAGAAAAAGTGGTAAAACAAGCCCAGGCCACGATCGAACTTCAAGAAGTGACACTCGTAGGTATCAACCGCCCCACGACACTCAACGTAAAAAACATTGCGCTGGATAAAGTGTTGGGTCAGCTTATTGGTGACCAAAACGTGCGAATACGCTTCGAGGCGGGTAGACATGTAGTTATCTCACCTTATGAGAGAACGACCGAGGCTACCAAAGATATGTTGCGCATCGGCGGAGTGGTGGTAGATGCCAAAACGCGCGAAGTGCTGGTGGGCGCTACGGTGATGGTGACCGACGGTACAAAAACAGGTGGCATTCAGGGCAGTATCACCGATGTAAATGGCAAATTCTCACTGCAAGTTCCGCAGAAAGCATCGATTAAAGTGTCGTATATGGGTTACGAACCACAGTCGTTGCAAATTACGCGCAATAACCTGAACATGAAAATCGCTCTCAAAGAAGACGGACAGATGGTAGACGAGGTCGTGGTTACAGGTATCAGTAAGCGACGCAAATCGAGTTTTACTGGCAACTATGTATCAGTAAAAGGCGAAGAACTGCGTAAACTGAACCCAAACAACATTCTAAAAAGTTTGCAGTTTTACGATCCCAGTTTTAAAGTTCTAGAGAGCAATACACGCGGATCTGATCCCAATGCACAGCCCGAGTTTTTGATTCGTGGCGATCAGAATTTGGGATCTACGGCTTCGCTCAACAGTATGGACTTGCTGTTAGATAACGTGTCAAGCAGACCCAACACACCGCTATTTGTACTCGATGGCTTCATCGTGTCGATGAGTCGCATCCTACAACTTGATCCCGAACGCATCGAGAATGTAACCATTTTGAAGGATGCTGCTGCCACAGCCATCTATGGCTCGCGGGCGTCGAACGGTGTGGTGGTTATTGAAACAAAGGTGGCTCCCGATGGTGTCTTATCGGTTAATTACAACGGCGGGCTCACAATTCAAGCGCCCGATCTTACCGACTACAAACTAATGAATGCTAAAGAGAAATTGCAGATGGAGTGGGATGCAGGCGTATACGACCCCACCAATGCGAAAAGCATGAACCGCTACAATCAGTTGTTACGTAACGTGCTGGCTGGTGTAGATACCTATTGGCTTAGTAAGCCACTGCGTACGGCTGTCGCACATCGCCACTCACTGTCGGCAGCGGGCGGAACCGAGGCGTTCCGCTATAGTCTGGATCTTAATGCGGCATTTAATCCGGGTGTGATGAAAGGGTCGGAACAGAATACGAAGAGCCTGAACTTTAATATGACCTATCGTAAAGAATCTCTTACGATAGGAGCTAGCCTGAACCTTGCTGAAAGTGGTGGCCATAATTCACCCTATGGCTCATTTTCGGAGTATACGCGGGTTAATCCGTATTATCGCCCCACAAACGAGTATGGCGAATATCTCAGGCAACTCGACAATCACACAGGCTCAGGCAGTGTTCCCATTGCCAATCCTCTATATAATGCAAATGTGGGAATAAAGGATCTTACCAGCAACACCAATATTACGGCAAACCTTAACTTAGAGTATCGATTGTTGAAGAATTTACGCATCACGGAGAGTCTCTCTTATATGCGCGGAATGGCTCGGACAGAACATTTCTTGCCAGCTGATCATACGTCGTTCTTAACCGAACTGGATAAAACCTTGCGTGGTAGTTATACGAAAAATACTGGAGAGATGACGTCATGGTCGAGTAACCTAGGGGTGAACTGGAACATGGCGCAGAAGAAACATCTTTTTAGCGTGTTTGGCAATTGGACGCTGACTGAGGATAAGAGTAATTATGTTAATCTATCGGCTGTTGGTTATCCCGATCCGCATATGGACGACTTTATCTTTGGAAACAAGATGACGACCCATCCTAGCGGTTCTGAGTCGATTTCACGTTCGATGGGCATTATCACGCAATTGTCTTATAGCTACGATAACAAGTATTCGATAGATGCAAATATTAGCAGCGAGATTACCTCGCGCTATGCCGACCACAGCTTGACACCTTTCTGGAGCGTAGGTGCACGCTGGAATGCTTATCGTGAGAAATGGTTTGCCGGCCGTGTATCGAACCTTGTTTTCAGAGCTACCTATGGTGTTACGGGAGCACAAAACTCGAGTCCGGCTGATGCAATAGAGTATTATACTTTTAGTCAAACGATGCGCCCTTATGCTTCGTTCTCTACCTTGGGTGCAGTGTTGTCGCGGCTCAACAATCCTGATATCAAATGGACCAAGACCGATAACATGAGTTTTGGCGTTGATTTCGGAATATGGAAGAATCGCATTAATCTTTCGTTTAACTATTATAACAATATCAGTCGCCAGCTACTTACCAATTACGACTTAGCTCCCTCTACCGGTTTCGAGTCGCAATATATCAATGCCGGCGAGCTGCAGAACCGCGGTTTCGATGCAACTGTCAACGTGATAGCCTTGCAAAACATACGCAAACAGTTCTACTGGACAGTAGCCGTTGGTATGAACCATAACCGCAATAAGATTCGGAAGATTTCAGATTATCTACGTAAGATGAACGAAGAGCAACTTAAGTCGGCTTCGGCTCCATTGCCTGTTTATCAAGAGGGCAAATCTACCACGACTTATTATGCCGTGCGCTCGTTGGGTATAGATCCCATGACGGGTAAAGAGGTGTTCTTAACCAAAGATGGCCAGAAAACATTTGTTTGGAACTCGGCTGATAAAGTTCCTGTCGGCGACACTACACCGAAAATAAACGGAACAATAAGCACATCGATAAACTGGCGCGACTTCTCGTGTACGCTTGGTTTTATTTACAAATGGGGTGGCATTGTGTACAACCAAACCTTGGTGGACAAGATAGAAAACAGTAATATCGCCTACAACCTTGACCGCCGGGCTGCACAAGACCGCTGGCATAAGCCGGGCGATGTTGTGAAATATAAAAAGATTGATCTCAATGGCTCACAAACTCCGGCATCGGATCGATTTATTATGAAAGACAACGAACTTAGGTTGGCCAGCATCAATCTTGGTTATCGCTTCAAACAATCCGACTACAAGTTCTTAAGTCGGCTAAATATAGATGTGTTCTCACTCAACTTTACTACCAACGATCTTTTACGATTATCTACCGTGAAGATGGAACGCGGATTGGGCTACCCTTTTTCTCGTTCGTACACCCTTACATTCTCCCTTATCTTTAAGTAATTAGCATTATGAAACAATTCAGTTACTATACCTCTTTCTATCGCATCAGCCTTGTCGGTGTATATTTGTTTGCACTAATAGGACTAACGGCCTGCTCGGATTGGTTTGATACCAGTCCTAAAACCGACCTTACGGCCGAGAAATTGTTTTCTACCGAATCAGGATTCGAGAGTTCACTCGTGGGTATCTATCTTTTGATGACCAATCAGAGTGCGTATGGTGGAAATATGACCTTTGGCCTTCTCGACCAATTGGCTCAGGAGTACGATTATATTCCCGATGGAGCTAACGACAGGGCGGCCATCTATAATTATGAAACTACAACATCGGGTGGATTCCGTACAAAGCAACGTATTGCTCAGGCTTGGATCAAGCTGTATAATGTTATTGCTAATTGTAATAACCTACTGAAATGGTTAGACAAGAAAGGCGACGAAGTTATTCGCAATGCCAATATCCGCAACACATATCGTGCCGAGGCACTTGCCATACGCGCCTATTGCCACTTCGATTTACTTCGGGCTTGGGGGCCTTGGAAGTATGGCATAGATGCTACCGCTCCCAATACTTTGAGTTTGCCTTACAGAACGGTTGCAGATAAAGAAAAGCTCCCATTGCTGCCAGCAAAAGACATCATAATCCATATCTTAAACGATCTGAAGACAGCAAAAGAACTCCTTGCAACCGAAAAAGCATTGCGCTTAGAGGATAGTGATCGGCGTTACCGGTTTAACTACCATGCTGTAAATGCCATGATGGCTCGCGTGTATTGTTTCGCCAACGATGCACCAAACGCTATTGCTTGTGCAAAAGATGTAATTGCGCATTGCGGATTAGAACTAAGCTCAACCAATCTCGACGATCCAGCACTATTTGCTGAGAGCCTTTGTGCACTGAATATGTATCACATGTCCGATGCTTTGTCTGCTCATTGGGCCGACGGCGATAAGTATACCAGCCAATACTTTATTCGCTCGGAACGCTTCGACAGCTATTTCGAAGTCTCAGGCAGTAAACGAGAAGACATGCGTACAAAGAGTTCGGCTTTCTACGAGCACTCGGCTACCAAGATGGCGCTCTCGCGCAAGTATAATACCAATGCAAAAGAGGCCATACCTTTGATTCGCCTTCCGGAGATGTATTATATAATGTGCGAGATGTCGACCGACCTAACACAGGCAGCCAAATATCTCAACACTGTTCGTAACAAGAGAGGCTATTCGAAGTCGCTCAACGAGAAGTTCAGCACCGATGCCGACCGACTTACTGCATTAAGCAAAGAGTTTAGAAAAGAGTTCTACGCTGAAGGACAGTACTGGTTCTTCCTAAAACGCCATGGCATAACAACGCTTGCCTATGATTCGCAAATTACTCTATCCAAAGAGCGATTCGTATTCCCGTTACCCGATGCCGAGAAAGAATACGGATGGACTGCATCGCAAAACGCACAGAATGCATCGCAAACCAATCCCTAAAACCTCATGAAGATGAAGAACAAGTTTAACTATATCGCAATGGCTGCCTTAGGCTGCATGCTGTTTGTTTCTTGTAAAGAAGAAATCATAGAACTTTATGATACTGGTGGTGACGGTGTTTACTTTTCTTATAACAACAAGGAAGAGCTCAATGCCACAGTAAACTTTGCCGACTCGATTCTTACGCAACCCAAAGAGATTGCCGTTCAGTTGAAGCTGAAACTGATGGGTTATCCCTCTGATCATTCGCGAAAGGTTGTGCTCAAATCCAGGGCTCAATCGGGGGTGGCAGAAGCCAAGGTTGTTTTCCCCGAGATTGTGTTCGCACCGGGCGAAATTACAAAAAATGTGAGCGTTAAGGCGCAGCGCCCTACGCTTATAGACTCTACGTTTATTGCCCAAGTATATATCGATAACGAAGATCAACAGGCGCAGATCGGGGCAGGGATAAAAGATTTTCAAACCTTTACCATACATGTAAAAGAAACCTACACTAAGCCCAGTCAGTGGGATATGATGGGACTTTCATATCTCGGGCCATGGTCGGCCGAAAAGCAGATTCTGATGGTGAGGATTTCTGGGCGTAACGACTTTTACACATCGCCCGATTATTACCAGTTCGTACGTTGGAATCTGAAAGCCATTGATAGTTTACGGTGCCAACAAAAAGCTGCTCCACAAACCGCAATCACTATCGACATACCTTTCACCAATGACAATACCTATACCAAACCCTGGTATTGGACCACGTTACAAGACACCTACTTGGGCACGTATCAAAGTGGGGCTTTCGTTGGCCTGTGTAATAGTTTCGATATTACTACAGCTAATGAATACGCCCAGTTAGGCGGCGATGAAGCAACTATGAAAGCAATGAACCTGCGTGCTGTACATCAAATGATGTTGAAGTATAATACCTACTATCAAGATGGTTGGCGGCAAGGCGATTCGTACAAAGGCAACTTTTACATCCCCATGTTGTCCGACACCGATTACGAGTTGGTGAAGCCACAAGCATGGGCTGACGAGCAGGGTGGCCAGGCGCTTATAGAGAAATATTATGGCAACTATTCACCCGAGAAGTATCGCTTTATGATCAAGGTATGGATGGAACATAAAGGAGCCGACTTTGTGCTCAATCAGCTCTTCCCCGTGATGAATGAATGGGGCTATGTGCATTGGGACGACTCTCTTGGCGGCGAGGCTGCTATCAAGGCTGCCAACCAACTCTTCCGCGACAAAGCAGCTCTCGGTAGCTATTCATTTAGTTTCCCAGTAATACCCTGATTTTATGAACATTCAGTATTATCGAGGATTCTCACCGGAGATTGCCGAGGATCGATATTTAGAATCCAAGAGGACTGATACTTAAACTCCAAGAGGACTTATACTTAAAGTCCAAAAGGATTGATACTTAAAGCCCAAGAGGATTGATACTTAGAGTTTATCTCTGATATAAATTTCATCGAATAAAAACTCATTTCTATGAATACAAGAACAATATTTCTCATGGCAAGCATCGTTGTGCTTTCGTCCTGTTACGAGGATAAGGGCAACTACGATTATAGTTTCGATAGAATGAATTCCATCGATACACTTGTCTTCTCGCCCGCCGCTGTTGAAACTCTCAACGGACAAACGATCGAGTTTACACAACCGCTAACCGAGGCCGATACCCACAAGCGAATAGAAGTGAAGGTGGGGCAGTCGCTCCAGAAGAACACCGATCAACTCGACTTCAAGTGGATCAAAAGCTATATAAAGGATAAAAAACGGGTGAACGACACGCTCACCACCAAAGGCTATCTCGACGTAGATCTACCCGTGGGCAAAGCCACTAACTTTTCTATTCGCTTACAGGTCTACGACAAGACCACGGGTCTCGCACGTTACGAGAACTTTATCGTGGCTACGCGTCCCATCTTTAAAAATAGCCTCTTCTTCTTACACGGCAAGGCGGGCAGCGTTCGCCTCGGGAATATCGAAACCGTGGGGGCCACCACCAATGTGCGTAGCGATGCCTATAAATTGATCTATAAAGACGAGGCTAATCCATTTACGGATGCTTGCAAACTGATGTTTCAATACGGGTTAGTAGCAGTGGGGAGAGATTTCGTGCAGAACCATAACTTGATCGTATTTCTTAACAACGGTACCACCAAGACTTACAACCCATTTGGCATGGAATCGCGGCTTACGTCGTATAAAGACTTTATCATTCCATGGAGTGAGCAAGGCGCTTTTATTCCGGATAAATTCGGTATGGTAGGAGACCCCTCTAACCAGTCAGACTTCTATTTCATTACGGGCAAAGACGGACGTTTTATCACAGCCCGAGCCATTCCCTCTTTTAAGTTCCCTGCCACAGAGGGTTCGGTTGCCAGCTATAACATTACGGCTGCAACGATCACTTCGTCAGAGTTTCTGATGTGGGATGCGCGTAACAACCGATTCTTGCATGTTAACAAAGACGATGGTTATGGCATTTGGGCTGAGCGGCAAGCTTACGATGCACAACTCAACAATCCGGTACTTGATGCCCATGTGGACTTCTCGGGGCTGAAAAACGAGCTCTCGCCTGTGGGTAAAAAGGCTTTGTATGGATTTATTCAATATCGAGAAAATTACGAAAAGGCCGATCCGTATTTTATCTTCTACGATGCCACAAGCCAAAAGTATTACCTCTATCACCTTACCTCTACAGCTTCGGCCGACGATAAAGGCGATGGCGAAAGCAGTGATGCACCAGCCTATACCATTAAGGGCAAACTGCTGGAAGATTTCTCACCCTCGGTACAACCAACTATCATGTACAACACGTGGTTCAGCACGAATTATGTGTTTTATGCCGATGGGGCTGATGTGGTGAGATATAATATAAATAATGGTGACAAAACCGTGCTTTACACCGCCCCCAACGGCTACAATATCTCGTGCATGAAGTTTCGGTCGGCCGATACATTTCTTTATTCTGCCGATTTGGGGCGCTATCTCTCTATCGGAATGAACAAAGGCGATCAGGGTGCCGTTGCCGAAATCAAGCTCAACACAGCATCGGATATAGACGAAAGCTGGGCAGCAACGTTCTACGACACCGACTCGGATGGAGCCAAGCTGGGCAATATTCTCGATGTTCAGTTTGTGCGCGAATATTCTTACCAACTTCCAACAAATCATTAAATGAAAGCACTTTTCGTAGCAACATCGCTCTTGCTCGTTACCAATGTAGTGCAGGCTCAACAGAAAAGTCTCATCAAAGGACAGGTAGAGGGGCTTGCTTCAGGCAAGATCCATCTCATTGTTCGCAGCTCGGAAAGCCGATGGGACACGCTTCGCACCGTGGCGTTCACAAATAAAGGCTTTTCCATCCAGGAAATAGACGTGAGCGAACCACTCGCTGCTCGTCTGTCAATAGATGGTTATCAAGGAGGCTTCTCTTTCTTCTTAGAACCGGGAGGCAACTATCAGGCAACGTTGCGAGATGGCGAGCTCTACCCCATCACGGGAGGCGTATTGCAAAATCGGCAGATAGCATTCGAACAAGGTCAGCGCAAATTGATACTTGCCGTCGCTAACCTGCAACAGCGATGCGATAGTCTTCGCAAAGCGCTACGGTATGGCAGCGCAAGCAAACTAAACGACAGCATTAAAGTGCTGCAAAACGAACTCGAAACGCGTCGCACAACCTTTATGGCTGATAACGACAATATCCTTTCGGCCCATCTACAACTACAACAGATAGAGACTCAAGACTCTCCTTTAAATATATGCAGGCAATTGTATGCACAGCTCGGCGAGCGAGCAAAACAAAGTAGAAGTGGAGTCATCTTACAACAACGCATTGCCCGCCTCTCTAAGGTTAGTAAGGGAAGTCCGGCACCCGACTTTACACTCCCCACCCTCGAAGGGACATCGTTTACGCTTAGTAAGATGAAAGGGCGAGTAAAGATTGTCGATTTCTGGGCGTCATGGTGTGGCCCTTGCCGACTCAACAACCCCATATTAAAGCAGCTCTATGCCGAGTTCCACCGACGTGGACTGGAAATTGTCAACGTGTCGCTTGATGACAATCGCGAGCGTTGGGTGGCAGCTGTGCAAAAAGACGGGCTTAGTTGGACACAAACTTCGTCACTCAAAGCCTGGAACGATCCCGTTGCAAAACTCTACAACGTTACGGCCATTCCGGCCATTTTCGTACTCGATGCCGACAATAACATCATGGCCACGGGGCTGCATGGTGAAAGTTTAAAGGCTTTTGTGGCCGCATTGTTCGATAAAAACAACTAAGATGAGCGCTACTGCGCTTTTCAATCCAAAGAAAATAAACCAATCTTTTAAAATGAGACAAAAATTATTATCCGCATTACTATTTTTCGTGAGCAGTGCGATAGCACAGCAGGAAGGACAGTTTGTCATTACCGGAACCATGTGCATTGACTCCCTGCGCTATACCCCGCAAACCGTCAAGAAGATTTATCTCAGCCACGAAGTTAATGGGCAAGAACTTGTTGTCGATTCGGCCGTGGTCACCAACAAACAATTCACTCTGAAAGGAACAGCCCCCAAGCAGGTTACTCCCTATCGTATTTCGGGATTTGATAATGGAACCATCCAGCTATTTCTCGAGCCGGGAAACATTACAGTGTTACCTTTCGACGCCCGCTTTCCCGTTGGTGCAAGAGTAAAGGGCACGCCCGCAAACGAAGTTCTCTTTGCTTACCAAGCGCTCAATGAAGCCAATTCGCAAACGGCAAAAGAGCGAATGGATAAAACGCTGGCCGATCTACCTGACGAAGTGCGCAACAATGATAAAGCCTTTTATCCCTACCAACGCGCCACCTACTACGTAAACAGCCTTTCCTATCGAACGGCCGCTATGCGCTTCGTATGCCAACATCTCGACTCGCCGGTAGCACTTTACATCATCAAATACGATCTGTTTAGGTTTTTCACCCCCAAGGTTCTCGAAGAGCAATACCTCAATGCCGTGCCACCTACGTTGCGCCAGCATCCTATGTATTGGGAGCTTACCAACTTGTTGCGAGCAGCCAGTTTAGAGGTAGGCAAACCTGCGCCCGACATTGAGGGTGAAACTCCCAGCGGGAAAACCATTACTTTGGCCGACTTACGGGGCAAATACGTGTTGATAGATTTCTGGGCATCGTGGTGTGCCCCTTGCCGCCGCGAATTTCCCGTTATCAAGCAGGCGCTGCAAGAATTAGAAGGATCTGTTCCGTTCGCTGTCTTAAGCTATTCTATTGACAGCAAAAAGCAGGAATGGACCAACTGTATTGCGCGCAACAACCTTTCGCACGCTAACTGGCTGCACGCTTCTGTACTCAAAGGTTGGAGCTCGCCGGCTGCTAAACTCTACAATGTAGAGGCTGTTCCGCGTACGGTTCTCATCAGTCCCAAGGGCAACATTGTGGCCTTCGACTTGCGAGGCGAGCAGTTGCTCAACATGGTTAAAAAGATAAAGAATGGCGAACTGAAACCCGACGAATCGGCCTCAGCCACACAAAACACAATACCAATTTTGCCCGAGGAATTGACCGATATCCCCGATAAAGATCTTTATGCACAATACCAGGCATTGGCTCGGCAATGCGATCAGTCGGTTGCCGACTCACTTTCGGCTTTGCGCCGCAGCCGAGGCGAGCGCTTTCTGACCACGGAAGATGGGAAAGCAGCCGAGAAGCGTTTCCGTGCCCAAGCCAATATCGCACTGACAACCAATCGCCTGCAATTCCTGCTCGATCACAACACCTCACCCCTTATGCCACTACTCATGCAGCGCGATATGCTGCCACTCTTCAATAAAGAGTATGGTCGACAGCTTGTAGCCACAGTTGCGCCGCAGATACTGTCAAGCCCTTATACGCGAGCCCTCGACAACAGTGTTCGCTCACTCAATCTGATGCAAGGCAATGATGTTCCCGACATCACGCTCCCGTTGGCCGATGGAACAAAAAAACTGCTTAGCAACTACCAGGGCCAATATGTTCTACTTACCTTCTGGCTTCGTGGTGCCCTGATTGCCGCCGCGAGTTGCCCAAACTGAAACAGCTGTATACCGAGTCATGCCATGCCAAAACAAAGCTCACCTTGGTAAGCGTTTCGCTCGATAAAGATGAAGCTGCCTGGCGCAAGGCCCTCAAAACATTTGGCATCAACAGCCCCGACTGGATTCAAGCCCGCGACATCCAAGGCACATCTTCGCCATCGGCCAAGCTCTTTGGTGTGCGTGAGATTCCCATGAACGTATTGATCGACCCAGAGGGTAAGGCTATCTCGCTAACATTGCAAGGCGACGAACTACTCACCCGTGTACGGCAGATTCTTTCAGGCGACCTGTATTATCAGCAAGAAACGCCCAAGAAGTAATACTACATAGTTAAGCAGATTCCCATTCTGTGCACAATTATTTCGCCAGACATTTACAGCATACAGTAAATGCCTGGCGAAATCGTAAACAGCAAGTTCGCCCTTATTGTTCTCCGTAATCTTTCGTTCAAATAGATCCGTTTCGGGTTACCGCGCGTATTGATGTGATAAAATAATAAAGGCTCGTCCGCAGTAATGCGGACGAGCCATTGTAGATAATCCCAATATTACAAATGGGAATTAAAGTTGCGGACCGGCAGACACGAGTGCCTTGCCATCTGCATTTCCTTCGTATTTCTTGAAGTTCTTGATAAAGCGCTCTGCAAGATCCTTTGCTTTGGTTTCCCACTGCGAAGCATCTGCGTAAGTGTCGCGAGGATCAAGGATCTTCGGATCTACACCGTTGAGATTTGTGGGCACAACGAAGTTGAAGTAAGGGATAGTCTTCGTCGGAGCCTTATCGATCGAGTGATCGAGAATAGCATCGATGATACCGCGGGTGTCACGAATGGAAATACGCTTGCCCGTTCCGTTCCAACCGGTATTTACCAAGTAAGCCTTTGCGCCACTCTTCTCCATGTGACGAACAAGTTCGTGTGCATATTTCGTCGGGTGCAATTCAAGGAATGCCTGACCGAAACAAGCCGAGAAAGTAGGAGTCGGTTCGGTGATGCCACGCTCTGTTCCAGCCAACTTAGCAGTGAAACCAGAGAGGAAGTAATACTTCGTCTGTTCTGCGTTCAGAATAGAAACAGGAGGCAGTACGCCGAAAGCGTCGGCCGAAAGGAAGATCACCTGCTTAGCAGCGGGACCTTGTGACTCGGGGCGCTGTATGTTCTTAATGTGGTAAATGGGATAAGACACGCGAGTGTTCTCTGTTACGCTCTTGTCAGCAAAGTCGATCTTGCCGTCTTTGTCAACCGTCACGTTCTCCAAAAGAGCATCGCGCGTGATAGCACCATAGATATCCGGTTCTGCCTCTTTATCCAAGTTGATCACCTTTGCATAGCAACCACCCTCGAAGTTAAACACACCTTTGTCATCCCATCCGTGCTCGTCGTCACCGATCAAGAGACGTTTCGGTCGGTAGAAAGAGTCGTTTTACCTGTTCCCGATAATCCGAAGAAGATCGCTGTATTTTCTCCGTTCTTGTCGGTATTAGCAGAACAGTGCATGGCAGCAACGCCTTTGAGCGGTAAGAAGTAGTTCATCATCGAGAACATACCCTTTTTCATTTCACCGCCATACCATGTGTTGATGATCACTTGCTCTTTGCTCGTTACGTTGAAGACAACGGCAGTCTCAGAGTTCAGGCCCAATTCCTTATAGTTCTCCACCTTAGCTTTCGACGCGTTGTATACAACGAAGTCGGGCTCTTGATCAAAATCAGCCTCGCTCTTGGGACGGATAAACATGTTGGTCACGAAATGTGCCTGCCAAGCCACCTCCATAATGAAGCGGATCTTCATGCGCGTGTCTTTGTGCGTACCGCAGAAACCGTCTACAACAAACAACCGCTTGTTAGACAATTCTTTCTTAGCGATATCCTTCACGGCATTCCAAGTCTCTTTGCTTGCACGGTGATTGTCGTTCTTATATTCGTCGGATGTCCACCAAACAGTGTCGTGTGAGTTCTCATCATCAACGATAAACTTATCCTTAGGCGATCTTCCGGTGTAGATTCCGGTCTTAACATTGATCGCACCAAGCTCTGTCTCCTGACCAACTTCATAGCCTTCAAGCCGGCCTTGGTCTCTTCATTGAACAACACTTCATAAGAGGGGTTGTAAAGAACCTCTGTTGTTCCTGTGATTCCGTACTTTTCCAGTACTGACTTATCAAACTTTGCCATTTTGTAAATGTATTTAAGTGTGAATTATAACCTTTCCATCAGTTTTACCTGAATTGGCAGCAAAGGTAGCAAAATTGTGTTTTCTCGCCAAGCATCAGTTGACAAAAATACAACTCATCAAGCGTTTTTAGGTTAAAGAATTAAAAAAGCAAGAGACCTCGAATATATTTGCAATTTAGACTTTGCAAAGAAAAGAGATTTTTCCTACTTTTGCATTCAATTATCGGATAGCTCTCTCAAACTCACCGTCATAGAGAGTACAACAGAATCACATAAAACCGCACGACAAGACCATGCAAGTCATTAATTTCAGCGACACCAATTCCATTATTAATCAGTACTTGGCGGAGATGCGCGATGTCGATTATCAGAAAAACCGACTGCTTTTTCGCAACAATATCCAACGCATCGGCGAGATGGAAGCCTATGAGATATCCAAAACCCTGACTTATGAGGCCAAGGATATAGCCACTCCCCTGGGCATTTCCCGTGTGAATGTGCCCATAGACAAGATTGTGCTGGCAACAATATTCCGTGCCGGCCTGCCGTTCCACAACGGCTTCCTCAACATCTTCGACCATGCCGGCAATGCCTTTGTATCTGCTTATCGCGAATACACCGATGCCGAACATCACAACGTGGGCGTGCATGTGGAATACCTGGCAACACCGAGTATCGACGCCAAAACCCTCATCATAGCCGACCCCATGTTGGCAACGGGAGGTTCGATGGAACTGGGCTATAAAGCATTCCTCACCAAGGGAACTCCCCGACGCATCCATGTGGCCTGCGTGATAGCCAATCCCGAGGGAATAGACCACATCAAGCGCGTGTTCCCGGAAGATCAAACCACAATTTGGTGTGCAGCGATAGATCCCGGCATGAACGAACACAAATACATCGTTCCGGGCTTTGGTGACGCCGGCGACTTGTGCTACGGCGACAAGCTCTGACAAGAGATTGCCCGTCATGCCACTAAGGAAAAAGACAGAATTACAAACTTGATCATGTGAAAGGTTGCAGTAACGGTTTGGCCGCTGCAACCTTTCTTTATTGCTCCCTGTTGCTGGCTCATTCGCCGGCAACAAACTGGTGCCACCCGCCTGCCATGCCATCTCAATTCCCCTGCGATATAGCCTTTGCCCGTTTGCAATACAGCCTCTGTCCCTTTATCCTATAACCACCATTCGCTTCCTAACGCAGATACGATTCATTTGCTATATAGAAACTATTGAAGAGATCCCTATCTAATTGAATTATCATCGTGATGATAATTTCGTTTCATCGTGATGATATTTTAGTTTCATCGTGATGATACATATTTTTCATCATGATGATAATTTAATTAGATAGGGAGGAATGCAATCGCAGTTAGGGAGTAAATGGAGATGAGGTGGTGAGTAGATGGGAATTAGTCAGAGAGTAAATGGAGATGAAGTGGTGAGTAGATGGATGGACAAAGGTGAGTGAATGAGTGGATGGGGCAATGTGTGGACGAAGACTGCTTAATAAATGGGCGAGGTGGGAGCTTGGTGGATGGGGAGCTGGTTAATGCAGGGAGGAGGAAGTTTGAAGAGGTGTGGAGGGCGGTTTGCTGGGAGGAGCGGGCAAGGATTGCTTCAAAAATGGGGGAAACGATTAGGGTGCGGTTGTGCCGCTGGTGACGGCCCGACATTCGTAATAAATCGGTGTTTGCTTTGTTTTCTCTCCGATTTGCACTACTTTTGCAGTCGTTAAACAATTATAGACGGCAGACAAATGGACTGGTTGAGCAGCTTATTTACCGTGCATTCATCCACGCAGACCGTTGTGGTGATTTCGCTGATCTGCGCACTCGGACTTGCGTTGGGCAAACTGCGATTCTTCGGGATATCATTGGGTAGCGCCTTTGTGTTTTTTATCGGTATCGTCGCCGGGCATCTCGGATTGGGCGTCGATGCACAGACGCTTGATTATGTGGAGACGTTCGGACTTTCGCTTTTTGTTTATACGTTGGGACTTTCGGTGGGCCCCAACTTCTTCGGATCGCTTCGTCACGAGGGAATCGCACTGAATCTTTGGAGTTTGGCTGTTGTCGTGTTGGGCACTTTGACGGCTTTGATACTCTGTCAAGCGACGAGCATCCCGATGACCGACATGATCGGGCTGCTCTGCGGAGCCACAACTAACACGCCGGCATTAGGTGCTGCTCAGCAGGCTTTGCTGCAATCGGGTCTCCCCACGGGCGGAGCTGCGCTGGGATGTGCTGTGACCTATCCGCTCGGTGTGGTCGGTGTGATTTTCGCCATGGTGATTCTGCGCAAGTGGTTTGTGCGTCCCGATGATCTGAAAGTGCACTGCGAGGCCGAAGAAGATCACACCTATGTGGGCCAATTCGTGGTGATCAATCCGGCGCTCAACGGCAAAACCTTGGCTCAGGTGTCGGCAATGACCCATTTCAAGTTTATCATTTCGCGCATCTGGCGCGGCAAACAGGTGATTGTTCCACTGTCGACCACCCAACTACATACGGGCGATAACGTGATGATGGTGATCACAGACGACGAAGTAGAGGCCATAACGCTACTCTTCGGAAAGCAAGTTGAGAAAGACTGGAACGCCGAGAAAGTGGATTGGAATCGCATAGATAAAGCCGTGGAATCGAAAGTTATCGTGATCTCGCGCACCGAGCTGAATGGCAAACAACTCGGAAAGCTGCAACTGCGCAGCACTTACGGCGTGAATGTGAGCCGTGTGATGCGAGGCGACATCACATTACTGGCCACGAATGATTTGCGTTTGCAATACGGCGATCGCGTCACTGTGGTGGGCGAACACGATGATGTGGAGCACGCTGCGAAATTCCTTGGCAATGCCATTCAGCAACTCAACGAGCCTAATCTGGGTGCGATCTTCTTCGGCGTGTTGATCGGTCTCATTGTGGGAGCTATCCCGTTGAATATTCCCGGAATGTCGGCACCCGTGCGATTGGGCATTGCCGGCGGTCCGATCGTGGTCGGAATCTTGGTCGGATCACTTGGTCCGCGCACGCATTTCATTTCTTACACCACGCGTTCTGCATCGCTGATGCTGCGCAAGTTGGGGCTTTCGATTTATTTGGCGTGCCTGGGTTTGGATGCCGGTAGCCAATTCTTCGAAACCATTGTGCGCCCCGAAGGCTTGCTTTGGGTGGGTATCGGTTTTGTGATTACGTTTGTTCCCGTGATCCTCGTGGGCCTGATCGTTTTGCGGATGGGCCGACTCGACTTCGGATCTATCTGCGGAATCCTGTGCGGTTCGATGGCTAACCCGATGGCACTGACCTATGCCAACGACACGATCAAAGGCGAGACGCCCGCCGTGAGCTATGCTTCGGTCTATCCGTTGGGGATGTTTGTTCGCGTGATTATTGCCCAAATGCTTATCATGTTTTTTACTTAAAGACTGCTATGAAATATGTAAACGATACCGTTCGGCGGCGAGATCGACTGATGGATGAGACTCGTGCCCTCGAGCTTTTGCGTGATTCGGAATATGGCGTGCTGTCGATGATCGACGAAAATGGTATGCCTTACGGTATTCCCGTCAATCACGTGTGGGACGGCAAAGATTCTATCTACATTCATTGTGCCCCCGAAGGCTTTAAGCTTCGCGCTATTGCAAAGCACGCAGAGGTGTCGTTTGTCATCGTGGGTCGTGTTCATCTGCTGCCCAATAAGTTCACGACAGAATATGAGAGTGTGCTGTTCAGAGGTCGGGCATACGTCGGTCTGAGCGATGAAGAGAAGATGCGAGCTCTTCATTTGCTGATAGATAAGTTGTCGCCCGATGACAAAGAGCTTGGCGATAAGTATGCACACAAGTCCTTTCATCGTGTGGAGATTATCCGAGTAGACTTTACGGAGTTTTCGGGTAAGCGTAAATATGTGCCTGCGGCAGACTGAATCAGCTGGTCTTGCATGGTAATCGCATTGCAATTTACCTTTTTCAGAATTCCGGTTCACGCGTAAACGCCAGCCGTTTGCCCGTAACCGGATGCGTGAATGCAATTTCGGCGGCATGCAGATAGAGTCGGTCGGCCGACAAACCATACAGCGTGTCGCCCACAATCGGGGCATTCAGTCCGTCGATATGTGCGCAATGCACGCGCAACTGATGGGTACGCCCCGTGCGAGGCCATAGTGTCACGCGCGTGAATGCACCCGATTCGCCGTCGATCTGATAGTCGGTGACGGCCGTTTTGCCGTGTTCCCAATCTACGATTTGGCGCGGCCGGTCGAGCGGATCGGGGCGTATGGGCAGCGAAATCGTGCCTCGCGGAGCTGCATTCGGCCTTGAAACGAGCAGCGCCACATAGCGTTTGCTCACCTCGCGACGGGCAAACTGCGCCTGCAACAGCCGATAGACCGCAGTTGTTTTAGCCGCAACGAGCAGTCCGCTGGTAGCCATATCGAGCCGATGCACCATGATCGGTCCGTCGACTTCGGGCCAACGGGTGCGCAACACGCTGTCGACCGACTCGCGACAACTTTTTCCCGGCACGCTCAACATCCCCTCGGGCTTGTTCACGACGGCCAAAAACGCGTCTTCATAAACAATCTCCAATGTCTTTTTTTCAAGTGAATCCAATGGATTCTTGGCTACATCCATTCCTCGAAGCATAAACTCTAAGATGGGTTTACACTTGCCCCGACACGCCGGGTAATAGTGAAGATGCCGACGAAGCTCGGTCTTCGGCGATGCACCCCACCAAAATTCGGCCATCGCAAGAGGCCGAAGATCATGCAGAAAAGCATATTGCAACAGTTTCGGCGCACAACATTCGCCGGCTCCCGAGGGTGGAACACGCTGCGCCGTAGCAGCAAAGATGTGCAACAAATCGCGCTCTTCGCCCCGCGCATTACGCATACGAAACTGTCGGAAAAGCCAATGCTGCAAGGCATCTGAGCGCCGTTTACGCTCCGCCTTGCGCCGCTCGATCTCGTCGTCGAACGTCTGCACCGTTGCCGCCAATGCCGCAACGCGTGCCGCCAGACGCTTCTTCAACCGCCGCAGTTCGGCTTTCATAAACTGACTTTCGCGTATCCGAGCCTCCTCATCGGCATCCTCCACAGACTGTTCACGCCGTTCATCACGTTTGCGTTTAGCCTCTCTCATCTGCTGTCGATAGGCTTCTATTTCGCGTTCGGCCGCAGCTTTCATCAATGCCAAATGTTCCACAGCCTCGCGCCGTTGTTCAGACGACATCAGATCGGCAATCTCCCGATTGATGCGCGAGATCTTCTCTTCCTCGGTTTTGAAATAACCCGCAGGCTGCAAATAATCGAACACGGCCGGCACAAAGCCCTCCCAGTCGGCCCGTTCGCCGATTTGTCCCGAGTAAGCAGCAAGAAATCCGAGTTCGCCCGACGCTTTTTCGACCACCAACACGCCGAACATCTTGCCCCGCGCCACCTCTTCGCGCCACGCTGTCAAGGCCTCGATCTGCAACCGGAGTTGCTCGACGGCGAGGCGACAAAGCGGGTGCGGATCATAGAAAAAAGGATTGTTGAACTGCTGCGGACGCGGAAGCGCAGTATGTAAAGGATGAAACAACATAACATATTGATAATCAACACCATGCAACTAACGGTTAATTGGCGTGCGATGAACGCTTAGTTGGCGTGCGAAAAACTGTTAGTTGCACGATGATTAACGGCTTTTCGCATGCAACATCTGTTGGATATGCACCATCTTTTGCTGTCGGTCGAGGTTGAAAGTTTTATCATGTGTACTGAGATAGTCGAATAACCGGAAAGCTTTTTCGAGCAACATGTCGCGCAGCGGCGCCTGTTTGCCGGAGCCTTCGACATAATACAGTTCGGCCAACATCCCTAAACGCTCCGTTTGTTCGTCGTCTTTCCAGTGCTCGCCGGCATAGTGCAAGGCCTCGTCCACGGAAAGATTACGCAGCGTTTCATAGTCGCCCACATACTGTCTGTATAAATCGCGCAGGGCCAAATCTTGGTCTTCGCCCTCTGCCTTTTCCAAGAATTTCTGAATGGCAACCATGAATTCCTGGATGAGTCGCATGATATAATCGCGTTGAAGCATATCGTTTGTGAATTAATTATTCGTTCGAGCCTCTCCCACAACCCATTGGGGAGGCGGAGAAAGTGAGTTATGAATCTGTTATATGGAGTGGAATGAATGAGAGAGTGAGTGTATGAAAGAACTTGCTTAAGAATAATTGAGCAAGAGATCAGGAGTTGTAAACAAATCTCTCTACGACTGCTTGCTCTTCATATAAGCCGCCTCCATTTGCTGAGCCTGCCTTAAATTGCGCATCATTTGCTTGGCAGCTTCTTCTGAGGAGGTCGGAGATTTGTGCCATTCTTCCATCTCTTGAAACATCCTTTCGGTGCTTTCTTTGTGGAATTGATTGAGATATATCATTTGTCATCGCGTTAATGGTGCAAATGTATGCTTAAATATTGAAAGTGCCAAATATATTTCACTACCGTTGGGCTATGACTTTTACAATACAATAACAGGCCGTACCCGTTATAACGAGGTACGGCCTGACTATATTTAATAAATAAAGAGGCTACGAAATACGATTAAATCCGCTTATTCTTTCCTCTTTTTATAAAAGACTCGTAGCTGTAATACATTAATCATCAGTACGATCCACCAAAAGATAGATTGCTTGGAATAATCCATGGAATAACAAACAAAGATTCCGGCAATCGCTATCAATATATCATCCAAACAGTCGCGAGGAGTGCCCCAAACCATGTCTAAGAGGCAGCGACACCCTTTCCTGAATGCCATTATCAGGCCGATCACACACGTAAAGAAGATTGCTAAGATCAGAAATGTACATAGATAAAACAGCTGCTCATGTCTTTCTGTGGCAGGACTGATGGCGCCGAGCAAAAGCATAAGCTTGGCATATACGACGATAAGATTTTATCACGACTACTGGTATTCATCATTTGCTATTAGTTATTACGTTAGTCATGCAAATATATGACATTTTCCTGAAAGTGCCAAAAGATTTATCGTAATTTTGCACGTATGGAAACGATTAGGTTAAAGGATTTGACTGTGGGGTACCCCATGTGTGGCAAGCAAGCGAAAGCGGTGTTGACGGATGTCAATGCAACGGTCGAAAGCGGCCGACTCACGTGTATGCTCGGGGCAAACGGCGTGGGGAAGTCGACGCTTCTGCGCACATTGGCGGGATTCCAAACGGCTTTGTCGGGCGAGATTCGCATCGCCCGACAGCGGGAAGATGATCGTGAAGCAAGGGCTTTCGATGAGATCGGCAGACTGACCAAGAAAGAATTGGCACGGCGAATCAGTGTTGTGCTGACGGGAAAGCCTGATGTACAGAACATCACTGCGACCGAATTAGTGGGGCTGGGGCGCTCGCCTTATACGGGATTCTGGGGCAGTCTCAACGAGGCAGACCATCGGATCGTGGACGAAGCGCTGCAACTGGTGGGGATTCAGGCACTCGCCGGCAGGATGATCCAAACCCTCAGCGACGGCGAACGTCAGAAGGTGATGATCGCCAAGGCACTGGCTCAACAGACGCCGATCATCTTACTCGATGAGCCGACTGCCTTTCTCGATTTCCCAAGCAAGGTGGACGTTATGCAGTTGCTGCGTCGGTTGGCCCGAGAACAAGACAAGACTATTCTTCTTTCCACACACGACTTAGAGTTGGCCTTGCAACTCTCCGACGAACTTTGGATGCTCGATGCCGAGCGAGCTTATCCGTCGGCACGCCCCGCGCATTGGCTTCGCAGGGCGTCATCAACCGTTATATTGCGCGAACAGACATCGTGTTAGACAACACTCATCTCTCCCTGCACATCATTTGACAATTTTCTGAACCTCCTCGATCGTCCGATCAAAGGGGCCATTATGCTCGAGTTTAAGCGTACACATAGCGGCGGCAAACTTCCCGGCGGCTTCATAGCCCACGCCTTGTGACCGGCAATACAGATAACCCGCACTATATGTATCGCCGCAGCCCGTCGCATCGACTACGGCCGTGGGTTGATAGGCCGGAATCTCATAGAATCTGCCTTCGGCATAGATGAGCGAACCATAACTCCCCAACGTGATGACCACTTCGCGCACACCGCTGTCTGCCAACTGACGGGCCACCTCGTGCGGGTCGTCCGACTCCGAAACGATCATCATCTCATGCTCATTGAGTTTGAGAATGTCAGTCTGCGGAAGCACGTCTGCTTTCGTCCGCCACGCCGTGGGATACACCTCCCTATCGCGAACGCCACGCAGAAAGCCCTGCACATCGATCGAGATGCGGCTGCGCGATGCCAGATCGCTTACCAACTCGGGTGAGAAATCATCGTCGAGAAGCGAACCCAAGTGGAAGATCCGTGACTCGACGCCTTGCAATTCGTCGACCGTAAAAGGATCGGCCTTAGCCAACACGCGCTGACTGCGGTGGTTGGCATCGGCCCCATACGTATTCTCAAAATAGACGGTGTGCGCGCTGCCGTGACACATCACGTCCACTCCCGATGCGCGCAGGCGTTCCACCTCGGCCAACCCGTCGTGCCCCACCTTCGTGACCAGTCGGAACGACACCGCGGGCGGCAGTCTCCGAATAGCATGAGCAAAGTAAAATGCCGTGCCGCCAGCCATGTCCACCCGGTTCTGCGGCGTGATAATCGTGTCGTGTGTGATGTGTCCGATGCAGCAAATATCTGTCATTGATAGAGCGTTAATCCGTTTGCCAACTTCGGGCCCGCGTATTCCGATCGAGAGACACGACCGACAAACCAAGCAAACCACAAAACTGAATCAAACCTAAGAGTTTGCAAAGATACGCATTAAAACCCAATCCAACGTACCTGCATCCTCTTTTTGTTGCTCCATTATCGGGTCTTTTTATCCGCTTTTTCGCCATTTTCCACCGGCCTCTTCCCATCGGCGAAGCAACCGCAGCCCCCCACCTCACCAGCGCACACCCAAGCCAAGCATGAGATGATTGGGATGTTTAAAGTCGTGCAGACTGTAACCGATATTCGCAAACAGGTGCTTCGTTACGCCCACCTTCAATGCCAACATCTGATACCAACCCCTAAACCCGCCGCGCGCATTGAGCACATAATGCCCGTAGCCGAGATTGATCGTGAAAAAGGGCATCACAAACTCGGCGCGTCCCGACAACCCCAAAGCCATCTGCTTCGCAACCGAAGGCCGACGCACACGCGACCACTCATCATCCTCATCGCCCACCCCCACAATATAGTCGTCATCATAATAGAGATTGGCACTGCGGTCATACACGCCGTCGACCGACACACCCGCATTAAACCACGGATTGACATGGTAAAGCGGATTAAACGTAAACCCAAACACCCCATAACTGCCCGGCAGCGCCACCGGATTGCCGTCTAAATAAATGCCATGCTTGCGCCAAGCCCCATACAACACCAAATCATAACCGATCCGACGCCGAAACGGCGCAATCGACCGCACACGCCAAGCCCGATCCCGGCGCCGGTTGACATAGTAAGCCACGCTCACCCTACCGCCCAACACGTTCAACCCGGCATTAGGAATCGCCGTATTACCATTCGAAAAATGCACAATCGACACACCCGCATTCACATCCCAACAGTCACTCAATTGCCAACCCACATACAAGTCGGCATCGATATAAGCCGTCACCTTCGACCCAATCACCTTGTTCTCCGGATTGTCGTTCAAGTCAAACGGGTGCCACCCAAACGTCAACCCCAAGTTCCATTCATAGTTCAGCGACACCCGCGGCGCCATCCCCACGATGCGTGCACCCTGAAAGATAAACGCCGAAACAGGATTGCCCAACTGCCGGTTGAAGTCATGATACGCCACCCCGACACCCTGATACGCCCCCTTATACACCGCCGCCCGCACACTGCCCTGCGGCAACTGGAACGCATATTTCAGTCGCGCCGTAAACGCATGGTTCATCGTCCGCCCCTCGGCATTCTCCCCGCGCAGATACTGATTGGTATGCAAGATCTTCGAAGGCACCACATCTGCCTCGATGCGATAGATCAGCGGCGCCTCCTGTGCCAGCGAGTCCTCCCCCTGTGCTGCCGCAGTGCCCGTCGCCAGCATCCCCCAAACAACCATCAAAATATGTTTATTCATCTTTCATTCTCTTTCGAATGGCAAAGTTAACCAAATCCCCCCACCTCTGCAAGTCG